>NZ_BOMI01000109.1 GCF_016862115.1 Paractinoplanes deccanensis
CGCGGGCCGCCTGGTCGCGCCGGTCGGCGGCCCGGTCCCGGTTGTCGGCTTTGTGGTCGCGCAGGTCGGCGATCGACGCGCGTTGCTCCGCGTCGATGTCGCGCTGGTCCGCGTGGTGCTGGCGGACGTCGGCCGCGGTGTCCCTTTCGGCCGCGAGCCTTTCCCGCTCCTCGAGTGCGGCGAGACGGTGGTCGTAATCCGACACGCGGTCAGTCTAGCCGCGCTCTTGTCGCGGTGGAACCGTAAAGAGCGCTCGGCCGATGTGGCGCCGACTGCGGGGATGCGGTGTGGCCGGGCCGGTGAAGTCCCGGTGGGTCCGCTTGCGATGGTGGTCTTCGGTGGTCCGGTGGATACTCAGCGCGTGGGCCGGGACGATGTCCAGCCGGCGCAGGACCGTTCCAAGGTCATGTTCGAGCGTCTGGCGCGGGTTGCTGATCGGATCGCCGAGACGGCGAAGGATGGCGCGCGCATCAATGACCAGATGGTCGGCCGGGCGCCTGGTGCGGTGCATCGCGCTGCCTGCTGGCGGCGTCTGGCGGTGGCGGAAGAGGCCGCCAGCCGTGGCATATCGCAATCTTGAAGTGCCGTCGGCCGCGGTGCGGCGGGTCATCGTCGAGTGCCGGCAGCAGGTGCGCCGTCTGGACAGCGTCTCGCCCGGCCGGTCGCAGGCTGCAGCGGATCAGCCCGGATCCGTTTCGCGGTGACGGCACCGTCACACCGTCACCCCAACGAGTGCCGGTGGGTCCGGCGACGCCCGTCAGAACCAGTCACGAGGCCGGCGAGGATGATGTCGAGGCCGGCGAGCAGTTCGTGGCGATCGTCGTGGGCGCGCAGCCGGCCCGCCAGGCGCCGGACGAAGGGGTGCTCGGCCGGGTCGACGTCTTCCCAGTGCCGGGCGACCGCGTCGAGGACCTCGTCGCGGCTGCGGTCGCCGGCGACGGCGTGTGCGTTCCTCGCGTTCTGGCTTGCCACGCCCACGATGTAGCTCACCAGCGTCGAGACTGCCGTGAACAGCGTGTCGTCGGGGACTCCGAGCTCGTCGAGGGGGCGCGCGAGCTGCTCCCAGAGCTGCACCATGGCCGGCTGCCACGGCACGGCGAACAGCTGAGCGGCAATCCAGGGATGGGCGTCGAGGGCGTCGAAGACGCCGAGGGCGACGGCCTGCACGGCCCGTTGCGCAGACGTACCCGGAACGGGTTTCTCGAGCGCCGGTGTGAGGGCGCCGACGGTGGCCGCGACCAGGAGCTCCGCCTTGTTCGCCACGTGCCATTGGATGGCGCCGTGGCCGGTCTCCAATTCCAGGGCCAGCGCCCGGAAGGTGAGCCCGCTCTCGCCGTGCGCGTCGAGGAGTCTGATCGCCGCGTCGACGATCAGCTCTCTGGTGAGCCCGGCCGGGCGCGGGCTGGGGGACCGACTCGTTTTCGTCACACCCCCATCGTGACATGACTGGTACGACGTACCATAGCGTGGTACGTCGTACCAGACGTGCTTGTCCGCCGGGAGGGAAACACCGTGACGACACCAGTGACGATCATCGGAGCCGGCCTGGGCGGCCTGACCCTGGCCCGGGTCCTGCACCTGCACGGCATCCCGGCAACCGTCTACGAGCGGGACCCCTCGGCCGAGGCGCGCACCCAGGGCGGCCAGCTCGACATCCACGAGCACACCGGCCAGGCGGCCCTCGAAGCCGCCGGGCTGACGGAGCGGTTCCGGGCGCTCATCCACCAGGGAGCCGAGGCGACCCGGGTCCTGAGCCCGCAGGGTGCCGTGCTGTTCGAGGAGCCCGACGACGGATCCGGCGGCCGCCCCGAGGTGCTGCGCGGCGATCTGCGCCGGCTCCTTCTGGACTCCCTGCCGCCCGGCACGGTGCAGTGGGGCCGCAAGCTTACCGGCGTCACCGGCCTCGGCGCGGGCCGTCATGAGGTGAGCTTCGCGGACGGCTCGACGGTCACCACCGAGCTTCTCGTCGGCGCGGACGGAGCCTGGTCGAAGGTGCGCCCGCTGCTGTCCGATGCCACGCCGGGGTACGCCGGGGCGACCTTCGTCGAGACCTACCTGTACGACGTCGACGAGCGCCACCCGCGGACCGCGGCCGCGGTCGGCGCCGGGGTGATGTACGCGCTCAGCCCGGGCAAGGGCATCACCGCGCATCGGGAAGCCGGCGGGGTGATCCACACCTATGTCGAGCTCGCCCGGTCCGAGCAGTGGCTCGCCGGCATCGACTTCACCGACGCCGCGGCCGCCTCCGCGCGGATCGCCGCGGAGTTCGAAGGCTGGGCACCCGAACTGCTCGCGCTCATCACCGACGGCCAGCGGCCGCCGGTCGCACGGATGATCTACGCGCTGCCCGGCGACCACCGCTGGCGGCGCACGCCCGGTGTCACGCTCCTCGGCGACGCCGCGCACCTGATGCCGCCGTCCGGCGAAGGCGCGAACCTGGCCATGCTCGACGGCGCCGAGCTCGCCCAGGCGCTGGCCGCGAACCCGAACGATGTGCCGGCTGCGCTCGCCCGCTTCGAAACGGCGATGTTCGCCCGCAGCAGCGCCGAAGCCGGCACCGCGCACGTCATCCAGGACCTGTGCCTCGGCGAGCGCGCCCCGTACGCGTTCCTCGGGTTCATCGGCGGCCACGGCCTGGACTGGGTGCCGGCGTGGGGCCAGGCCGTCGCGGACTACCGGGCCGAGGACGACGAGCCGGACTTCGACGACGTCACCCTGCGGATGACCGTGCCCGCCGGCATCGGCGGCAGCCACGTCCGGGTAGAGCTCAGCAACCGCTTCGCCGACGCTCCCGTGCGCATCGGGCACGCCGCGATCGGCGTCGGCGACCGCTTCGTCGAGGCGACCTTCCACGGCCGGCCCTCGGTGCAGATCCCCGCCGGCGTCTCGCGGTGGACCGACCCGATCGCGTTGCCCGTGGCCAAGGGCGATGACGTCCTCATCGACCTCTACCTGCCCGAGCCCACCCCGTACGCGACGGCCGCCGGGTTCCGCTTCGACCGTTCGGGGCCCGGAGATTTCACCGGTGCCCCTCGACTCCCGCGTGCGTCCGTCGCGCCCGACCCGGCCGGATGGTCCCTGCCCGCCGGGGGCCCGTTCCTGCGCACCGTCGAGGTCGCCGGCACCGAGCCGCAAGCCGTCATCGTGGCCTTCGGCAGCTCCAGCACCGCCATGGGCTGGCCGCAGTACGCCGCCGGCCTCCTGCCCGCCGAGGCCCGCATCGCCGTCGTCAACCGCGGCATCCCCGGCAACCGCCTCCTGCGCGACGCACCCGAGCAGGCACCCGCGTGGGGACAGAGTGGACTGCGCCGCTTCGACGACGACGTGCTCGGCACCGCGGGCGCCACCCACCTGGTCATCGCCTACAACAGCAACGACTGGGGCCTGCCCGGCCGCACCACTCCGATCGACGAGATGCCCACCATCGACCAGCTCATCGCCGGCTACCAGCACCTGATCGACCGGGCCGAGGCGGCCGGGATCGCGGTGATCCTCGCGACCATCACCCCGCTCGGCCCGGAACTGCGCACCGACCCGCACCGCGAGCAACTGCGGCAGCAGCTGAACCACTGGATCCGCACCGGCGGCCACGAGTGCGTCGACTTCGACGCGGCGCTGCGCTCACCGGCCGATCCCACCCGGCTAGAGGCGGACTACGCGGCGCCCGACGGCACCCACCCCAACATCAACGGATCCCGGCGCCTCGCCCAGACGATGATCGACGCGCTCGCTCGCGCCGGCACGGCCGGCGCACCTCGGTAGATGCCGCCTGTCCCCGTTGGCCTGCCATGGCCCATCGGCTAGTCTCCTGCGCGTGCGGGCAAACGGCCCGGTATCTCGAAGGGCTTGCCCGCATGACGGCAGACAAGTTTTCGCAGGTGGATCGGGGTGCCGCGACCGCCGGCCCGCGGGAGCGGCGCGGCTGGTACATGTACGACTGGGCCAACTCGGCCTTCCAGACCACCGTCATCACCGTGTTCCTCGGGCCGTTCCTCACCACGGTCACCGAGATCGCGGCCGGTTGCCCGCTGGGCACGGACGACTGCACCGGCCGGGTGCATCCGCTCGGGATCACGGTCGCGGCCGGGTCCTTCTACCCGTACGTGGTGTCGCTGTCGGTGCTGCTCACCGTCTTCGTGCTGCCGGTGATGGGTGCCGTCGCCGACCGGGCGCCGCGCAAGAAGCCGCTGCTGGCCGCGGCCGCGTTCACCGGGGCGGCGGCGACGATCGCGATGGCGTTCGTGACCGGGGACCGCTACCTGCTCGGCGGGGTGCTGTTCCTCATCGCGAACATCTCGTTCGGGGCGGCGATCGTCGTCTACAACTCGTTCCTGCCGCAGCTGGCCGGCCCCGACGACCGGGACCGGCTGTCCAGCCGGGGCTGGGCGATCGGCTACCTCGGCGGCGGGCTGCTGCTGGCGTTCAACCTGGTCGCGGTCACCGTGCTGTCGATCGACGGCAACGATCAGCGGACCCTGGACATCGCCCGCTGGTGCATCGTGTCGGCCGGGATCTGGTGGGCCGCCTTCACCGTCGTACCGCTGCTGTGGCTCAAGGAACACCCCGGCGCGGCGGCGACGGCGGCGCACGGCGGCAACGTGCTCACCGACGGGTTCAAGCAGCTCGGCCGCACGATCCGCGGCATCCGCGCGTACCCGCTGACGTTGTTCTTCCTGCTCGCCTACCTGATCTACAACGACGGCATCCAGACCGTGATCACCCTGGCCAGCCAGTACGGCACCGAGGAGCTCGACCTCGAACAGTCCACGCTGATCATCACGATCCTGATCGTGCAGTTCTTGGCGTTCGGCGGCGCGCTGCTGCTGGGCGCGATGGCCGCCCGCGTCGGCGCCAAGCGCACCGTGCTGTTCAGCCTCGCCCTGTGGCTCGCCGTGATCATCGCCGCGTACTGGCTGCCGGCCGGCGAGCCGCTGCCGTTCATGCTGCTCGGCGCCGCGATCGGCCTGGTCCTCGGCGGCAGCCAGGCCCTGTCGCGCAGCCTGTTCTCCCAGCTGATCCCGGCCGGC
Organism: Paractinoplanes deccanensis; assembly: GCF_016862115.1. GTDB lineage: Bacteria > Actinomycetota > Actinomycetes > Mycobacteriales > Micromonosporaceae > Actinoplanes > Actinoplanes deccanensis. The sequence goes on from NZ_BOMI01000109.1 coordinate 5,028, forward strand.
AAGGAGGGCGAGTACTACGGCTTCTACGAGATCAGCGACAAGGGCACCAGCTGGCTCGGCCCGCTCGCCTTCGGCCTGATCTTCCAGCTGACCAACAGCTACCGCGTCGGCATCGTGTCGCTGGTCGTGTTCTTCCTGGTCGGTGGCATCCTGCTCGCGTTCGTGCCGATGCGCCGCGCCATCACCGAAGCCGGCAACACACCCCCGAGACTGATCTGATGGACATCACGATCGACGCGTCGTCGCCGACCCCGCCGTACGAGCAGGTCCGCCTGCGCATCGCCGAGCTCGCCGCCGACGGCACCCTGGCCGCCGGCGAGAAGCTCCCGCCGGTACGAGCCCTCGCCGCCACCCTGGGCCTGGCCGCCAACACCGTCGCCCGTGCCTACCGCGAGCTCGAGCTGGCCGGTCTCGTCGAGACCCGCGGCCGGCTCGGCACCGTGATCACCGCCCGCGCTTCCGGCACCAACGTGCAAGCCCAAAAGGCAGCTGCCGCGTACGCCGAGCGCACGCGCGCGCTGGGCGTGGCCCCGGAGACCGCCCTCAAGCTGGTGCGCGCGGCCCTCGGCCTCTGACCCGTCATTCCGTGCGCAGGCGGGCGCTCAGCTGCTCCGCGGAGCCGGCCGGCACGAACCAGGGTGCCGCGTCCGGCTGCGCTGTCGTCTCGATGCGCAGCTTCGCCAGGGCGTTGACCGCGGGCAGCTCGTCCGGCGCGAACCAGCCCACCTCCAGCGACTCGTCGCCGTCCGGCCGGGCCTCGCCGCCCACCGCCCGGCACCGGAACCACACGGTCAGATACGACACGCGGTCCCCGTTCGGGTAGGTCGCCTCGTGCACCGCCACCCCCGCCAGCCGCTCGACCTGCGCCCGGACCCCGGTCTCCTCGAAGATCTCCCGCACGATCGCGTCCGCCGGCTGCTCGCCCGGCTCGATCATCCCGGCCGGCAGCGCCCACTGCCCGTTGTCCGAGCGCCGCAGCAGCAGGATCCGCCCCTGCTCGTCGCGGACGACCGAGCTGGCCCCCGGCAGCAGCAACAGGTCATGGCCCACATGCGCGCGCATCTTCGACACATACTCAGGAACAGGCATACCGGGCACGCTAGATGATCACGGCAACCTCCGGCTACGCCGGTGGCACCCACTGGTAGTGCCTGGACGTGGTGATCTCCTGGAAGCCGTACCGGCGCAGAATGGGCGCGCTCGCCGGCGACGCGTCGACGTGCAACAGCCGAAAGCCACGTTCGACGGCCTCGCGCGCGCGGGCGGCCACCAGGGCGCTGTAGAGGCCACGCCCCCGCCATTGCGGCACCGTCGTGCCGCCGAGCAGCGCGACGAACTCCGTCCCCCGTTGGTACACCGACCACGCGCTGCTGACCACCTGCCCGCCGGCCTCGGCGACCAGCACGGTGATCTGCCCGGGATCGGCCGTCACCCGGCCTGTCAGGTCGTCCGCCACCCAGGAGCAGTCGAACCCCCACACCCGCGTCTGCTGCTCGGCGATGCGCCGCATGTCCTGCGCCCCGACTGCCCGCCGCAGCACGACACCGTCAGGCTCCCTGCCCACCTCGCCGGCCCGACCGTTCACCTGAGCGGCCCCACCGGCTTTACCGGCCGCCCGCGCGGCTTTACCGGCCACTTCGGCCGCGGGGCCGATCAGCACCGCGGCCGGCTCCCCCGCCACAAAGCCGGCCGCGACCAGCCGCTCCGGCAGCTCCGCGGGCAGATCGTGAGCCCGGACCTTCCACTCCACGCCCTGACCGCGGGCCGCGAAGAAGTCCCGCTGACGCGCGATCAGACCGTCCAGCTGCGCTCCGGCAACCCCGAGGTCGCGCGGCGCCCGGACCCGCCCCAGGTGCGTGCCCACCACCCGCACGACGGGCCCGTCACGCTCGTAGAAAACCCCCTCCGGCAGGGCGTCAGCCGGTATCCGCATCCGAGCGTCATAAGCGGCCAGCAGCTCAGCGACATCGACCATGGCTCACACGATCGCAGATCCACACCACCGGTCAGGCCGGCACTCGCGCGGGCCGGTACCGCAGGGCGATCGCCCCCGACCGGAAGTCCTGCCGCTCCACGAGCTCGAGCTCGACGCGTTCGCGCAGACCGGCGAGCAACGTCGGCCCGTGCCCGGCAAGGACCGGCTGCACCACAAACGCGTACTCGTCGATCAGTCCCAGGTCGGCCAAGGCCAGGGGCAGCGTCACGCCACCCACGAACAGGGTCTCGCCCGGCTCCTGCTTGAGTCGCCGAACCGCCTGCCCCAGGTCGCCCCGCACCAGCTCGGCATTCCAGTCGGCCGTGCTCAGCGTGCTCGACACGACGTACTTCTTCGCCCCGTCGATGGCCTCGGCGAACGGCATCTGCCACTCACCCATCCAGTCCGGCCACACACCGCTGGCCGGCCGCCGCCACGCCGACTCCATCATCTCGTAGGTCACCCGCCCGAACAGCAGCGCATCGGCCCCTGCCATCTCCGCCGTCCAGTAGCGCATCGACTCCTCGTCGGGCGCGAGCCCAGCCTCGTGATGGCAGCACCCGTCAAGCGTCACGTTGATCGAGTATCGAAGCGTGCGCACTCTCGTCCTCTCCTCGACAACCGCCGTCCGCGTTCCCGGCTCCGCCTGGATCCCCCGTTGCAGAGTCATCGCTCGATCTCCCGGTTGATAGTCTGCGGCCGTGCCGATCATCAGCCTCGCTGCCGCGTCCGATGCGCGATGACGCCGGGAGGGTGCGCCGCGCGGTCCGCGCGGTGATCCTTGACGAGGACGACCGTATCCTGCTCTGCCGGTTCGACTTCCCGCACCCGGCCGTACCCGAGCAAGCGAAGGCCGTCTGGGCGGCACCGGGCGGCGGCATCGAGCCCGGCGAGGACCCGCTGACGGCTCTGCGCCGTGAACTGCGCGAGGAGACCGGTCTGGCGATCACCGCCGACCCGCCGCACATCTGGCACCAGGAGATCGCGGCCGCCGACCATCCGCGGGCCCGCGGCGGCATCGTCAACGACTATTTCCTCATCCGCGCGAGCCACTTCCCGCCCCGCGGCGACCTGACCGACGACCAGCTCGCCACAGAGGAGAACCTGGGCGCGTTCCGCTGGTGGCGGCTCCGGGAGATCGCCGGCCACACGGGACCCGAGCTGTTCTCACCCCGCGACCTCACCACATCCTTGACATCGCTGCTCACGGCGGGTCCCCCGGCCCGGCCGCTGCAACTCGGCCTCTAGCAGCCGCCCGCACGGCCGGCCGAATCGCTCGCGTAACTCAACGGGACGCCCGCGGCTCAAACCCGTCAGTCACAATGTTCACGCCAGAGCCCCGGACCCAAGCCACCAACCCGCGCAACCGGCCTGGAATTGCCGATGGACCAACAACGAAGCGTGCCTGCGTGACCGATCTGCCCTGCCCGCACCACAGCGCGGCAGCGAACAACGACCCCAACGGCCGCAAGGGGACCACCCACGCCGACCCCGTTGCCGGCGGCGATGGACCACCGACTGGCCGTCACCGGGCACCAGGCAAGGTGGAGGGTCGGGGGTGCGCACTCTCGGCATAAAGCGAAGCCAGCCGCGAGTGCGTACCCCCGACCCTCCGCCGTCAACCGCAAGCAAGTCCAACCCACCCAGCCGCCACCGTCAGGCAGAACCGTTCCCCTGTGGACAACGCCGACGGCGCGGTGCCGGGCCTGTGTATAACTCGGCTGAGCCGCTTGACAGCCGCTAACCTGGGCGGTGGCCCCCGGGTGGGTGGGCCTGGTGGGTGGGGGCTTGTTTGCCGTCCCGGGCCGGCAGGGCGCCGAAAGCTAAACCCGTGCCGCCCCCAGCACCCACTCCGCCGTCTGCGCGATGAAGTCGTTCGGAAACCCCGCCTCGAACCCCGTGGCCCCTTCCAGCCGCGCACATTCCTCCGCCGACAGCCGCACCTGCACCGCCCCCAGGTTGTCCCGCAGTTGCTCCGCGCTGCGCGCCCCCACCATCGGGAAGACGTTGCCCGCCCGGCTCATCGTCCACGCGATCGCCACCTGCGCCGCCGGCACTGCCCGCTCCTCGGCGACCGCCCGCACCACCGCCGCGACCTGATGCGCCCGCTCCCCCAGCCCCGCCGGGTCGAACCGGGACCGCTCCGGCGTCGCACCCCCGCTGTACTTTCCGCTCAGCACCCCGCCCGCCAGGGGGCTCCACGCCGCCACCCCCAGTCCCAGCGCCGACGCCATCGGCAGCAGCTCCCGTTCGATGTCGCGCTGCAGCAGGCTGTACGGCACCTGCAACCCCACGAACGGGCTCCACCCACGCCATTCGGCCAGGGTGTTCGCGCGGGCCACCACCCACGCCGGCGCGTCCGAGATCCCCACGTACAGGATCTTGCCGGCCCGGACCGCGTCGTCGAGGGCCCGCATGGTCTCCTCGATCGGGGTAGCCTGGTCCCACATGTGCACCCAGTACAGGTCCAGGTAGTCCGTGCCGAGCCGGCGCAGGCTGGTCTCGAGCGAGGCGCGCAGGTTCTTGCGGGCGTTGCCGGCCGCGTTGGGGTCGCGCCGGTCCCGCGACACCGTGTATTTGCTGCCCAGGACGAACTGGTCGCGCCGGCCGGCGAGGAGCTTGCCGAGGATCTCCTCGCTCGCCCCGTCCCGGTAGTTGATCGCCGTGTCGATGGTGTTGCCGCCCGCTTCGGCGTACGCGTCGAGGATGCGCGCGCATTCCTCGGGCGGCGCGCCGACGCCGCCCTGCTCGCCGAAGGTCATCGCACCGAGGATCAGCTCCGAGACGCGCAGCCCGCTCGCGCCCAAGGTCCGGTAATTCATGCGCGCGAATCTACTCCGCGGGTGGTGTACGACACTCCCCGCAGTATTTGATGTTTCAACATTCTGCGGCGATGCTTGATCACATGACGGTCACACTGACGGCGGCCACGGTCCGCACCCATGTCGAGGTGCCTCTGCGCTTTCCCGACGGGTTCGCCACCACCGCCGACGTCTTCACCTTCACCGGGCTCGCCGACGGCCGCGAGCACCTCGCGCTCGGCCTCGGCCCGTGGCGGGCCGCGCCCGCCGGCGGCGACGCTCCCCTCGTGCGCCCGCACAGCGAATGCCTGACCGGTGACGTCTTCGGCAGCCGGCGCTGCGACTGCGGCCCGCAGCTGCGCGAGGCCGCCGAGCGGATCTCCGCCACCGGCGGGTTCCTGCTGTACCTGCGCCAGGAGGGCCGCGGCATCGGCCTGTACGCCAAGCTGGACGCGTACGCGCTGCAGGACCGCGGCCTGGACACGTACGAGGCGAACCTGGCCCTCGGCCACGGCGAGGACGAGCGGGACTACACCGCCGCCGCGCAGATGCTGTTCGCGCTCGGCGCCGGCCGGATCCGGCTGCTGAGCAACAACCCCGACAAGGCCGCCCAGCTCGACCGGCTCGGTGTCACCGTCGCCGAGCGCGTGCCCACCGGCGTGCACCTGTCCGACGCCAACGCGCGGTATCTGACCGCCAAGCGCGACCACACCGCGCACACGCTCGACCTGCCCACGATTCCCGCCCAGCGCACCGCCTGAAGGACCGCCGATGGACGCCCTGATTCCCGCCGCGCACCCCTTTCGCCGGCACCTCGACCGGGTCGCCACGCTCGGCGCGCACCGCCCCTGGACGCCCGCCGACGCGCCGATGCCGTCGCTGTACCTGAGCCACGGCGCCCCGCCGACGTTCGAGGACGACGTGTGGATGCGCCAGCTGCACGACTGGGCCCGCGACCTGCCCCGCCCCACCGCCGTCCTGATCGTCAGCGCCCACTGGGAGTCCGCACCCCTGGCGATCTCCAGCTCGGCCGCGCACACCGATCTGGTGTACGACTTCGGCGGCTTCAGCCCGCTGTACTACCGGATGCGCTACGACACTCCCGACGCGGGCGACCTGGCCCGGCAGGTCACCGCGCTGATGCCGCAGACCGTGCACGAGCACACCGGCCGCGGCCTCGACCACGGCGCCTGGGTCCCCCTGAAGATCATGTACCCGGAGGCGGACGTCCCGGTCCTGCAGCTGAGCATCCCCACCCACGACGCCGCGACGCTGCTCGGCCTCGGCGAGCGGCTGCGCCCGCTGCGCGAGCAGGGCGTCCTGGTGATCGGCTCCGGGTTCATGACGCACGGGCTGCCGTTCCTCACCCGGGCGATGCTGGCCGGGCACGTGCCGGGCTGGTCGTCGGACTTCGACCAGTGGGCCGCCGAGGCGCTCGCGCGCGGCGACGTCGACGAGCTCGCCGCGTTCCGGGACAAGGCCCCCGGCATGCCGTACGCGCATCCGACGGTCGAGCATTTCACGCCGCTGTTCGTCACGCTGGGCGCCGCGGCCGACCCCACCGGCCCGGTCCGCACCGCCATCGACGGCTACGCGATGGGGTTCGCCAAGCGCTCGTTCCAGACCGCATGAGCACGGCCGCCGACGACGGCAGCCCGCGCTGGCTCGACGAGCACGAGATGGGCGCCTGGCTCAACCTCGCGCAGATCCTGATGATGCTGCCCGCCGCCCTGGACCGGCAGCTGCGCGAGGACACCGGCATCCCGCACGCCTACTACCAGATCCTGGCCACGCTCAGCGCCACCGCCGAGCGGTGCATGCGGATGAGCGACCTCGCCAGGGCCGTCGGCACCACCCCGAGCCGGCTGTCGCACGCGGTCGCCAGCCTCGAACAGCGCGGCTGGGTCGAACGCCGCGCCTGCCCCAGCGACCGGCGCGGTCAGGTCGCCCACCTCACCGGCGCGGGCCTGGCCACCCTCAAGGCCGCCGCGCCCGGCCACGTCGCCGAGGTGCGCCGGCTCATCTTCGACCACCTGGACGCGGGCGACGTGGCCCAGCTGCGCGCGGTCACCGCGAAGCTGCTGCCGGCGCTCAACCCTTGAGCACCAGGATGTGCCACACGTATTTGAGCAGTTGCAGCACGTCCGCCGGGGACCCGAACGACGACCACGTCCGCGGCTCCCGGGCGGCCCGGCCCACCAGCTCGGCGTCGAGCACGTCGCGGCCGTAGCGGGCGGCCACCGCGGCGGCCAGCGGCGGCACCTGCGGCCCGCGCAGATCGGCCGGGAACGACGAGGCGGGCAGCCGGAACCCGGGCGCCCAGCGCAGCGGGACGCCGGCGGCACGCAGGTGCTCCTCCACCGGCGTACCGCGAAACGACGGGTCGGCCACGACGGCCGTGACGTCACCGGCGAGGGTGAGCCCGCCGTGGATCTGCGCCTCGACGTAGTCGTCCATCGCCCGGCCCGGCGCCGTGCGCGGCTCCCCCAGCGCCCGCACCCATGCGTCCGGGTCGTCCGCCGGCAGGTTCAGCGCCCGGCCGGTGCGGGCCACCTCGTCCAGCAGCGCCTGCCACACCGCCCCGAACGTGCTCGCCGTGCCCACGACCCGCGGCTCGGTGACGCTGTCGCCGTGACTGAACGTGGCCCGCGCCGACACCGCCGGGTCGAGCACCAGATGGCAGCTGCCGAAGCGCGGCGACGCCCCGTCGGGATAGCCGGCCAGGTTCAGCCCGCCGTAGACGGGCCGGCCCGCCGCACCCGTGTACGCGCCGCCGAACATGCGGTGCTCCCACCGGTCGCGGTCGCCGCCCGGATAGGCGGTCAGGCCGCCGTTGGAGATGCCCGTCTCGAACTGGCTGCGGTACACGCCGTCGGTGGCCAGATGCTCGGCCACGCTGCGCCCGTCGGCGAGCAGCCGGTCCGGGTGGAAGCTCACCGTGATCGGCGCGGGCGGCACCGGCCGGGCGGCCGGGTACAGCGCCCGCACGTGCGCGAGCGCCCGCTCCGCCGGCGACGACACTACTGCGCCTCGATCGTGCCCGTCACCAGCAGCACGATCAGCAGCAGGCCCAGCACGATGCGGTAGAAGATGAAGATGCTGTACGAGTGCCGCGAGATGAACTTCAGCAGCCAGTTCACCGAGAAGTACGCCACCACGAAGCTCACCGCCGTGGCGACCAGCGTGTTCGTCCAGCCCACCCCGTCGGCGATGTTGCCCGCTTCCTCATAGCCCTGCAGCAGCGACGCGCCCAGCAGCGCCGGGATCGACAGGAAGAACGACAGCTTCGTCACGGTGACCCGGTCGAAGTCGCGCAGCAGGCCCGCCGACATCGTCGCGCCCGAGCGGGACACGCCGGGGATCAGCGCCAGGCACTGCACCGTACCGATGATCAGCGAGTCCTTCCAGGTGACGTCGTCCTCGTGGCGCACCTGGGTGGCCGCGTGGTCGGCGAACGCCATCACGCCGCTCCACAGGATCAGCGCCCCGGCGACGAACCACAGGCTGCGCAGCGTCGTCTCGACCTGGTCCTTGAACAGCAGCGCCGCGATGACGATCGGGATCGCGCCGAGGATCACCGCCCACCCGAACCGGTAGTCCGGGTTGTCCCGCTTGGCCTTGCTGAACAGCCCCGCCAGAAACGCCGGCACGATCCGCGCGATGTCCTTGCGCAGGAACAGGATCGTCGCCAGCACCGCACCCGACTGGATGATCACCGTGAAGGCGGTGATGTCGGGGTCGTCGAGCCGGTAGCCGAGCAGCTTCTCCAGGATGGTCAGATGGCCGGTGCTCGACACGGGCAGGAACTCGGTGAAACCCTCCACCGCTCCGAGCAGCACCGCTTCGATGATGTTCAATACCTACGCCCACCCTTGGTTCCGCCGCTTTTAGCATGATCTGCACGCCGCGGGACAGCATAGGCCCGGCCGTCACCCTCCGGTGCGGCGGACCCGCGCGGCGGCGATCGTGTACGCGGGATCACGATCAAGGTTGTGCCGGTCCCGATCGTAGCGGCGCGTCGTGCGCGGATCCGCGTGCCCCATCGCGTCCTGAACGTCTTCCAGCGGTACGCCCTCGGCCCGCGCCGTGGTCGCGAACGCGTGCCGCAGCGAGTGCGGCGACAACCGGTCGGCGCCCGCGATCCCGGCCTCGCGGGCCAGCCGCCGCACGAGCCGGAACACCGCATGCCGGTCCAGGCGCGCCCCCGTCGACGTGACGAACAGCGGCCCCTCCTGCTCGCCGCGCACCGCCAGGTAGGCGTCGAGCGCCTGCGACGCGCCCGGGGTCAGCGCCCGCCGGCGCGGCCGGCCGCCCTTGCCGACGAACCGGACCGTGCGGTGCCCGCGCTCCCAGCCCAGGTCGCCCAGGTCGAGCCCGACGAGCTCCCCGACGCGCAGCCCCAGGTCGGCCAGGAACGTCAGCGCCGCGAAATGCCGCGGCCCCGCCGCCTCGGCCGCCCGCAGCAGGGCGTCGACCTCCTCCGGCGACAGCCCCACCGTCGACGAATGGTCGCGCGACACGTACGGCCGGTCCGCGCCGCCGACCGGGTTGCCGTCGATCGCCCGCAGTTTGACCAGGAAGTCGTACCAGCTCGACACGCCCGACAGCTTGCGCGCCACCGTCGCCGGCGCGAGCCCCTGCGCCTCCAGGCCACGCGCGTACGCGTTCACGTCCAGGAACGTGGTCTTCAACGGGTCGGCGCCCCGCTGCGCGCACCACGCCAGCCACGCCCGCACATCACGCCGGTACGCGGCCCGGGTGTGCTCCGACAACCTGCGGTTCGCCAGCCACGCCTCGGTGACCTGCTCCGCCGGGCCGCCGATCGCGACCTCGCCACCCTGCCTCGGGACCACGTGCATGGCCCCCATCGTGTCAGCTCTCGATCACTTCCCCGGCCGCGACATGCCAGCGCCGGCCGAACCCCACCGCATCGGCGAAGTACCGGTCGTGGGTCACCACCACCAGCGTCCCCCGGTAGCGGCGCAGCGCCTCCTCCACCACGTCGAGCGCGTCGAAGTCGAGGAAGTTCGTCGGCTCGTCCAGCAGCAGCACCCGCGCCGGGCTGTTGACCAGCACCGCCAGCAGCAGCCGGCGCAGCTCACCGGCGGACAGGCTGCGCAGCCGCGCCTCCCACTGGTCCGGGCCGAACTGGTGCCCGCGCAGCAGCCTCTCCGCGTCGTCGACATAGACCGGCACGTGCTCGCGGAAGAACGCCATCACCGTCTGATCGGTGCGCAGCCCGTCACTGGTCTGCGGTAGCGCGGCCGCCTCCACCCGCTCACCCAGCGCCCGCAGCAGCGTCGTCTTGCCCGCCCCGTTGCGCCCGGTGATCAAAATCCGGTCACCGCGGCGCACCGTCACGTCGACCCCGTCGAGCAGCAGCCGGTCACCGGCCTTCACCTGCAACCCGCGCGCCTCGAGCACCACCTCGCCCGGATCGTCGGCGTCCTGCGGGAACGCCAGCGTCAACGGCGGCCGGCGCCGCGGCTGCGCGATCCACCGCACCGACTCCATCTGCCGGCGCAGCCGCCGCTCGCGCACCTTCGCCTTACGCGCCACCAGCCGCGCCACCCGCCGCAGGTGCGGCGCCGTCGCCCCCGAGCGCACCGTGTTCTCGACCCCGCGCGCGTGCTCCTTGGTGCGCTCGATGTCCGCCTCCCACCGGCGGCGGTCCTTCTCCTGCGCCTCGAAGTCCAGCAGCAGCCGCTCCCAGCGCCGCTGCTTCTCCGCCCGGTAGGCCGTGTAGCCGCCACCCGGATAGTCCTGCGGCTCCTCGTCGATACCGTCCAGCTCGACGATGCGGGTCACCACGGCGTCCAGGAACGCCCGGTCGTGACTGACGGTCAAGACCCCACCCGGGTACGCCGTGAGCCAGCCCTGCAGCCACGCCACCCCGTCGGCGTCCAGATGGTTCGTCGGCTCGTCCAGCAGCAACACGTCCGGCTCGTCCAGCAACGCCCGGGCCAGCAGCAACCGCGCCTGCTCCCCGCCGCTGACCGCGTGCAGAGGCAGATCGTCAGGCAACTCGGCGATGTCGAGCCGCTGCCGGATCTCCGCGATCCGCGCCTCGGCCGTCCACCCCTGCAACGCCGTCCACCGCTCCTGCACGGCCCCGTACTCTCCGAGCACGTCCTCACCCGCGGCCAGCCGCGCCTCCAGCTCCCGCATCCGCGCGGTCACCTCGGCCAGCTCACCGAGACCGCCGGTCAGGAAAGCCCCGACCGTGCCCTGCGGATCGGGCATCTGCTGGGCCACATAACCGACCCGCGTGCCCGGACCGTGCGTGACGCTGCCCTGCGACGGCGCGAGCTCACCGGCCAGCACCCGCAGCAGCGTCGTCTTGCCGGCCCCGTTCGGCCCCACCACACCGATCCGGTCGCCGTCACCCAGCACCAGATCGAACCCGGAGAACAGCGGGTCGCCGTCATGCGCCCGGCCGAGCGCCACAGCCTTCAACAAGGAGAACCTCCCACAAGCAGAAACCGACAGGGGGTACGCACACACGTCGGCTCGCATCACATGGGAAGAAGCAACTCCTCGGCCCGTCAACAGAAGCGGCTACCACCTTGCCCCGCGCCGGACAGACCCGCAACCGTTTTGCGCGCTACCAACTTCCTCTGGCGCCAATCGGTTTGCTGTGGAAACCTATTGGCATGACAACGAACTCGATCCCCGCCGACGGCGACCCGCGCCGACTGCTCGCCGACGCCCGCGCCCTCGCCCGCCAAGTCCGCATCGACCAGCGCATGACCTGGGCCGCGCTGCTCGTGCTCGGCACCACAACCCTGCTCGCCATCCCGTTCGACTGGTTCGGCATGCAGGTGGACTGCCACCCCGACGGCGGCTGCACCTTCACCCGCCAAGGCATGCTCTACTACTGGCCCGCCGCCATGGTGCTGGCCTACACCGCCATCGCCGTCAGCTACCTACGCGCCGCCCGCGCCCGCGGAATCGGCGCCCGCGTGCTGCCCTACGCGATCACCGGCGCGGTGACGACCGTCGTCTTCCCCGCCGCCTGGCTCGCCGTGCACCTGTACTTCCAGAGCCACCCGTACCCCGACAGCCCCCTCCCGTACGGCCTGCTCGTCCTGGACCGGCTCGTCATGCCCTGGGGCCTGATCGGCGTCGCGCTGCTCGTGCTCGCCTGGCTCGAACGCAACCTCGCCCTGCTGCTGTTCACCGCCGGCTACCTGGCCCTGGTCCTGCTCGCCCTGCCGATGAACTCCGGCTTCGGCCCGCCCCACTTCGGCCTCCGCGCCGGCATGGCCGTCCCCCAGCTCATCGCCGGCCTCGTCCTGCTGCTCGGCGCCGCCGCCTTCGCCCGCGCCGCCCGCCGGCGGTGACCTCCGTGACCAGCTCCCACCCCGCCCAGGGCCTGGACGAAGTGGTCCACCAGCGGGTACGCCTCGGCATCCTCACCATCGCCCACGAGGCCCGCCGCGTCGAGTTCGGCTACCTGCGCACCCACCTGGACCTGACCGCCGGCAACCTCTCCAAACACCTCAGCGTCCTGGAGGCAGCCGGCCTCATCGCCGTCGAGAAAGGCTACGAGGGCCGCCGCGGCCGCACCTGGATCACCCTCACCCCCGCCGGCACCACCGCCCTCACCGACGAGATCGCCCGCCTCAAGCAGCTCATCGCCCGAGTCGAGACCCCCACCACCACGACCGACCGATGACCCCCACCCGCCGCCCGCGACGTGCCGCACCTGTCTGACCTTGCCGCCGAGAACGGGGTGCTCACCCCGCGAGTCGTGGCCGCCCTGGCACGTCACGTACGACCAGGACCTTGCCGCCGCCTGGTACACCCCCAAGGTCGTCCAACGCGCCGCCGGCGTGCCGAACCTGCTCGGCCTGGCCGCCGCGGGCGTCGGAGCGACCCGCAGCATCCGGCGCACCGGGGTCGTGTCCCTTCCGCCGGCCGGCGACGACCGTCTCGGCGTGGTCGCCGGTCAGCGAAGGACCGGCACTGCGGCACCTCACGTCGCCGCGACCCTGACCGGAACAGCCGACCTCACCTCCGAGGGCTGATCCGCAGGGCTTCCACCAGCACGTCCGGCGCTCCGCTCCGGCAGATCGCCTCCGGGGATTCGTGCTGCGGAAGCCATTCGGCCAGCGGCGATCCCTCGCGACCCCCGCAGCCAATGAAAGCGCTGTCCGAGCGTGAGTGCTCCGTGCAGCGCCGCAACCAGAAGCTGCTCCCGTAGCGGTGTCCCCCGTTCGACGGTGAAGTCGTCGACGCCGAGCACACGCCCCGATCCCACCGCAGCCGGCAGGCCTCGGCGCCCTTGGTGTGCGACGCGCGACGGCTCGGACGTGATCGGCTGAGCCGGCAAATCGGGTTGGGAGGAGTCGTTGATTCCTTTTTGGTTTGGGTCTTGGGGTTTTGAGGTTCGGTGCGCCGGTGTTCAGGCGCACACGGGCTAGGCCATCCTAGGATGTTTGCTGGGTTACTGCGTTGTCGATCACGGTGAGGTTGCCCGGGGTGGGCGCGGCGGCCCGGAGGCGGAGAATGGACGCCGTGCCGCGACCTTCCGCCAGCGCCCCGCCCGACCGGCACACCGCCGGTCCTCTGAGGACCCGTGAACAGCTGCGCTCCCTGCGACCTGACCTGCTGGAACGCTACGACGCGGCGCTTCCGGCCGCGCGTGCGGCGATCCTGGGGCGGCTGCTCGGCGCGGTCGGCCGTGAGGCACTGCCGGGCCTGGTCTCGCGCGGGACGGGCGAGGCGGCCTTCACCAGGACCGCCGGCGGCGACAGGTCAGCGCGGGGAGACGGCCGGGCGGGTGCCGGCGGGCGCTGGGCCGAGGCCGGCGGGCACGAGCGCGGTGCCACGGAGCCAGGTCGCGCAGGTGACGCGCCCGGCGGGATCGTTCTGCGGTTCGAGGCCGGGGCCACGGCGCCGTTCTTTCCCGGGGTGGCTGGGCTTGCCGTGGCCGCCCGCTTCGGGGGTGCGCAACGGTCGATTGTGGATCCCGGTGAGCTCGTCCGGCTGCTGTGGGGTGAGGTGCCGCTCGCCGGCGAGATCGACAACAGCGTTGCCAACCTGGCGCTGGCGCGGGCCGTCGCCACGGGGCGGCCCTGGCTGCCGGAGCCGGGGCCGGACGCGCTCGGTGTGGTCGAGCAGCAGGTGGTGGACGGGCATCCGTTGCATCCGTGCTGCCGCACGCGGGGCGGGATGAGCGTCGCCGACGTGCTGGCGTACGCACCGGAGCACTCCCCCGTGATCCGGCTGCGGCGGCTGCGCGTGCCGGCCGGGCAGTGGTTCGGCGACGGGCCACCGGTGCTGTACGCGCACCCGTGGCAGGCGCAGCGGCTGCTGCAGCGGTATCCGTGGCTGCACGACGACGGCCCCACCGCGCCCGTGCGGCCGTTGATGTCGCTGCGGACGGTGGCACCGCTCGACGGCGGGCCGCATGTGAAGACGGCCGTGGACGTGCAGATGACGTCCGCGGTCCGGACGGTGTCGCCGGCCGCCGTGCACAACGGGCCGTTGCTGTCGCGGCTGCTCGAGCGGCTGACCGCCGATCTGCCGATCGACGTGCTCGCCGAGACCGGCGCCGGGGCGGTGATCGTGGACGGCGAGCCGCAGCGGCACCTGGCACACCTGTTCCGGCGGGCGCCGCGCCTGGCCGACGGCGAGGTGGCGGTGCCGCTCGCCTGGCCCGGGGCGGTCCCGATGTGGTCGGGTCGCGGCGACGACCCGTACGAGATCATGGGGTTGATCGCGACGCTGCTGGTCGGGCCGGCGGTGCGGCTGCTCGCGCGCGGGGTGGCGCTGGAGGCGCACGGGCAGAACACGCTGCTGGTGCTGCGCGGCGGCCGGCCGGTGCGGGTGCTCTACCGGGATCTGGGCGGGGTGCGGGTGAGCCCGGCCCGGCTGCGCGCGGCCGGGGTCGACGCGCCGCCGCTGCTCGGCGACCTGCCCAGCGACGACCCGGCGGTGCTGCGCACGAAGCTGGCCGCGGCGGTCCTCGGCACGGTGGCGCAGCAGCTGATCGCCGACTTCGGCCGGCACGGCGCCGACGAGCGGCGGCTGTGGGCGATCGTGGCCGCGGCGATCCGCGACACGGGCACGGCCGACGCGCCGCACCTGCTGCGCGATCCGCTGCCGGTCAAGGCGACGACCGCGATGCGGCTGGCCGCCGACCCGCTCGACGACCTCTGGGCATCTCTCGACAACCCGATGGCGGCACACGGATGAATCGCAGTGTCATGCGGCCCGAACGGATCGCGCACACCGAGGCCGCTCTCGCGGTGCACGCGCCGGAGCTGGTCGCCGGTTTTCTCTCCCATCTGCCCGAGGCGGCGGACACGGTCGGGCGCCGGCTGCGCGGTGCCCTGGTGCGCGAGGGGATCCGCGACATGGGCCCGGGCCTGCGGCACGGTTTCGGCCGGGTCGAGTACGCCACGAGCGGCGTGGCGGACCCGGTCGACCTGCTCGACGGCATCGAGGCTCCCGGTTTCGCCGCCGAGCTGCGCAACGCTGTGCTCAATCTTGCCATCGCGATGGCCCGCCCGGCGGCCCCTGTGGACGACGACCCGGACGCGCGGGCGATCGGGCTGGAGCGCCTCGCCGTCGCCGGGCACAACCTGCACCCGTGCGGGCGCACCCGGCTCGGCTGGGACACCGGCGACGTCCTCGCGCACGACCTGGAGACGCCGAAGACGCGCCTCGGCTTCGTCGCCGTCCGCGACGAGCTGCACGTCGGCGACGACGTCTGCCCCGAGATGCCGGGCATACCCGGCTACACGATCCAGCCGGTGCACGCCTGGCAGCGCGACAACATCCTCCCGGAACGCTACGCCGACCTGCTGAAGGACGGCAGCATCAAGATCCTCGACGAGGAGCGGGACGCGATCCCCACCGCCGCGCTGCGCACCCTGCTGCTGCCCGGCACCGGCCAGTACCTGAAGGTCTCCCTCGACATCCAGGTCACCTCCACCCGCCGCAGCATCAGCGTCGCCAGCACCCGCAACGGCCCGGCCGTGTCGCGGCTGCTGCACCGGATGGTCGACGCGGACCCGTCCGGCGACCGGCTGCTGCTGATGGCCGAGACGGCCGGCGCCGCCGTCCCGGTGGGCTCGGGCCGCGACCTGTCCGCGATCCGCCGCGACGGTCTCACCGGCCGGCTGCGGCCGGGCGAGCGGGCGATCCCGGGCGGCGCGCTGCCGCTGCTGCTCGACGAGCTGGTCACCGGCGATCCGGCGGTGTGGCTGCGCGAGTACGCCGAGCTGCTGATGCCGCCGCTGCTGCGCTTCACCGCCCAGGGGGTCGCCCTGGAGGCCCACCTGCAGAACTGCCTGCCGACGTTCGTCGACGGCCGCCCGCACCGGCTGGCGCTGCGCGACTTCGCCGGGCTGCGCCTGCACCCGGGGCGGCTGCGCCAGGCCGGGCACAACATCACCCTGTGGCCCGGCTCGGTGGTCGGCACCGGCGACCTGGACGTGCTCCGCGCGAAGATCGGCTACACGATGTTCCAGGCCCACCTGGGCGAGCTGGTCATGCGCCTGGACCTGGACGAGGACCGCGCCTGGCGGATCGTGCGGGAGGTCCTCGACGAGCACGCCGACGGCGACGACCACGCCGCGTTCACCGCCCCGACGGTCCCGCACAAGGCGCTGGTGCGCATGCGGCTGGCCGGCGAGGGCGACCTCTACGTGCCGGTGCGGAACCCGCTGCATGCTCCCGCCTGACCTGCCGCGCCCGGTGTGCGCGTATCTCTACGACACCGCGACGCTGCGCGCGCGGGCCGCGTCGGTGCGGCAGGCGATCCCGGCGGGGTCCTCCCTGCTGTACGCGGTGAAGGCCAACGGCCACCCGGCGGTGCTGGAGGTGCTGGCCGCCGCCTGCGACGGCCTGGAGGTCGCCTCCGGCGGCGAGCTCGCCCTGGCCCGGGCCGCCGGCGCGCGCCGGATCGTGTTCGGCGGCCCCGGCAAGACCGACGCGGAGCTGCGCGCCGCCCTCGCCGCCGGGGTGCTGATCAACGCGGAGAGCGTCCACGAGCTGCGCCGTATCGCCGCCCTGTCCCCCGCCGCCGTCCCGGAGGTGGTGCTGCGGGTCAACCGTCCCGGCGGCGGCCTGCGCGGCAGCCACACGATGACCGGCACACCGACCCCGTTCGGCGTCGACGAGGCGCAGCTCGCCGAGGCGCTGGCCGTACCGGGTGTGCGGATCATCGGTTTCCACCTGCACGCCGTGTCCAACAACATGGACGGCCACGCCCACGCCGCGTTCGTGCGCGACGCGATCGCGTGGTCGCTCGCCCAGGGCCTCGACGACCTGCGCGTGATCAACGTCGGCGGCGGCTTCGGCGTGGACTACCTGTCGTCGGCGTCGATGGACCTGTCCCCGCTGCGCGGCATCACCGTCCCCGGCGGCGTCGACCTGATCTTCGAGCCGGGCCGCTACCTGGCCGCGGACGCCGGCACGTACGCCGCCGAGGTCCTCGACCTCAAGACCACCCACGGCCGGACGTTCGCGGTGCTGCGCGGCGGCACGCACCATTTCCGGCTGCCGGCCGCCTGGGGCTACTCGCACCCGTTCACGATCCTGCCGGTCGACGACTGGCCGCACCCGTACCCGCGCCCGCAGGTCACCGACACCGAGGTCGACGCGGTCGGCGAGCTGTGCACCCCCCGCGACGTGCTCACCCGCGGCCGGCACGTGACCCGGCTGCGCGCCGGCGACGTGCTGCTGTTCGCGCGCACCGGCGCGTACGGCTGGGACATCTCCCACCACGAGTTCCTGCGCCACGACCCGCCCGCGTTCGTCATCACCTGATCCTTCGGCGCGCGCCGAACCGCCGTACCGGCATGATCGGGGTCATGGACGACGCCTCGTCGCTCGCCGCCTGGGCGAGCCTGCTGGCCGACCGCACCCGCGCCGCGTTCTGCCTGGCGCTGATGGACGGCCGCGCCTGGACCGTCGGGGAGCTCGCCCGCCACGCCGGGGTCGCGCTGTCCACCGCCAGCGAGCACGCCGACCGCCTGGTCGCCGGGGGCCTGCTCACCCAGCACCGGCAGGGCCGGCACCGCTACCTGAGCCTCGCCGGCCCCGGCGTGGCCACCCTGATCGAGACGGTCACGGCCACCACCGAGCACACCCCCGCCCCGGTACGCGGCCTCGCCGCCGCCACCCGCCGGCGCAACCTCGCGTACGCGCGCACCTGCTACGACCACCTCGCCGGCGCCGTCGGCGTCGCCCTGGCCGACGGCATGACCACCACCGGCCTGCTGAGCAGGGACAACGGCCTGTCCTTGACGGACGCGGGCCGCGCCCTGCTCGACGGCCTCGGCATCGTGCTGTCACCGCGCGGCCGCCGCCCGCTGCTGCGCGACTGCCTCGACTGGACCGAGCGCCGCCCGCACCTGGCCGGCATCACCGGCGCCGCGATCCTGCAGCACGCGCTGTCGGCCACCTGGCTGATCCGCGCCGGCAGCGGCCGCGCCCTGCGCCTGACCGAGGCCGGTTCGCACGCGTTCACCGAGCACTTCGGCGCGGCCCTGGGACCGGCGGCGCCCATCCCTCAGCCGCTGCGGGCCTGACACCGGCACGTCCCCGCGGCCGCCTCCGTGAGCCGGTGCCGCTACCGGCCCGGCACGGCGGCCACCTCGGTCGCCGGTTCGAGCAGCGACAGCGTCCGCCGGCCGGCGTCCAGGGCGGCGCGGACCCCGACCGGCATCGGCAGGTTCGGGCCGGCGTGGCCGACGTCGACGTTGCCGAGGACCGGGATGTCCCGGTCGCCGAGCACGTCCAGGACGATCTCGGCGAGCCCCGGCGATCCGCCGGCCGGCGCGAGACCGTCGATCGCGTGCGGGGTGCCCACGACCATGCCGGCGATGCGGTCGAGGATGCCGCAGTGGCGCAGCACGTGCAGATAGCTCCACACGTACGAGGCGTGCCCGCCCATCTCCTCCCAGAACAGCACCGCACCGTCGAACCGTTCGACCGGCAGCCCGAACGGCGTCGCCTGCGCCAGCACGATCCGGTTGATCACCCCGCCGAGCAGCGGCCCCTCGGCGCGGCCGGGCCGCCAGCACTCCCACGACGGACTCGCGGGCAGCGCGCCGATCGGGTCCGTGCTCGTCAGCAGCGCCCGGTAGAGCCGCTCGAGCTGCTCCCGGCGGGCCGGCGCCGCCCGCTGCCACGCCCCGCCGAGCCCGGGGGTCGCAAGGTCGGCATGGAAGCCGACCAGCCCCGTGCGCGCGTGCAGCACCAGATGCAGCAGCGAGATGTCGCTGTAGCCGAGGATCGGCTTGGGATCGGCCAGGACCGCGCCCACGTCGATCAGGTCGAGGTAGCCGAGCACGGTCTGCCCACCGTCGTGCGCCACGATCGCCCGGACCTCGGGGTCACGCAGCAGCCCGTTGAGCTCCGCGGCGATCTCCGCCGGCCGGGCCGCGCTCCACCAGCGGCGCCGGCCCGCTTCGAGCAGCGGCGCCCGCCGCACACGGAACCCCATCCGCTCGAGCACGCCGACCGCTTGCGCGAGATCAGTCTCGTAGGCGGCATGCAGCGGCCCGGACAGCGACGCCACGACGACGAGGTCACCGGGCGCGAGGGCACGAGGCCGCAGCAGGGTGGCAGTCATCGGCGCAGTATCGAGGCGCCGATGGCGGTGTACCACTCATTTGCCGCGGAGGTCAGCGGCCCGGCGGGGTGGGGCGCACGCGGCGCAGTTCGCGGAGGGCCTGGCGGCGGATGTCGCCGGTGAGGGTGTCGATGTAGAGGGTGCCGGCGAGGTGGTCGGTCTCGTGTTGCAGGGCGCGGGCCAGGAAGCCGGTGCCGTGGATCACGATGGGCTCGCCGTGGCGGTCGACGCCGCGGGCGGTGACCGACATGGCCCGTTTGGTGGGGAAGCCGAGGCCGGGCAGGGACAGGCAGGCCTCTTCGTCGTCCTGTTCGCCGGCGAAGTCGCTGAGCACCGGGTTGATCATGTGGCCGACGACGCCGCCGACGTTGTAGGAGAACGCGCGCAGGCTGACGCCGATCTGAGGTGCGGCCACGCCGGCGCGGCCGGGGACCCGTACCGTGTCCTCGAGATCGTCGATCAGGGCGCCCAGCTCCGCGTCGAACGAGGTCACCGGGTCGGCCTCGGTGCGCAGGACCGCGTCGCCGAAGATCCGGATGGGCCGAACTGTCATGGTCCAAAGCCTATCCGGTCGTTACCCGACGAGTGCGCCCGCCGTGCCGGTCGGTGCCTGACGGGTCGGCCCGCCGTGCCGGTCGTTACCTGACGGGTCGGACCGCCGTGCCGGTCAGCCGAACAGGGCCAGCTGGTCGGCGGCGAGCAGCTGGCGCAGCTTGGCCAGCGACCGGCGGGTCTGGCTCTTGA
Source organism: Paractinoplanes deccanensis (assembly GCF_016862115.1). Classification (GTDB taxonomy): domain Bacteria; phylum Actinomycetota; class Actinomycetes; order Mycobacteriales; family Micromonosporaceae; genus Actinoplanes; species Actinoplanes deccanensis. Next base: position 25,141 of record NZ_BOMI01000109.1, read on the forward strand.
CCACGCTGACCGGCAGCTCCAGCACGTCGGCGACCTGCTCGACGCTGTAGTCCTCGAAGTAGCGCAGGATCACGATGGCCCGGTCCCGTTCGGGCAGCCGCCCCAGCGCGTCCAGCATCGTCAGCCGCAGCTCGGGGCTCTCCCGATAAGCCGGCTCCGCCAGCACGCCCGGCGTCGCCTCGCCCGACGAGCGGCGCCGGCGGTGGTCCAGATAGCTGCGCAACAGGATCTTCTGGGTGTACGCGAGCAGGTTGTCCGCCTGCACCGCCTTGCGCCAGCTCAAATACAGCTTGGTCAGCGCCGTCTGGGTGAGGTCCTGCGCGAGGTGCCAGTCGCGGCACAGCATGAACGCGGTGGTGCGCAGCCGCTCGGCGTGCGCGTTCGCGAACTCGGCGAACTCCTCGTCGGCGCTCATCCGGCGAACACCGGCAGCGTCGAGTACATCGCGGCGGCCTTGTCGACGAGGCTGCCGTCCATCAGCAGCCCCCACCGCGGATCCGCGGCGATCTTCACGCCGAGGTCGGGGTCGAGCGGTGGCCGCGCCGGTGGGTTGCTGACGCCGTCGAAGGCGAGGCAGGACGCGATGTCCAGCTGCACGACCGTGCCGTCCGGCCAGCCCACGCTGACCGACGTGTTCCGCTCGCAGTCGTCCGGATAGTTCACGATCACCACTTTCGCCGTGCCGCCCCGCGGCGGGCGCGGCGCGCCGGCGTCCTCGCGTGACAGGCCCACCCGCACCATGCCGGGCCCGCGCCCGTCGTTGAGGTAGGCCTGCACGCGCAGCTCACCGCCGGCCGCCACGCTGTAGCTGCCCGTCAGCCCCGGCGGCAGCAACTGCTCGAGCAGGTAGACCATCGCCGCGGCCGTCGCCTTCTTCTGGGTGCCGACGGGCGTGTGCGTCCCGCTGACCACGGCGAAGGTACGCGGCGCCGCCGGGCTGGCCGGCACGCCCGGGCCGGTCGGCACGGATCCGGGAGGAAACCCGGCCGGCTTCTCCACGTTGCGCCCCGGCGCCGTCACCGTGGGTGCGACCCGCTGCGCCGCGCCGCCGCTCAGCCCGAACTCGTCCCCGCCGGGCCCGCCCGCGCTCGACCCCGGCGCGGTGGCGCTCGGCACGGCGGCGCTGGGCGCCGCGGCCACGCCGACGACCCCACTCGCCGGCACCCCCGGCCCCTGCACTGACAGGACGCCGCCGCCGACCACAACGGCCGCCAGCACACCCACGGCACCTCCGCCCGCCGCGAGCCATCGCCGGTGACGCTGGATCCGCTTGCCGTCGCGCAGCGCCGCCCCCACGACGTCGCCGAGCGGAGGCGGCCGCTCCGCGTTGAGATCGGCCCGCAGCAGCGCCCGCAGGTCTTCGGTCACCTTCCCGCCTTTCCGTCAGCGAACGGCCGCACCACCGCCCTATGGGCGTAGACGCGCCACCCCTGCCGTTCGGTGACCGCCGCCACCGACTTTTTTCAGCGACAATCCGCCTCCGCCCGAAATACGGACATAGCGCCCGACCCGCGCGCTAGCCCGGCTCGGTCGATCCGGGCCGGTCGATCCGGGCCGGTCGATCCGGGCCGGTCGTCGGCCAAGACGGCCGGCCGAGGAGGGCAAGCGCCGGCGGTCCCGACACTCACTCCGGCAGTCCTCAGGCGAGCTGACCGGGGCCGGCGCCCAGGTGACCGGGCAGGTGAATCGGCGGCTTGCTCAGCAGATCAGAGTCAGGCCCCCCGACTGGCCGCCGCAGATGAATCGGCGTCGGGCCTGGTCAGCGGAGCGTGGCCGAGCGGCCGGCGAAGGGACCGGATGGCACATCCGCGGCAGCCTGGCCGGCGGTCAGCCGGTCGAGGCGGGCTGGTCGGCGGGCTGGTCGGCGGAGGGCGGCCCAACGGCGTAGGTCAGGTAGGCGAACTGGCCGCGCTGCCGCACGGCGGTGAGGGTGAGGCGTTTGGCGGTGAGCCGGCGCGGCAGCAGCGGCGCACCCGCGCCGAGGGTGACCGGGGCGACGCCGACGATGATCTCGTCGAGCAGGGCGGCGTCGGCGAAGGCGCCCACCAGGTCGCCGCCGCCGACCAGCCAGATGTTCTTGCCGGCCGCCGCCGCTGTCATGGCCTCGTGGACGGGGCGCACGTCGCCGCGCACGAAGGTGAGCCTGGCGCCGGGGATCGGCGGCAGCTCGCGGTGGGTGAAGACCCAGGCCGGCACGTCGCCGTAGTAGTCGGCCCATTTGAGCGGATTGTCGGTCAGGGAGTCGTGGGCCAGGACCCACTCGTAGGTGGTGGCGCCCATGGCGAAGGCGCCGACGCCGGCGAAGAAGGCGGCGAACGGGGTGACGCCGGCCTCGTCGGCGCGGCCGCCGGGGTCGCCCTCGTCGACCTCGAACAGCCAGTCGAGGGAGTTGTGCTCGTCGGCGAGGTAACCGTCGAGCGTGGTCGCGGTGTAGTACTGCGTCTTCGGCACGGCAGTCACCCTGCCACGGGGGTACGACAGGAAGCGTCAGGCCGGCAGTGGGGCGAGGGCCGCGCGGATCGGGGCGGCCTTGGCGGCGGCCTCGGCCACCTCGGCGGCCGGGTCGCTGTCCCAGGTGATGCCGCCGCCGGCCCAGGCGTGCAGGCGGTGCCCGTCGGCCGCCACGGTGCGGATGGTCAGGCCCAGGTCGATGTGGTCATGCCCGATCCAGCCGACCGCGCCCATGCTCACCCCGCGGCCGACCGGCTCCAGCCGGGCGATCTCGGCGAGCGCCGCGAGTTTCGGCGCGCCGGTGACCGATCCGCCGGGGCAGACCGCGCGCAGCAGGTCGGGCAGGTCGAGCCGGCCCACCACGGGCGCGGACACCACCGACTCCGCCTGCCACAGGCCCGCCCACCGGCGTACGGCGAACAGCTCGTCGACGGTGACCGGGCCGAGGCCGCTCAGCCGGGACAGGTCGTTGCGCTCCAGGTCGACGATCATCACGTGCTCGGCGCGTTCCTTGGCCGACGCGAGCAGTTCCCGGCGGCCCGCCGCGGTGGCCGGGCGGGTGCCCTTGATGGGCCGGGTGACGACCCGGCCGTCGCGGACCTCGACCAGCGTCTCGGGAGAGGCGGTGGCCAGGGCCCAGCCGTCGCCCGCCAGCACGCCGCCGTAGCGCGCGCCGGGCAGCGCGGCCACCCGGTGCAGGGCCGCGGCCGGATCTCCCGTGTACGGGGCGCTGGCGTGCCCCACGACGTTGGCCTGGTAGACGTCGCCGCGCCCGATGGCCTCGCGGACGGCCTGAACCGCTTCAGCGTGCTCGGCCGCTGTCCAGCTCGGCGTCCACGGGCCGAGGTCGTACGCGGGGTCTTGCGCGGGTGCCGCACCATCGGAGCCGGCGCCGGCGTGGACGTGGACGACCGCGTACACGTCGGGGATCGCCGGCACGGGGGACGGGGCGCCGAGGGTGCCCCCGGCCATCACCGATCCGGCATCCGCCGACACGTACAGTGCGGCCCCGCAGACCGAGCCATCGACGATCGGGCGAACTCGGGTAGCCGTTCGGCCAATGTTTCGCACCGGCAGTCCGTTGGCTCCGAAGAACTCAGCGACAAGCTCGGCAGGGTCACCACCGTCACACCGGAACCACTGGAACACCGTTGACGCACGGTGACGGCCCTGGCAGGACGCCGGGGCACCGGGCGACGGCCCCTGAACAGGTGTCGGGAAGTGGTCGATCGGAGGAGTTCCGTGGACCATCGGAACCGAGGATTCTTTCAAGGGGACGCCGTCACCCGCCCGATCCGAGGTCGTTCGAGTTGAGGTAACGTCCGTCACCGTCGTTGTGAGTCTTCACACAGCCCCCGACCGGAGAACCACGATGTTGTGCCAGCACAAGACCCCCTGTCCCAACGCCGAGGCCGTCGACCGCGAGGCCGCGCGGACCGTCGCCACCTTCCGCGAGCAAGGCTGGAGCCTGCTCTGCAACGGCGTCATCGTCTTCGAGGACACGGGTGAGATCCTCCCCGACGGCACCATGATCGAGCCGCACCGGGGACCCGCCCGGCACGCCCTCGCGGCGTAGGCGAGCACCCCGCCCCAGCCGTTACTCACAGTAGCGGATCAAGAACGCCGACCCTGGCCTGAGGGAGCACCCCCAGACCAGGGCCGACCGGGCTCACTCCTCGAACGCCGACGGGTCCGGGCACGAGCACACGAGGTTGCGATCCCCGTAGGCCCCGTCGATGCGGCGCACCGGCGGCCAGTACTTCGCCGTCCGGTCCACCCCGGCCGGGAAACCCGCCACCGACCGCGGGTACGGGTGCTCCCACTCATCCGCCGTCACCGCGGCCGCCGTGTGCGGCGCGTTCGCCAGCGGGTTGTCCCCCGCCGGCCACACGCCCGCCGCCACCTGATCGATCTCCCCCTTGATCGCGATCATCGCGTCGCAGAACCGGTCCAGCTCCGCGAGGTCCTCGCTCTCGGTCGGCTCCACCATCAGCGTGCCGGCCACCGGGAACGACATCGTCGGCGCGTGGAACCCGTAGTCGATCAGCCGCTTCGCCACGTCGTCCACGGACACCCCGGTCGCCTTCGTGATCGGCCGCAGGTCGAGGATGCACTCGTGCGCCACCAGGCCGTTGTTGCCCGCGTACAGCACCGGGAAATGCGTGCCGAGCCGCGCCGCCACATAGTTGGCCGCCAGCACCGCCGCACCGGTCGCCGCGACGAGCCCGTCCGGGCCCATCATCCGCAGATAAGCCCACGAGATCGGCAGGATGCCCGCCGACCCGTGCGCCGCCGCCGACACCGCGTGGTGCTCCCCGGAGGCCAGCGGGTCACCCGGCAGGAACTGCGCCAGGTGCGCACGCACCGCCACCGGGCCGACACCCGGGCCGCCACCACCGTGCGGGATGCAGAACGTCTTGTGCAGGTTCAGGTGCGACACGTCCGCGCCGAACCGGCCCGGCCGCGCATAGCCGACCAGCGCGTTCAGGTTCGCCCCGTCCACGTACACCTGGCCGCCCGCGTCGTGCACCGCCGCGCACAGGTCCGCGATCGACGTCTCGTACACCCCATGGGTCGACGGGTACGTCACCATGATCGCCGCGAGGCTGTCCCGGAAAGCATCGATCTTGGCGTGCAGGTCCGCCATGTCCACGTTGCCGTTCTCGTCGCACGCGACCACCACCACCCGCATGCCCGCCATCACCGCGCTCGCCGCGTTCGTCCCGTGCGCACTCGACGGGATAAGGCACACCGTGCGGTGCTCCTCGCCCCGCGACCGGTGATAACCACGAATCGCCAGCAGACCCGCCAGCTCACCCTGCGACCCCGCGTTCGGCTGCACACTCACCGCGTCATAGCCGGTGATCTCCGCGAGCCAGCCCTCCAGCGACGACACCAGATGCTCATACCCGGCCGTCCGCGACGCCGGCGCGTACGGATGGATGTTCGCGAACTCCGGCCAGGTCACCGGCTCCATCTCCGTGGTGGCGTTCAGCTTCATCGTGCACGACCCCAGCGGGATCATGCCCCGGTCCAGCGCGTAGTCCCGGTCCGACAGCTTGCGCAGATACCGCAGCATGCTCGTCTCCGAGTGATGCGACCGGAACACCGGATGCGTCAGATACTCACTGGTACGCCCCAGCGGCTTCGCCCCGCACTCCGCCGGCGCCGCGGCCGGCACCCCGAACGCGGTCAGCACCGTCGCCACATGCGCCGCCGTGGTCGTCTCGTCACACGCCACCGACACGTGATCCGCGTCCACCAGCCGCAGGTCCACACCCTCGGCCGCCGCAGCCGCCACGATCTGCGCGGCCCGCCCCGGCACCACCGCCGTCACCGTGTCGAAGAACGCGTCACTGCTCACCGCGATCCCCGCCGCCCGCAGACTCCCCGCCACCAGCAGCGCGTGATCATGCACCCGCTTCGCGATCGCCCGCAGCCCCGCCGGCCCGTGATACACCGCGTACATGCTGGCCATCACCGCCAGCAGCACCTGCGCCGTGCAGATGTTGCTCGTCGCCTTCTCCCGGCGGATGTGCTGCTCACGCGTCTGCAAAGCCAGCCGGTACGCCGGAGCACCGTCCGCGTCCTTCGACACACCCACCAGCCGGCCCGGCAACGACCGCTCCAGCCCCGAGCGCACCGCCAGATAGCCGGCGTGCGGGCCACCGAAGCCCAACGGCACCCCGAACCGCTGCGTCGTGCCCGCCGCGATGTCCGCGCCGATCTCCCCCGGCGCCCGCAACAACGTCAGCGCCAGCAGATCGGCCGCCACCGTCACCAGCGCACCCACCGCGTGCGCCGCCTCCACGAGCGCCGCGTGATCCCGTACGGCTCCCGACGCCCCCGGGTATTGCAGATGCAGACCGAAGAACTCCGCCGGCAACTCCGCGCCCGCGTCCAGATCCACCAGCCGCAGCTCGATGCCCAGCGGCTCCGCCCGGGTCCGCAACACCGACAACGTCTGCGGCAACGTGTCCGCGTCCACCACGTACACCGCCGACTTCGACTTCGACGCCCGCCGCGCCAGCGTCATCGCCTCGGCCACCGCCGTGCCCTCGTCCAGCATCGACGCGTTCGCCGTCGTCAGCCCGGTCAGATCGGTCACCATCGTCTGGAAGTTCAGCAACGCCTCCAGCCGGCCCTGGCTGATCTCCGGCTGATACGGCGTGTACGCCGTGTACCACGCCGGGTTCTCCAGCACGTTCCGCCTGATCACCGCCGGCGTGAACGTCCCGTAATACCCCAGGCCGATCATCGAGGTCGTCACCTCGTTGCGCCCCGCGATCGCCCGCAACTCCGCGATCGTCTCCTCCTCACTCGCCGCGGCGGGGAGGTCGAGAGTGCCGTGCCAGCGAATCACCTCGGGGATCGCGGCATCCATCAGGGCGTCCAGCGACGCGTACCCGATGGTCTTGAGCATATGGGTCTGCTCGTCCTGGTCCGGACCGATGTGCCGGGATGCGAACGTCATGACGGCTCCTAGGAGAGGTCGACAAGGCGGCCTCCCCCTCTGTCACGCGCTGCTCGCACGCTTCAGAGTCGCCTGCCCATGCGGTCCTTTGTGCCTGAGAGGTTCCGGGGAGGATTTGCCCCTTCGGCGCCACCAGCTAACCCTGGTGATCTCTCCCGCATGGCTAGGGACCAAACTACCAGTGGACAAAGCACAGCCAGGAAACCGGAAGGGTAGGACTGTGACCTACACCCCCGCGGACAACCGCTACGACACCATGACCTACCGGCGCACGGGCCGCAGCGGTCTGCGCCTGCCCGTCATCTCCCTCGGCCTCTGGCACAACTTCGGCGACGCCCGCCCCTGGCAGCGCCAGCGCGACATCGTCCGCCGCGCCTTCGACCTCGGCGTCACCCACTTCGACCTGGCCAACAACTACGGGCCGCCGCCCGGCAGCGCCGAAACCAACTTCGGCCGCATCCTCGGCACCGACCTCAAGGCCCACCGCGACGAGATCGTCATCTCCACCAAGGCCGGCTACTACATGTGGCCCGGCCCCTACGGCGAGTGGGGCAGCCGCAAATACCTCGTCAGCAGCCTCGACCAGTCCCTCAAGCGCCTCGGCCTGGACTACGTCGACATCTTCTACCACCACCGGCCCGACCCCGACACCCCGCTCGAGGAGACCATGGGCGCCCTCGACGCCGTCGTCCGCGCCGGCAAAGCCCAATACGTCGGCCTCAGCAACTACACCTCCGAGCAGACCGCCGCCGCGGCCGCCATCCTGCGCGACCTCGGCACCCCCCTGCTCATCCACCAGCCCTCCTACTCGATCCTCAACCGCTGGATCGAGAAGGACAACCTGCTCGACACCCTCGAGACCGCCGGCGCCGGCTGCATCGCCTACAGCCCCCTGCAGCAGGGCCTGCTCACCGACCGCTACCTCGGCGGCATCCCCGACGACAGCCGCGTGCGCACCAGCGTCTTCCTCAACGAGAGCGACCTCGACAACGCCACCCTCGGCCGCATCCACGCCCTCAACGACATCGCCAAGCGCCGCGGCCAGTCCCTCGCCCAGATGGCCCTCGCCTGGGCCCTGCGCGACGAGCGCATGACCAGCCTCATCATCGGCGCCAGCAGCGTCGAACAGCTCGAGAACAACGTCGCCGCCATCGACAACCTCCCCCTCAGCGACGACGAGATCGGCGCGATCGACGGCACGGTCCTCGACCTGCCATGACCACCATCCTCGGGGTCGTGGTCGGCTCCCGCGCCTACGGCCTCGCCGTGCCGGGCTCCGACCACGACCGCCGCGGCGTCTACGCCGCACCCACCCGCCTCTTCTGGCGCCTCGACAAACCACCCACCCACCGCGACGGCCCCCGCGACGAAGAGTTCTCCTGGGAGATCGAGCGCTTCTGCACCCTCGCCCTGCAGGCCAACCCCACCGTCCTCGAAGTGCTCTGGTCGCCCCTCGTCGTGACCCTCACCGCCGACGGCGAAGACCTGCGCTCCGTACGCCACGCCTTCCTCTCCCGCCGCGTCGCCGACACCTACGGCTCGTACGCCCGCGACCAGCTCACCCGCGTCGCCAACCGCCGCGAGCGCACCGGCGAGACCAACCACAAACAGGCCATGCACATGATCCGCCTGCTCATGGCCGGCACCCACGTCCTGCGCACCGGCGAGATCCTGCTCGACGTCACCGGCCACCGCGACCGCCTGCTCGCCGTCAAACACGGCCACGTCCCCTGGCCCGAGATCACCGCCTGGGCCACCGAGCTGCAGAACGACCTCGCCACCGCCGCCGCCGAGACCCGGCTGCCCGCCACCCCCGACCGCGACACCATCAACCACCTGCTGACCCGGGTACGAGAACGAGGACTGCGATGACGCTCGACGTGCCCTCCTGGTCCGCGGACATCGTCGCCGCCCTCCCCCACCCGGTGATCTTCGCGACGGTCAGCGGCGCCCACCTCTACGGCTTCGCCTCCACCGACTCCGACCTCGACCTGCGCGCCGCCCACCTGCTGAGCGCCTCCGCGGTCGTCGGCCTGCGCACCGGCCCCGAAACCCTCCAGAGCTCCGGCGTCCGCGACGGCGTCGAGCTCGACGTGGTCAGCCACGACCTGCTCAAGTTCGCCCGCCTGCTCAACAGCCGCAACGGCTACGTCCTCGAACAGCTGCTCTCGCCGCTGGTCGTCGCCACCAGCCCGCTGCACGCCACGCTCACCGAGCTCGCCGGCGCCTTCGTCACCAGCAACCACGCCCACCACTATCTGGGCTTCGCCGCCACCCAGCGCAAGCTGTTCGACAAGACCGGTGAGCTCAAACCGGCGCTGTATCTGCTGCGCGTTCTGCTCACCGGCCGCCATCTGATGCGCACCGGGGAATTGCAAACGGACCTCAACGTCCTCGGCGCCGAAATCGCCTACGTGCCGGAACTGATCGCCCGCAAACGCGACGCCGAGCACGGCCCGTTCCCCGCCGCACTGACTTCCAGGCTGCTTCACGACGCGGAAGAACTGCGGGCGGAATTGGAAGCCGCCCGCGACGCGTCGTCTCTTCCGCCCACGCCGCCGGACGAGGCGGTCACCGCGTTGCACGAGCTAGTGGTCCAGGCCCGGCTCTCCACGGTTCTTTGAGGGGGACGTCGGCGAAGCCGTCGTATTGGTGTTTTGGTGCGGCGTGCCGCACTGCCTATAGAGCATCCTAGGACTCTAGGAATTACGTTTCTCCAGCAACGTCGGTTTACGCTGATCGCATGCGCGCCACTGTTGCTCACGTTCACCTCGCTCGGCCGCACCGGCCGGTTCTCGTGGCGGGCACCCTCGGCGAGTTGCGCGGCCCCACGACCGGCCTGGTCGCCTTGCCGCTCCGGCTCTGGTGGGGGCCGCAGCGCGCCTTCGACCTGTCCGAGCCGACCATGCTCACCTGGATGTACGAGAACGTCCTGCGCGAGGCCATCCGCGTCGACGAGCTGCGCACCTACCTCGACGGCGCGACCCTGGCGCGCGTGTGGCCCGACCTGAACCTCCCCCGCGCCGTCCGCGCCGCCTGGGAGACCCGGCACCCCCGGCTGCGCCTGGCCGCCGCCCGCCGCGCCGCCGACCGGCTCGCCGAGGCCGTCCCGGCCAGCTGACCGTGCCGCTGCTGAGATGGCACGACACCTTGCCCGGCCGGCCCCAGCGGGTGCTGATAGCGGGCACCTCCGGCGCGGGCAAGACGACTCTCGCCACGCTCGTCGCCCAGCGGTGGCAGCTGCCCCGGGTCGAGCTCGACGCCCTGCACCACGGGCCGAACTGGCAGCCGCGGCCGGCGTTCGCCGCCGACGTCGAGGCCTTCGCGCGGCAACCGCGCTGGGTCACCGAATGGCAGTACACCGCGAAGCTCGGTGACCTGCTGCACGGCCGGGCGGACTGCGTGGTGTGGCTGGACCATCCCCGTCACCTGGTGATGCGCCAGGTCGTCGGCCGCACCCTCGCCCGTCGCCTTCAGCGCCGGGAGCTGTGGAACGGCAACGTCGAGCCGCCGCTCTGGACCGTGTTCACCGATCCTGAGCATGTGCTCCGCTGGGCCTGGCGTACGCACGGTGGCCCGGGACGGCGGGTGGCGGCGCTGCTGGACCAGCGCGGCGACGACGTGATCGTGGTCCGGCTCCGGGGCCGCCGCGAAGTGACACAGTGGGCCGAGCGCGCCCTCGGCGGCACAGCCGCTACATGATCCGGATCCGGTTCACGGGGTGGCGCGGAACGCGTCGACGGCGCGGGCGGCCCATGCCGCGAACGGCTGCGGCGGGCGGCCCAGCACGGTCGCCACGTCCGGGCTGATCCGCCGTTCGGCCTCGGCCGGGCTGCCGAGGATCGCCAGCGTGCCCTCGACCACCTCCGGCGGCATGAACCGCAGCATCTGGGCGCGGGCCTCGTCCGGTGTCTGCTCGACGAAGCGGATCGGCTCCCCCAGCGCGGCCGCCAGGTCCGCGACACGGTCACGCGGGGTGGTCAGGGCCGGGCCGGTCAGCTCGTACGTCCGGCCGTCGTGGGCGGGGTCGCGCAGCGCGGCGGCGGCCACCTCGGCGATGTCCTGCGGATCGACCACCGGCAGCCCCACGTCGCCGAAGGGTGCCGCCACGACCCGCCCGGCCCGGATCGGCTCGGCCCAGGCGAGGGCGTTGGAGGCGAAGCCGCCGGGGCGCAGGATCGTCCACCCCAGACCGGATTGGCGGACGAGCTCCTCGATGGCGGCCAGGGGCGCGTGCGAGGCCGCCCCCGGCCGGGTGCGGACCGCCTGCGACGACTGGAGCACGAGGCGCTTCACCCCGGCGGAGACGGCGACCCGCAGGATCTCGGGCATGTCGAGGTGGGCTCCGGCGCCCTCGACGAGCAGGAAGAGCGCCTCGGCGCCGTCGAGCGCCGGGCGCAGGCTCTGCGGGCGTTCGAGGTCGGCGCGCCGGTGGCGGACCCCGTCCGGCGCGGCCGGGCGGCGCCCGCGGGACACGGCGGTCACCGGGTCGCCGGCGGAGGCGAGCAGCGACACGAGCGGACGGCCGACGTTGCCGGTGGCGCCTATCACGACGTACATGCTGGTTCTCCCGTTCGGCCGCGTCGTTCGCGCGGCTGACGGCAACGCTAGTAGCGTCGATATAGTAGGTACCTACAGGATACTAATGGGTTTGTGGCGCAGCACACATGAGGCGGAGGGACACATGAGACGGTCGGCGGATCCCGAGCTCGCCTGCCCTGTCTCCCCGGTCGTGGACATCGTGTTCAGCCGGTGGACGACGCCCATCCTGTGGACCCTGCACGAGCACGGCCGGCAGCGTTTCGTCGAGCTGAAGGGCCGGCTGACGAGCATCACGCCCAAGGTGCTCACGCAGCGGCTGCGCCAGCTCGAGCGCGACGGGCTCGTGCGGCGCAGCTATCACGCCGAGGTGCCACCCCGGGTGGAGTACGAGATCACCGAGCTGGGCGCCAGCCTCGGGCCCCTCTTCGCGCACCTGACCACGTGGGCCGACGCCAGCCTGGGCCGGGTGGAGCAGGCCCGGCGCGCCTACGACGCCCAGAACGGGATGGCGCCGCCCTCCTAGGGTGACCGCATGGATCACGCCTCGTCGTTCGGGACCGCCGCCACCGCCTATGCCGAGCACCGTCCCGATTACGCCCTCGCCGCCGTGCGGTGGGCACTCGACCCGGCACCCGGCCGGCGGGTGCTCGACCTCGGTGCCGGGACCGGCAAGCTCACCGCCACGCTGATCGCCGCCGGGGCCGAGGTCACCGCGGTCGAGCCGGACGCCGCGATGCTGGCCGAGCTGCGCCGCGCGCTGCCCGGTGCCGCCGCGCACCAGGGCAGCGCCGAGGCGATCCCGCTGCCGGGCGCGGCCGTCGACGCGGTGCTGTCGGGGCAACGCCATGCACTGGTTCGACCTGGCCGCCGCCGGGCCGGAGATCGCCCGGGTGCTCACGCCGGGCGGCGTCCTGGCCGGGCTCTGGAACGTGCTGGACGACAGCGTCGCGTGGGTCGCCGAGCTGGCACGCGCCGGCGGCCCGGCGGTCGTCGGCCCGCGCGACACCCCGGCGAGCTGGCGCGCCGCCACGGCCGGGATGCGCGTGCCCGGCTTCGGCGAGCCGCAGCGGGCCGCGTTCGCGCACGGGCAGCGCCGCACCGCGGACTCGCTGGTGGCGACGCTGGCCACCCGGGCCGGTCTGCTGGTCATGCCGGAGGGCGAACGACGGGCCACGCTGGAGCGGATCCGCGGTTTCCTGGCGAGCCGGCCGGAGACCGCGGACGGCGAGTTCGATCTTCCGATGCTCACCTGCGTGCACCGCGTACTGCTTGAGCCTTGAACGTCACCGTCGGTGACAGACCCGCCGGGCGAGGTAATTCACTCCTGCGTGTTCAACCGCAAGGCCGCCACGCTGCGTATCACTGGGCAGCTATCTGCACCGGCAGTGCTTTTTTGGCGGAAGGAGCGGCATGATGCGCAGAAGCGGGAACACGGCGAAGATCGCCACCATCGGAGCGGGCGCCGCGCTCGTCGCGGCGGGGCTGTTCGCGGCGCCGCAGGCATTCGGCGGAACGGCGAACGACACGGCGGGTCAGGCGGGCCGGGGCGCGACGAAGGTGGCGGCGCCGGCGGGTTCGTGCGCGGCGGTGCACATCATCGCCACCCGGGCGTCGACCGAGCGGCCCGGCGCCGGCATCATCGGCTCCCTGGCCGCCTCGGTGCAGCGGGCCAGCCGGCAGACGATCAGCACCGAGGCCACCGACTATCCGGCCGTGCTCAACCCGTACGGCCCCAGCGTCTCCGCGGGTGTCCGGGCGCTGACCGGGCAGATCACGCGCAAGGCCCAGCAGTGCCCGGGCACCAAGCTGGTGCTGATGGGCTATTCGCAGGGCGCGCACGTGATCGGTGACGTGCTCGCCGGCAGCGGGCGGCAGGCGGTCACCACCCCCACCCAGCCCTTGAACGCGCAGCTCGCGGCGAAGGTGACCGCGGTGATCCTGATGGGCGACCCGCGGTACGTGCCGAACAAGGACTTCAACGCCGGCACGAGCCGCACCGCCGGCCTCTTCCCGCGCGGCGGCGACGCGCCGCTCGACGGCTTCGCGCCGAAGATCCAGTCCTACTGCGACACGGGCGACAACTTCTGCGCGCGCGGCGCGAGCCTGGCCACGCATCTGGGCTACACCCGCAAGTACAACGCCGCCGCGCAGCGGTTCGTGCTGCAGCGCATCGGCGGATAACCTACCGGGGTGGCGAGCGTCGACGACTTCTACCGCGACGTCGCGCGGATCGCTCTCGCCGTCGCCACCAAACACGGGTTCGTCCTCGGGGGCGGAGTCGCCTGGCTGGTCAACGGCCTGGTGGCCCGCCCCACCGAGGACGTCGACCTGTTCACCGACGCGCCCGGCGGGGTGGCCGCCGCCGCGGGCGAGGTCACCGCGGCGCTCAAGGCCGCCGGCTATCGGGTGGTCGCCGAGGAGGGCGACGAGCTGTTCGAGGGCATGGCCACCGACATCCAGGAGTTCCTGGTCGCCGGCGGGCACCGGGCGCTGCGGCTCACGCTGTGCCGCCTCGACCGGCAGCGCGCACCCGTCGTCATGGAGCTCGGCCCGGTCATGCACCTCGACGACCTCGTCGCCACCAAGGTCGCCGCCCTGGTCAACCGGCGCGAGGTCCGCGACTACATCGACGTGGCCGCCGCGCTGGAACGCTACCCCCTCTCCCAGATCATGGAGTTGGCGCACGCCGCCGACCCCGCCCTCGACCCGGACGACATCGCCGACGCGGGCCGCTACCTGGACCGCCTCGACGACGCCCGGTTCGCCCTCTACGGCCTCGGCCCCGCCGAGATCGCAGCGCTGCGCCACCGCCTGGCGCAATGGCCCCGCGCGTAGGCTCCGCGGCGGCACCAAGGCGCGGACAGCCGCTAGCTGCTCCAGAGCAAACACCCAAGGACGCCGGATCTTGGGGGATGCGATGAGCGGCCGCAAGGCTGTGTCAGGTGGCTCGGAAGCCGAAAGGGGGCGAAGTGGCCGAGGCAGTTCCGGAGCCGCACCCTGCGCACCCGGGGTTCGGGCTCTGATCGCGCATCCGGCGGGCGGACGACGGCGTTGTCGCGCGGACGATTTCCCGGCGAGGAGTCCCGGGCACGGGCCGCCACCGGCCCGCGCCCGGGGCTCGGGCTCAGGACCTGGTGGCCCAGTCGCCGAGGGTCCAGTCGCGGACCTCCGGCATGTCCTCGAGGTGCTCGACCACGTAGGACTCGTGGCGGCGCAGCTGGGACTCGCACCAGTTCTTCAGGTCCTCGGCGCCGCGGGGCAGGCGCTTGGCGTTGTTGATGGCGTCCATGACCAGGTGGTAGCGCGACGCCCGGTTGCGGACCGTCATGTCGAACGGGGTGGTGGTCGTGCCCTGCTCGATGAAGCCGCGCACCCGGAACCGGTCGGCGTCGGGGCGGCCGTGCACCAGCTGGTGGATGGCGCCGGGGAAGCCGTGGAAGGCGAACACCACGTCGACGGTGTCGGTGAACAGCTCGGTGAACAGGGTCTCGCTCATGCCGTGCGGGTGGTCCTTGGGGCGCACCAGCGTCATCAGGTCGACCACGTTGACCACGCGCACGCGCAGGCCGGGCAGCTTGTCGCGCAGGATCTGCGCGGCGGCGACCGTCTCCATGGTGACCACGTCGCCGGCGCAGGCCAGCACGATGTCGGGGTCGCTGGTGCCGTCGTCGGTGCCGGCCCAGTCCCACACGCCGGCGCCGCGGGCGCAGTGCTCGATCGCCTCGTCCATGGTCAGCCACTGCAGCTGCGGCTGCTTGTCGATGACGATGAGGTTGACGTAGGAGCGGCTGCGGAAGCAGTGGTCGGCCACCGACAGCAGGCAGTTCGCGTCCGGCGGCAGGTAGATGCGGCTGACGTCGCCGCGCTGGGTGAGCACCACCTGGATGAGGCCGGGACCCTGGTGGGAGAAGCCGTTGTGGTCGTTGCGCCAGGCGGTGGAGGTGAGCAGGATGTTGAGGCTCGGCACCTTGGCCCGCCAGGGCAGGTGGCTCGCCTCCTCGAGCCACTTGCTGTGCTGCACCGTCTGCGACGCGCTGACCATCGCGAACGCCTCGTAGGTGGCGAACAGGCCGTGCCGGCCGGTCAGGTTGTAGCCCTCGAGCCAGCCGTGGCAGTTGTGCTCGCTGAGCACCTCCATGACCCGGCCGCCGGGGCCGATGGCCACGTCGTCGGGGGTGACGTGTTCCATGAACGCCCGGTCGGAGACCTCGAAGACGGCGCCGAGCCGGTTGCTGTTGGTCTCGTCGGGGCTGAACAGCCGGAACCGGTCGGGGTTGCGGCTGTAGATGTCGCGCATCATCTCGCCGAGCCGCCGGGTCGACTCGGCCCGCTCGGTGGCGGGCTGGTCGACCTTGACCGCGTAGTCGCGGAAGTCGGGCAGGTCGAGGTCGCGGGTGAGCAGGCCGCCGTTGGCGTGCGGGGTGGCGCTCATCCGCTTGTCGCCCTCGGGCGCGGCGGAGCGGACCAGCTCGACCGGGGCGCCGTCGTCGCCGAACAGCTCCGCCGGCCGGTACGACTCGAGCCACTGCTGGAGCAGGGCCAGGTGCTCGGGGTTGTCGCGCACGCCGGACAGGGGCACCTGGTGGGCCCGGAACGTGCCGGCGACGTGCACGCCGTCGACCTCCTCGGGGCCGGTCCAGCCCTTCGGGGTGCGCAGCACGATCAGCGGCCACCGGGGCCGGGTGCCGTCCGCACCGCCCGTACGGGCGGTGTCCTGGATGGTTTTGATCTGCTCGTACGCCGAGGCGAGCGCGGCGGCGAACCGGGTGTGCATGCCGGGCAGGTCGGCGCCCTCGACCTCGATCACCTCGTAGCCGTGCCCGCGCAGCAGCTCGCGCACCTCGGCCGGGTCCTTGCGGGCCAGCACCGTCGGCCCGGAGATCTTCGCCCCGTTGAGGTGCAGGATCGGCAGCACGGCACCGTCGTGGGCCGGGTTGAGGAAGGAGATGCCCTTCCACGAGCCCTCCAGCGGCCCGGTCTCGGCCTCGCCGTCGCCGACCACGGCGATCGCGAGCAGGTCGGGGTTGTCCATCACCGCGCCGAACGCGTGCACCAGCACGTAGCCCAGCTCGCCGCCCTCGTGGATGGAGCCGGGCGTGGTGACCGAGACGTGGCTGGGGATGCCGCCGGGGCTGGAGAACTGGCGGAACAGGCGCAGCATGCCCGCCTCGTCCCGGGTGACGGCGGGGTAGATCTCGCTGTAGGTGCCCTCGAGCCACCCGGCGGCCACCAGGGCGGGACCGCCGTGCCCGGGGCCGGTGAGGTAGAGAGCGTCCTGCCCGGTGTGGCGGATCAGGCGGGACACGTGGGCGTAGACGAACGACAGGCCGGGGCTGGTGCCCCAGTGCCCGAGCAGCCGGGGCTTGATGTGCTCCGGCTTGAGCGGCTCGCGCAGCAGGGGGTTGGCCTGCAAGTAGATCTGGCCGATGGTCAGGTAGTTCGCGGCACGCCACCAGGCGTCCATCTGGGCGATCTCCGCCTCGGTGGGCGTCGATAGCAGGTCCGAGGTTGCCGTCGGCACGGGCATGTCCTCTCACTTCGCGGTCGTTGGCTTGAACCTAGGCCTACCCCAAGGCGGGCCATAGAGTCTTTGGTACTGGTCCGAAGTGACTTTGGAATGTCGGTGAACCGTCCGGGGCTGTGCATCCGTTCCCCCTGGCGTGCTGCAACGCGTCCGTGCCTTCGTCCGCCGCCCCAGGATCCAGCTGTCGCTCACCGTCCTGGCCGGGCTTCTCCTCTTCGCCTTCCTGATCTTCCCGAACATCCTGTCCCGCCTGAACCCCGTGACCTTTGTCCGGATTCCGATCGAAGCGGCCTTCGTCCTGGTGCTCCTGTTCGCTCTGCCGCCGCGGCCACGTCGCGTGACGAGCCTGGTCATCGGTGTCCTGCTCGGCTGGCTGGTCGTCGAGAAATGCCTGGACATGGGCTTCTTCGAGGAGCTCAACCGCCCGTTCGACCCGATCCTGGACTGGGTGCTGTTCGACGACGCGTTCAGCTTCGCGACCGACTCCTACGGCCGGCCCGCCGCGGTCGGCGCGGCCGCCGCCGTCCTCCTGCTGGTCGTCTCGATCATGGCAGTGGCCTGCTGGGCCGTGCTGCGCATCGGCGCGCTCGCCGCCCGGCACCGCCGCCGCTCGGCGATCACCGCGGGCGGCGTCGCGGTGGCCTGGGCGCTGACCTTCTCTCTCGGTGTCTCCGTGTACGGAGCGGTGCCCGTCGCCGCGCGCAGCACCGCCACGTACGCGTGGGACCGCGCCCACCAGGCCCGCGCCGGCCTGCGCGACGAGGCGAACTTCGCCAAGGAGGTCGCCGACGACGCCTTCGCGACCGTGCCCGCGAGCCAGATGCTCACCGCGCTGGCCGGCAAGGACGTCATCTTCACCTTCGTCGAGAGCTACGGCCGCAGCGCCGTCGAGCACCCCGCGCTCGCCCCGCTGGTCGGCCCGGTCCTCGACTCCGGCACCGCCCAGCTGAAGGCCGCCGGCTACGCCGCGCGCAGCGGCTGGCTCACCTCACCCACCTTCGGCGGCGGCAGCTGGCTCGCGCACGCCACCTTCGAGTCCGGGCTGTGGATCAACAACGAGAAGCGGTACCGCAACCTCGTCTCCACCGACCGGCTCACCCTCACCCGCGCGTTCCACGACAAGGGCCACCGCACGGTCAGCGTGATGCCCGGCGCGACCCGGGCCTGGCCCGAGGGAGCCTTCTACGGCTACGACCAGGTGTGGGACTCGCGCAACCTCGGCTACAACGGCCCCAAGTTCAGCTGGGCGCCGATGCCCGACCAGTACACGTTGAAGCAGCTCAACACCATCGAATACAAGAGGCCGGGCCGCAAGCCGCTGATGGTCGAGATGCCCCTGGTGTCCAGCCACACCCCGTGGGCGCCGATCCCCGACTACCTGCCCGACTGGGACCAGGTCGGCGACGGCTCGGGCTACCACGCGATGGTCGCGAACGGCACGAAGCCCAAGGCGCTGTGGGCCGAGCCCAAGAAGGTCCGCGCCGAGTACGGCAAGTCCATCCGGTACTCGCTCACCACCCTGATCAACTGGATCACCCGGTACGGCGACGACAACCTCGTGATGGTCTTCCTCGGCGACCACCAGCCGTCCCCGATCGCCGCCGGCGCGAACGCGAGCCACGACGTGCCGATCACCATCGTCGCCAAGGACCCGAAGGTGCTCGACCGCATCACCGGCTGGGGCTGGGCCGACGGCCTCAAGCCGCGCAGCGGCACGCCGGTGTGGCCGATGAACGCGTTCCGGGACCGGTTCCTGACCGCGTTCGGCACGCAGGCTGCCGCATCATGAACGCATGATCCTCTATCTCGACTGCGACACCGGCATCGACGACGCGATCGCCGTCGCGTTCCTGCTGGCCCACCCCGGCGCCGACCTCAAGGGCATCGGCACGGTCAACGGCAACACGTCGGCGGTGCAGGCCGCCCGCAACACGCTGGGCCTGCTCGCCCTGGCCGGCCGCGACGACATCCCGGTCGCGGTCGGCGAGGGCGAGATCAAGCGCGGGGCGAAGGTCGTGCACGGCGACAACGGCGTGGGCGGCGTGGCGCTGCCGGCGACCGGGCGGCCGGACCCGCGTACCAGCGTGCGGTTGCTCCTCGATCTGTCCCGCCAGCACCCCGGCGAGCTGCACCTGCTGGCCACCGGCCCGTGCACCAACCTCGCCGAGGCGCTGTGCCAGGACCCTACCCTGCCCGGACGGGTCCGCGGCGTCACCGTCATGGGCGGCGCCGTGCGGGTGCCCGGCAACATCACCCCGCGCGCCGAGGCGAACATCGGCGACAACCCGGCCGCCGCCGACGCTGTGCTCACCGCCGCCTGGCCGGTCACCCTCGTGCCGCTCGACGTGACCCTGCGGCACCGCTGGTCCGAGCAGGACCGCGCCCGGCTGGGCGCGACCCCGCTGACCCGGGCGCTGGCCGCCATGCTGCCGGCCTATCTGGACTTCTACGAGGGCCGTACGGGCGAGCGCCGCGTCCCGCTGCACGACCCGCTCGCCGCCGCGATCGCGACCGGCGACGTCACGCCGAGCCACGCGGAGGATCTGCCGCTGCGCGTCGCCCCCGACGGCCACATCACCGAGGAGGGCGGCCGATCGGTCCGCGTGATCTTCGGCGTGCAGGACGGCGCGGAACAGATCATCCTGGAGCGGATCAACGGAATCAGTCGTTCAGCTCTCGCCTGAACAACAGATCATTAGTAGCATCGCGCCATGCCGACGGAATCCGGAGTCGACCGCGGTCGTCTCGCCCAGCTGACCGCCCGCGAGAAGGCCGCCTTCGCCGAGCGCAACCCGCGCTCCGCCGCCGCCTACCAGCGGTCCGGCCACCTCTTCGGCCGCGTGCCGATGACCTGGATGAACAAGACCGCAGCCGGCTTCCCGCTCTACGTCGAGCGCGCCCGCGGCAACCGGATCACCGACGTCGACGGCCACGACTACCTCGACTTCGCCCTCGGCGACACCGGCGCGATGGCCGGGCACTCCCCCGATCCCGTGGTCGAGGCGGTCACCCGCCGCCTCGCCACCCTCGGCGGCGCCACCACCATGATGCCGACCGAGGACGCGGCCGTCGTGGCCGCCGAGCTGAGCCGCCGCTTCACCGTGCCGTACTGGAGCTTCGCCCTGACCGCGACCGACGCCAACCGGTGGGCCATCCGCCTGCTGCGCGCCGTCACCGGCCGCCCGAAGATCCTGTTCCACAGCTACTGCTACCACGGCTCGGTCGACGAGTCGCTGATCGTCGTCGGCCCCGACGGGCACGGCCGCAGCCGCGAGGGCAACGTCGGCGCGCCCACCGACGTCACCACCACCAGCCGGGTCGCCGAGTTCAACGACCTGGCCGGCCTCGAACGCGAGCTCGCGCACGGCGACGTCGCCGCGGTGCTCATGGAGCCGGCGCTGACCAACATCGGCATCGTGCTGCCCGAACCCGGCTACCTCGCCGGGGTCCGCGAGCTGACCCGCAAGCACGGCACCTACCTGATCAACGACGAGACGCACACCTTCTCGGCCGGCCCCGGCGGCGCCACCGCGTTCTGGGGACTGTCACCCGACGTGGTCACCATCGGCAAGGCCATCGGCGGCGGAATCCCCGTCGGGGCGTACGGCCTGTCCGAGGAGCTCGCGACGGCCCTGACCGGCCGCACCGACCTCGACCTGGTCGACATGGGCGGCGTCGGCGGCACCCTGGCCGGCAACCCGGTGTCCCTGGCCGCCACCCGCGCCTGCCTCGGCGAGGTCCTGACCGACACCGCCTTCACCGGCATGATCGACACCGCGACGGCCTTCGCCGCCGGCATCCGCAAGATCATCGAGTCGTACGCGCTGCCGTGGTCGGTCAGCCAGCTCGGCGCCCGCGTCGAATACCGCTTCGCCGACCCCGCCCCGCGCAACGGCACCGAGTCGGCCGCCCACGCCGACGCCGAGCTGGAGGACCTCCTGCACGTCTACCTCGCCAACCGCGGCGTGCTCCTCACCCCCTTCCACAACATGGCCCTGATGTCACCGGCCACCACCGTCGAGGACGTCGCCCGCCACCACGAGATCTTCGACGAGGCACTGCACGAACTCACGTCGTAAACCGCGTCGGAATCCGTAGCCTGAGGGCATGGGTCTGTTCGGTAGCCGCCAGCAGCAGCCCGAGCCTCCCGCTCGGCTCACGCCACCGCGCGACATCGAAGCGCTGGAGGAACTGGCCCAAAACCTGGAGAGCGCCACCGGCGAGGGCAGCACCTGGCGCATCTACGCCTCCACCTACGTCGAGTTCTACGACATGGAGTACGGCGCCGTCTGGTGCGTGGAGAACGGCGGCGTCCGCCTCGAATACGAGCTCGGCCGCCTCAAGGGCCGGCTCACCGGGCAATCCAGCCTCGTGCAGCAGGCCCTGCGCACCGGGCAGCCCGTCTACGCCGCCGAGGGCGACGCCCCCACCGACGCCCGCTTCCAGGCAGCGCTGCGCGCCGGCGCCAAGGGCGCGGTCGTCGTCCCCGCCGTACGCGGCTCCAAGGTCGTCGCCCTGATGGAGTACTACGGGCGCAACGAGGTGGCCATGGACGCCGCCCTGATCAGCAAATGGGGCGCGATCGGCCGCCTCGCCGAGCAGATCCGCGTCGCCGCCCTCGCCGCCTTCCACACCCGCCAGATCGCCGACGACCGCCTCGCCGTCACCAGCGTCGTCACCGCCCTCGGCCGCACCGCAAGCTCCGACCTGGCCATCAAGGCCGCCCTCGACGCCGTGCGCACCTCCTTCGGCTGGGCCTACGGCTCCTACTGGCAGATCGACGACGAGGAGAACGTCCTCCGCTTCCAGGTCGAGTCGGGCAGCGCCGGCGACGAGTTCCGCAAAGTCACCCTCGCCGCCACCTTCGCCGAGGGCGTCGGCCTGTCCGGCCGCGCCTGGCGGCAACGCGACCTCGTCTTCGTCCGCGACATCGGCGAGCTCACCGACTGCGTCCGCGCCCCCGCCGCCCAGCGCGCCGGCGTCCGCTCCGGCGTCTGCTTCCCCGTCGTCACCGGCGACCGCATCATCGGCACGATGGACTTCTTCACCACCGAGTACGTCGAGCTCTCCGACTCGCGCACCGAGGCCCTGCGCAACGTGCAGCAACTGGTCTCCCAGCGCCTCGAGGTCGTCCGCGCCGCCGAAGCCGCCGCCGCCAACGCCCGCGCCCTGCTCGACACCGTCGACCGCCTCCGCGGCGCCACCGCCGACGCCACCCGCGTCGCCGACGAGGCCGTCACCCGCGCCTCCGCCATGACCGGCGACGTCAGCGCCCTCGGCGACGCCTCCAACGCCATCGGCGACGTCATCCAGATCATCTCGTCCATCGCCGACCAGACCAACCTGCTCGCCCTCAACGCCACCATCGAAGCCGCCCGGGCCGGCGAGATCGGCAAGGGCTTCGCCGTCGTCGCCGGCGAGGTCAAGGAACTCGCCCGCGAAACCGCCGAGGCCACCAAGAAGGTCTCCGAACAGATCGCCGCCCTCCAGGCCAGCGCCGAATCGGTCGCCGGCGGCATCCGCGACACCAGCGAGACCATCCACCAACTCGACGCGGTCCAGACCCGCATCGGCGAGGTCCTCGAGGAACAGGCCACCATGGCCCACGCCCTGGAAGCCTCCTGACACCACTCGGCCTCACCAGGCCCGGTCAGCGGCTGAGCAGCGATCGCCGTGACCTCAGCGCGTTTCGCTTGGCGGGCGACACGCGACGAATGGCCCGCCGGGGAACCGGGCGGGCCATTCGAACGCTTGGCTCAGTAGCGGAAGCGGGACACCACAGCCTGCAGCTGACCCGCCGTCGCGGCCAGGTCGTCGGCGGCGTGGCGGGTGTCGCCGACCGTGGCCGTGGTGCGCTGGGTCGCGTCGGAGACGGTGCCGATCGTGGCGGCGATGTCGCCGGCGCCGGCGGCGGCCTCCGACAGGGTGCGGTTCATCTCCTGGGTGGTGGCGGTCTGCTCCTCCACCGCCGAGGCGATGGTCATCTGGATGCCGTTGATGCGCTCGATGATCGCCGAGATCTCGCCGATCGCGGTGACCGCGCCGTCGGTGTCGGTCTGGATCGCCTGCACGCGGCGGGAGATGTCCTCGGTGGCCTTCGCCGTCTCCTGCGCCAGGTCCTTCACCTCGCCGGCCACGACCGCGAAGCCCTTGCCCGACTCGCCCGCCCGGGCCGCCTCGATGGTGGCGTTCAGGGCCAGCAGGTTCGTCTGCTCGGCGATCGAGGTGATCACCTTGACCACCGAGGCGATCTCGGACGACGACTCGCCGAGGCGGGCCACGATCGCGTTCGTCGCCGAGGCGACCTCCACCGCCTGCACGGCCACCTCGGAAGCCTCCGTCGTGGACACGCTGATGTCGCGGATCGCCGAGCCCATCTCCTCCGAGCCGGCCGACACGACCTGCAGGTTGTTCGAGACCACGTCGGCGGCCGCGGCCACCGTGCCGGCCTGCGACGACGCCTCGTTGGCGGCCGACTCCACCTGGCCCGACACGGCAGTGAGCTGACCGGCGGCGGCGTTCAGCGTGGTCGCGTTGCCGGCGAGCTGCACGACGTCCTCGCGCAGCCGCGCCACGGCCTGGTCCATCGCCACGGCCATCTTGCCGACCTCGTCCTGCGTGGTCACCCCGGTGGTACGGGTGAGGTCGCCCTCGGCGAGACCCTCGGCGACCCGCGACACCTCGCGGACCGTGCTGCGCACCCGGCCGGCCACCCGGAACCCGAGCAGCGTGCTCAGCAGAACGCCGGCCACCAGCAGGATGCCGACCGTCCACGTCGCCTTGTTGGCGGCCGCGTTCGCGTCCGCGATCGCCTGCTCCGACAGCGCCTCCGCGCGGGTCGTCAGCGCGGTCTGGTCCTCGCCCAGCGCCGTGTAGATGGTGTTGTAGTCGGTGACCGCCTGCTGCAACTCGGCGGCGGTGGCCTTCGTGAAGTCCTGATTGTTGAAGTCGACGTAGTCCTGCCAGTCGCTCGCGGCCTTCGTGACCGCCGCGGTGCCCGTCGCGTCGCCGGCGAAGGCGGCGTTCAGATCCTTCAGCGCCTCGTCGACCGCGTCCGCGTTCGCCTCACGGTTCTTGGTGAGCGCGTCCTTGAGCGTCGGGTACAGCTTGAGCGCGGACGTGTTGCCGCTGTACGCCTCGATGTTCTTGCTGAAGGCCGCGGTGGCCGATTCCAGAGCCACGGTCCGCCGCTGCGATTCCGCGGCGTCCGTGTTCTGGGTCCGCAGGGTGGCGAGGGCGACGCCGCCCACCACGAGCCCGCTGACCGTGCCGACCAGGACCGCCGCGCCGATCTTCGTCCGCAGCGACCGGTTGTCGAACGCTGATGTCAGTCCCATCCCCGATGCCTCTCCTGTCCGTATTTCGCACCCGCGCAGATCGGCATCCAGGGCGGGGCTCATGAGAAGTCGCGGCCAGGTTCCGCCGAGAATGTTTCACGATCACGGTAATGCCCCGTCCGGGTGATGGCGGACGATTTCGCCGCATAAGCCCGGGCCGCCCGTCGCCGCGCCGAGCCCGTCCCCTGAGGCGCACACCCCCTAAGCCGTCCTAGGAGGCTAGGTTCCCTGCCTCCTAGGCGGGAACGAATGTGGCGGAATCGGGGCGGAGAGGCGCGAGTGGTCGCTACCTTCCCCTCATGGCCACGGCTACTGAGAAACCCGCCGGCCGCGGCACGAGGACGACGCCGCCGGCCACCGCCGCGCCGGCGACCACAAAGACGGCGACCACAACGGCGGCGACCACAACGGCGGCGAGCACAACGGCAGCCCCCGCCCGCCGGTCCGGCCGGGGATCACGCCGGCCGTGCTTCGACGAGCTCCTCCAGCTGCTCGACGAGGGCGACGCCGACGACGTGGCCGACGCCCTGCTGCTGCTGAGCGAGCCCCAGCGGCGCGCCCTGGCCCCTCGGATCCGCACCGTCGACCCCGCCCCGCCGACCGCGGGCACGGCGGCCAAAGGGCGCCCCCGCCGCTCCACCCGGGCCCGCGCCGACGACCGCGCCCGGCGCGAGGGCGCGCTGCTGGCCGCCGGCGCCGGCTGCCTGCCCACCACCGAGGACGTGGTCTCCTGGCTGCGTTCCCCGCGCTTCGAGGGCGACCTGCCCGGGCGCACCATCGCCGCCGTCGTCCGGGTCCTGCAGGCACAGGGACGCCCCGCCCTGGCCGAGGTGGCCACCGCCCTTGCCGATCAGTTGACGCATCACGACCACGACCGCGGCGAATGGGCCCTCACCGCCGCGGCCCTGCGCGCCGCCGGGCTGCCCCCGCCCCCGACCGAGCCGATGCTGCGCGGCTGGGTCCGCCACCTGTCCGCCGTCCGCGAGCAGGCCCCCGCCCAGGCCGCCGGCGCCCTCGCCGCCCGCCTCGCCGAGGACCCCTGGCTGGAGGTGCAGCTGCCCGCCCTGCTCGCCTCGCCCAGGGTCGCCGCCGACCTCGGCGACACCTGGCCCGCCGCCCTGGCCCTGCTCGCCGCCGGCAAGCGCATCGACCGCCGCGAGCTGATCGCCCTGCTGGTGAGCCGCCTGCGCTCCGGCGACCGGGGCGCCGCCCTGCGCCCGGTCCTGGACACCTTCCGCCACCTCGACCCCACGCCGGAGGAGCGGGCCGCGCACCGCGACGACTTCCTCGCCATGCTCGCCGAGCCCAGCGGCCCGGTGGCCGAGCTCGCCCAGCGCACGCTGCGCACCCTCGACGACGCGGGCCTGCTGGACGCCGGCACGGTCGCCGCCGCCGCGCACGCTGCCCTCGCCCGCACCGAGAAGAAGCTGGTCCGGGCCCAGTTCGCCTGGCTCGACCGGGCCGTCACCCGCCATCCCGAGGCCGCCGCCGACCTGCTGGACGCCGCGACCTCCGTGCTGGACAGCGACGACGCCGAGGTGGCCGAGCGCGCGCTGCGGGTCCTCAGCCACCACTCCGCCGGGCCCACCGCCCTGCGGCCGGCCGCCGACGCGCTCGGCGGGGACCTGCGCTGCCAGGCCGGCGAGCTGCTCGGTGAGCCGGCGATCCCGCCGGCGCCGCGTTTTCCGCCCGCTCCCGTCCCGTACACCTCGGCTCCTCTGCCCCCGGCGATCGGCAGCCTCGCGGAACTGGCGGCCGTCCTCGGTGGCGGCCCGCTGGACGGCGCCGCGCGCGAACGCGTCCTGGCCGCGATCGTCAAGTTCGCCGGGTCCGCGCGCGCCGACCTCGCGCAGACCCTCGCCCGCTTCGCCTCCGACACCGCCTCTCCCCTCGCGGATCTCTTCCAGGCCCTGGTGCCGCCCGCGCTCGCCGAGGCCGCCCGCACCCTCCCCACCCAGGTGTACGGGCCGGTAGGCGCCCGCCGGCCCGCGCCCGCGCCACCCCCGGCACCGGCACCGGCCGCCGGGAGGCGGCCCGAGCGCCTGCCCCCTCCCGACGAGATGCTGCGCCTGCGAGTCCGGGAGCTCGCCGGCCAGCTGGGCCGGGGCGACGGCCCGCCCGCGCTGCTCGCGACGCCGGCCACCCAGGACGGTCACGTCGACCCGGCGCGCCTGTTGCTGCGCCTCGCCTCCGCCGAGCGGGCCGGATGGCAGCCCGGCCCGTACGACCTGGCCCAGGCCCTGCTGCGGCTGCCCCGCGAGACGCCGCCGACCGTGCTGGCCGCGGCCGAACGGCTCAACTCCACGGCCGGGCGCCGCTTCGCCGCGTGGCTGCGCGCCGGCGGCCTGCCCGACCCGGCGATCACCGTGGTCGCGCCGCCCGGCGGCCCGGAGCAGCGGACGGTCGCGTTCGCCCCGCTCGACGCGCCCGGCCTGGCCGTACCGCCGGGCCTGCTGGCCCTCCCCGCCGACCGCGTCCACCCCGCCGCGGGCGACCCCGCCGGATGGGCGACGGTCCTGCCCAGCCATCGCGAGATCACCGCCGCCCACCTGCTGCACTGCCCGTCCGAGGAGCGCTCCGCCGGTATGGTGTCGGCGCTGGCCCGGTCGGCCGGCCCGTTCGGGCCCGCCATGGCTCTCGTCCTGGCGCGGGGCCTGACCGCGGCCGAGGCCGGCTGCCGCCACGACGCCGCCACGGCGGTCGCCCATCTCGCCCGCCACGGCGGCCTGGACGCCGGCCTGCTCGGCCGCGAGCTCGCCCTGCTGCTGCGCGCGCACCACGACGACCTGCCCCTGACCACCGGCGCGCTGGCCGACCTGGCGCGCGGCGGCGCCCAGCACGCGGTCTGGGCGGTCCTGCACGCCGTGGTCCCGGCCCTGCTGCGCCTCGACCCGGCGCCGGCCGGCCTGCCGGACCTGCTCGCGCTCGCCACCGCCACCGCCGCCGCCATCGGCGCCCGCGCCGACCTGCCCGAGGTGACGGCGGCGGCCGCGCTCCCCGAGCGCACCCGCCTCAAGAACGAGGCCGCCCGCCTGGCCCGCACGCTGTCCTGACGGCGGCCGGCCGAGCGGACGCGGCCGCCCGCCTTGCCCACACGCTGTCCCGACGGCCGGCCGAGCGCACGCGGCCACCCGCCTTGCCCACACGCTGTCCGGATAGGGATCAGCCGAGCGACGCGGCCGCCGAGGCGAGAGCGTCCAGCTCCTCCCGGGCCAGCTCGGCGTAGCCGCGGGCGTTGGACGGGGCGATCCAGCGGGCGAAGGCACCGCGGAACGCGAGGCTGCCCACCTCGGCGGCGAGCGCGGCGAGCCGTTCGCCGAGGCCGCGCTCGCGCAACGCGGACTCGAGGGCCGCGGTGAGCGACGCCCGCTTGAGCAGCTCCCGTTCGCGCAGCTCGGTGTTGTCGTCGATGACGGCCTGGCGCCGGACCACCCAGGCGCGGCGCTCGTCGCCGAACGCGAAGGCCGCGGCCGCCAGCGCCGCGTGCAGCAGCTCCCGCGGGGTCGCCGAGGGCGGGCACGCGCGCATCGCGGCGGCGAACGCCTCGCCGATGAGGTCCTGGCCGGCGAAGAGGACCTCGCGCTTGTCGGCGAAGTGGCGGAAGAACGTGCTCTTGGCGAGGCCGGCCCGGGCGGCGATCTCCGCGGCGGTCGTGCCCTCGTAGCCGCGCTCGGCGAACAGGTCGAGCGCCGACGACGCCAGGCGCTCGCGCGCGTTCGGTTCCCACCGTGCCATGCGCCGATCCTAGCGTGATGAGACTCGGTCCCATCACGTGCTACGGTGATGAGACCAAGTCCCATCACAGGGCCAGGAGGTCCTCACATGCGCATCTTCGTCACCGGAGCGTCCGGCTGGACCGGCTCCGCCGTCCTCCCCGAGCTCTTCGCCGCCGGCCACCAGGTGGTCGGCCTCGCCCGCTCGGACGCCTCCGCCGCCGCGCTCACCGCCGTCGGCGCGGAGGTCGTCCGCGGCGACCTCGACGACCTCGCCGCGCTGCGCGCCGGGGCCGACGGCGCCGACGGCGTCATCCACCTCGCCTTCAAGCACGACTTCTCGGTCTTCGAGCAGAACATCCTGGACGACCGGCGCGCCGTCGAGACGATGGGCGCCGTGCTCGAGGGCACCGGCAAGCCGCTGGTCATCGCGTCCGGCACGCCCGCCGTGCCGGGCAAGGTCGCGACCGAGCGCGACACCACCGCCCCGGGCTCACCCGTCGGCGGCCGCGCGGAGACCGCGGCGATCGTCGTCGCCATGGCCGAGCGCGGGGTGCGCTCCGTGGTGGTCGGCCTGCCCCGCACTGTGCACGGGCCCGGCGACCAGGGCTTCGTCGCCATGCTGGTGGCCGCGGCCCGCCGGTCCGGCGTCTCCGGCTTCGTCGGCGACGGGTCGCAGCGCTGGCCCGCCGTGCACCGGCTCGACGCGGCGAGCCTGTTCCGCCTGGCCGTGGAGAGCGCGCCGGCCGGCTCCACCCTGCACGCCGTGGGCGACGAGGGCGTGCGCACCGCCGACATCGCCGAGGTGATCGGGCGGCACCTGGACCTCCCGGTGAAGTCCCGCCCGGCCGAGGAGTTCGGCTTCCTCGGCATGATCCTCTCCGGCGACCAGCCCGCCTCGAGCGCGATCACGCGGGAGCTGCTCGGCTGGCGCCCCACCCACCCGGGCCTCCTCGAGGACCTGGAGCAGGGCCACTATTTCGGCTGAGCTCCGGAGGCCTTCAACGAGGTGCTCGCGACGATCGTGCGCTGACGGCGGGCCACTCCCCCAGCGGCCCGCGCAGCGACGTCGCGTGCACGGTGAGCAGCGGACGGCCGACCATGCCGAGCGCCTGCATCCGGCGGGCCATCGGGTGCTCTCCCAGGCGTACGGAATAGGGAGCGCGACCCAGGCGCACGCCGGACAGGCGCATCGGCACCCGGCCCCGCAGCAGCTTGCCCGCCTGCGCACCATGGTCCAGACAGGACCAAGCGGGCAGCGAGGAGCGCACGCCGAACGGCAGGCGCAGCCGCCCGTGTGTGATCGACGCCGAGAACACCGGCGTGTCGCCGTCGCCGACCGTCACGTCGGTCTTGGTGGCGCCGAAACGCAGCGTGGCGGTCATCAGCCACTTCGGCAGCGCCCAGAAGTCCTGGCCCGCCTCCCGCGTGAAGGCACCGGTCACCGGCAGATCCAGCAGGTAGAGCCCCGGGCGGCGGCCGGGGCCGACGGCCAGCAGGCCCACACCGACCTCGTCGTACGACTTGAGCGCCCACTCGCCGTAGTGCAGGCACATGAGCACACCGACGGCCCGGCCGAACACGCTCAGCGGCGCCAGCGGGACATCGGCGAGCAGGTCGCGCGCCGCGCGGACCGGGGAGGTGAACACCGCCGCGGTGATCCGCGCATCGGTGATGGTCACCGGCAGCGTGACCGTCTCACCCTGGAGGGACCACACGCCCGGACCGATCCGTTCCGCCATGCGGCCGACCTTACCGCCGCGCGGGTGGCCGAGCGCCCGCCCGAGGTGGTAGAGCATCGATATCGATGCGAGGGGATGCCGATGACGATCGTCGGAGTACTCAGCGAGGCACCGGGGCGTGAGCGCCGGGTGGCGCTCACCCCGGACGCCGCCGGGCGGCTGCGCGACCGCCGGGTGCGGGTGGTGGTCGAGGCCGGCGCCGGGGGCCGCGCCTGGTTCGGCGACGGCGACTACGAGGCCGCCGGCGCCGAGGTGGTCACCCGCGATCAGGTGTACGCCCGCAGCGACGTCCTGCTGTGCCTGCACCCGCCGGACGACGTGGCCGCGCTCCCGGAGGGCCGGGTGCTGATCGGGCTGCTCGACCCGCTGGGCGACCTGGGCCTGGCCGAGCGCCTCGCCGCGGCCCGGATCACCGCGATCAGCCTCGACCTGCTGCCGCGCACGCTCAGCCGCGCCCAGGCGATGGACGCGCTCACCTCGCAGGCGAACGTGGCCGGCTACAAGGCGGCGCTGCTCGCCGCGGAGGCGTACGGCGGGTTCTTCCCCATGCTCGTCACCGCGGCCGGCACGACCCGGCCGGCGCAGGTGCTCGTGCTCGGCGCCGGGGTCGCGGGGCTGCAGGCGATCGCCACGGCACGGCGGCTGGGGGCCCTGGTCACCGGCTACGACGTGCGGGAGGCCGCCTTGGCCGACATCGCCTCGCTCGGCGCGAGCGTGCTGCGGGCGCCGCACGCCGACCGGTCCGGCAGCGACGGCTACGCCCGGCCGCTGGCCGAGGACGAGGCGGGCGCGCAGCAGGCGGCGCTGCGGGCGGCGATCCCCCGCTTCGACGTGGTGATCACGACGGCCAAGGTTCCCGGGGCGCCCGCCCCGCTGCTCGTGCCGGCGGCGGCGCTCGCCGAGATGCGCCCCGGCTCCGTCGTGCTCGACCTGGCCGTGGGCAACGTCGAAGGGTCGCTGCCCGACACGCGCACGCTCACCGAGAACGGCGTGACCGTGATCGGCGCGCCGGACCTGGCCGCCACCGTGCCGGTCGCGGCCTCCACCGCGTACGCCCGAAACGCCGTCGCCCTGCTCACCCACCTGATGCCCGACGGGGTGCTCACGCTCGACCCGGATGACGAGGTGCAGGCCGGGGTGCTGGTCTGCCACGACGGGCACATCGTCCACTCCCGGCTGCTGAAGGGGATCCGCTCATGAGCCCGCTGCTGCTCGCCGACCTGACCGTGTTCACCCTCGCCCTGCTGGTCGGCTTCGAGGTGATCAGCAAAGTACCGGCCACCCTGCACACCCCCCTGATGTCCGGCGCGAACGCCATCCACGGCGTCGTCATCGTCGGCGTCATGCTGCTCGCCGCCACGGCATCCACGACGGCCGGATACGCCCTGCTCGCCATCGCCGCCTTCTTCGCCGCGATGAACGTCGCCGGCGGCTACGTCGTCACCGACCGCATGCTCGCGATGTTCCGGAGCCGGTCATGAGCGCCTTCGACACCACCGTCCACCTGATCTACCTCGCCTGCGCGACGGCCTTCGTGGTGGGCCTGCACCTGATGAACGCCCCGGCGACCGCGCGGCGCGGCAACCAGGTCTCGGCGGCGGGCATGGCGGTCGCCATCCTCACCACGCTCGCGGTGCTGATCCACGACGGCGGGGTGGACGCGTACGCGGCCTGGGCTCTGGGAGCCGGCGCGGCGGGCGGCGCGGTGGCGGGCCTGGTCGCCGCGCGGGTCGTCCGGATGACCTCGATGCCCCAACTGGTGAGCCTGTTCAACGCGGTCGGCGGCGGGGCGGCGGCGCTGATCGCGCTCGGCGAGCGGCCGGCGTCCACCCAGGCCGAGGTCACCGGGGTGCTCGACGTGCTGATCGGCGCGGTCACGTTCAGCGGATCGCTGATCGCCGCGGGCAAGCTCGCCGGCCGGGTGCCGGGCCGCCCGCTCGCCGTGCCGTTCGGCCGGGCGATCTCGGTGCTGCTCGCGGCCGCCGCGGCGGCGCTCGCCGTGGTCTACGTCGGCGCCGAGCCGTCGCCCTGGGCGCTCACCGGGATGGCCGTGGCGGCGCTCGCGGCCGGGGTGCTGCTCACCCTGCCGATCGGCGGCGCCGACATGCCGGTGGTCATCTCCCTGCTGAACGCGTGCACGGGCACCGCCGTGGCGATGGCCGGCTTCGTGCTGGAGAGCACGCCGCTGATCATCGCGGGCGCGCTCGTCGGCGCGGCCGGCGCGATCCTGACCAAGCTCATGGCCGACGCGATGAACCGGCCGATCGGCGCGATCATCGCGGGCGGTTACGGCACCGGCGACGCGGTCGCGGTCGCGGTGGGCGCCACCCAGCAGGTACGGGAGGTGACCGTCGACGACGCGGCGATCCAGCTGGCGTACGCGGGCAAGGTCGTGATCGTTCCCGGGTACGGGCTCGCGGCCGCCCAGGCGCAGCACGAGGCAGTCGCGCTGGCGCAGGCCCTCACCGAGCGCGGCGTGGAGGTCAGCTACGCCATCCACCCGGTCGCCGGCCGCATGCCCGGGCACATGAACGTGCTGCTGGCCGAGGCGAACGCCCCGTACGAGCAGCTCCTGGACCTCGAGGAGAGCAACCCCGGCTTCGCGCGCACCGACGTGGCGCTGGTGATCGGCGCCAACGACGTCACCAACCCGGCGGCGCGCCGCCCCGGCAACCCCGTCTCCGGCATGCCCATCCTCGACGTCGACAAGGCTCGCTCCGTCATCGTGATCAAGCGGTCGCTGGGACACGGCTACGCGGGCATCGACAACGAGCTCTACACCGACCCGCGCACGGCGATGCTCTTCGCCGACGCCAAGGCCGGTCTGGCGGCGCTTCTCGCGGGCCTGCACGCCTACGCTTGACACCACAGCCTCCACTTGCGACGCTCGGTAGCGGTCCGATCACCATAGGCAGCGATCTCTGGAGCGGCCGACGTGCAGAGTCCGCAGATCACCCGCCTGCTCGCCGACCCGTCGCCGCACGCCGTGGCCTCGTTCTGGGACCGGGTCACCGCCACCGGCACCCCACTGATCGAGCCGTGCCGCGACGGCACCCGCCTGGTGACCTTCCTGTGGCGGGGCACGGCCCGGTCCACCCGCGCGCGGTGGGGCGTGGACATCCCGCTCGACCGGATTCCCGGCACCGACCTGTGGTGGGCCACCCGGACCCTGCCGGCCGACCTGCGCACCCTCTACTGCCTGACGCACGACGGGGCCGAGGAGCTACCCCGCGACGCGTACGGGCGGGGGCCCACCCACCTCGACGCGGCCAACCCGCGCCGGCTCCACTTCCCCGCCGACCCCGCCGACCCGGACGACCACGACTGCTGGGCCTCGGTGCTCGACCTGCCCGACGCCCCACCCGAGCCGTGGATCACCCCGCGCCCCGGCGTCGCCGCCGGCACGATCATGGAGACGGCGCTGGCCGGCGGCCCGCTCGGCGGCACCCGCGACATCGCGATCTACCGGCCGGCCGGGATGGCGTTCGACGACCTGCCGATCCTGGTCGCCTTCGACGGCTTCCTGGCCCGCCACGTCCTGCGGGTGCCGACCACCCTCGACAACCTCATCGCGTACGGCCGGATCCCGCCCCTCGCCGCCATCTTCGTGAGCAGCCGCGAAGCGTCGCGCGACGCCGACCTGAGCCCCACCCCGGCGATGCACGACTTCGTCACCGGCCGCCTCCTGCCGTGGGCGCAAGAGCACCTGGGCGCCGGCAGCCAGCCCGGCGGCAACATCATCGCCGGGGTCTCCCGGGGTGGCCTGGCCGCCGCGCACATCGGCCTGCTGGCCCCGTCCCACTTCGGCGCGGTGATCGCCCAGTCCGGCAGCTTCTGGTGGCCCAGCCCGCAGGAGGGCGAGCCCGGCTGGCTGATCCGCGAG
Organism: Paractinoplanes deccanensis; assembly: GCF_016862115.1. GTDB lineage: Bacteria > Actinomycetota > Actinomycetes > Mycobacteriales > Micromonosporaceae > Actinoplanes > Actinoplanes deccanensis. Next base: position 58,807 of record NZ_BOMI01000109.1, read on the forward strand.
GTGACCCGGCGCCCGCGCGCCGACGTCCGCTTCTTCCTCGACGTGGGCACCGCCGAGACGATGCCCGGCCCCGGCGGCGCCCCCGACCAGGTCTCCGTCAACCGAGCGATGCGCGACGCGCTGCGCGCCCGCGGCTACCCGGTCTCCTACCTCGAATACACCGGCGGCCACGACTACATCAATTGGCGCCGCACCTTCGCCGACGCCCTGATAGCCGTCTCCCGAGTCGGCACCGCCTGATCCTCGCTCCCGGTGCCCTGCCTCACGCCTCGCCTGCTCGCCCCGCCTGCTCGCCCCGCACCCTTGGGTCCGCGCGCACAGCCCTCCCTGCCCCGCCGTCACCATCAACTGGCGCCGGAATCGCCCGAATTCTCGGAAATCACCCGTTCGCGCGCGCTGAGGATGGAACCCTAAACGCAGGCATCCGAGCGCCGATCAACAGCGGCGTTGCCGTCTCGAGATCGGAGCGCCCGTGATGCAGTTTTCCCTCCCGCCGGGGCGAACCGCATGACCGCAGTCTGGGTGATCCTCCTCCTCGCGGCCGCGGCCGTCGCCTACCTCGTGGGCTGCCGCCGTCAGAAGCGACGCGACTTCCGCACGGTCACGTCCGCCCTCGGCGAGCTGCTGGACTCGGCCGCCACTCCCCTGCCGGTGCAGCCTTCCTCGCCCGGGCTCCCGTACGCCGAGCTCTCCTCCGGCCGCCCCTACGGCAACGCGTCGTTCACCGACCAGCTCGCGGCGCTCGGCGCCCTGTTCGAGACCGGCCGGGCCGAGCTGGAGCGGATGCGCGCCGAGCGCGAGACGCAGCTGCGCGAGACCGAGCAGGAGCAGCGCCGCGTCAACCACCGGCTGCGCCGCCGCGCCAAGGAGGCCATCGACGACACCGGCACCGTCATCACCGAGCGCCTGCGCGACGTCGTCTCCCAGGTCGGCGCCGCCCGCGAGGCGGCCACCGCCACCCACCACCGGGTCTCGGTCACCACCGAGGCGGCCGCGCTGATGGTCCGCCGCGCCCGCAGCGCCGACGAGTCCGCCACCGCCCTCAACGAGAGCCTGCGCCAGGTCGCCGGCATCGCCGGCGTCATCTCCGAGATCGCCTCGCAGACCCGCATGCTCGCCCTCAACGCCACCATCGAGGCCGCCCGGGCGGGCGCCGCCGGCAAGGGCTTCGCCGTCGTGGCCGACGAGGTGAAAAGCCTCGCCGACACCACAGCACAGTCAACCGAACAGATCACGGCGACCATCGCCGCCCTGGAGTCCGACATCGCCCAGATGGGCGGCACCCTGTCCGCGATCGTCCACGACGTCGCCGACATCGAGTCGGCGATGGGCAGCCTGAGCGGCATCGCCGACGACCAGCACGAGATCGTCGAACGCCTGAACACCACCGTCGACGCCACCATGGCCAGCATCCAGGACCTCTCCGAGGTCGCCGAACGCCTGGAACGCCGCCGCCACGACCGCGTGGCCACCACCGGCCCGATCACCGTGCGCGCCGGCAAACGCCCCGACATCGCCGGCACCCTCATCGACCTGAGCACCGAGGGCATCGGCTGCCTGCTGCCCGCGAACGCCGCCGTCTCGGTCGGTGACCGGGTGGCCGCCACCATGCAGCTCCCGACGGGCCCCTGCTCGGTCAGCGCCCAGGTGGTACGCAAGGCCGCCCGCCCCGACGGCGTCGAGGTCGGCATGCAGCTCACCGAGGTCTCCCCGGACGCCCAGTCCCGCCTGGCCGCCCAGATCAACCAGGCCTTCGACACGCCCTGACCGCCACCCGGCCCACCCGCCCAGGCAAGCCACGCCGGCGGCGATCCGCAGGACAACGAGAGCCGGGCGCGCCAGATGGCTGCCCAGCGCGCCACACCGCACGTTTGACTGTGTCAGCCCGCCGCATGACGCCGGCACCAGGACGTGCGTGGAAGTCGCAGGGCGCCTTTGCCGTGCTTACGGCTGTGTCATGTGTCTGGTTGAGTGCGTTGGGCGGGTGGCTGATCGTGCTGGTCAGCCGCCGAGGCAGAGGAAGCTGGTGCCGGGGCCTGCGGCGGCGAGGGCCGCTGCCGGAGGGTGGCCTTCGGTGAGCGCGCGGTGGAAGCGGACCATGACCTCGCGGGCGATGTCGTCGGCCACGCGGGCGACGCTGGCGACCACGGTGGTGGTGCCCGCGGCCAGCAGGGCCGAGGCCAGGCCGAACGTCTCGTCTCCCGGCCGGATCTCGCTGAGGCCCAGCTCGCAGCTCGAGAGCACCACGACGGCCGGCGGCTGCCGGAGCCGCTGGAGGTCGTAGCCGAGCAGCGGGCCGCCGGCCAGTTCGAGGGTGGAGAAGAGCGCGTTCTCGGCTTCGTGGCGGCCGTGGGCGGCCAGGTGTGCCAGCGCGGCGCCGTCGAGAGCCTGCAGCACGCCGGCGGGCGTGGCGGACTCGCCCAGCAGCAGCACCGAACCGGGCCGGAGCGAGGCGATCTCCCGGGCCTCGTCCTCCCCTCGCCGCAGGTCCGGGCCGGCGGCCACGACCACGCGGCCCCCGAACGAGGCATGGGGCGCCGGCGCGTCCGGGTGCGCGGGCCGCGTCCGGCCGGCCACCGAGGCATAAGGCGCCGGCCCGGTCGAATGCGCGGGCCGCGTCCGGCCGGCCCGCCCGAGCGAGGCACAGGGCACCGGCCCCTCCGGGCGCGCAGGCTGCGTCCGGCCGG
>NZ_BOMI01000110.1 GCF_016862115.1 Paractinoplanes deccanensis
CCGGCCCGGTCGAACGCGCGGGCCGCGTCCGGCCGGCCAGCCACGTCGTGGCCGACGGGGTGACGGTGACCGGGCGGCCGCGGCAGGCGGGGAGCAGGGACCACGGGGCCGTGGTCAGCAGGCCGGTGGGCACCAGGATCAGGTCGCGGTCGCCGAGGCGCGGGGTGAGTGGGTCGAGGACGGCGGCCTGGAGGGCCTGCGCGTCGCGGGTGGTGGCGGCTTCGAGGGCCTTTGCCAGCCGTGCCGGGAGGGCCCGGCCGGCGGCGGTGTCCAGGTCGGCTCGAAGGCGGAGGACGGCCTCCTCGGCGAGGGACCAGTCGCCCAGCGGGACGATCGACGTCTGGGAGCTGGTGACGACCAGGGCCCGCAGAGTGTCGCGGCAGCGCACGTAGGCGATCAGCACGGCATCGCCCAGGGCGGCGCGGACGGCGGTGAGCGACGCCGTGGGCGGGACGCCGGTTGTGGTGCCGGGGCGGGTGGACCACGTGTGCTCGCGGAGGCTTCGTTGCAGGGTCTCCACGCGGCCGCGCAGGGCGGTGGTGGGCGTGCCGGCCAGCTCGGCGGTGCGGAGGGTGTGCCGGGTCTGCCGGAGCTCCTCCAGGACCGACGCCTCGCGCGGGTCGCCGGGCGGGTGCACCGGCGGGAGGAGCAGGGCCTGCGCGCGGGCGCGTTCCGACCAGCGGTGCAGGGCCGCGGCGGAACCCGAGGCCAGGGCTGCGGCGACGCCGGTGGCCGCCAGGTCACGGCCGTGGACGGAGGCGCCGGTCTGCAGATCGAGGCAGCCGAAGCGGGCGCGGTGGCGATGCAGCGCGCCCATCCCGGCGGTGAGGTGGCGGCCGGCGGCAGCGGGGCGGCCGGTGGCCAGGGCGAGCTCGGCGTTGACGAGGCGCCACAGCAGGCGGGTGTCGAGGCGGTCCAGGCGGCCGGGTGGGCCGTGGTCCTCGATCAGGCGGGCGGCCGCGCGGGGAGACCGGGGCAGCAAGGCACGGGCGGTGACAAGGGCGGCCACGCGAGCGTCCTCGGGCAGTCCGAGGCTGGTCAGCTCCCGCGCGAGCCGCCGGCCCCGGGAGACGACGCCGCGTGCGGTGCGGGACGGGCCGGCGGGCGTCAAGGGCAGGGCGGACGCGGCGCCGCGCAGGGCGAGAAGGGCGGCCAAGGCCGCGGTACGGCGGTTGCCGCGGCGCAGGAAGAGGGTGCGGGCCTCGGTGGCCCAGGTGACGGCGGCGATGGGGCGGGCGGCCAACAGGGCGGCCTCGGCTCGCACCTGGAGGGCGTCGGCGAGGGTGTGGTCCTGCGACTGGGCACGGGCCTGGGCGATGGCGGCGGCGAGTTCGCGGTCGGCTTCGCGGAAGAGGCCGGCGGCTACCAAGGCGCGGGAACGTTCGACCGCCAGGTGGGACAGGCGGCCGGGGGCCACGCGTTCGTACTCGGGGCGGGCCGCGCCGAAGGCGCCCAGGGCGGCGGGGAGGTCGCCGGCCAGGACGTCGAGGCAGCCGAGATTGACCCGGATCAGGGCAGCGAGCAGGGCGAAGTCGTGGCGGTGCGCGATGCGCAGGGCGCGGGTCAGGTCGTCGCGGCAGGCGCCGACGCGGCCGGCGTCGCGGTGCAGCAGGGCGCGGTTGTTGAGGACCTTGACCAGGTCGAGGGGGGCCTCGTGCTCGGGCAGGCCGGCGATGGCGCTGTCGAACTCGGGCAGCGCCCGCTCGTTGTGGCCGTTGCGGCGCAGCAGGACGGCGCGCTGGGCGTGCAGCACGGCGCGGGTGGGCGGGGGCAGCAGCGGCTCGGCCTCGTCGAGCAGGTGGAAGCCCTGGTCGACGTGGCCGCGTTCGGCCTCCGCCCAGGCCAGGGTCACCAGGATGCGGCCGCGGACCGCCGGGTCGGCCTCGCCGGCGGCCCGGAGCGCCGCGCGCAACCGGCGGGCCGCCAGCGCGGGCCGGCCGTCCTCGGTCGCCGCCTTGCCCTCGGCGAAGAGCCGCGCCGCGCGAGCCGGCTCACCCTCAGAGGGCGGCCCCGCGGCGCCGGCCGGGGACACTCCGGCCGACGCACGCGCCGCGCGAGCCGGCCCACCCCCGGAGAGCGGCCCCGCAGCGCCGGCCGGGGACACTCCGGCCGACGGACGCGCCGGGCGAGCCGGCCCACCCTCGGAGGGCGGCCCCGCGGCGCGACCGGGCCGGTCCTCGGAATCGGTCACAGGACCAGGGACGGGGTCACCACCCGGGCTGTGCCGGTGGTGGGGTGGACGAGGAGCTGGGCCAGGCCGTGCGGCACCTCGTCGAAGACGAAGCGGCCGGTCTGGTCGGCGGTCACGCGGCGGGCGGGTGCGGGTTCGGGGAAGCGGAGCTCGACCGGGAGGGCGGCGCCGGGTGCCAGCCAGCCGTCGATGCGGACCAGGTTGTCGGGGCGCTCGATCACGGTGATCATGACGGTGCGGCTGTCGGCCTCGAAGGTGATGGTGCGGGTTCGTTCGCTGGCGCGAGCTCCCGCGCCGGTCAGCTCGGCCAGGCGCGCCACCTCGATGTCGATCGCGTCGAGGGCCAGGGCGAAGAGCACCCGGTCGTCCAGGTCGGACGGCGGCGGGTCGAAGCGGGCGATGCGGGCGAGGATCTCGCGGTCCAGGTCGTCGAAGTCCGTCACGGCAGCCTCCCCCAGCAGGGCACAAGCCGGAAAAGTCGGAAATGTCCGAGAGGAGGAGGGGTCGGAGGGGTAGAAGGCGTCGCAAGGAACCGCAACCGCGCGGCGAGTTCAGAGACGCCAAGGGGCACCGCAGGGGACGCGGGGACGGGTGGCGGGCTCATGACGCGGCCCAGGCGGGATCGGCCAGGAGCATCGCGCGCAGCTTGGCCAGGCAGCGGCTGCGGGTGGGGCCGATGCTGCCGTGCGGCATGCCGAAGGTTTCCGAGATCACGTCGTAGTCGGGCCGGGGCACCTGGGCCACGATGCCCAGCAGGTCGCGGCACCGCTGGGAGAGGCGGGCGAAGTGTGACCACAGGATCCTGTCGCGCTCGTCCGTCAGGACCCGGTGGTCCGGTGGCGGGCCCGGGTCGGCCACGTCGCGCAGGGCCGACTCGCCGTCGGGGAGGTGGCGGCGGGCCCGTTCGCGGCGGTGCCAGGCCTCGCGGCGGGTGGCGGTGATCAGCCAGGCCGTCACCGCCCGGGGGGTGCGGATGTCGTGCAGGCGGCGCAGCAGTTCGAGCCAGGTGGTCTGCACGACGTCGGCCGCGTCCTCGGCGGTGAGGCCCTGGCCCCGGGCGACCCGCCACAGCACCGGGTTGAGCTCGTGCACCAGTTCGCGCAGCGAGGCGTCGTCGCCGGAGCGGGCCTGCTCGAGCAGGGCGCCGAGGTGGACGTCAGACATGGCCGTGGTCGAGCTGGGGGCGGGCCAGGTCGGCGGCGAACGTGACCGCCGCGAACGACGTGCCGGTCCAGCGCACCCAACGGTCCGGCGGCAGCACGCCGAGCAGGTCGACGCCGTCGCGGTAGCGGTCGACCCAGTCGCCGTGGTTGCTGAACGTGGCGTGGTACTGGCCGAAGCCGGCGCCGACCGCGGTCACGATGTCGAACGCCGCCGGGAAGATCTCGGTGTCGCTGTGGTCGTTGCCGGCCGAGGCCACCAGCGCGACGCCGGCCCGCGCGAGCGGTTCCAGGGCGCCGCGCATCTCCTCCGACGGGCTGATGGTGAACGGGGCCCGGCCGAACGGCATGCAGACCACGTCGAGCGGGTTGTCCTGCGCGTACTTGCGCAGCCACTCGAGCGCGATGATCAGGTTGCTCTCCTTGACCCGGCCCTCGTCGTTCATGACCCGGACGGAGAGCACGCGCGCCGACGGGGCGCCCAGGCGCAGCAGTCCCGCGTTGAAGGTGCCGTGCCCGGCGAGCAGGTCGTCGCCCTCGTCGAGCGGGCTGCTCGGCTCGACCGTCACCGGGCACGGGTCGGGCAGCGCCGCCGCGTCGATCAGGAACGGGTCCTCGGGCGTGCCCACCCGCAGCCACGGGTGGTCCTCGACGCCGGTGTCGAGCAGCGCGACGACCGGCCGGCGCAGGCCCGGCGGCGGCGGGGTCCACGGCGGGACCGGGGGCACGTCCCCGGCGGCGAGGCTCACCTCGGCCCAGGCGAAGCCGTGGCCGACGTCGCGCCCGATGCGGGCCGTGCCGATGAACAGCACCGGGTCGGGCCGTACGTCGCCCGCGCCCGCCTGCTCGAGGACCTGCTGGGCGGCGAGGGCCTGCGGGGCGGAGAGCACGAACCGGTCGCCCATGCGGCCGGTGGGGGTCAGCGGGCGGCCGTGGCCGGCGCCCTCGAGGATGTCGTTGAGCTTGTCGGGGTCGCTGAGCGACGTCAGGGTGTCCGCGCTGTACCGGTGGGGCTGTTCCATGGCCGACTCCGTTGGGAACGATGGGGTAGCACCGGGAAGGGTTCGGTGTGGAGCGCGCAGATACCCATCGTCGGCCGCCAAGCGGGCCCGCACAGCCCGCCGAACGGCCCTAAGCGTCCCCGAAGACCTGGGTCACCATGGTCAGCAGCGTGGCGGTGAGCAGCCGGTGCACCTGGGCGCGGGTGAGCACGCCCCGTTGCAGCCATTCCCGGGCGGTCGAGGTGGCCAGCCCGACGTAGGAGCGGGCCATCGCGTGCATGGCGGGCGTGGACGTGGTGATCCCGACGGCGGTGAGGACCGCGTCCGCCGCCGCGTCGACGGCGGAGTCGATGGCCCGGTCGACCTCGGCGTCGCCGGCCATGCCGCCCGCGGTGATCGCCGCGAGCCAGGAGCGGCTGTGCCGGGACACCACGTCGAGGAACCAGCCGACGATCGCGTCGGCGCGGGTGGGCAGGTCGCCGGGCGGCAGCGAGGCGAGGGCGACCGGTGGCACGGTGAGCATGACCCGGATGACCTCCAGGTACAGCTCCTTCTTCGTCCCGAAATAGTGGTTGATCAGGCCGCGGGCGACGCCGGCCTCGCGGGCCACGTCGGTGGTCGAGACCTCGGCGTAGCCACGCTCGCCGAACAGCCGCACGGCGACCGCCAGGATCTGCTCGCGGCGCGCGTCCGGCGAGAACCTGCGGCGCTGGCCCACCTCGATGCTCATCTCGTCGACCTTAGGGCACCCGCTTGTTGACACGCCGCCAATAGGCCGGAAGAGTTGACACATGCCGACCCCAGGACTGGACGGATACACCCCGGCGTGGCTCGAGCCGGAGCACGAGGACCTCGCCGAGCTGGCCCGCGTGTTCTTCACCAAACAGGTCGTGCCGCACGCGGCGCGGCTCGAGGCGCAGGGCCACCCCGACCGCGAGCACTACCGCCAGGCCGGCGAGCTGGGCCTGCTCGGGCTCTCCGTGCCGGAGGAGTTCGGCGGCGGGGGCGGCGACTTCACCCACGAGGCCGTGATGCTCACCGAGCAGACGCTGAGCGGCGAGGGCAGCCTCGGCCTGGCCGTGCACAGCGGCATCGTCACCGGCTACATCGCCACCTACGGCACCGAGGAGCAGAAGCGGCGCTGGCTGCCCGGCCTGTGCGACGGCACGCTGGTCGGCGCCATCGCCATGACCGAGCCCGGCGGCGGCTCGGACCTCCAGGCGATCCGGACACGAGCGATCAAGGACGGTGCCGAGTACGCCGTCACGGGCTCGAAGACGTTCATCACCAACGGTGGCCTCGCCGACCTGGTGATCCTCGCCGCCAAGACCGACCCGGCACAGGGCGCGAGCGGCATCAGCCTGATCGTCTGCGAGCTCGCGGACGACGCGCCCGGCTTCCGCCGCGGCCGGCTGCTCGACAAGATCGGCCTGCACGCGAACGACACCGCCGAGCTGTTCTTCGACGACTTCCGCGTCCCGGCCGCCAACCTGCTCGGCGCGGAGGGCGGTGGCTTCTTCCAGATGATGCAGCAGCTCCCGCAGGAGCGCCTGGTCATCGGGGTGGGCGCGGTCGCGGTCATGCAGCGCGCCGTCGAGCTCGCCACCGCGTACGCCAAGGAGCGCACCGCGTTCGGCAAGCCGCTGCTGGGCCACCAGAACACGCGGATGGTGCTGGCCGAGTGCGCCACCCGTACGAGAGTGTCGAGGATCTTCCTGGACGACTGCATCGAGCGCCACCGGCGCGGTGAGCTCGACGTGGCGACCGCGGCGATGGCGAAGTACTGGCTCACCGACGGCCAGTGCGAGGTCGTCGACCGCTGCCTGCAGGTCTTCGGCGGCTACGGCTACACGACCGAATACCCGATCGCCCGCATGTACGCCGACGCGCGGGTGCAGAAGATCTACGGTGGCACCAACGAAATCATGAAGGAGCTGATCGCCCGTGTCCTCTGAGGCGTACGTCTACGACGCGGTCAGAACCCCCCGCGGACGGGGCAAGGCCAACGGCGCGCTGCACGGGGTGAAGCCGATCTCGCTGGTCACCGGCCTGATCGACGCCCTGCGCGAGCGCAATCCCGGCCTCGACCCGGCCCGCATCGACGACATCGTGATGGGCATCGTCACGCCGATCGGCGAGCAGGGCGGCGACCTGCCCCGCGCCGCCGCGCTGCTGGCCGGGCTGCCGGACACCGCGGCCGGCGTCCAGCTGAACCGCTTCTGCGCCTCGGGCCTGGAGGCGGTCAACCAGGCCGCGGCCCGCGTGCGCAGCGGCTGGGACCAGCTGATCCTGGCCGGCGGCGTCGAGTCGATGTCGCGCAACCCGATGGGCTCGGACGGCGGCGCGTGGTTCCTCGACCCGGAGACCGCGCTCGCCACCGACTTCGTGCCCCAGGGGGTCAGCGCCGACCTGATCGCCACGATCGAGGGCTTCTCCCGCGACGACGTCGACGGCTACGCGTTGCGCTCGCAGGACCGGGCCGCCAAGGCGATGGCGGGCGGCCACTTCGCCCGCTCGATCGTGCCGGTGCGCGACGAGAACGGCCTCGACATTCTCACCGCCGACGAGCATCCGCGCCCGGAGACGACCCGCGAGGCGCTGGCCCGGCTCAAGCCGTCGTTCGCCGCGATCGGCGCGGCCGCCGGCTTCGACTCCGTGGCCCTGCGCAAATACCACTGGGTGCAGAGCATCAACCACGTCCACCACGCGGGCAACTCGTCCGGCATCGTCGACGGCGCCGCCCTGGTCCTGATCGGCTCGGAGCAGGTGGGGCGCGAGCTCGGCCTCACCCCGCGGGCCCGGATCAGCGCCGGCGCGGTGACCGGCTCCGACCCGACCATCATGCTGACCGGGCCGATTCCCGCCACGCACAAGGTGCTCAGGACGGCCAACCTGGCACCGAAAGACGTGGACCTGTACGAGATCAACGAGGCGTTCGCGTCGGTGGTGCTCAAGTACCAGCGCGACCTGGACCTCGACCCCGACACCGTGAACGTCAACGGCGGGGCGATCGCGCTCGGCCACCCCCTCGGCGCCACCGGCGCGATGCTGCTCGGCACCGCGCTCGACGAGCTGGAGAGGCGCGACCAGCGCCGCGCCGTGGTCACGCTCTGCATCGGCGGCGGCATGGGCGTCGCGACCGTCATCGAGAGGCTGTGATGATCGAATATCAGCGGGACGACTCCGGCGTGGTCACCCTGACCCTCAACGACCCGGACCAGTCCGCGAACACCATGAACCAGCGGTACGTCGACGCGATGGGCGCCGCGCTGGACCGCCTGGAGGCCGAGCGCGACCAGGTCACCGGCGTCATCGTCACCAGCGCGAAGAGCACGTTCTTCGCCGGCGGCGACCTGCCCTCGATGATCCGGGCACGCAAGGAGGACGCCCCGGCGCTCTTCGCGCTGCTCGGGACCATCAAACGCGACCTGCGCCGGCTGGAGACGTACGGCAGGCCGGTCGTCGCCGCGATCAACGGTGCCGCGCTCGGCGGCGGCCTGGAGATCGCGCTGGCCTGCCACCACCGGGTCGCGCTGGACGCCAAGGGCACCCGGCTCGGCTTCCCCGAGGTCACGCTCGGCCTGCTGCCCGGCGCCGGCGGCGTCACCCGCACGGTCCGCATGCTCGGCCTCGCCCCGGCGCTGACCACGTGGCTGCTCACCGGCCGCCGCTACAAGCCCGCCGACGCCCGCGACAACGGCCTGGTCGACGACCTCGCCGCCACCCCGGAGGAGATGATCGACAAGGCGCGCGCGTGGATCGCCGCCCACCCGGACGCGCGGCAGCCGTGGGACCGCGAGGGCTACCGCATGCCCGGCGGCACCCCGGCCACCCCGAAGCTCGCCGCCCAGCTCCCCGCCTTCTCGGCGACCCTGCGCAAGCAGCTCAAGGGCGCGTCGCTGCCCGCGCCCGAGAAGATCTTGGAGACCGCCGTCGAGGGCGCCCAGGTCGACTTCGAGACCGCCCAGGTCATCGAGACGCGGCACCTCATCACGCTGCTCACCGGCCAGGTCGCCAAGAACATGATCGGTGCGCTCTTCTTCGACATGCGCGCGGTCAACGGGGGCCTCGCCCGGCCGCGGGCCGAGGTGCCGCCGGCCACGAAGGTCGCGGTGCTGGGCGCGGGCATGATGGGCGCCGGCATCGCGTACGCCTGCGCCCGGGCCGGCCTCGAGGTGGTAGTCAAGGACGTCAGCGAGGAGGCGGCCGCCCGGGCCAGGCAGCAGGGCGACCCCGAGGTGCTGGCGCGGATCACCACCACGGCCGACGCCGCCCTGCTGGCGGGCTGCGACGTGGTGATCGAGGCGGTCTTCGAGGACCCGAAGCTCAAGCACGCGGTCTTCGCCGAGGTGGAGCCGCTGCTCGCGCCCGGCGCGCTGCTCGCCTCGAACACGTCGACGCTGCCGATCACCGGGCTGGCCGCGGGCGTGACCCGGCCCGCCGACTTCCTCGGCATGCACTTCTTCTCCCCCGTCGGCAAGATGCCGCTGCTCGAGATCGTGGTCGGCGAGAAGACCGGCGACGAGGCCGTGGCCCGCGCCTTCGACCTGGGCCGGCGCATCGGCAAGACGCCGATCGTGGTCAACGACGGGCGCGGCTTCTTCACCAGCCGGGTGATCGGCAAGTTCATCGACGAGGCGATCGGGATGCTCGCCGAGGGCGTGCCGGCCGCGTCGATCGAGCACGCGGCGCTGCAGGCCGGCTACCCGACCGGGCCGCTCGCGCTCGCCGACGAGGTCAGCCTCTCGCTCGTGCAGCGCATCCGGCGCCAGTTCGAGGCCGCCGCGGGGGACGCCTTCGAGCGCCTGCCGTCGCACGAGCTGGTCGATCGCATGGTCGACGAGCACGGTCGTGCCGGGCGGGCGGCCGGGCAGGGCTTCTACGCGTACGAGAACGGCAGGCGCGCCGGGCTCTGGACCGGGCTGGCCGGCCTCGCCACCGCCGAGGGGCGGGCGGTGCCCCTGGCGGACCTGCAGGACCGGTTCCTGTTCGCCGAGACGCTGGACGCCCAGCGGTGCCTGGCCGAGGGCGTGCTGCGCACCGAGGAGGACGGCAACGTCGGCTCGATCCTCGGCATCGGCTATCCGGCCTGGACCGGCGGCGTGCTGCGCTTCGCGCACCAGCACGAGGACTTCCGCGGCCGGGCCACCGCGCTCGCGAAGCTCTACGGCGACCGGTTCCTGCCCGCATGAGCGCCCTGCACGGTGTCCGGGTCGTCGAGCTGGCGGGGCTCGCACCCGGCCCGTTCGGCTGCATGATGCTCGCCGACCTCGGCGCCGACGTGGTCCGCGTCGACCGTCCCGGCGGCCAGTTCCCGCCGCCGGGGCCGCTGGGCCGCGGCCGCCGCACGATCGAGCTCGACCTCAAGACCGAGGCCGGCGTCGCCGATCTGCTGCGCCTCACCGAGCGCGCCGACGTGCTGGTGGAGGGCTTCCGCCCCGGCGTCGCGGAGCGGCTCGGCTTCGGCCCGGAGACGGTCGAGAGGATCAACCCCCGGCTCGTGTACGCCCGCATGACGGGCTGGGGGCAGGACGGCCCGCTGGCCGCGCGGGCCGGCCACGACATCGACTACATCGCGATCGCCGGGGCGCTCGAGCCGCTCGGCCGGGCCGGGCAGCGCCCGCACGCGCCGATCAACCTGCTCGGCGATTTCGCGGGCGGCGGGATGCTGCTGGCCGTGGGGGTGCTCGCCGCCCTGCTCGAACGGGAGCGCTCCGGCCGCGGCCAGGTCGTCGACGCGGCGATGGTGGACGGCGCCGCGCTGCTGATGACCTTCGTGCACGGCATGGCCGCGATCGGCCAGTGGAGCGGGGCGCGCGGGGAGAACCTGCTCGACGGAGGCGCGCCCTTCTACGACACGTACGCAACGGCCGACGGCGGGTTCATGGCCGTCGGCGCGCTCGAGCCGGCCTTCTACCGGGCGCTGCTCGACGGGCTGGGGCTGGCGCAAGCCGATCTGCCGGAGCAGTACGACCGCTCCGGCTGGCCGGTGCTGCGGGCGCGGTTCGCCGAGGTGTTCGCGTCGAGGAGCCGCGACGCGTGGACGACGGTCTTCGCCGGGTCGGACGCGTGCGTCGCGCCCGTGCTCTCTCCCGCCGAGGCGCCGGGTCATCCGCACCACGTCGCGCGCGGCTCGTTCGCCGAGATCGACGGGGTGACGCAGCCCGCACCCGCGCCGCGCTTGTCCCGTACGCCCGCGAAGGAACCGGGACCCGAGACGGCCGTGACCGTGCCGGAGGTGATCGCCGGCTGGGCGGAGAAGCTGTGAGGATTCTTTGAAGCCTCAGCAGCGCGCGGCGGCGGCCGATTCGAGGGCGGATGAACGCGACCACGGACCACTCCGCCCGGCAGCGACGGCGCACCGTCGAGGCCTGTGCCTTCCTGACCCGCGTGGCCGGCGTGATCGCGACCCTGATGTTCCTGGGCGGCCTGTCCGGCCTGCCGCCGGAGGCGCACGTGCACCCGGCGATGCGGCTGGCCTGCGTCACCGGCATCGCGCTGATGGTGCTCGCCAACGTCCTCGCCGCGGTCAGCTACCACCGGCCGGGCGACCGGTGGTACCCGTTGCTCGGCACCGTCCAGACGGTCTGCGACGTGATCGCGATCGGCGGCATCGTCGTCGGCGTGCAGGCGTACAGCATGCAGACCACGTGGCCGCTGCTGGCGCTGCCGGTGCTGGTCGCGGCGCTGCGCCGGCGGCTGCCGGGCGCGCTGGCCGCCTGGCTCGCCACCAGCTCGATCCTGCTCTTCGCCGCCGAGCGCTACGGGGAACGGTCGTTCCACGACGGCGACGTGACGATGGGAATCCTGGTCAACCTGTCGATCGCCGTGCTCGGCGGGACGCTCGCCACCGCGTACGGCCGTCAGGTGAAGGAGTTGCAGGCGATCCGCGGGCAGCTCGACCACCAGGCCACCCACGACGTGCTGACCGGGCTGCCCAACCGGCAGCGCCTGACCACCTACGCCGCGGAGCTGGACGGGCGCGCGATGGGCGTGCTGCTGCTGGACCTCAACGGCTTCAAGGCGGTCAACGACACGCTCGGGCACGCGGCCGGCGACGAGCTGCTCTGCGTGGCCGGCGCCCGGCTGACCTCGCACCTGCGCTCGGGTGACCTGGCCGGCCGGCTCGGCGGCGACGAGTTCGTGGTGCTGATGGCCGACGCCTCGCCCGAGGCGGCCGAGGGCCTGGCCGACCGGCTGCGCGACGCGATCCGCGAGCCGATCACCGTGCACGGCCGGACGGTGACCGTGGGCGTGAGCATCGGCGTGGCCTGCCGCCCCGCCGGAGATCTGTCCGACTTTTCGCAATTGTCCGCGACTGCGGACGCTGCGATGTATCGGGAGAAAGCCGCCCGGTAGTTCTCATGGGCGTTTCGCGCTCGCCGATCTGCTCGGCAACATCGCGAGCTCGGAGGGCACATGCGGAAACTTCAGGACGTGGGCGTCGCCAAGAGGCTGGGCCTGATGGTCGGCACGGGAGCGGTGCTGATGAGCGCCCTCGCCGGCCTCACCCTGGTGAGCCAGGACCGCCTGGCCGACCAGAGCGACACGATCACCGGCCTGGAGGCCGGGCTCGCGGCCCTGAACCACCTCGACACCCGGCAGAGCGAGCTCAAGGCGGACGCCTACCGCGCCGCGCTCGGCATCGACACCAGCTCCGACACCGCGGACGACGTGCAGTCGTCGGAGGAGGCCCAGGCCGCGGTGCTCGCCTCCGGCCTGCCGGCGAACCTGCTGGCGTCGTTCCGCGCGGCGCAGTCCGACTTCACCGCGTTCAACGACTACATCGAGTCGTTCGTCGAGAGCGCCGCGGCGAGCCCCGCCTCGGTCGCCTCGCGCACCGGCGAGATCGCCGAGCGGAACGCCACCACCGACGACCAGCTCGGCGCCCTGGTCGACCAGGCCACCGCGGCGGCCGAGCAGGAGCGCGCCGACATGACCGCCACCAAGGACTCGGTGCGGCTGCTCGCCATCGTGGTCGCCGCCGCCGGCCTGGCCCTGATGATCGGCCTCGCCGTCCCGCTGGTCCGCTCGATCCTCAAGCCCGTGCGCCGGCTCGGCGAGGTCGCCGACGCCCTCGCCCACGGCGACCTGACCCAGCGCAGCGGCATCACCAGCCGCGACGAGCTCGGCGTGATGGCCGCCAACCTGGACAGCGCCCTCGAGCAGTTCCGCTCCTCGCTGGCGACCGTCGCGCAGGACGCCGACAAGCTGGCCGGCGCCTCGGCCGAGCTCTCCACGATCTCCGGAAGCATCGCGAGCGCGGCCGGCGACACCAGCGCCCAGTCGGCCTCCGCGGCCGCCGAGGCCGAGGAGATCTCCCGCAACGTGCAGACCGTCTCGGCCGGCTCCGACGAGATGGGCCTCGCGATCCGCGAGATCTCCCGCAACACCAGCGAGTCGGCCCAGATCGCCGCCGTCGCCGTGGCCGAGGCCGCCCGCGCCACCGAGACCG
>NZ_BOMI01000111.1 GCF_016862115.1 Paractinoplanes deccanensis
CCACCCGACCGGGACGTCGACCGCATCCGCAAGCCCGCGTTGCGACGCGCCTCTTCGCGCCGATCAGGGCCGGGACCCCTCGCGCCTGCCGTCCTTCGAGCACGCTGGGACAACCGCCGACGGGCGTTGCGTCTCTGCGCAGTCCGCCCTTTCCGTGCGGGCAGCCACACGCCGCCGAGTAGCCGTTCAGGCAACCGTCGGGATCGAAGCCGTTCTGCGCGAAGACGGAACTGAGCTCACGGGCCCTGCGCGGTGACCGCCGCGCGAGCCCCGCTCGGCCGCCCCGCGCGGAACGGGAGGCGCGGGGAACCGCCACGCGGCCGAAGCGGCGGGTGCGGGACCATGCGGCACCGAAGCGGCAGCCGCGGGACTACCCCCGCGCCGAACCCACCAGCGTCGGGTAACCGGCCGCGGCCGGCGTGCTGACGCGGGAGTGGAGGGCGTCGCGTCGGTGGTCTGGGGCTTGGCCTTGGGCTCGGGTCAGTCGATGTAGAGCTTGTCGAGCAGGTGGGCGTTGTGCTGTTCGACGTAGCGGCGGCGGAGTTTCAGGGATGGGGTGAGGTCTCCGTTTTCGACTGTGAGATTGCGTTCGAGGATGGTGAAGCGCTTGATGGTCTCCCACTTGCCGAGGCCGGCGTTCAGCTGCGTCACGTAGCCGTCGATGGCGGCGACTGTCTTGGGGTGGCGGACTATCTCGGCGTGGGTGGTGCCGGGGACGCCGTGTTCGGCTGCCCAGGCTCGGACGGCGTCGGGGTCCAGGTCGATCAGGGCGGTGATGTATTGGCGGCCGTCGCCGTGGACGACTATGCGGGCGGAGAGGGGGCAGAGGGCGGCGAAGCGGGTCTCCAGGGTTTGCGGGGCCACGTACTTGCCGCCGGAGGTTTTGATCAGGTCTTTCTTGCGGTCGGTGATCTTTATGTTGCCTCGGGGGGTGATCTCGCCGATGTCGCCGGTGTGCAGCCAGCCGTCCTGGAGCATGGTGGCGCTCGCGTCGGGCAGGTCGTGGTAGCCCTCCATGACGCCGGGGCCCTTGATGAGGATCTCGCCGTCCTCGGCGATCGACACCTCGGTGCCGGGCAGGGGCAGGCCGACCGTGCCGTACTCGAGGTGGCTGCTGCGGTTGATCGTCGATCCGGCGGCCGACTCGGTGAGGCCGTAGCCCTCGAGGATGGGCAGGCCGATCGCGTCGAAGAACTCGGCGATGTCGGGTGACAGCGGGGCGGCGCCGGAGATGAAGTAGCGCATCCGGCCGCCGAAACGGGCGCGGACCTTGCTCAGCACCAGCCGGTCGGCGAGGCCGTACTGCCAGGTGAGCAGCGGGCCGGGGTGGTCGCCCCGGCGGCGGGCGCGCACCGTGCGGCGGCCCACGCCGATGGCCCAGTCGAACAGGCGCGCCTTCGCGCCGCCCTCACGGTGGACGGCCGCCACCACTCCGGCGTGGACCTTCTCGAAGATCCGGGGCACGGCGGGCATGACGGACGGGCGTACCAGGGGGAGGTTCTCGATGATTTTGGTCAGGTCGCCGTCGACGGCGGTGGGATAGCCGATCGAGAGCTGCGCGGCGAGCAGGACCTTGCCGAACGAGTGGGCCATGGGCAGCCACAGGTAGCCGAGATCGGTGGGCTCGATCAGCGCGATCGTGCGGGCGGCGGCGGCCTCGTACGTCCAGCGGCTGTGCGGCAGGCGCACGCCCTTGGGGCGGCCCGTCGTGCCCGACGTGTAGATCAGCGTCGCCAGGTGGTCGGGGGTGACCGCGGCGGTGGCGTCGGTGACGGCTGTGGGCCGGTCGGCGAGCAGGTTGCGGCCGCGTTCGCGCAGGTCGGCCAGGGTGATCGCGCGGGACTCGCCGGCCGGTACGGGGCCGTCGATCATGATGACGTGCTCGACGAGGGTGCCGGGTGAGAGGACCTTGGCGAGGTGCTCGGCGCCCTCGATGATCGCGATGCGGCTGTGCGAGTCGGCGAGGATGTGCTTGACGTCCTCGGCGGACGACGTGGGATAGATGGTCGTGGTGGCGCCGCCCGCGCACATGATGCCGAGGTCGGCATGGATCCACTCGACCCGCGTGCCCGACATGATCGAGACGCGGTCCTCCGGCTGGAGCTCCAGGGAGAGCAGGCCGGCCGCGATCTCGGTGGCGATCTCGCCGACCACGGCCCACGTCTGCGAGTGCCACTGCCCGTCGGACGGCCATTTGTACGCCTCGGCGTCGGGGGTGCGGGCGACACGGTCGAACAGCAGGGCGCCCACCGATGCGGGAGTCTCCCGCTGGAGCCGCTCCCACGTGGTGATTTCGTCGGGCTGGGCGCGCTGTGTCGTGCTCACTGTGGACCTCCCGGCGTCACTGATCGATGGGCATCACCGACAGGGTACGCACAAGAAAGTGTTCTGCGTCACATCCGATCGGTTCCGATCGAGGCCGCCACGGAAAGCGGAAGGCGAAAAGGCGCGGGCGAGGGTCGCCCCGGGATCAGGGGCGGCCGGCGGTCACGTGGGAGACGACCAGGTCGCCGATCATGGCGCGGAGGTGGTCGCGGAGGCGGGGGTCGAAGAGGTCGCGGTCGAAGATGGCCTTGAACGTGTAGCGGTTGGCGCCGCGGAAGACGCAGAAGGCGCTGATGATCATGTGGACGTCGAGGGCGTCCAGGTCGTCGCGGAAGAGGCCGGCGGCGCGGCCGCGCTCCATGATGCGGGTCAGCACGTCGAGGGCGGGCGCGGCCAGCACCTCGCGGGAGGCCGAGCTCGACAGGTGCTTGGCGTAGTGGATGTTCTCGATGGCCACCAGGCGCACGAAGTCGGGGTGCGACTCGTGGTGGTCGAACGTCATCTCCGCGAGACGCCGCAGGGCCTCCACCGGCTCCAGGTGCTCGACGTCGAGCTCCTGCTCCAGCGCGCGGATGCGCTGGTAGGCACCTTCGAGCACGGCCAGGTAGAGCCCCTCCTTGCCGCCGAAGTAGTAGTAGATCATGCGCTTGGTGGTACGCGTCTTCGCCGCGATCTCGTCGACCCGGGCGCCCGCGTACCCCTGATCGGCGAACTCGTGGGTGGCCACCTCGATGATCTCGGCGCGGGTGCGCTCGGCGTCCCGGACGCGCTCTCGTGGCGCCGACTCCGCAGTCATCCCCTGATCCCCCTGTGCCCGACGCGTTGGTGGTGTCGACTCTAGTGCCCCGATCCTCTAGCCTGAACGGACCGGTTCGTTCATAGGAGCTCGATGCGTACGAGTATCGCGACCGTCTGCCTCTCCGGCACCCTCGAAGACCGCCTCGACGCCGCCGCGGCCGCCGGCTTCGACGGTGTGGAGATCTTCGAGAACGACCTGATCGCCTCGTCGAGCTCGCCCGAGAGCATCCGGGCGCGCACCCGCGATCTCGGCCTCAGCATCGACCTCTACCAGCCGTTCCGCGACGCCGAGGGCGCTCCCCCGGACCGCTTCGCCGCTGTCGAGAGGCGCATGCGGGCCAAGCTCGACCTGATGGCCCGGCTCGGCGCGGACACCGTCCTGGTCTGCTCGTCCGTCGCGCCCGACACGATCGGCGACGACGCCCTGGCCGCCGCGCAGCTGCGTACCCTCGCCGATCTCGCCGCCGAGAGGGGCATGCGCATCGCCTATGAAGCGCTCGCGTGGGGCCGGCACGTGTCCACCTGGGACCACTCCTGGGAGATCGTGCGCCGCGCCGGCCATCCCGCGCTGGGCCTCTGCCTCGACAGCTTCCACGTCCTGTCCCGCGGCAGCGACTTCGCGGGCATCCGCAGCGTACCCGGCGAGAAGATCTTGTTTCTCCAGCTCGCGGACGCGCCGCGGCTGGCGATGGACGTGCTCCAGTGGAGCCGCCACCACCGCCTGTTCCCCCTGCAGGGCGGCCTCGACCTGGCCGCCTTCACCCAGGCGGTGCTCGACGCCGGCTACACCGGCCCGCTGTCGCTGGAGGTGTTCAACGACGTCTTCCGCCAGGCCGACCCGCACCGCACCGCCGTCGACGCCCGCCGGTCCCTGATCGCGCTGGCCAGTGGGCTGAACGGCGGCGCGGACGGTGCCCTCACGCCCGCGCCGGCCCTCGACGGCATCGCCTTCACCGAGCTCGGCGTCGACCCCTCCTCGGCGCCCGAGATGGAGACGCTGCTGCGCGCGCTCGGCTTCGCGCACACCGGCCAGCACCGGTCCAAGGCCGTGCAGCTCTGGGAGCAGGGGGCCGCCCGCATCCTGCTCAACGCCGGCGCGCCCAGCCCCGCCGAGGGTTCCGCCGCGATCCGCGCCTTCGCCCTGGAGAGCACGCAGCCGGAGCAGTCGGCCCGCCGAGCGGAGCAGCTGCTCGCCCGGCCGCTCCCCCGCCGGCGCAGGCAGAGCGAGGCCGACCTGACCGCGGTGGCCGCGCCGGACGGCACCGAGGTCTTCTTCGTCCGCACGTCACCCGCCGGATGGCACGACGACTTCCTGCCCACCGGCGAGACGGCCGCCGGCGCCGGCATCACGGGCATCGACCATCTGTCCCTGGCACAACCCTTCGACCGGTACGACGAGGCGGCGCTCTTCTATCGCACGGTGCTCGGCATGGCCGACGACGAGGCGGGCGAGTTCGCGGCGCCGTTCGGTCTCGTCCGTACGCTGGCGATCCGTGACCCGGGACGGCGCGTGCGGATCGCGCTCAGCGTCCCCGTACTCCGTCGTGGTGAGTGGGCCCCGGCGATCCCGCACCCTCAGCACCTCACCCTGGCGACGTCGGATCTCGCGGTCACGGCCGCCGCCCTGCGCGCCGCCGGCGTGGAGACCGCGCCGATCCCGGGCAACTACTACGACGATCTGGACGCCCGGCTGGCGCTGCCTCTCGCCTTGCGGGGCAAACTGCACAGTCTCGGTGCCATGTACGACGAGGACGAGCGCGGTCAATACCTGCAACTCTTCACACCCGTCGTGGGCGGCCGCGTCTTCATCGAGATCGTGGAGCGCGTGAACGGCTACCGCGGCTACGGCTTCGCGAACGACCCGGTCCGCATGGCGGCCCACCGGGCGCAGCGGTTGCGCAAGGAAGTCAGAGATTGAGCAGGGCCGCGCGCGTGCGGGCGGCGCTCCAGCGCCGGCCCAGCCGCGGCTGCAGCAGGCCCTCGAGGACCGGGCGGAGGCGCCCGGCGAGACGGAACGGGGTCATCCGCCCCTCCGCCACGGCGAGCACCGTGGCGAACAGGTCCCCGCGGTCGAACGGCGACCGGCCCTCGACGGCCGCGTAGAGCGTCGCGCCGAGCGAGAACAGGTCACTCGCCGGGTCGGGCTCGCCGCCCTGCAGCTGCTCCGGCGACACGAAGGCCGGGCTCCCCGCGAAGCCGCCGGGCGGCGGGCGCCAGTCGGCGCCCGGCACGTGCGCGACCCCGAAGTCGAGCAGCACCACCCGGCCGTCGTCGCACAGCTGCACGTTGCCCGGCTTGACGTCGCGGTGCACGACCCCCGCCCGGTGCGCGGCGTCGAGCACGTCGACGATGCAGTGCCCGATCCGCACGACCTGCTCGACCGGCATCGGCCCGCGCTCCTTGACGGCGTCGCCGAGGCTCTGCCCGCTGAGCGCTTCCATGACGATCCACGGCTGGTCGTCATCGCGTACGACATCGTGAATCCGCACGGCACCCGGGTGCTCCACCCGCGAGGCCGCGCGCGCCTCGGCCAGAGCCCGCGCCCGGGCCTGCTTGCCCGACCAGTCCGACCCGAGGTCGACCTGCTTGAGCGCGACCCAGCGCTCCATCAGCTCGTCCTGCGCGAGCCACACCGTTCCCATGCCGCCCCGCCCGAGCACCGAGCAGAGGCGATAACGCCCCGCGACCACGATGCCCGAAGCGACCGGCGCTTCCGCTGCGTAAGTGAGGACCCCCATGGACATATACCTTGGCGATCCCGGGCCCGGATGTCGTCCATGCGAGCCCCCAACCTGACTACCGGCTACCCGGAATCCGCGAGGTCAGGAAGACCCCATCCGGATCAGCGCGTTGCCGCCGAGCAGCAGCACGTCGGCCCCCGCGACCAGCGCCATGCTCAGGTGCAGCCGCCGCGAGGCCAGCTCCGGATCGGGCTCCACGATGCCCCGCACCACGGCCACGAGCGCGGCGACGACCAGCGGGATCCCGCCGATCAGCAGCAGCCCCACCGAGCCGGGCGTGTTGCCGCGCGCGACGAGCAGACTGACCAGCACCGCCGGGACGATGCCGAAGAACAGCACGCACACCCCCGCATACCACCGCAGAGCCCGCGTAGCGTTGTTCATGCCCACGATCGTAGAGCCCGGCCCTCCGGCGCCGTGCTCCGGTATCCGTGTACCACCTGCTCCTTTGCTCGCCCGAACGGCCGACGCCGGTCCCCGTCGTCGGCGCCCGCGCCTACGCCCGCGACGTGGCAGGTCTGGCAGCTGACCTGGCGTCAGCCCTGATCCGGCAGGTCGCGTAGTCCCTGCTCCCAGCGGCGGCGGCGCTCGTCGAGGGTCTGCTCCCACCACGGGGTGCCGCGCTCGCCGAGGGCCACCTTGGCGGTCTGCACGCGGGCGCGGGCGGGTGCCGGGTCGTCGCCGGCGCGCAGGAGGCGGCCGACGTCGCGGCGGGCGGCCATCAGCGCCTTGCGCAGCAGGGCCGCCTGCTCCTCGGGGATGGCCGGGTCGGTGGCCCGCCAGCGCCTGCCGTCGATGATGACGTAACGGCCGTCGTCGGTGGGCACAGCCTCTGCCATGGGGCGATTCTCCCAGGCGGGCGGCCGTGGCGCGCCTCGGTCGAGCGAATGGGCGCGGCGCGCCTCAGCCGAGCGGGACGGGCCTCAGCCCAGGGGGACGGCGCCAGCACGGCCCCTCTGCACATCGTCCGGCTGGACGATCCACTCGCCCTCACAGGCCCAGGTAGATCTGCCGCACGCGGGGATCGTTGCGCAGCTCGGCGGAGGTGCCGCTCATCGCCACCGCGCCGTTCTCGACCACCAGGCAGCTGCTCGTGGCCTCGAAGGTGAGCTTGGCGTTCTGCTCGACCAGCAGCAGGGTGAGCCCCTCCGACCGCAGCCGCTGGAGCACCGTCAGGATGTCGCCGACCAGCTTCGGCGACAGGCCCATCGAGGGCTCGTCGAGCAGCAGCAGCCGCGGCCGCGACATCAGCGCCCGGCCGATCGCGAGCATCTGCTGCTGGCCGCCCGACAGGGCGCCGGCCAGGCGGTGCCGCATCTCGCCGAGGACGGGGAAGAGGTCGTACACCTCCGCCAGGGTCGCGCGGGTGCCGGCGTCCCATTTGCGGGCGTACGCGCCGAGCAGCAGATTCTTCTCGACGGGCAGCCCGGTGAACACGTGCCGGCCCTCCGGGACGTAGCCGATGCCGTGCCGCACCATGTTGCGGGCGCTGACCCCGCTCAGGTCGACGTCGCCGAGCCGCAGCGTGCCGGAGCGGCGTGGCACGAGGCCCATCACGGCTTTGAGCGTGGAGGTCTTTCCCGCGCCGTTCGCCCCGATGACGCCGACCGCGTCGCCGCCGGGCACTTCAAAGCTGAGATCGCGTACGGCGCTGACGCCGCCGTAGTTGACCGTCAGCCCCTCGACGGTCAGGGAGAGCCCGGTCGTCATCGCGTGGCCCCTTCGAATTCGCCGGTGTCGCCGAGGTAGGCCTCGATCACCGCGGGATGGCCGGCGACGTGCGACGGCGTGCCCTCGGCGATGACGCGGCCGCCGGCCAGCACGGTGATCTGCTCGCAGAGCGACATCACCAGGCCCATGTTGTGCTCGATGATGATCACCGTGCGGCCGCTGTCGCGGATCGACCGCACGATCTCGGCGAGCTGCCGGACCTCCTCGCCGTTGAGGCCGGCCGCCGGCTCGTCGAGCAGCAGCAGCGCCGGGTCGGCCGCGACCGCCCGCGCGATCTCGACGCGCCGCTGGATCCCGTACGGCAGGGACTTGGGCGCCAGGGAGGCGAATTGCGTGAGCCCGTAGCGGTGCAGGACGTCGGTGGCGGAGCGGCGGAGCGCCCGGTCGCGGCGCAGCACGTTGAGCGGCCGCAGCAGGTAGCGCCAGGCCGACAGCGTGCGGGACCGGTCGAGCGCCACCAGCAGGTTCTCCTCGACGGTCAGGTCACCGAAGAGCCGCAGGTTCTGGAAGGTGCGGGCCATGCCGGCCCGGGCGAGGCGGTACGGGGCGCGCCCGGTCATGTCGGTGCCGCGGAACACCACCCGGCCGCGTGTCGGCTTGTAGAGCCCGCTGATCACGTTGAACAGCGTCGTCTTGCCGGAGCCGTTGGGCCCCACGATGCCGCGGATCTCGCCGGCGGCGACGGTCAGCGACACGTCGTCGAGCGCCTTGAGCCCGCGGAACTGCTTGCTCACCCCCTGCACGGCGAGGAGCTCGTCGCCGGACGCGGAAGCGGCGGGTTCGTAGGGCTGGAAAGCGCCGAGCTGCGCCGCGGTCCCGCGCGCGCCCCGCCGGTGGTCGAGGTAGGCCCGCGCCCGGCGCGGCAGACCGGCCAGGCCGGTCGGGGCGAAGACCACGACCAGGACGACCACCGAGCCGTACGCCAGTTGCGCGATCGTCGGGTGGTCGACCAGCATCTCGCGCACCAGGGCGAGGCTGATCGCGCCCACGACGCAGCCGATCAGGCTCTGCCGCCCGCCGATGATGACCATGGCGAGCAGCAGGAACATGTTGGCGATGTTGAACGACTCGGGGGCCACGTAGCGGATGAGCCCCGCGTACAGCACGCCGGCCAGGCCCCCGTACACGCTCGCCAGCATGAACGCCGTCATCCGCAGCATCGGCACCTCGGCGCCGAGGGCGCCGGCCGCCAGCGCGTCGTCGCGCATCGCCCGCATGCGCCGGCCGAGCGCGGTGCGGACCACGAAGAGGCCGAAGGCGAGCGCCACCGCGAAGACGATCAGCTCGAGGTAGTAGTAGAGGTACTCGCTGGACAGGTCGACGCCGGGCAGCTCGGGCGAGGGGATCCCCGAGATGCCCTCCGCGCCGCCCGCGACCTCGGCGTTCGTGACCCAGTTGGTGAAGGCGAGCGCCAGCCCCAGCGTCACGATGCCGAGATAGTGCGACTGCACCCGCAGCGCCGGCGTGCCGATCACGATGCCGATCAGGACGGTGGCCGCGATCGCCAGCAGCCCGGAGACCCAGAAGCCCAGCCCGGCGTGCGTGGTGAGGATCGCCGTGGCGTAGGCGCCGACGCCGAAGAACGCGAC
Source organism: Paractinoplanes deccanensis (assembly GCF_016862115.1). GTDB lineage: Bacteria > Actinomycetota > Actinomycetes > Mycobacteriales > Micromonosporaceae > Actinoplanes > Actinoplanes deccanensis. The sequence continues at coordinate 9,185 of NZ_BOMI01000111.1, forward strand.
CTGCGACAGGTTGACCTGCCCCGCGATGCCCATGACGAGGCCGAGGCCGACGGCGAGGATCGCGAAGATGAGGATCACGTTGACCACGTGGATCGCGTACGAGTCGAGCCCGTACGGCAGGAACCAGGCGACGACGGCGAGCGCCGCACCCACCAGAAGCTTCGTTCTCACGCCCGGTTCACCGTCCGCTCGCCGAAGATGCCGGTCGGCCGCACCATGATGATCACCGTGAAGACCAGGAAGGTGACCAGCTCGGAGTAGCCCTGGAAGTGCCCGGCGGTGAACGAGTCGAGGATCCCGATGGCGAGGCCGCCGAGGATCGCGCCGGGGATGCTGCCGAATCCGCCGAGAATGGCGGCGGCGAAGCCCTTGATGCCGAGCGCGCCGCCGAGCGCCGGGCTGACGTAGAGCAGCGGCCCGACCAGGCCGCCGGCGAGCGCCGCCAGTCCCGCGCCGATCATGAAGGCGATCGCGTTGCTGCGCCCGACGTGGATGCCGACCGCCGTGGCCGCCTCGTGGTCCATCGCCACGGCCTGCATGGCCGCTCCCCGCTTGGTGCGCGACAGGAACAGCACGAGGAGTACGGTGGCCAGCGCCGCGATCGCCAGCACGACCAGGTCGTACGTGCGGATGCGCAGCCCGAACAGGTCGATCGGCGCGGTCTGCACGGGCGAGGGCACGGCCCGGCCGGTGGCGCCCCAGATCATGATGATGAGCGCGTCGAGGACGATGCCGAAGCCGATCGTGCCGATCAGCATGAGGTCGAAGTCCTTGTTCTCCAGCGGGCGCAGCACCCGCTCGATCACCAGGCCGATAGCGCCGGTCACCACGATCGCGACCACCATGGCCAGGGCGAACGGGAGCTTGGTCGACAGATAGAAGGTGGACGCGAGGTAGGCGCCGACCGTCACCACGTTGCCGTGCGCGAAGTTGACCAGTCCCATGGTGCGGTAGACCAGGGAGAACCCCAGCGCCACCAGGGCGTAGACGGCGCCGAGGCTGACGCCGCCGACGATCGTCTGGAGGAAGACCTGCATACCTCCTCAGCTCTCGGCGGCGACGAGCTTGCCGCCCTTGATGACACCGATCGACGTCTCGAAGATCCCGACCCCGGTCTCGTCGAACGCGAAGTCGCCGAGCAGCCCGTCGTGCTTGGTGGCGCGGATCGCGTCGGCGAGCTGCTTGCCGCTCGCGACGTTGCTGGTCTTCAGCGCGGTGAGCAGGATCTGCGTGCCGTCGTACGCCTTGGCGCCGTGCAGTTCGGCCTCCTCGTTGAACTTCGCCTTGTACGCGGCGGCGAACTTCTTGGACGCCTCGTCGATGTCGTTGCTCAGGTAGGGCGAGCTCACGATCGCGCCCTCGGCGTTCTTGGCGCCGGCCGTGTCGATGAAGACCGGCGTGCCCTGCGGCGCCGCGCCGGCGAAGGTGGCCGTGATGCCGAGGTCGCGGGCCTGCTTGACGATGAGGCCCGACTCGACCTCTTCGGCGCCCAGGAAGATGACCTTCGGGTTCTTCTGCCGGATCGAGGTGAGCACCGCGCTGAAGTCCTTCTGGTCGGCGGTGACGACCTGATCGGCGAGCGGGGTGACACCGCGGCTCCGCAAAGCCTTCAAGAACGCGTCGTGCTCGCCCTTGCCGTACCCGCCGTTGTTGGTGATCATCGCGATGCTCTTGATGCCCTCCTGGTCGACGATGTGCTTCGCGAGGGTCTCGTCGTACGTGGTGGAGGTCGGCCCGTTCAGGAACAGGAACTCGCTCTTCGTGGCGACCAGGCCGGGCGACTGGCCGGACGTGATGTTCGGGATCTCGGCCTGCTTGAGCAGCGGTGCCATGGCGATCGTCACGGCGCTCTCCGCCGTACCGATCATCGCGATGTAGCCCTCGCTGTCGATTTTGCGAGCGAGGTTGGTGCCGATGGTCGGGTCGCCCTGGTCGTCGAAGACGTCGAGCTGGATCTGGCGGCCGTTGACGCCGCCCTGGGCGTTCCACTCGTCGACGGCCAGCCGGGCGCCCTTGAGCTCCCACGCGCCGAGCGAGCTGAGCTGCCCGCTCTGCGCGTCGACCACGGCGATCTTGATGGGGCCGGAGTCGCTTCCGGCGTCTTCGGAGTCGGAGCCGGGCGCGCTGCATCCGGCGGCGAGGACGACGGCGAGCACGGCGAGGGTGGCTCTCATGCGGACCATGTGCGTGTCACCTCTTCTTATGCGGACGGGAAGGACCCCTGATAGATGTCCTTGATGTTCCAGTGGCCCGGGGTGGGCACCGGCTCGTTGACCATCGGCACGTCGATCACCGCGGGGCGGCGGCGCTCGACGGCCGTCCTCAGGGCGACGGTGAGATCGCCGGGTTCCGCCACCACGTAGCCGTCGGCGCCGCAGGCGCGTCCGAGGGCGGCGAAGTCGGGGCTGTACGGGTTGCCGTCCGGGTCGGCGAAGTCGCACCCGTAGCTGCGGCCGAAGAAGCTCGACTGCAGGTCGGAGATCGTGCCGTGGGCGCGGTTGTTCATCACCAGGAAGATCACTGGGAGGCCGCGCTCGACGGCCATCGGCAGCGCCGGCAGCTGGGCGCTCATGCCGCCGTCGCCGATCAGCGCGACGACGACGCGCTCCGGCTGGGCGAGCTGCACGCCGACCGCCGCGGCCGGGCCGAAGCCCATCGTGGACGCGCCGCCCGGGGTGATGAACCGGCCCTCCGCGGGCAGCGGGTAGCACTGGGCGACGCCGTTCTTGTTCCAGCCGACGTCGGTGACGAGCACCGCGCCGGACGGCAGGCAGGCGCGGACGTCGGCGAGGATCCGCTCGGGGCGCAGCGGGAACTGGTCGCTGCGGCCGCGCTCGGCGCTGCCGGCGAAGAGCTCGGCGCGGGCCTGCCCGATCTCCGACCGCAGGGATGGCCGGTCGGTTCCCTCGGGCTTCTGCTGCCGTACGGCGGTCAGCACGCGCTGGACGGCCAGAGCCGCGTCGGCGACCGCACCGATCTCGACGGGATAGTTGCGGCCGATCTCGGCGGGGTCGATGTCGATCTGGATCAGCCGCGACGGCGGGAAGCGCCACGTGTACTCCGGATCCCACGAGCTCGCGTCGGTCTCGGCGAAGCGGGTGGCGATCGCCAGCACGACGTCGGCGTTGCGGGCGTACTCGTTGGTCTCCTTCAGGCCCCAGAAGCCCGTCATGCCCAGCACGAGCGGGTGGTCGTCGGGCAGCGTGCCCTTGGCCATCAGCGAGTGCGCGACCGGGATGTCGAGGTGCTCGGCGAGGTCTTTCAGGGCCGCGTTGCCGCGCAGGCCGCCGCCGACGTAGATCAATGGCCGCTTCGCGCCGACGAGTGCGGCGGCGATCCGGCCGGCGTCCTCTTCGGACAGATCGGGCCGGGTCGCGCTGACCGGCAGTGGATGGTCGCCCGCGGGCGCCTCGCGGTTGAAGATGTCCATGGGGACGTTGAGCAGCACCGCCCCCGGGCGGCCGCTGGTGGCGGTCCAGAACGCGCGCTCGGTGAAGCGGGGCAGGTCGGCGGCGCGCTGCACCTGCCACGCGCGCTTGACGAAGGGCCGGTAGATGGCGGTCTGGTCGGCGTCCGCGTGCAGGTTCACCTCCTGGTGCGGGTGACGCCCGTACAGGTAGGAGGGAATGTCGCCGGAGATGGCGACCAGCGGGACCGAGTCGAGCGCGGCCGTGGCGACGCCGGTGACCGCGTTCATCATGCCGGGACCGACGTGCATCAGCAGGACGCCGGGCTTACCGGTGGCGCGGGCGTAGCCGTCGGCGGCGTGCGCGGCGGTCTGCTCGTGGCGGGCGATGACGAAGTCGATGTCGCTGCGGCCGATCGCGTCCAGCAGCGCGATGTTGGTGTGCCCGCAGGTGCCGAAGATGTGCGTGACGCCGTAGCTCGCGAGCTGGTCGACCAGGGCGTCGGCGGCGGTCCTCGTACTCATCAGTTCTCTCCCCAGATCGACAGGCCCCGCAGGATCAGCGTCTTGACGACCGTGTAGTCCTCGACCATGTGGCGCGGGTCCTCGCGGCCGAAGCCGGAGTCCTTGACCCCGCCGAACGGGACGTGGTCGAGGCGATAGTTCGACGAGCCGTTCACCACCAGGCCGCCGACCTCCAGCTCGCGCCAGGCGGTGACGATCTTTTGGACGTCGTACGTGAACAGCCCGGCCTGCAGCCCGAAGCGGCTCGCGTTGCAGGTCTCGAGGACGGCGTCGAAGTCGTCGAACGGCAGCACCGTGACGAGCGCGCCGAAGACCTCCTTGACGACCACGTCGGCGCCCTCCGGCGGGTCCACGACGATCGTCGGCGTGAGCGTGGCGCCGTCCCGCGTTCCGCCGATCGCGATGCCTCCCACGGCCTTCGCCCAGCTCTCGACCCGCGCGGCGGCCTCCTCGTCCACCATCGAGCCGACGTCGGTCTCCGGATCGAGCGGGTCGCCCACCTTCAGGCGCTTGACCTCGTCGATCAGCTCTTCGACAAATCGGTCTTGCTGCGCTCGGGCGACGTAGATGCGCTGGACCGAGATGCAGCTCTGGCCCGAGTTGCTGTAGCCGGTGCGGGCGCAGTTCCTCGCCGCGGCCTCGAGGTCGGCGTCGTCGCAGACGATGGTGGCCGCGTTGCCGCCCAGCTCCAGGACGAGCCGCTTGGCGCCGGCGGCCCGGGCCACGGCGGCGCCCGTCTCGGCGCTGCCGGTGAAGCTGATGACGGCGACCTCCGGCGCGGCGCACAGCTCGGCGCCGACCTCTCCCCCGCCGTGCAGCAGCTGCACCGCCTCGACCGGCGCGCCCGCGTCGAGCAGCAGGGAGACGACCGCGGCCGAGACGGCCGGCGCCTGCGGCGGCGCCTTGACGATCGTGCTGTTGCCGGCCGCGAACGAGGCGCCGAGCTTGTGCGCGAGCAGGTTGGCCGGCGCGTTGAACGGCGTGATGGCCAGCGCCACGCCGGCCGGGGCGCGGTAGGTCAGCGCGGTGTTGCCGGCCCCGCGCTGCCAGCCGGCGACCGGGAGCACGTCGCCGGCGATGTCGCGGGCCGCGGCGGCGCAGACCGCGAACGTGTCGGCGACCCGGTCGAGCTCGTTGCGCCCGTCGCGCAGCGGCTTGCCGAGTTCGAGCGCGAGCAGCCGGGCGATCGCGTCGCGGCGTTCCACGGCGAGGGCGGCGGCCCGGTCGAGGACGCCGGCCCGGGTGGCGGGGGCGAGGCGGGCGACGGTACGGGACGCGGCCTTCGCGTACTCGGCGGCGGTGCGGGCGTCGCCGGGCTCGGCGACCCGGGCGCTGCTGACGACCGTACGCAGATAGGGACCGACACGCTCGGCGACCGGCCCTTCGGAGATCCACTTTCCACCGAGGAGCGTCGGCGTTCGATCGACCATGTCGCCCCCTGCTTCAGGAAACGGTCCACCTGATGGACCTAGGATGGGATTTCTGGACCGCTGTGCGGACTCCGGTGTAACGTACGGTTGGCCGTCGGCGGAAGGCAAGGGGTCGGGTCGAGAAAGTTACGTGCCGATGACGCGAGAATCAGGGGCGTCCGTTCCTAGAGGAAGTGAGTCACCGTGACCCGCGACGAAAGCGCCGCCGACGGCCAGGGTGTCCGCAGCGTCCAGCGCGCGCTGGACATCCTGTCCCTGCTGACCGAGGACCGGCCGCTGATCGCCGTGCGCGACATCGTCGCGGCGACCGGGCTGGCCAAGACCACCGTGATCCGCCTCGTGCAGACGCTCGAACAGAGCGGTCTGCTGTGGGCGACCAACTCCGGATACATGGCCGGGCCGGGCCTGTGGCGGTGGGCGCACCTGGCCCGGCGCAGCTGGGAGCTGCCGCCCGAGACGCAGCGGATGATGCGCGAGCTGGCCGCCCGCGAACGCGAGACGGTCAACGTCTACGTCGCGCGCGACATCGTGCGCGTCTGCATCGCCCAGCAGGAGAGCCCGCAGCCGCTGCGGCACGTCGTGCACGTCGGCGACGAGCTGCCGATGTGGGCGGGCGCCTCGGCGAAGGTGTTGCTGCGCAACGCCCCCGCGCCGCTGCTCGAGCGGATCGCCGCCTCCTCCCCGTACGGGGAAGGTCATGTCCGCCGCATGCGCGAGTGGATCGACGAGGCCGACCAGCAGGGGTACGCGGTGAGCCACGGCGAACGCGAGGCCGGCCTCTCCGCGGTGGCCGTGCCGATCCTCGGCCGCTCGGGCACCGTCGTCGCGGCTCTCACCCTGAGCGGGCCGACGGTGCGCTTCACCGAGGACCGCGTGGCCGCCTTCGCCGAGGCGCTGCTCAAGGCCGCCGCCCAGATGAACGAGCGGGGCTTCGACCATCCGCTCGGCGCGTCTTTCTGACCCGTTTCCCCGGCGTCTTCCCCCTCGGCGTCGTTCGTCTCGGAAGGAGATCCGCTGATGCCCGACCGGCCGCTCGACGGTGTCCGCGTCCTCGACCTCACGAATGTCCTCGCCGGCCCCTACTGCACCTATCATCTGGCGCTGCTCGGGGCCGAGGTCGTCAAGGTCGAGATGCCGGGGCGCGGTGACCTCGCCCGGCAGCTCGGCCCGGACCCGGCGCTGAACAGGGCGGGGCTCGGCGCCTCCTTCCTCGCCCAGAACGCGGGCAAGAAGTCGGTGGAGATCGACCTGAAGGCGCCCGCCGGCCGGTCGGTCTTCAGCGAGCTGGTCACCCACGCGGACGTGCTGGTGGAGAACTACCGGGCGGGCGTGATGCGGCGCATCGGCTTCGGCTGGGAGGAGCTGCGCGCCCTCAACCCGCGGCTGATCTACTGCGCGATCACCGGTTTCGGCCAGTCGGGGCCGCTGAGCCAGGCGCCGGCGTACGACCAGATCATCCAGGGTCTCTCCGGGATGATGAGCGTGACCGGTACGCCGTCGACGGCCCCGCAGCGGGTCGGCTTCCCGGTGGCCGACACGGTCGGCGGCCTGAGCGCGGCGCTCGCGATCGTCGCCGCCCTGGCCGGCCGCCACCACGACGGCGAGGGCCGCATGCTCGACGTGTCCATGCTGGAGGCGTCCATGTCGGCGATGGGCTGGGCCGTCTCCAACTACATGGTCAGCGGCGTCGAGCCGGAGCCGATGGGCGACCAGAACGCCACGGCGGCCCCGTCGGGCACCTTCGAGACGGCGGACGGCCCGCTCAACATAGCGGCGAACAGGCAGGAACAATTCGAAACCCTGTGCCGCCTGGTGGACCGCGAGTCGCTGATCACGGACGACCGCTTCGCCGACCGCGAGGCCCGCAAACACCATCGAGCCCAGCTGAACGATGCGCTGAACGAAGCCCTGCGAGCCCGCCCCGCCGCCGAGTGGGAAACCATTCTGCCGGCGGCGGGCGTCCCGGCGGCGCGCATCCTGACGGTGCCCGACGCGGTCGACTCGGCCCAGCTGGCGTCCCGCGGCTTCTTCGCGGAGCTGCCGTTCCCACCCGGCGCCCCCTCGGCGGCGGTCACCCGAGCCAACGGCCGCCTGCGCGTGAGCGGCAGCGGCGTCCTGGTCGACGGCGAACAGCTGGCGCCGGCGTCCGCCCCACCGGCCCTGGGCGAGCACAACGCGGAGCTGCCGGATTTGCTGCGCCGCTGGCGCACGCCTAGTCACGACAGGCTCCGGGCGGTTTGAGGCAGCTGGGCAGAACGAACGTTCTTTCTCCCGCCTGAGGTCTGTCGGTCCCGGCCACGAGAACGAACGTTCTGTCTCGCCCTTGGCGTCCGCCACCCACCGAGAGAACGAACGTTCTGTCTCGCGGGTCTGTGAGGCCGCGGCTCAGCCGGAGAACGAACGTTCTGTCTTGCGTTGCTTCCGGCGGTCCGGTCCGCGAGAACGAACGTTCTGTCGCGAGTCGGCGTCGTCGCGGATCAGGCATGGCGGGGTCCGGCCAGCGCCTCGAAGTCCGCGTACATCCGCTCCTCGTCGGGTGTCAGGCCGGTGAAGAGCCGGAACGACGCGGCCGCCTGGTAGACGACCATGCCGCCGCCGTCGGCGACGCGGCAGCCGCGGTGTCGGGCGGCTCGGATCAGCTCGGTCTCCAGCGGCCGGTAGATGACGTCCGCGACCCACATCTCGGGTCTCAGGTGGTCGGCGGGGACGGGCATGCCGGGATGACCCTCCATGCCGAGGGGTGTCGCGTTGACGAGGCCGTCGGCCTGCCTGAGCCGGCCGGAAACGTCGGCGGGCGCGATAACTTCGACGGTGGTGCCGCTGCTGCGCATGATGGCCCGGGCGAGCCGGTTCGCCCGGTCCGAGTCCAGGTCGGCGAGGGTGAGCAGGCGCGTTCCCGTACCCGCGATCGCCGAAGCCACCGCGGCGCCGGCACCGCCCGCGCCGACCTGCACGACGTGGCCCGTGGCGACGTCGGGTAGCCGCCGGGCCAGCCCCTGGGCGAAGCCGTACCGGTCGGTGTTGTGACCCGTCGCCCGCTCGCCGTCGAAGAGCACGGTGTTGACCGCCCCGAGGAGGGCGGCCTCGGGCGAGAGCTCGTCGAGGTGCTTGACGACATCCTGCTTGTAGGGATGCGTGATGTTGAGCCCGCGAAACCCGAGCCGCCGCGCCGCCGTGATCAGCTCCCCGATGTCGCGCCCGTCGAGCCCGAGCAGCGTGGGATCGATGAGCTGGTAGAGATAGCGCACCCCGTGCCGGCCGGCTTCCCGCTCGTGCAGCGCCGGACTCATCGACGTCCCGATGTTCGCCCCGATCAGCCCGACCAGAAAACGACCGTCCACGTGGGCTCTCCAACTTTTGTACGAACCAGTACGTTAGTTATTGTCGCCCGGACCGCCTCGTGTCAAGAGACCGCGAAGATCAGAAGAGCTCGATGCCGTCCTCGACCACGTCGGCTCCCTGGGCATCGTTCGTGTTGTTCAGATGTCCGTACCAGAACCGAGTGCCCGGATGCCGGGCGAAGTACGGCCGCGAATCCACCATCGGCATGTGTCCCATGCTGGCCGCGCTGCCCGGCCGGCCGGTCATCCGCGTGAGCTCGTCATCCGTCCCGAACGTCCCGTCAACGAGCACTCCAGCGGCCCCGGCCACGAAGTCGTCGAACTGATCACTCCAGATGGGCAGACACGTCGCGTATACAAACGCAGCGTCTGTATACATCCGCTGCGCCTGTATTTCATCGCCTCGCGCCGCGGCGGCGGGAGCTGTGGATCGCGCCGCGTCACGGTCCGGCTTCGTATACATACGCTGCGCCTGTATGCCCTCGCCTGGCGCTACGGCGGCAGGAGCTGTGGACCGCACCGCATCACGTTCCAGTTCTGTATACATACGCTGCGTCTGTATTCCATCGCCTGGCGCCGCGGCGGCGGGAGCTGTGGACCGCACCGCATCAGGCTCCAGCTTTGTATACATACGCTGCGTCTGTATCCGGTCGCTGCGGGGCGCTGCGGGTGCGTACAGGCGCAGCGCTGACACCCAGTCGTTGCCGTCGACGCCGGCGGCGTAGCGGGGGCGCTTCGTTCCCACGGTGAGGCGATCGACCGTGAGGCCGCCGTCCAGGTCCAGCATGTCGGGGAGGTCGCGCCACTCGACGTTCGTGTAGGCGGCGAGCATGGCTCGCATGGGGGCCAGCGCGGCGATGACCGTGCTGGTGGCGTACACCGTGAGGGAAACCGCCTCTCGCAGCGAGAGCAGGCCGATGGTGTGGTCCAACTCGGCGGTGGTGAGCAGCACGCCGCGGATCGGGGTCTCGCGCAGACCGGGGCCGGGGCGCAGCGCGGGTGTGCCGATCAGCTGGGTGCGGATGTCGGGGGAGGCGTTGAGCAGATACCAGGCCTTGCCGTCGCCGGAGACGGCCACGGAGTCCTGGAGGCGGTGGTGTCCTCGGCGGCACGTCTCGCAGGCGCAATTCCACTGTGGGCAGCCGCCGCCGGCTGCGCTTCCCAGAACGCGGACCCTCAAGACGCGCCCAAGCACCGCGGAGCTACGAGCGGGCGGGAGTAAGCCTTCAAGCGCCACACAGCGATGGGCGCGCCGTGCACGACGCCGCGCCCCC
>NZ_BOMI01000112.1 GCF_016862115.1 Paractinoplanes deccanensis
TCGGCGGGGCGCGAGGTTTCGAGACTTCATGACGTGCCCAGGCGGCGTGGGATGACGGGCGGGCGGGGGCCGCCCGCGGGGACGAGGTCCTGGTGGTGGGGCGACAGGGAGCAGACCGGGTCGGTGGCGGCGGCGTCGCCGGTGAGTTGGAAGGCCTGGCAGCGGCAACCGCCGAAGTCCACGTCGCGGAGTTCACAGCTGCGGCACGGGTCGGGCATCCAGGCGGTGCCGCGGAAGCGGTTGAAGAGGTCCGAGTCGAACCAGATCTGCTCCAGCGTGCCCGTGGGCTTCGGGCCGGGGAGTTGCTCGGCGGCGAGGCAGGGCAGCACGGCGCCGGACGGGTTCACGGCGAACTGGCGGGCGCCCCAGCCGTTCATGCAGGGCTTGGGGCGGCCGGTGTGGTGGTCCGGGCGTACGTAGACGATCTCCATGTCGTAGCGGCCGTGCACGCGGGCGGCGGCCTCGTCGGCGCGGTGGATCTGGTCGGCGGTGGGCATGATGGCGGCGCGGTTCAGCAGGCCCCAGCCGTAGTACTGGGTGTGGGCCAGCTCCAGCCTGGAGGCGCCCAGGCCGGCGGCGAAGGCGGCGATCTCCTCGAGGGCGTCGACGTTGCCGGCGTGCAGGACCACGTTGACCGTGAGCGGCAGTCCGGCGGCGCGGATCAGGGCGGCTGCCTCGATTTTGCGGTCGTGGGCGCGCAGACCGGCGATGGCGTCGGCGGCGGTCGCGTCGGCGTGCTGCACCGAGAGCTGCACGTGGTCGATGCCGGACAGTTTGTCGAGGCGGCGCTCGGTCAGGCCGACGCCGCTGGTGATGAGGTTCGTGTACATGCCGAGGGAACGGGCGTGGCCGGCCAGCTCGGGCAGGTCCGGCCGCAGCAACGGCTCGCCGCCCGAGAAGTGGACCTGGAGGACGCCGAGGTGCCGCGCCTGCGTCAACAGGTCCAGCCACTGAGCGGTGTCCAGCTCGTCGCGCCCGGCCTGCACCGGGTTGGAGCAATAGCCGCAGCTGAGCGGGCACCGATAGGTCAGCTCCGCCACCATCCCGATCGGCAGCGGCGCCCGATTCAGCCGCTTTCCAGCGATATTTCGGATATGGAAGGCGACATGGGAGGGGTGGGGGCCCGGCGCGGCGAGGTCGGGGGCCGGCGCGGCGAGGTCGGGGGCCAGCCCGGCGAGGTCAGGGGCCAGCCCGGCGAGGTCAGGGGCCAGCCCGGCGAGGTCAGGGGCCAGCCCGGCGAGGTCAAGGCCCGGCCCGGCGAGGTCAGGGGCCGGCCCGGCGAGGTCAGGGGCCGGACCGGCGAGGTGGCGGGCCGGCGCAGCGTCACTGTCGGGACCGGCACGGTCGGCGAGCAGGCGGCGATCGATCAGGTCGGTCACCAACTCCTGCACGTCCGCCGCCTGGACGCCTTCGTAGAGCTCGCCCAGCAGGCCGACGATCGCCTCCACGTCGCGGTCGCCGTCGCAGAGGCGGACCACGTCCGGGGCCGGCCCGTCCAGCAGCAGGGTGCCCTCGGGATACAGCAGGGCGTCGGCGTCGCGCACCGGATCGTGCACCAGGCGAACACCCTCGGCCAGGCCGGGCCTCATCCCACGCCGCCCTGGTAGTCGATGGCGTCGAGCATCGCGTTGAGCACGTCGCATTTGAAGGCGAGCGCGCGCACCGCGGCGCGCTGTTCGTCGCGCGTACGGCAATGGGCCAGGACCAGGTCGAGGGTGTAGCGCGCGTCGTCGCGTACCACAGGAATGCGGTTGTGGAAGTAGGCGTAGCCGTCCGGCTTGATCCACTCGTAGTGGCGGCGCCAGGCCATGACGCGGGCGGCCATGAGCTCGGGCGAGAAGAGCTCGGTCAGCGCGGCGGCCGCCGCCTCGGTCCAGGGGCGGGTCAGGCAGAACGCGAGGTAGCCGTCGACCGCGAAGCGGGTGCCGCGCGCGACGTGGCGCTCGTCGAGGAGCTCGTCGCGGGACAGGCCCACGGCGTCGCCGAGCACGAGCCAGTCGTCGCGGGCGCCGCCGTCGTGAAAGGCCACGCGCTCGAGCCACACCCGGCGCACGTCGGGCAGCGGGCAGTTCGCGACGACCGCGGCGTTCTTGCGGGCCAGGATCTGCTGGTAGTACCAGCGGTTCGCAACCCACGAGCGGACCTCACCGGGGCTGCACTCCCCCGCGTGCAGGCGCAGATGGAACGGATGCCCGTCCCAGTAGCGCGGCGCGAGGGAGCGCAGCTCGTCGGCGAAGGCCGCGCGGCTCAGCGCTTGGTCAGCCACGGGCGGTCGACTCCGGCGTAGCCCGACACCTCCGCGCGTGACTCCAGGCACTCCGTACGCGGCTTGGTCCAGGTCTTTTTCTCTCGGACGACGGTGGCCTGCATGGCGATCTCCTATCCGCAGAAGGGAATCTTGCCCATTGTGGACAGAATTCCATCGACGACGTGCTTTTTGAAGAAGTTCTGCCCGGGAAAATCAGATCCGTCGATGTACGCCTGGGCGTCGTGCCCCAGCGCCGTCACCCACGACCGGCCGCCGTCGTAGTACTGGCACCACGAGATGGGGTGGAACTTCCCGTGCCCCGGGTGGGTGCTCGACTTGGTGGCCAGCGACGCCTCGTCGACGGCGAGCAGGAACTTCACCCGGGTCGGGAAGGGCATCCAGTTGTACCACTCGTCCTTGAACTCCCACCGCGGCGGAAGCGCCCGGGTTGACGAGTCCTTGGCGAGCGTGATGACCGTGCCGTTCTGGTTCGCACCGTGGTCGTAGTACTGCGTACCGCCGCACAGACCCTCGTAGTACGGCCAGTTGTACTCCGTACCGCCGATCGCGTTGTGGATGCCGACGAAGCCGCCGCCGGCGCGCATGTACTGCCGCAGCGCCGTGCGGGCCGCGTCCAGGTGCGCGGGCGTCGTCGTGTTGACCGCCGCGTTCGGCTGCACCGCGGTGCCGTGCTTGAAGAGCGTGTCGCGGCTCGTGCTGCCGAAGACCACTGCCTTGTACGCGCTGCCGATGCCCGGCATCAGCGTCACGTCCTCGGTCCAGTCGACCTGCACGCCGGCCTCGTTCATCCACGTGACGATCGCGTTCTGGAGCACGTGCGCCTCGGTGAGCGGCGGGTTGAGGCCCGCGGGCAGGGCCGGCCCGAGGTGGGCGTGCCGGGGCCCGGCCGTGCGCGTGTAGAGCAGCACCCGGTCCTGCCGGTTGGCGACCCACGGGTGGTACGACGCGGGCACCTGCCCCCGGACGACGTTGTAGTAGGGGTCGAAGTACCTCTCCTGCCCGCGCGGGATCTTCGTGGTGATCGGCTCCTTGACGGTCGGCTCCCGGCCGCCCGCGTGCGCCTCCGCCGATCCCGCCGCCGACGTCGCGCCGACCGCCGCCGCGGTGGCCGCCGCCGCGCCCCTGAGGACGTTGCGCCTGTTCGCCATACTGACCCGCCCTTCGCGCGAGGTCCGTCAGACGGACCGGCTGTGCCGATTCAACGGCACGGCTCAATATAAGGACGATGTTTCAAGCTGCGCAAGCATGGATTACTTTCCGTTCTCGTCGTACGCTGCGTTCCTCTAGACGGACCACATGGTCCGTCAGGTGGACCGAAGGAGCACGCCGATGGAGGTACGACGCCGCACCGTCCTCAAGGGAACGCTGGCCGCGGCCGCCGTGGTGAGCGTCCCCGCACGCGCGGAAGCCACGCCACAGTCCTGCACCGTCCCGGGCGGCTCCGACTTCCCCAAGGTGGGCGGCAACTACGGCAACCAGAACTACTCGGCCCTGCGCGACATCAACCGCGGCACGGTCCGCCGGCTCGGCGGCGCCTGGGTCAACCGCATCGAGGGCGGCCTGACCACCGGCACCAATCAGAGCACGGCCGTGGCCGTCGACGGGGTGCTCTACATCGAGTCGGCGCTCGGCAACGTGCACGCGGTCGACGGCCGCACGGGGCAGACCAGATGGACGTACGTGCAGACGCGGGGCACCCTGACGCGCCGGGGCGTCGCGGTGGGCGCCGGCAAGGTCTTCACGCACGGCAAGGGCAACTGGATCATCGCGCTCGACCAGGCGACCGGTGCCGTCGTGTGGGAGCGGCAGATCACCGGCTACGGCACGATGGAGAAGGTCGCGGTCACGTACCACGACGGGCTGTTGCATGTCGGCACGCACGACACCACGCGGGCCGCGGCGCTCGCGCTCGACGCCACCGACGGCTCGGTCGTCTGGCACTTCTGGGGCGCGCCGGGCCCGGGCGAGCTCGGCAACGACACCTGGGAGGGCGACTCCTGGCAGGTCGGCGGCGCCACCCCGTGGATGCACCCGGCGCTCGACCCCGAGCTCGGGCTCATCTATTGGACGTTCGGCAACGCGCGCGGCAACGGCTCGTCGCAGGACGGCTCGGGCCGCGGCGGGCAGAACCTGTTCTCCAGCTCGATCGTCGCGATGGAGCTGAAGACCGGGAAGTACCGGTGGCATTTCCAGTCGGTGCACCACAACATCTGGGACATGGACAACGTGATGGCGCCGGTCCTCGCCGACGTCCGCATCCACGGCAGGCTCCGGAAAATCGTCGTCTACGGCAGCAAGACCGGCATGTACTACATCCTCGACCGCACGGACGGGACCGCGCCGCTCGGCATCGACGAGATCCCCGTACCGCAGGAGCCTCGCCAGAAAACGTGGCCCACACAGCCTTTCCCGCGCCAGGGCGGGTGGATCGAGGATGAGCTCGTACGCCAGCCGCTGGGCACCTCGGTGCCGGGCGACCCCAACCGGGCCGTCCCCCACTATCGGCTCGGCAAGCTCTACACGCCGCACTGGGACGTGCCGGTGCTGTCGACGCCGGGCCACGGCGGCGGCGCGTGCTGGAACCACCAGTCGTACAGCCACGAGAGCGGCCTGGTCTACACCGGCTACGGCTACGTGGCGGCCGCCCACTCGCTCTCCGAGAGCAGCAACGGCCTGCGCCCGCCCGGCGAATACCAGACCGGCGGCGTGGTCGCCGTCGACCCGTCCACGAACCGGGTGCGGTGGAAGCGGCGCATGCCGTACTCCCTCGCCCACGGCAACGGCGCGCTCAGCACCGCCGGCGGGCTCGTCTTCATCGGCCAGCCCGACGGCAACCTCATCGGCCTCGACGCCCACTCCGGCCGCGAGCTGTGGCGCTTCCAGTGCGGCGCCGCCATCAGCTCCAGCCCCATCATGTACGAAGTGGACGGTGTCCAGTATCTGGCCGTCTACGCGGGCGGAACCGGCATCCCGTACGGCGACTCCGCTCCGCGCGGCGACTTCCTGTGGGCTTTCCAGCTTGGCGGTACGGGGAAACCGGCGCCCACGCCGCCGCCCCCGGTGGTCCGCCGCCCGGTGCAGGGCGGCCCGGTCGAGGGCAGCACGGTGAACAACACGGTCGTCCTGGCCCGAGTCTTCGACCCGTCCACCGGTACGGCCGGCGCCACCGAGTCGACCGCCGTGAACGCCATGGCACCTACCCACCTGCGCGTGCCGGCCGGCACCACGGTCACCTTCGTCAACCCCGCCGGCAACGTCCACGAGCACGGCGCCACACAGTTCTTCGAGGGCCTGTTCGACGTCCGCCTCAAGCCCGGCGAGTCGTTCCAGTACACGTTCGAGCGCCGCGGCGAATACTTCTACAACGACTGCCACAGCCCACGACCGACCGGCAAGATCGAGGTCTACTAGCCATGACCGACTCCCAGGCCGCGGACTGGTGGGGCACCGCCGTCTCCCGCATCGAGCCGAACGTCATCGAGCTGCGCGGCATCCCCGTCCAGTCACTGATCGGCGACATCGGCTTCGGCGAGATGATCTGGCTGATGCTGCGCGGCGAACGCCCCTCCCCCGACCAGGCACGCCTGTTCGAGGCCGCCCTGATCGCCGGCGTCGACCACGGCCCCCACGCCCCCTCGATCGCCGTGGCCCGCATGGCAGCGACCTGCGGAGTCGGCCTCAACAACGCCATGGCCAGCGCGGTGAACGTCCTGGGCGACTCACACGGCGGCGCCGGCGAGCAATGCGTCGAGCTCCTGACCGAGATGGTCACCCGCGAGGTCCCCGCCGGCACCGTCATCGCCGAATGGCGCGCCCGCGGCATCCGCTACCTGCCCGGCTTCGGCCACCGCTTCCACACCCGCGACCCCCGCCGCGACCCGCTGCTGGCCCTGGTCACCGAAGCGGTGGCCACGGGCACGGTCCCCGGCGCCCACCTGCGGGCCGCCCTCGCCGTCGAAGAGGCCCTCAACCCCGTCCCGATGAACATCGACGGCGCCACGGCCGTCATCTACGCCGAGTTGGGCTTCCCCGCTCCCCTGGCCCGCGGCCTGTTCGTCCTGAGCCGCAGCGTCGGAATCCTCGCCCACGCCTGGGAGGAGACGGGCCAGGGGCGCCGCAACAAGGGCCCGATCCCGCCGTCGATCCGCCCCACCTACCTCGGCCGCTGACGGACCCAGACCCGCAACTCGCCGACAGGCACGAAACCGCCGTCCAGCGCGGCCGCGAGCGCATCCCCGCGCTCGTAGCCGACGAGCGGCCGGTCCGGGAAGAACGCCCCGGCAACCGCCGCCAGCTCACCCCAATCGACACGATGCCCCGGTACGGCGTACACATTGGACACGTCCACCGCGCCACTGCCGAGCCGCACGACCGCGCCGGCCACGATCCGCCCCTCGGCGTACCGGGCCAGGATGCGAAAGTGCGCCCGCCGCAGCAAAGCCGGCAGCAGAACGTCACGGGTGTCGTGCAGGGCGGTCCATTCGGAGAGCTCCTGGGGACTGCTCACCGCAACCCACCCCGCGGGCAGAGCGCGTCGGCGGCCCGGCTCGGCGTCGCGGTGCAACCAGGTGGCCGAGAACAACAGCTCCATGCCCTCGCCGCCCAGATCCATGGTGGCGAAGCTGTCCTTGACCCCGCAGCGCTCCCGGCCGTCCAGGCGGGCGAGCACCTGACCCGTGGTCACCTCAGGCTCCACAGCCACGGCATCCGAATGCAGCGGCGGCGGAGGCTCCAGCGCACTCCAGAGCCCATCGGTGAGAACCGACCCGACCCCGTGCAAGGCGCAGAGGTCTTCGTACCAGCTCACACTCGCGTCGACCGCACTGCGAAGCCGCGAATCCATCTCGCCCCCTCTTCAGAACGCCGGGCTGTCGAGGGCCACGCCTCGGGGCCCCCTTGTCTCGGCCCCGAGCACACCACTGGCCCGATGCCGTAGTACAGCACCGGGCCGAGCTGGCAACCACTTCCGCGGTTGCACCGGCTGCTTTCGCAGTTACCGGGACTCTACTCCACTTCCCCATGCCTGTACATGGTTCCCCGTGGTTCCCCTTCGACCATCACGGTCTCCCCTGAGGTGAGATGGTCAGGTTGTGATCGACTTTGACGGGCCGACGCCGCTGTACGTCCAGATCGCGGACGTCATCGAAGCCCGCATCCGAGACGGCGAGTTGCTGCCCGACCGCCCGATCCCGTCCGAGAACCAGATGGTCCAGGAATTCGGCGTCGCCCGCGGAACGGCGCGCAAGGCGCTCGAGCTCCTGCGCGCACGTGGACTCGTCGTCACGGTGGTGGGCCGCGGAACCTTCGTCGCCCGTTCGGCGGACTGACACCCTGATCGAGGCGCCGGCGCACCCGCACGATGGCGGTGAGCGCCCACCCCGAGTTCGCGGCCCAGGCGGGATCGCACTCGCCGGGGCCCGCCAGGCGCGACCGTCACAGCGTCAGCCGCGCCGCACAGCCGCGCCCGCGCGGATCGCTCGGGGGATCTCGGCGACCTCGTCGACGCGGGTCAGCAGGCGGGCCACGTCGTCGGCCGAGGCGGGTGAGTCCACGTCGACGTGGTACGTGATGCCGGTGGACGCCCACGTCTGCGGGTCGTAGCCGCCCGCCGCGCGCACTCGCACGCCGTTGACGGGGATGGCCAGCTCGGCGGCCTCGCGGTAGATGTCGTTGAGGACGCAGCCGGCCGCGGCCAGGTGCAACAGGTGCGCCCCGGTGAAGTCGGCCTCGACCGTGACGCCCTCGGCGGTCCAGCGATGGGGGAAGCGAACGGCGTCGGGCGAGCCGGAACGGTGCGATCCGGCACCGACCGCGACGGAGAATTCGTCCATCGGTCCTCCACGTGACGCGGGTTCGGGTGGAACACTACCGGCATGGCTTACGACCCGGACCTGGCCGACCGCATCCGGGAGAGCCTGCGCGACGAAGCCGGTCTCACGGAGCGGCGCATGTTCGGCGGGCTGGCTTTCCTGATCGACGGCAACATGGCGGCGTGCGCGAGCAGCCAGGGCGGCCTGATGCTGCGCGTCGACCCGGCAGAGACCCCGGCACTGCTCGCACGACCGGAGGCCCGCCGCTTCGAGATGCGCGGGCGCGAGCTGAACGGCTGGCTGCACATCGACGCGAGCGCGCTGACCAGCGAGAACGCACTGGAGTCGTGGCTGGACCGCGGCATCCGCTACGCCCGGTCACTACCGGCCAAGTGAGGCCATCCGCCGGTTCACCGCGCACACTCGACGGCAAGGGCGATCGAGACGGCGGGCAAGGCCTGCGCCGCGGACATCGTCGCTGATCCTCGGCCTCAGTGCGCGGTCAGATCATCGAAGAAGGCCGACTTCCGGCGTTCGTACTCGTCTCGGTCATGGTGAAAAGCGAGCTTCATTTGGTTGTACGCCGCCAGCAGTGCCGGATCCGCCGCCAGCCGCTGCCACGTCCGGGTGAAGCGCAGGTCGTGCTCGGAGCCCTTCGGCGTGACGGCGATTCCCGTCGGGAGAGCCGCGTCGAGAGCGAACGTCGCAAGAGTCGGCTGCCAGATCGACGGGAGGACCACGCGATAGACGTTGCGCAAACGGTCCACCGTCTTCTCGAAAGCGCCGGGCGGAGTGCGCAGATGCAGGTCCACGTCGCCTTTGGTGAGGGCGCCGGGCACCGAGCAGCCGCCCACCAGCAGCAGTTCGTGGTCGTCGCCGAGCGGGGCCAGGCGGGCCCTTTCGGCGTACAGGATCGTGTGGGCCTCGGCGAGGAAATCGTCGGAGGGGCGCAGGCGGGGCACGGCAGAAATGTACGCGGGAAAGCGTGGCGCGCTTCCCCGCGTACAGATGACTGCCTTAGATCTTGCCTGTGCCGGCGCCCGCGGTGACGGTGGCCTTGACCGTGTTGTTGGCCTCCGGGGTGTAGGAGTAGGGGATCGCGGCGACGCTGGCGCCGTTGCGGACCTGCTCGGTGCCGGAGTTGACGCGGTAGTTGTTGAGGACCTTCAGGTTGCCGGCGGCGGAATCGCCCGTCTGGGTGATCGTGGGGCTGCCGACGTTCTCGAAATAGTTGCGCTCGACGAAGACGCCGGCGTTCTCGGTGGACGCGACGCCGTACGAGCCGATGTTGCTGTAGTAGTTGTTCAGCACGTGCACGGGGTTGCCGAAACGCACGCGCGGGTGGCGCTGATTGGTGCCGTTGAACCAGTTGTGCACGTACGTCACGCGCAAGTGACCGATGTCCTGCGAGCCGTTGTCGTCGCTGTGGCCGAGCAGCATCGACTTGTCGTGGTCGTGCAGTTTGTTCCACGAGACCGTGATGAAGTCGGAGCCGCGCTTGATGTCGATCAGGCCGTCGTAGCCGTTCGCCAGGTCGTTGTGGTCGATCCAGACGTTGGTGGTGTTCGTCTGCACGTTGATCGAGTCGTCGCCGGCGTTGCGGAACACCATGTTCCGGATGATCACGTTGCGCACGCCGGACAGGTTGAGGCCGCCGCCGGTGATGCCGGAGCCGGAGCCGACGCCGATGACCGTCTTGTTCGACGCGACGTTGTACATGCCGGAGATCGAGATCAGGCCGCTGACGCGCACGGTCTGCGAGGTGCTCGAGCTCAGCGCCGACTTGAGGGCGGAGGCGCTGGTCACGGTCACGACGGTGCTCGCCGAGCCGCCGGTGGTGCCGCCGTTGAGGCTGGCGAACCCGACCGGGCTGCTCTCGGCCGCGGAGGCCTCGAGCTGGCCCACGACGGTGAGCCCGCCGACCGCGAGGACGCTGGCGGACAGCGCCGACAGGACGGTGCGGCGGCGCAGTTGGGGAGCGGACATGGGGGATCCTTCCGAAGCTTGCTTTCCCTTGGGGGGCCTTAGGTAAGCGCTTACCTCGGCCGACCATAGGTACACGCATTTACGACTGTCAATGCCACATCCGCCGCCGGAAAACGAAGGTGTCTTTACCGGTTCAGTCCCGCCAGGAGATGACCTTTCGATCCGGCCGCCGGGACCGGTGACGGATCATCGATCGCACGGGCGTCGTTCCAAGACCCATCATCTTGTACGGGAAAAGCTGCAAACAACCGCAGTGGCAGGTCGCGTATTTGCATCTCTCACGGGCGGCCCCCGACAGCGCGAGCGGCCGCGGGACGGGGGTGGCCCCGGCACGCCACACTGTGATCCATGCTGATCCCCCCGGCGCCGTCCACTCCGTACCATCGGCTCGCCCGCACCCCGGCGTTCCGGTGGTGGCGCTCGCTGCTCGGCACGCTGGCGATCGTCGCCGCCGGCATCATCGCGACCATCGGCGGCTTCATCGCGGTCACCGCCATGGCCCTGATCACCGGACAGCCCGAGGACGCCGACGGAGTCCCCGCGTTCGGCCCGCTCGTCACGCTGGCCATGTCGTTCCTGCTCATCGCGGCCCTGCTGCCCTTGACCCTGGCCGCCGCCGCGTGGATCCAGCGCCGCCCGCCCGGCACCCTGTCATCGGTCACCGGCCGCCTGCGCTGGCGCTGGCTGCTCACCTGCCTGCCGGTAGCCGGCGTGGCGGTAGCCGTCTTCCTCACCGCCGGCATGACCTTCGCCGTGCTCACCGGCGAGGACGTCGGCCTCGACGACGCGCTGGCCGGCTGGGGCCCGTTCGCCGCCTCGATGGTGGTGCTCCTGCTGGTGGTGCCCCCGCAGGCCGCCGCCGAGGAATACCTCACCCGCGGCTGGCTGGTGCAGGCGATCGGCACACGCGGCCCGTGGATCCCGATCGCCGTGCAGGCGCTCGTCTTCGCCGCCCTGCACGGCTGGGGCACGCCCTGGGGCTTCGCCGACCTGATCGTCTTCGGCACGGTCGCCGGCTGGCTCACCGTCCGCACGGGCGGCCTGGAGGCGGCGATCGCCCTGCACGTCATGAACAACCTGATCGGGGCCGGCCTGTCCGCCGCCTACGGAGATCTGACCATGGAGGAGACAGCCGCGGACATGCCCTGGCAACTGGCCGTGGTGGACCTGCCGGTGCTGCTCGGCTACGCGGCGGTGATCGTCTGGCTGGCCCGGCGCGCGGGGATCGCGGAGACGGTGCCGGTGGGCGCATTCCCGCCACCGCCACCGCCACCGGGCGCCTGGATGCCGGGGCCGGGCGGCTACGGCCCTTTCCCGGCGCAGGTTCCGAGCGGATACGGCGTCATCCCGGCACAGCCCGGCGAGCCGTCACCGTGGGCGCAACAGGCGGGCGGCAGCGGCTTGCCATCAACGGAGAGGGACGCCCGCGAACAGCAGAATCGCGCTTCGGGATAGGTGGGCATGGGGCCTGCTGCTATCTCGGTGACTATCTGTGGACTAAACCTCAGCGTGGTCGCTCGGTTGAAAAGACCGACCGGCCGCCGGCTGTCGCGTCTCAAGGAGCCGTCGTCTCGTTCTGCGTGGGCGTCGCATCCGTCGTGTTCGAATCGGACGGGGGCGTCGAAGGCCGAGGCCAGGGCGGTGGGGCGCATCGGGCCTGGTCGCCCCTGTTCGGTATCTTCGCGCGGGGCCGTGCGTGCTCCGTTCACGCGGAAGGATTGGCTGACGATGATGTCACGCGACGAAGCACGCGCTCGTGCCGAGAACTTTCTCGACGAAGAAGTTCGTTCCCGGATTCCTTTCGACGTCGTCATCATCGAGACGGCGATCGGAGACGGCGGTGACGCCTGGATCTTCCCGTACGATGGGCGAGGCTGGGTGGAACGTGGAGACGCCAGGGAACTCCTGGCGGGAAACGCACCGGTGTCGGTCAGCAAGAGGGACGGAGCGGTCAGATACAACATCTGACTCGCGCCCCGTCCCCGCCGCGCCGTCTTTGCCGTGGGTTACTCGACCAGCTCGGCCTCTGGCTCGGCACGTTCGCGCAGGTGGCGGTTGTTGCGGGGCTCCTGCCGGGTCTTCGCGTCGTCCAGTTTGCGGCGCAAGTCGTCTCGGACGTCGTGCAGGGCGGCGTTCAGGTCCTCCTCCGTCGAGGTGGTGACGATCTTCTGGCGGCCGGCTATCCAGCATTCCAGGGTGACCTTCTGGCCGGGGGCGCCGCGGTCCTTGACCATGATCTCCAGCTCGGTGGAGTCGGCGTGGAAGGCGGCCAGCCGGTGGTCGAGCGTGACGAACTGCTCGGCGATCCAGTTGCGGTCGCCCTGCGAGAAACCGGCGCCGACGCGCAGGCATTCGCCCACGGTGGCGGGATTGTTCACCGCACTCATCACAACTCCCTCGTTGAGACTTCGCCTGTCGTGATCTTCCTTCCCCGGGGGCGCGGGCGCTGAAACGCCCGAATCGTCAGCGGATTTCCAGTTCCAGCAGGGAGTAGCCGTACGAGCTCACGCGGTGAGTGCCGACCATGCGCACGTAGCGGGCGACCGTGCCGGCGGCGTCCACGGTGACCGTGCCGCCCTGGCCGCGCGTGGTCGACCAGCGGGTCTTCCAGGTGCGGCCGTCGAGGGAGGTGTCCACGCGGTAGCGCGTGCCGTAGGCGTGCTCCCAGACCAGGGTGATCTCGGTGAGCCGGCGCGGCTCGTGCAGGTCGACGCGGATCCACTGCGGGTCGGAGAAGCCGCTCGACCAGCGGGTGCTGGGGTCGCCGTCGACGGCGTTGCGGGCGTCCCACGGGTGGCCCTCGACCGAGGAGGCGGTGGCCGTGCCGGTCAGCGCGAGGTTGGCACGCGACGGGTTGGGTTTGCCGGTGACGCGCGGTGGGGGTGGCGAGGTCCGGGCCGTCGAAGGACTTGGCGGTACGGGGGAAGGCGCGGCCGAGGAGGGGGCGGCCGAGCCGGGCGCGCTGGTGAGCGCCGCGGCCGGCGCGTCGACCGACGGCACGTAGATGGGGGTCGTGGCCTCAGCGGAGCCCGACGTCCGGTAGGCCCATGCCGCGGCGGACCCGGCCACGAGAAGCAGCGCCACGGCGACAGCCCACGGCCACCGGCGACGCGGCCGGACGGCGGCGGCCACCGGCGGGGAGGCGGGAGCCACCGGCGGGGAGGCGGGAGCCACCGGCGGGGAGGCGGGAGCCACCGGCGGGGAGGCGGGAGCGACCGGTGCCGGCGCCGACGGAGGTGCCATACCGCGCGGCGGCATGCGCGTCAACCGTAGACTGTCCGCCCGCGAAGGCCGAGCCGTCTCGTCCCGTTCGTCCATCGATGCCCCCGATCTTCCGCGCCCCGCGGTATCTTGGCGCATCCGCGATCGCGGGCCGCGGCGCCCTCCCGTACCTTGCTTGCGTGATCACGCATGCCCGGTGGACCAGCCAGCGCTGGTTCGCCTCCGTCCTCATCGCCATGGTCGTGCTCATCGCCGTGGCCACTGTGGTGGGTGCGGAGATGCTCTCGCGCACGACGGAGGTCTCCAACCGCCTCAACGACCGGATCGCGCCGGCGCGCACCGCGGTCGCCGAGCTGACCGCCGCGGTCGTGGGTCAGGAGACGGGGGTGCGCGGCTACGTGCTCAGCGGCGAGCAGCAGTTCCTCGACCCGTACGCGCAGGGCCGCGGCGACGAGACCCGCCTGGTCGCGCAGTTGCGCGGGCTGCTCGAGGGCCACTCCGACGCGCTGGCCGACCTCGACGCGGTCGAGCGGCGCATGGCGTCGTGGCGGGAGACGGCCGCGGAGCCGCTGGTGCGGGCGCGGCGCTCCGACTCGTACAACGTGGCGCTTGTCACCCAGAGCAAGGAGGCCTTCGACGACGTGCGGGAGCCGCTCGCGGGGCTCGACAGCAAGCTGGCGGCGCTGCGCGCGGAGGGGCGCGCCGACCTGAACGACAGCCGCCGGCTGCGCAACACGGCCTTCGCCGGCCTGGTCGTCGCGTTGCTGGTGCTGATCGCGTCGATCGCCGTGCTGCTGCGGGTGGTGGTGCTGCGGCCGCTGAACGAGCTGAGCGCCGAGGTGCGGCGGGTCGCGGGCGGCGACTTCGACCACCGGGTGGCGCCGCGCGGGCCGGCGGATCTGGCCGTGCTCGCCGCCGACGTCGAGGCGATGCGCGGCAAGCTGGCCGACAGCCTCGCGGCCAGCCGGCAGCAGGCCGCCGAGCTGCACCGGTCGAACGCCGACCTGGAGCAGTTCGCCTATGTCGCCTCGCACGACCTGCAGGAGCCGCTGCGCAAGGTGGCCTCGTTCTGCCAGATGCTTCAGCGGCGGTACGCGGGCCAGCTCGACGACCGCGCGCAGCAGTACATCGGCTTCGCCGTCGACGGTGCCACCCGCATGCAGCAGCTCATCAACGACCTGCTGGCCTTCTCGCGGATCGGGCGGATGTACGACGACCGGGAGCCGGTGGACCTGGACGAGGTCGTGGGGCGGGTCGAGGACACCCTCGCGCTGGCGATCGAGGAGACGGGCGCGGAAATCGTACGGCCGAAGCTGCCCACCGTGCCCGGCGACGCGACGCTGATGACGCAGCTGTGGCAGAACCTGCTCGGCAACGCGATCAAGTTCCGCCGCCCGGACGTGCCGCCGCGGGTCACCGTGACGGTCACCGAGGACGCCGAGAAGTACACGTTCGCGGTGGCGGACAACGGGATCGGGATCGACGCGGAGTTCGCCGACAAGATCTTCGTGATCTTCCAGCGGCTGCATCCGCGCGACGTCTATTCGGGCACCGGCATCGGCCTGGCGATCTGCAAGAAGATCGTCGAGCACCACGGCGGGCAGATCCGGCTGGACACCTCGTACACCGATGGTGCGCGAATCGAGTTCAGCCTCACGAAGTGAGTCCGGTCACGGGTGGTGGCGGGGTGGTTGGACGGGTTCACGCTGACAAAGTGACGGCGGCTTCGCGTACGGCGTTCCGGCCGCCCTCCTTGGCCTGGTAGAGCGCGTCGTCGGCGCGGGAGAGCAGCTGCTCCACCGTCTCGGTGCCGTCCCATGTCGCGTAGCCGATGGAGCACGTCTCGGCGCCCGGCGTCGCGGCGCGCACCCGGTCGAGCACCTGGGCCGCGTCCGGCGCCGGGCAGTCGGGCAGCGCCATCGCGAACTCCTCGCCGCCCCACCGGGCGATCAGGTCGCTGTCGCGCAGCGCCTGGGTGAACGCGGACGCGGTCTGCCGCAGCAGCTCGTCGCCGGCCGGATGCCCGTACGTGTCGTTGTAGCGCTTGAAGTGGTCGAGGTCGGCGATCGCCACCGTGAGCGACCCGCCGGTGCGCCGTGCCTGGGCGAGCAGCCGGGGCAGCTGCGCCTGCCACGCGCGCCGGTTGGCCAGCCCGGTCAGGGTGTCGGTGTACGCCATCCGTTCGAGGTGCCGCAGCAGTTGCTCGTGCTCCAGCGCGAGGGCCGTCTCGTCGGCCAGCAGGGCGACCGCCCGGGCGCGCCGGCCGCCGACGTCGTCGAGGCGGCGGGCCCACGAGACGCAGAGCACGGCGATGACCGTGCCGTCGGCGATGACCGGCTGCCACAGCAGCGAGCGGGCGCGGGTCAG
This sequence comes from Paractinoplanes deccanensis, assembly GCF_016862115.1. GTDB lineage: Bacteria > Actinomycetota > Actinomycetes > Mycobacteriales > Micromonosporaceae > Actinoplanes > Actinoplanes deccanensis. The sequence continues at coordinate 15,655 of NZ_BOMI01000112.1, forward strand.
CTCGAGCAGGGCCGGGGAGACGACCGGGTCGGCCGCGGGGTCGGCCCGGAAGACCGGCTGCCCGGTGCGGTAGACCTCGGCGGTCATCGAGGTCAGCGCGAGCGGGATGCGCGTGCCGACCAGGTGCTGCTGGGACGCCGCGGTGACGACCAGCTCCTCGGTGGCGGTGACCGGCTCCATGAGCATGACGCCGTCGGAGCTCGCGAGGTCGCGTACGGCATTGATGATGTTGGTGCGGGCGTCCTCGCCCGTGCGGATGCGGCGGGCGACCCCGGCGACGGCGGCGAGCAGGCGCTCGGAGTCGCGGGTGGCGCGCTCGGCCTGGTAGCGGGCGGTGACGTCCTGCATCTGCACCAGCGTCCGGTTGCCGTCGCCGCTGGTGGGCGTGCGGCAGAGCGTGAGCCACACCCAGCGCGTGTCGTCGCCGGGCCGGCAGAAGCGGACCTCCATGCGGGCGACGCCGTCGCTCGCCTCGGCGATCCGGCGGGCGATCTCGTCGAGGTCGAAGCGGTCGTCCGGGTGCGCGTAGCGGAACACGTCCTGGCCGATCACCTCGTCCTGCTCGCGGCCGAGGATCCGGCACAGCGCCGGGTTGACGGTGACGAACCGCCCGTCGGTGCCGGCGAGCCCGATGCCGGCCGGGGAGCCCTCGAAGACGCCCTGGAAGCGCTCGGCGGCCTCGGCCAGCTCGTCGCGCATCGCGCGCAGCAGCCGCTGGCGGCGGATGAGGCTGACGCGCAGCAGGGTGCCCATGGTCAGGGCGAGGCCGAACTGCACCGCGTAGTAGGTCAGCTCGCCGGTGTGCAGGTCGTCGCGGAGCAGCACCGCGGCGATCCAGCCGGCGGTGGCGGTCGCCGCGGCCGCGATCGCGAAGGCGGTGGAGCTGACCGCGACGCCGAGCCCCACCATGATCAGCATCAGCATGCTGGTCTGGTGCAGCTCGCCGGTGACGAACAGCGGTGCGAGCCCGTTGAGCACGGGGATGAAGCCGAACACGCTGAGCACGGCGGGTTGCCGGCCGGGCCGGCGGCGGCGCACGAGGACCGCGCCGGCGGCCAGCACGACGGCGCTGATCGCCGCGACGCCCGCGAGGATCGCCCGCTGCGTACCGTCGAAGATCGCCAGGTCGATGCCGGCGAGCAGGGTGAAGAAGGCAGCCAGCGACCCCAGCACCCATTTCGTGCTCCCGGCGTCGAGGGACCGCGTCACATCTCTAAGGTCGGCCGCGGACCTGCGGATCTGACTCAATACCGGAACCGGGACACCAGCGCGCTCAGATCGGTCGACATGGTGGCCAGCTCGGCGGTGGCCTCGCGCGAGCGCGCGATGCCGTCGGTCGTGCGCCGGGCCGCGTCGGCGACGCCGGTGATGTTCTCGGCGATCTGGCCGGTGCCGGTGGCCGCCTCGGTGACGCTGCGGTTCATCTCGGCCGTGGTGGCGGTCTGCTCCTCCACCGCGGAGGCGATCGTGGTCTGGAAGTCGCTGATCCGGGCGATGACCCGGCTGATCTCCTCGATCGCGGTGACCGCGCCGCCGGTGTCCGCCTGGATGGTCTCGACCCGCGCCGAGATGTTCTCGGTGGCCCGGCCGGTCTCCTGGGCCAGGTCCTTGACCTCGGAGGCGACCACGGCGAAGCCCTTGCCCGCCTCGCCGGCGCGGGCCGCCTCGATCGTGGCGTTGAGGGCCAGCAGGTTGGTCTGCTCGGCGATCGAGGTGATCACCTTGATCACGTCGCCGATCTCGGCGGACGACTCGCCGAGCTTGGTCATCGTCTGCGAGGTGCTGGCGGCCAGGCCGACCGCCTCGTTCGCGACCTGGGCGGCCTCGGCCGCGTTCTGCGAGATCTCCCGGATCGCGGCGCCCATCTCGTCGCTGCCCGCGCTGACCGCGTCGACGCTGCGGGAGATCTGCTCGGCGGCCGCCGACACCGTCTGCGCCTGGGCGGAGGACTCCTCGGCCGACACGGCGATCTCGCCGGCGGTCCGCGACATCCGGTCGGAGGCGCTGCCCAGCGCCGCCGCCGACGAGTCGATGGTCATGACGGTCTCGCGCAGGCGGCTCATCGCGACGTCGAGCGAGCGGCCCATCTGCCCGGGCTCGTCGTTGGTGGTCAGCCCGGCCGTACGGGTGAGGTCACCCTCGGCCAGGCCGTCGCAGACGTGCTTGACCCGGGCCATCGACCGCACGATCTGCCGGGCCACCAGCCAGCCGAGCAGGAGCGCGACGGCCGAGCCCACGATCAGCAGGGTGGTGGTGATCGTGCGGCTCATGCCGTACTCGTCGCGGGCTCCCTGGGCGTTCTTCTGCGCGTCCTCGTTCTCCGCGGCGCGCATGGTGTCAAGGTCGCCGGAGACCTCCTCCATGAGCGGGGCGACGTCGGTGTCGCGGGTCTGCTGCCACGCATCGAGGTCGTTGGCGTCGCCGGCCGGCAACAGCTTGTCCTCGACCAGCGCGCGGTAGGCGTCGAAGTCGTCGGACAGCTCCGCCAGATCGGCGTCGGGCACGACCGGCTCGCTGGTCCGGTAGTCGGCGAGCGCGCCGGTCAGCGCCTCGAAGTGGGTCTCGAACGCCTCGCGGTACTGCTTCTTCTGCGCCGCGGTGTCGGAGAGCATCTGGTTGGTGACATCCAGCCGCGACTGGGCGAGGCCGCTGCGGATCTCGCCGACGTAGTTCACGCCGGAGACGTTGCTGCTGTAGATCTGCTCGGCCGAGGCGCTGGTGTTGCTGAGCCCCACGAGGCTGCCGACGCCGACGACGACCGCGAGCGCGATGGCCACGCAGACGGCACCGAGGATCTTCGTCTTGACGCTCAGGTCCGCGAGCACAGCGCTAGCCATATGACCTTCTTAGGGGAAGTGAGGACAATTCATGCCGGAAACGGCCAGACTGGGCCGGTGAGCACCGCCACCAGGCGCTGCGCAACATCGCCGCCCGGCCGGCCGCCGAGGAGCCGTCCCGCGACACCGCGCCGCGTCCCTGACCGAGGTGACGGTTACGCTTCTGCCGTGGAGACGCCCGAGCCAGCACCGCCCCGGCGCCGGGACGCCACCCGGACCCGGCAGCTGCTGCTCGACGTGGCCAAGCGCCGCTTCGCCCGCGACGGATACTCGGCCACCACGGTCCGCGACATCGCCGACGAGGCGGGCGTCAACGTCGCGCTGATCAGCCGCTACTTCACGTCGAAGGAAGGCCTCTTCGAGGCGTGCCTGTCCAGCGCCGTCAGCGAGCTGCGCCGCGACTCCGGCGAGATCGACATCGACGACGTGGCGGCCGACATCGCCCGCCGCATCACCAGCTCCCGCGACGAGCAGAGCATGACCGAGTCGATGCTCCTGCTGCTGCGCACCTCCGGCGACGAGCGCGCCGAGCAGATGCGCCGCGGCGTCATCCAGGCCATCAGCGAACGCCTCGCCGTGGCCTGCGGCACCCCCTCCCCCGACCGGCTGCTGCGCGCCCAGCTCGTCCTGGCCGCCTCGCTCGGCGTGGTGGTGCTGCGCTCGTCGCTGCGCGTGGAGCCGCTCACCTCGGCCAGCGAGGACGAGCTGGCCGCGCCGTTCACCGACCTGATCAACGCGCTTCTGCGCTGACCCGCGCCAGCCAGTCCGCCACCAGCGGATGCGCGACCTCCGGCCGCTCCAGGGCCGCGTTGTGCCCCGCCGCGTCCAGCACGGCGAACGTCGCCCGCGGATAGTGCTCCAGCACCCGCCAGACGTCCCGGTAGCCGGTGACGTCGTCCTGCCGCCCGGTGAGCAGCAGGGTCGGCCCCTCGTACGCGGGACCCTTCTCCGGCTCGGGATGCACGTCGTAGTCGGCCTCGATCCGCGCCATCGCCCGCTGGTCGGTCGCGAGAATGCCCGGCAGCACGTACTCCCGGAACCTCTCCCCATCCTCCGCCGACTCGACCACCGCCATCTCCTGGTAGAGCACACGCTCCTGCCGCGACAACGCCGAGACCACCCCGGGATCACTGCGCAGGACGGTACGCGCGGGCAGCTCCCGCGCCTCCCGATCCGCCACGACCGCCGGGCACAGCAGGCACAACCCGAGCACCCGCTCCGGCATCCGAGCGGTGATCGCCCGCGCGAGCATCCCGCCCCAGGAGTTGCCGACCAGGGCGAACGGCCGCTCCCCCAGCTCCGCGTCGACGAACTGGCAGACCGCGGCCACGACGTCGTCGCTGCCCCGCACGTCGTCGCTGCCCGGCGTGCGGCCGAAGCCGGGCAGGTCGAGGTAGAGCCGTTGCCAGCCGGGGTGAGCGGCGAAAACCTCCTCCAGGGGCAGCAGGATGCGATGGTCGACCCCGAAACCGTGCAGAAGCAGCACGGGGGTCCCGTCCCCACGACGTTCCACGAACATCGGAAGATCCTATGGTTCCGGCCGGGGTCTTCGTCTGCCGGCAGCGCGGAAGCCTCGTTCCGGGGCGTTGTCTCCTTGGCCGACGCCACGGTCGTCGACTTCTTCCGCAGCGCCCCAGCCCACCGAGCCCGCCCTTCCCAAGGGGGAGCCCCCGCAGGCCATTCTCCAGGAAAGACGCCCAGCCGCGCGCGAGCCCTGTGGATACGCAGGATTGTGGACGAGCACCGCCGACAGTGAGTTTGTGCTAGGGCCGGGCACGCCGGTGCCGATGACGGGTTTGCCGGGACCGCGGTTGTACGAGGTGGTGGAGCGGGCCTGCCGGTCCGGAACCTGCGGCTGGCGATGCCGGCTCCGAGTCGGTGACCCGGAGCCGCGATGGGAGTCGCCCAACTTCGGGCGGAAGCCGCAACCTGGTCGGCGGTCTGCACCCGCCCGCGTCGTCACCGTATGCGGCGAAGCCTGCAACAACGCGCCCTGCGGCGCCGGCCATCGTGCTGCCCGAGCTGATCGGCCGCTTGGCGAGGGCAACCTCCCACGAGCTGGTGGGTGGAGATCGGCAGCATCGTTGCGCAGACCGAACACCCGACGGTGCAGGTGGTCGAGGAAGAACGAGACGCCTCAAGCGCGCCGGAGTAACGCCCGTCTCGGGGCGCCGGGTAAGGCGTGGCCGGCACGCCACCGCTGAACCCTCGGCTGAGGTCGCTCGCAGATCACTCAGGTCAGGATTGTCGCGGTGCTCGATTTGATCGACTCCGTTGGCGGCCACCTTGCGGCGCCGTCTTCGGGTCCCCCGGTGGCATGCCGAAGCAGAGGCGGGACCGAGGACGAACGTTCGTGGATGCACGACACCTCACGCGCACACCGCCCGCGAGGCGCTCGCGGGTCTGCGTGACGGGGTTGGAAGGCGGGACGTGGGGCAGGCACCTCACGGTGCGCCCTGGCGGGCCGTGCGCGCTCACGGTGGTCGATCGGTTACGGGCTTGCGTGATCCCTGTAGGGTTCGCCGCGCCGGGCGGGGACGTGCCCGGTGGGGCCGGAGAAAGGGACTGCAGTGGACAGACGCGGGCTTGCCCTCGGGGTCGCGGTGGCGGCCGCGCTATCGGGCTGCACGGCTGACGAGGAGGCCGCGCGGACGCCGGGGCTGGAGGAGCGCGGCACGGTCCTGACGAGCGTCAAGCCGACGCGGCAGGATCTGTCCAACCAGATCAGCCTTTCCGGCAAGGTGACCATCAACCCGGTGTTCGGCATCGTCGCGCCGACCGCGGGTGAGATCCGGTACGTGCAGCGTCAGCCGAACAAGACGCCGGCCGCGCAGCCGCTGTGGGTGGCGACCGTGTGGGATGACGGCACGCCGCGGCGCATCAACATTCCCGAGGGGTCGATGCTCGCGGGGCGGCTGATGGAGGACCGGGCCGAGGTGGCCGCGGGCATGCCGATCGTGTCGGCGCGTCATGGCGGCTACGGCATCGTCGCCGACATCGACAGCGCGCAGGCGTACCGCGTCTCGGGGTCCGCCAAGACGGTCAAGGGGCAGATCAAGAACGGGCCGGGACCGTTCAGCTGTACGACGCTGGGCACGATCGCGGCGCTGCCGGAGGGCACGATCCCGGAGCCGCCCCCGCCGGCCACGACAGCTCCCACGCCCGGGGCGTCCGGCGGCCCGGCTCCGGTGCAGAGCGCGCCGGTCGAGAACCCGGAGCAGCAGGGGCCGCAGGGCTCCGAGTCGACCGGCATGCGGCTGGTCTGCGCGCCGCCGGCGAGCGTCAAGCTCATCAACGGCGCCGACGTGACGCTGTCGGTGGTGACCGACCGGGCCGTCAACGCGATGGTGCTGCCGGTCGAGGCGGTCGCCGGCACGCAGGGCCGCGGCAAGGTCGACGTGCTCACGCCGGATCGCACCCGCAAGACCGTCGACGTGGTGCTCGGCCTCACCGACGGCAAGGTCGTGCAGATCAAGTCGGGGCTGCGCGGCGATGAGGAGATCGCCGTGCCGGGCCCCGACCTGCCCGCCGCCGAGGGCCCGAAGTGATCGAGCTGACCGGCGTCACCAAGGTCCTCAAGGGGCAGTCCGAGCCGCGCACGATCCTGGACGGGGTGGACCTGTCGGTCGCGGCCGGGCAGAGCGTCGCGATCGTCGGCCGTTCCGGCTCCGGCAAGAGCACGCTGCTCAGCGTCGTGGGCCTGTTCGACCGTCCCGACCAGGGCCGCTACCTGCTCGCCGGGCAGGACATCAGCCGGCTGCCGGAGCGCCGCGCCGCGAAGCTGCGCAGCTCGCACTTCGGCTTCGTCTTCCAGCGGTTCTTCCTGCTCAAGCATCTGACGGCCGCGCAGAACGTGGCGATGGCGCTGGTCAACGGCCAGGGCTGGCTGCCGCGCCGGGAGCGCCGGGCCCGGGTGATGCAGGCGCTCGATCAGGTCGGCATCGCGCATCTGGCCAAGAACCGGCCGGCGAAGATGTCCGGCGGCGAGCAGCAGCGGGTGGCGATCGCGCGTGCCCTCGTACGCGATCCGAAGGTCTTGCTCGCCGACGAACCCACGGGCGCGCTGGACACCGAGACGGGCACGCTCGTGATCGACGCGCTGCTCGCGGCGACGTCGCGCGGGTGCGCCCTCGTCCTGGTCACGCACGACCGGGACCACGCCGCCCGGATGGGCCGCATTCATGACCTTGTCAACGGCGTGCTGACCGAACGGGTGCCCGCGTGAAGCGTTTCTCGGGCCGGTTCCGGTCCTCCCTGATCATCGGCTTGCAGGGCATCCGGGCGCGCAAGCTGCGCACGCTGCTGTCGATGGTGAGCCTGTTCCTGGGCGTGCTCGCCGTCGTCGTCGTGCAGGCGGGCGCCAGCATCGCCGAGCGCGCCCTGCTCGCCGACAACGAGCTGACCTGGGGGTACGACGGCACGCGCGTGATCGACATGCCGCCGGAGCAGAAGGCCGTCGACGCCGTGCTCGCCGCGGTGAAGGGGCGCTCCGACGCGGTCGCGTCGATCGGCGTGCAGGGCATCATCGGCGAGCCCGGCGTGCGCCCGGTCAACGAGGGCGGCGCCCCGATCGGGCAGAGCTGGGGCGGGGCGGTCTGCTATCCCGACGGGCGCTGCGAGGAGCCGACCGGCCCGCAGGGCGCCGCGATCGAGGTGCGGCTGACCGCGCTGACCGGCGACATCCGGCAGTTCCGCCCGTTCCGGCCGGTCTCCGGCAGCTGGCTCGACTTCTCGACAGTGCCGTCGATGGCGCCGCGGCTGGTGCTCAACAAGGAGGCCGCCAAGGGCTTCGATCAGTACGACGTGCCGGCCGAGATGCGCGTCAACGGCGCCGTGGCCAACCTGACGCCCCGCTTCGTCGGGGTGGTCGACGACGGCACCGGCGAGCCCCGGGCATACGTGCGCGCGGACGAGCTGGCCACCTGGCTGCCGAACGCGAACCTCGTCAACCCGAACATGGGCGGCGAGCTGCGGGTGTCGCTGGCGCCCTCGTCCCCGATCGAGCAGGTGCTCGTGGCCAAGCTCAAGGGCATGGGCGTCGAGCCGTACGTCGACACGATCAACAACCGCGAGGAGCAGGAGGACCAGCTGCGCCTGATGCGGCTGATCTTCTTTTCGATGGCCGGCCTGGTGCTGCTCATCGGCGTCGCCGGCATCCTCAACGTCGGCCTCGCCACGGTCGGCGAGCGTGTCGAGGAGTTCGCGCTGCGCCGCGCGGTCGGCACCCCGCGCTCGCTGCTGGCCGGCATCGTGCTCGCCGAGACCCTGCTGACCGGCCTGTTCACCGCGGCGGCGGCGATCGGGGCGAGCGCCCTGGCCCTCAAGGCCGTGGTCCTGCTCGCCGGCGGCTCGCACCCGATCCTCGACAACGTGCAGTTCCCGTGGGAGGCCGGCGTGGCCGGCATCATCGCGGGCATCGTCGCCGGCGTCCTCGGCGGGTTCGTCCCGGCCCTGCGCGCCGCCGGCATCCCGATCGCCACGGTCATGCGCGCCTGATCATAATGTTCGCCGTGACGACCACGGTCCGTACCGGATGCCCGCACTGCGACTCCCCGCTCACCACGGCGCCCGGCGAGGCGCCGTGGTGCGCCGGCTGCGAGTGGAACCTCGACCACTTCCCCGCCGACGAGCGCATGAGCTGGTTCTGGAACAGGATCGCCGGCGCCGATCAGCGGGCCGGCTTCCGCTCCGACCGGCTGCTCGCCCGCTCGGCCGACCCGGAGCCGGTCGGGCACCGGGGCCACCGCCTTCTGGTCGCGCTGTCGGCGGCCATCGTGCTGGCGACGCTCGCGGCCGTCGCGGGCGGGCTGTGGCTCATCGTCGCGGGCGGCCCGTTCTGGCCGGTCGTCTTCGGCCTCGTCCTGCTCGGCCTCGCCTGGGCCGTGCGGCCCCGCTTCGCCCGCCTGCGGCCGTTGCTGAAGACCAGCTATCGGGTCGACCCGGCGAAGGCCCCGGTCCTGCACGCGCTGATCGAGCGGATCGCCGCGGCGCTCGGCACCCCGCGCCCGGACATCGTGCTGTTCACGTTCGGCTGGAACGCGGGGGTGGTCGTCACCGGGCCGCGCCCCCGGCGGGTCCTGGTCGTCGGTGTCCAGCTGCTGCTGGCGTTGCGGGCCGAGGAGCTGGTCGCGGTCCTCGGCCACGAGCTCGGCCACCTGGCCTACGCCGACAATCGGCGGCTCCTGCTCACCATGCCGGCGCGCCTGACGTTCGGGCGGCTGTCCGAGCTCGTCCGGCCGCGGGTCTCCGCCGCGGACCTGGGGCCGAGCCTGCAACTGATCGGCCTGCTGGCCTGGCAGCTCACCGGTGGCCTGCTGTCGTGGCTGTTGTTCGCGGCGCACCTCGCGGTCAACTCGGTCGCGGCCCGCGACGACCGGACCGTCGAACTGCGCGCCGACGAGATGGCCGCCCGCGCCGCCGGCACCGGGGCCGCGCTGCGCGCCGTCGACGCGCTCGCCACGCTGCCGGTGCTCACCGAGTACGTGCAGCACCACGTGCCCAAGGGCGAGGCCGCGGCGACCTGGCGGCGGATGCTGCGCTCGGTGCGCGAACGCGAGTCGGCGCGGGCTTCCGCGCGGCGGCAGCTGTCCATCCGGGCGAATGCCTCGCTCTTCGCCTCTCACCCCGCTCCCGGGCGGCGCTACCAGTGGCTCGACGGCCGCCCCCGCGTGGAAGCGGCCGTCGTCGTCGCCGAGGCGGAGGCCGAAGCCCTGGAGCGGGAGATCGCTCCGTACGCCGAGGCGCTGCACCGGACGATGCTCAAGGAGATCGTCCACGACTGAGCTACGGCCGATGCCGCGCCGCGGTGGCGTAGGCCGGCACACGCACCGTCGCCCGGCCCACCGGGGCGGGCGCCGGGACCGCCGGGACCGCCGCGGGCTGGGGCCAGGGCAGGAAGCGCAGCCGGCGCTTGGCCGCCAGGTCCTCGACCCAGCCGAAGAAGAGCACCGCGTTGATCAGCAGGGCCAGGGCGACGACGCAGTAGCTGATCTCCTCGCCGAGCTCGCCGAACATCCACGTGTTGAGCGCGTCGCCGATCGGGAAGCACAGGGCGATCGCCACGTTGTTCCACAGGTAGACGGTGACCGCGCGGGCGTTGATCAGCGTGACCCAGTTGTCGAGGCCGCGGCGCTTCGCGAGCCACGCCATGCTCGGCTGGATCCGCAGCAGCGCCAGCACGAAACCGATCTGGTAGACCCCGTACGCGACCGGCATGTCCTGAAGGACGCCGTCGTCCGGGTGCCGGTGCGCCCACACCAGCGCCCCGGCCACGCACACGATGGCCAGGGCCGCCACCAGCCAGCCGCTGATCCGGCGCAGGGAGCCGTCGCGGTGGGCGAAGCCCAGGATCCAGCAGCCCGCGTACATCAGCAGGTCCGTGCCCACCTCCTGGAAGTTGGGGTTGGCCGGCCAGACCGGCCAGACCGTCAGCGCGAGCAGCAGCGCGAGCGGCAGCACCACCGTCACCGGCCGCGCCCGCCGGTAGAGCCACAGCAGCACCGGCGACAGGGCCACCAGCCACAGGTACGTGACCAGGTACCAGATGACCTCCTGCGCCTGGAGGCCGAAGTCGCTCGACGGCGGCGACACGAACGGCACCACCCAGGCGATCAGATGCCACAGCGCGGGCCGCTCGTCCCAGCCGGCCAGCAGCATCGCCGGGACCACGAACAGGCCCAGCACCCAGTACGCCGGCAGCAGCCGCCGCACCCGGCCCCAGACGACCGAGAGCGCGGACGGCTTGCTGGCGAGCGAGTTCGCCATCAGCGACCCGGCGAGCGCGAACATCACGCCCATCGACGGGAAGACCAGCTCCAGGACGGCGAACGGGAACATGTGGTACACCGACACCCGGATGATCGCCAGCACCCGCAGTAGATCGAAATACCGGTCGCGTCTTGACTCGGCCACGACGGCCCCTCCCACAGCAACCGATGAGTCGCGGCCGTGAAGTGCCGCGCCGTCACGCTAGGAGCCGATCTTGTTCGTGTGCTGTGGGTGAGCTGTCCGCTATCCCTGCGCCGCTATCCCTGCACGGCGGTCGCGTACGCCGCCGAGCCGATCAGCTCCAGCGACACCTGCAACCGCTCGAGGCTGATGTTCTTGGCGATGGTGTCCTCCGGGCTGTGGTACGGCGGCTCGAGCAGCGCCGGCGACTCCTCGCCGCGCCACGAGAAGTTCGCCGCCGCGATGCCCACCTCCTGGAACGACTGGTGGTCGCTGGACCCGCGCAGCGTCACCGGCGAGATCCGCGGCGTGTAGCCGAGGCGCTCGGCGGCGGCGGCCACCTCGTCGGTCGCCCGGTTCGCCAGCCCGGTGAACGACAGCAGCCAGTACCGCGTCGCCGGGTCCCAGCTGGTCGCCACCATGTCGTTCTGGAACACGGCGAGGATGCGGTCGCGCTCGGCCTGCGGCAGCTGCGCCACGTAGTACCGCGAGCCGATCAGTCCCTGCTCCTCCGAACCCCACAGGGCGAAGCGCAGCCGGGCCTTGGTCGGCAGGTGGCGCAGCACGCGGGCGAGCTCGAGGTTGAGTACGGTGCCCGAGCCGTCGTCGTTCGCGCCCGGCGCGCCGATCACCGAGTCGTAGTGGGCGCTCACCATCACCACCGGCTCGGTGCCGGTCGGGCGCCGCCGCGGCGCGTCCGCGATCACGTTGTGCGAGGTGAGGTTGCGGTGCGCCGTGGTGGAGAGGGTCAGGATCAGCCGGCGCTGGGCGAGCAGTGCGCGCAGCCGGTGCTTCTGCGCCTGGGCGACGCCGACGACCGGGATGGCGACCGGGGCGGCCAGCACCGGGCTGAACGCCGACGCGCGGCGCGGCTCCACCAGGTCGGCGGGGAGGAAGACGACCGCCGCGGCGCCCTTGGCCACCGCGGTCGCGACCAGGGCGTCGCGGTTTGCCGCCACGTAGTCGACCAGCACGATCTTGCCGGCGACGTCGGCCGGGTAGTTCTCCGGCGCGCCGGCGGCGACGTCGGCGACCGAGGCCCGCACCCGGGTGTCGAGACCGCCCTGGCCGGACGCGCCCGCCTGCCAGCACAGGTCGCGCGGCAGCCCGTACGGCGAGTCGAGCTGGGCGAGGAACTTGTCGGCCACCGGGAACGGCTGGAGCGTCACGTCGTAGCCGAGCCGGTCGAGGGTCCGCGCGATGTAGTCCGCGGCGATCTTCTCGGACCGGGTGCCGCCGATGCGCGGGCCCATGTCGACCGAGAGCACCTTGAGGTGCTGCAGCGCGCGCTCGGCCGAGACCCGGCGGGCCACCTGCAGGTCGTGGCCGGTGAGCCGGGGCGGAACGGCCGCGCCGGGCCGCTGGTCGGTGACCGCCCACGCCGGCGCCGGCAAAGCCACGGTGGCCGCGCCGCCGAGCGCGACGGTCAGCATCCGGCGGCGGGTAACCGAGTTGTCCATGGTCTCCTCCTCGTCTCAGGCGAGGACGGCGGCCTCGTGGGCCATCGTTCCCCGTTGCGGAAGAACCTAGGGGCAATATCAGCGATCTTCAATAGGCGAGGAAACCCTCAAGTTACCGGCCGGTTGCCGATGTACCCGTCCGGGAGGGCCGATGGACGACGTCATGCGAGAGGCCATGCGCCTGCTCGAAGAGGCGCAGGCGGGCGGCGCGCACGAGGCGCTGGACCGCGCCGGGTCGCTGCTGCGCCGGGCCGGCGACCGCGCCTGCCTGCACTTCGTCCGGGCCGTCTGCCACGACGTGCTCGGCGACCCGGCCTCCGCCGAGAGCGCCCTGGACGACATGCTCACCGCCGCCGACGCCGAGGGCAGCCCCGGCTGGCGGGCCTGCGCGCTCGGCACCCGCGCCGGGCAGCGCGCCCGGCTCGGCGAGACCCACGCCGTCGACTACGACCTCGACGGCGTCATGCGCGACCTGGTCGAGGCGGAACGCTTCGCCGTCACCGAGACCGAGCCGGTGGCCGCCGTGCACGCCCGCGTCTCCATCGCCCTCGCCCTCATGGAGCTGCGCCTCTACGAGCTCGTCGGGCAGCACTACGAGGCCGCGTACGAGATCTGCTCGCTCGACGCCAGCCAGAGCGGCAAACGCCCGATGTGGCTGATCAACCTGGCCGAGCTGCACCTGCACTGGGCGCTCGAGCTCTACCAGGTCGGCCAGGCCGCCCTGGCCGAGAGCCACACCGCACAGGCCGAGGAGTACGCCACCCGCGCGGCCGCCGAGGTGAGCGGTCCGGCCGCCGACGTGTGGCGCTCGTACGCCCTGCTCGCCGCCGCCTGCGCCAAGGCCGACCGGCACGACCCGGCCGCGGCGGCCCTCGAGATCGCCGACCATCAAGCCCGGCTCCAGGCGTACGGGATGAGCGCGCTCATCGTCGCGTTCTGCCAGCCCTTCCACGCCGTGGCACTGCGGCGCACCGGCCGGCCCGGGGAAGCGCTGCGCCTCATCGAACACGCCGTCGCCACCCTCCCCGGCGACGCGGGAGTGCTGATCACGTCGGCGACCCACCACACCCACGCGCTGCTGCTGGCCGGGCGCGGCTCGGCGGACGCGAAGGCCGGGCTCGCCTACGGCGCCACGCTCGCCGCCGCCCTGTGGCAGCAGCGCCAGCGCACCCTGCACTCGTTCACCACGATGAAGTCGCTCGACCTGCTGCGCCGCAGCCACGAGCAGGCGGCCCGCGCGGCCGACCTGGACGCGCTGACCGGCATCGCCAACCGGCGCGCCTTCGACGAGGCCGTGCGGCGCACCCAGGACGGCGACGTAGCGGTCCTCATGATCGACACCGACAAGTTCAAACAGATCAACGACACGGCCGGCCACGACGCGGGCGACGCGGCCCTGCGGGCGATCGCGGCGGCGCTGACCGCCCACGTCCGCGACGAGGACCTGGTCGCCCGGCTCGGCGGAGACGAGTTCGCGGTGCTGCTGCCCGGCCTCGACGCCGCGACCGCGTACGAGATGGGCCGCCGCATGGTCGACGCCGTGCGCGCCCTGCCGGACTGCCCCGCCACCCTCAGCGTCGGCGTCGCCGGCGGCCCCGCCGTCGACCTCCAGCAAATCGTGCGCCGCGCCGACGCCGCCATGTACCGGGCGAAAAGGCGCGGCGGAGACGACGTCGAAGAATGCGAATCACTCGCCGTGCGGCCCACGGCCGCATGACTCGATTCGCCATTCTTTTCCGGGGCCCGAATACCCTGCACAATGGCGGTCTAACCTGAGCGCTTCGCGCTTCACCAGGGGCGTCACCGGCCACAGGAAAAACTTCCGCCTAATTGGCATGACCACCGGAAATGAATTCGGCTCATGTGTTGAGCTGACCGGGTCATCACGAAGACCCGGGAGGAAAAGAAATGCGTAAGACAAGCCGCCGGCTGGCCCTTGCCGGCATGGGCCTGTTCACCGGAGCGGCCATGGCTCTGGGCCCCGCGCAGGGCGCCCTCGCCAACGATCCCGACAACGCGATGGCCGGCGCGTACACCCCGCCTCCCGATCACGGATCCGGCATGTCCGGCATCGTGATCGCCATCTTCAGCTTCGACGGCCTGCCCGGCCTGGACAGCTTCAGCAGCTGGCCCATGGGGGGCGGCTCGCCCTGGCAGGGCCAGCAGGGTGGCACTCAGTCCGGAGCCCAGTCCGGGGCCCAGTCCGGGGCGCAGTCCGGGGCGCAGTCCGGGGCCCAGTCCGGGGCCCAGTCCGGGGCCCAGTCCGGGGCCCAGTCCGGGGCGCAGTCCGGGGCGCAGTCCGGCGGCCAGCAGGACGGCTCCATGACGGGCGGAACCGGCAGCACGGGTGCGACCGGCGCGACCGACGGCACGAGCACCGGCGCGACCGGAACGACCGGCACCACCGGTGGGGCCGACACGACGGGCGCGACTGACGCCACGGGCGGAACCGGCACTACTGGCGCGACCGACACGACGGGGGCGACCGGCGCCACGGGCGCGACCGGCGGAACTGACGCCACCGGCGCGACCGACACCACCGGCGCCACTGGCAATACTGGCGCGACCGGCGCCACCGACACGACCGGCGCCACGGGCACGACCGGTGGAACT
>NZ_BOMI01000113.1 GCF_016862115.1 Paractinoplanes deccanensis
GGACGCCACCGGCGCCACCGACACGACCGGCGCCGCTGGCGCGACGGGCGCCACCGACACGACTGGCGCGACCGGCGGCGCCGACGCCACTGGCGCGACGGGCGCCACCGACACGACTGGCGCGACCGGCGCCACCGGCACCACCGGCGCGACGGACGCCACTGCGACGACCGGTGACACCGGCACCACTGCCGACCTCGGCGCCACCGGCGACACCGGCGCGGCGGGCGCCACCGACACCACCGGCGCCGCCACGACCGGCGCCACCGGCACCACCGGCGAGGCGGGCGCCACCGGCGCGGAGACCACTACCGCCACCACCTCCGCCACTTTCTGACCCGACGGGAACACCCGCGCCCGGACCCGCTGCCCACCCACAGGGCGGCGGGTCCTGCGTTTGGCGGCGCTCTCCCCGTACAGCTGCCGCTTGCACCCGCCGCCCATCATGGAGCGATGAGTGATCTTGAGAGCTTGGCGCAGCGCACCGCCGACGAGTTGGTCAAGAACCGTGCGGGCGCCGTCGTCGGAGTCCTCGCGGGCGACGACAGCGCCGTCCGGGCCGCCGGAAGCGCCGGGACCGACGACGTCTTCGAGATCGGCTCGATCACCAAGGTCTTCACCGCGCTGGCCCTCGCCCGCCTGACCGTGGCCGGAACGGTCTCCCTCGACGACCCGCTCGCCGCGCTCCTCCCGCCGGACGCGAAGGTCCCGTCCCGCGACAACACCCCGATCACGCTGCGGCACCTGGCCACGCACACCGCCGGACTCCCCCGGCTCCCCACCGGCATGCTGCCGCGCCTGCTGCTGCACCCCAACGACCCTGATCCGTACGCCGGCTGCACCACCCCCATGCTGCTGGCCGCCCTGGCCCGCACCCGACTGGCCGCTACTCCCGGCAAGCGTTTCCGCTACTCGAACTTCGGCGCCGGCCTGCTCGGCCTGGCCCTCGCCCGCCGCGCCGGAACCACCTACGCCGACCTGATCGCCCGCGAGACCGCGCTGCCCATCCCCGACCCGGCGAGGCTGATCCAGGGCCACACCCGCCGCGGCCGCGCCACCCCGCCCTGGCACCTCGCCGACATGGCCGGCGCCGGCGCACTCCATTCGACCGCCGGCGACCTGCTCGCGTTCCTCCGCCACCAGCTGGATCACGCCGACGACCCGGCCATCCGCCTGACCCGCGAGGTCAAGCACCAGATCAACCCGTTCACCTGGATCCACCTCGGCTGGATGGGCCGCAAGCTGCATGCCCGCCTGGGCGGCCAGACCCACCTGTGGCACAACGGCGGCACCGCGGGCTTCAGCTCTTTCGCCGGCTTCGACCCGGACAACCGCGTCGGTGTGGTGCTGCTGTCCAACACCCAGCGCCCCCTGGACCAGCCGGCAACGGATCTGCTGAGGGCGCTCGCGCCCAGCACCGCGTCTTCGGAAGCCTGAGCCGGCGTCCCGGTGTCCACGAGCGACGCCGGGGCGCCCGTTCGCGGTAAGCGCTCGGGCACACGGCCCGCAGACCGTCCTAGGAACCTAGCCTCTCCCCTACAGCATCGGCGGCCGCCTGCGAAACGCGGGGTGGCGGCACGAGGTGGCGGCACGAGATCACGGCGCGAGGTGGCGGCACGAGATCACGGCGCGAGGTGGCGGCACGAGATCACGGCACGAGGTGGCGGCGGGAGAGGGCGGCGCGCGGCAGGCTCGTCCAGCGGGCACGATGCGCGGGCCGGGATCGAGCTGTGATCCGGGTCTCAGTACAGTCGAGCCATGACCATCGATGATCGGCTCAACACGCTCGATGCGCTCTGGTCGGTGTGGGCGGCGACCGGGCGCACCCTGGACGACGCCGACTGGGAGCGGGCCACGCGGCTCGACGACTGGACCGTACGCAATCTGTGGGCGCACGCCGCTCAATGGCCGTTCGGCTTCGCCGTGCTGGTCGAGCAGTGGGTGACGGAAGCCCCGCCCACCCACGCGTCGGCCGCCGCGCTGCTGGCCGAGTTCAACGCACCGGACGGGGTGGCCAACACGATGCGCAGCCACGTGGCCAGCGCCGGCCGCGAGGACGCCACCAAGTACACGGTCGAGCAGATGGTCTCGCAGTTCGCCGAGATCGGGCCGCGGGCGATCGAGGCCGCCCGCAAGCTCGGCCCCGTCCGCGTCGACTACTTCGGGCGGGCCGTCATGCCGCTCGAGGAGGCCGTCAGCATCGGCATCCTCGAGGCCACCGTGCACCTGCTCGACGTGCAGCGGGCTCTCGACGTCGAGCCCGCCGTTCCCGCCGAGGGCCTCGAGCACACGGCCCTCGTCCTGGCCCGGGTCGCCCCGCCCGTCGACTTCATCGAGGCGGCGACGGGGCGCGCCTCGACCGACCTGTTCCCCGTCCTGTCGTGATCAGCTGCAGTGCTCGGGCGGGCTCTCGTAGGAGAAGTCGTCGATCGAGCCACCCCAGATGACGCAGGTCTTCGCGGCCTCGGCCTTGACCGGGCCGGCGTAGAAGTCGACCTCGCCGCCGTCGGTGTCGCGGTCCTTGCCCTGCACCTCCAGGAAGGCGGAGGCGTCCGCCTTCTCGCCGAGGTCGCTGGTGCGCATGGTGACGACGCAGTTCTCCTGGCCCTCGGCCGAGTAGAGCAGATAGACCCGGCCCACCGTGCCCGCGCCGCCGGTCAGGGTGGCCGTGTCGATGACCTTGAAGCCGTCGCCGCAGAGATCGGTCGGCGAGTTCGGGTTGGTGGCCGGGGCCTCCTCCTCGTCCTCGCTGGGCTCCTCGGCCGGCAGGGTGGCCGCTTCGGTCGGCTTGGTGGTCTTCCTGGTCTTCGTCGGCTTGGGCGTGGCGGCCTTGGTCGTCTCGTCCGCGGCGGCACCGGTGGTCTCGGTGACCGGGTTGAGGGCGGCGGTGTCGGTGCCCGGGTTGCCGCCGTCGCCCGTGTCCCCTCCGAAGACGGCGAACGCCAGCGCGACCACGCCCACGACGACAGCGGCCACCGCGACGGCGATCACCGAGCCGCGCTTGCCCTTCGACGACGTGCCGCCGTTGCTCGGCGAGCCGCCGCCGTAACCGCCGGTCACGACCTCGGCGGGCGGGCGAGTGCGGTAGCCGTCGGAGGGAACCGACGCCGCGCCCGCCGCGCCGTAGGCGGGCGGCGGCGAGACGGAGGCGGCCCCGGCCGCGAAGCCTCCCGACGGCGGCACCGAGGCGCTGCCCGAAGGGAAAGACGCCGTGCCGGTGGGATATCGCGCGGTCCCCGGCGGAACAGCGCCCGCGGCCCGGGCAGCACCCGTGGCGGGATAAGCGTTCGAGGCGGGATGCGCTCCCGAAGCAGGCGGGAAACCACCCGAAGCAGGCGGGAAAGCGCCCGAGGCAGGTGGGAAAGCGCCCGAGGCCGGCCCCCGGAACGACCCGGAATTGGCCGGCGGATAGCTGCCACCAGGGCGCTGATGCGGAACGGTCGCCGCCGCACCCGGCCGGCCCGCCCCGCGCGCCGCCTGCGCCATCGCCGCCGCGCTCGGGAACCGGTGCTGCGGGTTCTTGGCCAGCGCCCGGGTCACCAGCGCCGCGACCGCGGGCGGCACGTCCGGCGGCAGGGGCGGCAGCTCGCCGTACACGAGCTGGGCCAGCACCTGGAGCGGGTTCTCCCCCACGTACGGCGGGCGGCCGGTCAGGCAGCAGTACGCGACCGCGCCGAGCGCGTACACGTCGGTGAGCCCCGAGACCGGCTGGCCCTCCGCCTGCTCGGGCGCCATGTAGTTGGCCGAGCCGAGCACCACGTTCGTGCTGGTGATGCCGGTCACCTGGGTCGAGCGGGCGACGCCGAAGTCGACCAGCACGAGGGCGCCGTTGGGGCGTACCAGCAAGTTGGCCGGCTTCACGTCGCGGTGGACGATGCCGGCGTCGTGCGCGACCTGGAGCGCGTCCGCGACCTGGGCGACGATGCGCATCGTCTCGGCGGGGCTGAGCCGGCCCGCCTGCTGGATCTGCTTGGCCAGCGGCGTGCCCTCGATGAACTCCATGACCATGTAGTCCATGCGGCCGCCGCCGGCCACCGCGTTCTCGCCGTAGTCGTAGACCTGGACGATGCCGGGGTGGCGCAGCGCGGCCATCATGCGGGCCTCGGAGCGGAACCGGGTGAGGAACTCGGGGTCCGCCATGAGGTTGGGCAGCACGACCTTGACCGCGATCGCCCGGTGCAGCATGCGGTCGATCCCGCGCCAGACCTCGCCCATGCCGCCGGCGGCGATCCGTTCGGTCAGTTCATAGCGCTCGCTGAGCACGGTCCCCGGGGAAAGCACCCGATCATGCTACTCAGCCCGCCGAAGGGGCCGAGGCGGCCACCGGCTGCGGGGCGGGCGACGGCCCGTCGTCCAGCATCGTCGACTCGTCGAAGGGATCGCGCCCGCCGAGGACCGCCCGGGTCTTGTCCCGGTCGATCTCGCCGGTCCAGGTGCCGATGAGGACCGTCGCCACCGCGTTGCCGGCGAAGTTGGTCAGGGCCCGCGCCTCGGACATGAAGCGGTCGATGCCCACGATCAGGCCGACGCCGTCGACCAGGTCGGGACGGTGGCTCTGGAGGCCGCCGGCGAGCGTGGCGAGGCCGGCGCCGGTGATGCCGGCCGCGCCCTTCGAGGCGATGATCATGAAGACGAGCAGGGAGATCTGCTCGCCGACCGAGAGCGGGTCGCCCATCGCCTCGGCGATGAACAGCGACGCCATGGTCAGGTAGATGGCCGTGCCGTCGAGGTTGAACGAGTAGCCGGTCGGCACCGTGATGCCGACGACCGGCTTGCTGATGCCCAGGTGCTCCATCTTGGCGATGAGCCGCGGCAGCGCCGACTCCGACGAGGACGTCGACAGGATCAGCAGGAACTCGCGGCCGAGGTAGCGCAGCAGCGAGAAGATGTTCACCCGGGCGAAGGTCCACAGGATGACCGCGAGCACGACGAAGACGAAGATCGCGCAGGTCACGTAGAAGCCGAGCATGATCTGCGCCAGGCTCTTGAGCGCGTCCACGCCGGTCGCGCCCACCACGGCCGCCATCGCGCCGAAGGCGCCGATCGGCGCGAGCCACATGATCATGGCGAGGATCTTGAAGACGAGCCGCTGGATCACCTCGACGGCGCGCAGCACCGGCTCGCCGCGGGTGCCCATCGCCTGCACGGCGAAGCCGACCAGCAGCGCCACGAGCAGCGTCTGGAGCACCTCGCCGTCGGTCAGCGCGGAGAGCAGGCTGGTCGGGATGATCCCGAGGACGAAGTCGTCGAGGCCCTCCTTCGGCGCGTCGCCGGCCGCCTTCTGGCCCGCCTCGGCGATCGACGGGTCCAGGTGCAGCCCGGCGCCGGGGTGGATGATGTTGCCGACCACCAGGCCGATGCCGAGCGCGACGGTCGACATGAGCAGGAAGTAGCCGAGCGCGAGCCCGCCGACACGGCCCACCTTGGCGGCCTGCCGGATCGAGCCGACGCCCAGCACGATGGTGCAGAAGATGACCGGGGCGATCATCATCTTGATCAGGTTGACGAAGGCGGTGCCGACCGGCTTCAGCTCCACGGCGAAGTCGGGGACGGCCAGGCCGACGGCGATGCCGGCCACGACGGCGGCGATCACCGCCACATAGAGGTAGTGCGTACGGTCCCTCGGGGTCTTCATGCCCCAGAATGTGTCCCGCGTCTCACCCCGGGGGCACCATTGCGTTCATTCTGTTTACTGCCGAGATCCAGGACCGAAACATGCCGATAGCACAGCGCTCCAGCAGCGGGGCGGGCTGGAGCATCGCCCGGCAGCTCTTCGTGCTCCAGGTGCTGGTCGTGGCCGCGCTGGTGGCCATCGGCACCGCCGGGACCGTGCTGATCGTCCTCGACGACGCCGAGCAGGCCGCGATCGACGACGTCACCGACATCGCCGAGACCGTCGCGCGCTCCCCCACGGTCGTCGACGCGGTGCGCCGCCCGGCACCGGCGACCATCCTTCAGCCGTACGCCGAAAGCGTGCGCACCGCCACCGGCACCGACTTCGTCGTGGTGATGGCGCCGGACCGCACCCGGTACACGCACAGGACCCCGTCCCTGATCGGCAAGCCGTTCATCGGCTCGATCGACGGCGCGCTCGCCGGTGGCACGGTCGTCGAGACGAGCGTCGGCACGCTGGGCGAGTCGGTGCGCACCGTCGTACCGGTGAAGGACGAGACCGGCAAGGTGATCGCCCTGGTCTCCGTCGGCATCACGACCGACGCGATCAATCAAAAGCTGGTGGGCCGTACGCCGGCAGTGGCGATACCGACCGCGCTGGCGCTGCTGCTCGCGGCGGCCGGGAGCTGGCTGCTCAGCCGCCGCCTCCGCCGGCAGACACACGGCCTCGGCCCGGCGGAGATGACCCGGATGTACGAGTACCACGACGCCGTGCTGCACTCCGTACGCGAGGGACTGGTGGTGGCCGACCGGGAGGGGCGCGTGACGCTGGTCAACGACGAGGGCCGGCGCCTGCTCGGCGACGATCTGCCCGAGGAGGTACGCGACCTCATCGCCGCCCGGGCCGCGGTGGCCGACGAGCCGGTCCTCGCGGGCGATCGCGTGCTCGTCGCCAACCAGCGCGTGATCCGGTCCGAGGGGCAGACCATCGGCACCGTGCTCACGCTGCGCGATCACACCGAGCTGCGGGAGCTGACGGGCGAGCTCGACTCCGTACGAGGGCTGACCGAGGCGCTGCGGGCACAGGCGCACGAGGCCGCGAACCGGCTGCACACGGTGCTCACGCTGGTCGAGCTCGGGCGTACCGGGGAAGCGGTCGACCTCGCCACCGCGGAGCTGGCGGTGGCCCAGCAGCTGACCGACCAGGTCATGGGCGCGCTCGACGAGCCGGCGGTGGCGGCCCTGCTGCTCGGCAAGTCGGCGCAGGCCGGCGAGCGGGGCGTGGAGCTGATCGTGGACGAGGCGTCGCGGATCGAGGGCACCCGGCTGCCGAGCCGTGACCTGCTGACCGTGGTGGGCAACCTGGTCGACAACGCGCTGGAGGCCGTCGCCGGCACCGAGCCGCCCCGCCGGGTGACAGTGCTGGTGCTCGACACGGACGGCGTCGTGCTCGTCCGGGTCGGCGACACCGGCCCCGGCATTCCCGCCGGAGCGTTCCGCCGGGGCTGGTCCACCAAGGCGCAGGGCCGCGGCATCGGGTTGTCGCTGGTCCGCCAGGTCGCCGACCGGCACGGCGGTGACATCGAGGTGTCCGGCTCGACCATCACCGTCCGCCTCCCGGCCGCATCATGAGCGACATCCGGGTCCTGGTGGTCGAGGACGAGCCGCTGATCGCCGAGGCGCACGCCGCGTACACCCAGAGGGTCGAGGGTTTCACCGTCGCCGGCGTCGCGCACACGGGCCAGCGAGCGCTCGCGACGCTGCGATCCGAATCGGTCGACCTGATCCTGCTCGACCTGCACCTGCCGGACATGTTCGGCCTCGACCTGTGCCGTTCCCTGCGCGGCGCGGGCATCGGCACGGACGTCCTGGTCGTGACCTCGGCGCGCGACCTCGCGGTGGTGCGCTCGGCGGTCTCCCTGGGCGTGACGCACTACCTGCTCAAGCCGTTCACCTACGCCGCCTTCCGGGAGAAGCTCCTGGGGTACGCGCGTTACCGCACCCAGGTGCAGGGCACGTCGGCCGTGGCCGCCCAGCACGAGATCGACCGCGCCCTGGCCTCGCTGCGCGGCACGTCTCCGGTCACCCTGCCCAAGGGCCTCGACCAGGGCACCCTCGACCTGGTCCTGGGCGTCCTCCGAGCGAACGCCGAACCCACCGGCTTGTCCGCCGCCGAGGTGGCGGCCCGCATGGGAGCGTCCCGCGTGACCGCCCGCCGCTACCTCGAGCACCTGGCCGAAACCGGTCAGGTGGTCCGCAGTCCCCGCTACGGCGGCCCGGGGCGGCCGGAGGTGGAGTACCGCTTCGCCCGGGGCTCGTGACGGGGCGCTCTCGCTTGGGCTCACGGCAGGGCGCTCTCGCCTGGGGCTCACGACAGGGCGCCGATGTGGGCGAGGAGGGTGCGGACGCCGCCGGCGGGCGGGACTCGCGGGCCCTGCCAGACGGCGCGCAGGGGGCGGTGCAGGGCGAGGCCGCTCACGGGTACGTGGCGCAGGCGGCCGGCGCGCAGATCGTCGGCGACGGCCAGCGAGCTGACCACGGCGGGACCGGCGCCGGCCAGGACGGCGGCGCGCACGGCGGCCGCGGTGGAGAGCTCCAGGGCCGGGCGGGTGGTCACGTGGTCCTTGCCGAGGGCCTTGCGCAGCGCGGCGGCGAGGAAGTCGCGGGTGCCGGAGCCGGCCTCGCGGGTGACCAGCGGTGTGTCGCCCAGTTCGGCGGCGTCGATCCCGTCCGGGCGGCGCGCCCAGCGGTGAGTGGGCGGCACGACGAGGACCAGGTCGTCGTGCGCCACCACGCGGCTGCGCAGGCCGCGCGGCGCCACCGGGCCTTCGATGAAGCCGAGGTCGGCCGACGCGGAGCGGACCTGGTCGATGACGGTGTCGCTGTTGGTGGCGGTGAGCACCACCTGCACCGGCGTCTCGCCCCGGCGGTCGGCGTCGGCCTGGAGACTGACCAGCCAGCTCGGCAGCAGCTGCTCGGCGACGGTGAGGCTGGCACTGACCCGGATGCGGCTGCGGCTGTCGTCCCGCAGGCTCGCCAGCCCGGCGTCGATCTCGTGGGCGACGCTGAGCAGCCGATCGGCCCACTGCGCGACCAGCACGCCGGCGTCCGTCAGCTCGGCACCCCGGGTGGTCCGGGTGGCGAGCCGCACCCCCGTCTGCGACTCCACCGCGGCAAGCCGCGCCGACACGGCCTGCTGCGACACCCCGACCTCACGCGCCGCCGCGCTGAGACTGCCCGTCCGGGCCACGGCGAGAAACACTTCCAGGGCACCCAGCTCGGGCATGCGCGCACTCAGAACCACAAGCCAAGATAGTAGCCGCCCACAAGCCCAGGTTGTGACCCCACAAGATCGGCCCGCCTACCGGGCATCCCCGCCCACCCCGATCGTGGAGTCATGAGCCTCCCGACCACCACGGCCCCCGCCACCAGCGGCCCAGCCACCACCTCCGCCGCCAACCGTCGACTCGCTTCGGCGCACGATGCGGCCGACGGCATGGCGCGCCCGACCGGCTTTCTCCCGTCCGAAGCGGAGCACCTCGCGGGTGGAGCGGGCCGGCTGGGGCCGGTGCTCGCGGCGTTCGGGCCGAACTGGTTCGCGTCGGTCATGGGCACCGGGATCGTGGCGACGGCGGCGACGTCGTTGCCCGTACACGTGCCGGGTCTGCGCTTTGTGGGGGTGGCGTTCTGGGGGCTGGCGGTGACGCTGCTCGCGGGCGTGACGGCGGCGACCGTGCTGCACTGGCGGCGGCACTTCGGGACCGCGCGGCGCCACCATCTCGACCCGGTGATGGCGCACTTCTACGGCGCGCCGCCGATGGCGCTCCTGACCGTGGGCGCCGCGACCCTGCTGGCCGGGCGCGACGTGATCGGCGAGCCGGCAGCGGTGACGGTGGACTGGGTGCTCTGGACCGCCGGGACGATCGGCGGCCTGATCACCGCGGTCGCCGTCCCGTACCTCCAGTTCACCCGCCACGACGGCGACGAGCGCTCCCCGTTCGGCGGCTGGCTGATGCCGCTCGTACCGCCGATGGTCTCGGCCTCGACCGGCGCGCTGCTCGTCCCGCACACCCCCGAAGGCCAGCTCCGGCTCACGCTGCTGGTGGCCTGCTACGCGATGTTCGGCCTGAGCCTGATCGCGTCGTTCGCCGTGATCCCGCAGATCTGGCACCGCCTCGCCACCCACAAGATCGGCCCCGCCCGCATGGTGCCCACCCTGTGGATCGTGCTCGGCCCCCTCGGTCAGTCGATCACCGCCATCAACCTCCTCGGCGGCGTGGCGGCCCTGGCCCTGCCCCCGTCGTACGCCGGCCCTCTGCACGCCCTCGGCGTCGTCTTCGGCGTGCCCGTCTGGGGCTTCGCCCTGCTCTGGGCCGCCCTGGCCCTCGCGATCACCGTCCGCACCGCCCGCGAACACCTTCCCTTCAGCCTGACCTGGTGGTCTTTCACCTTCCCCGTGGGCACCTGCGTCACCGGCACCTCCGCCCTGGCCGCCCACACCGGCTCGGAGATGCTCGCCGGCGCATCCGCCCTCCTCTACGCCGCCCTGATCGCCGCCTGGGCAGTCGTCGCCACCCGAACCGCCCGGGGCGTGCTCCGCGGAACCCTCGCCCTGCCGTCCCCGAGCAGCCCTCGCTGACACGCCGGAGCACCGCCTGCCGACACGGCCCCGAACAACCCC
>NZ_BOMI01000114.1 GCF_016862115.1 Paractinoplanes deccanensis
GCCGACACGGCCCGAACAACGCCCGCCGACACGGCCCGAACAACGCCCGCCGACACGGCCCGAGCAAACCCCGGCTGACGCGATTCCGAGCAGCCCTCGCTGACGGGACCGCAACCCCGGCCACAGCAGCTCCCAGCACCCGTCGCGCCCTCACAACCACCGGCCGGAGCGGAACCGACGTCGCCCGCGGCCCCGGAGCGGGAGCGTGGTGGGCGGCAGGCCGCTCCGCGGGCAGAAGCCGACCGCACGGCGGCCATCAGTCTCTGCCGATAAGCGCCTCCACTGCCGTTGCCGACTCCGGGAAAGCGGCGAGCAAGCCCGCCGCGGCCGTTGCCGGGGACGAGGGCTCCGCCGGCGCGGGAGCCGGCCACTGCCCCGGGCAGCCGAGCAGGGCCGCGACCGCCTCCCCGGCGGTGGGGTGCTCGGCCAGGAACGCGGCGGCCGGTCCCGCACCGGGCGAGGCGACGGCGGACGGCGACTCGGGGGCGCGCCGGGCGCGCCAGGGTGGGATCCAGGCGTCGAGGGCGTCGAGCGTCGCCGGGAAGGTGCGGCCCGCCTCGCGGGTGAGGACCGGCACAAGCTCGGCCGCCTGATCGCGCAGCGTGGTGATCAGGGTGGGCAGCCAGGGCAGCAGCACCGGGTCGGGCAGGCGGCCGAAGGCCTTGGAGAGGATCTCGACCACGAACGGCGCCAGGCGCGGCACCGGTTCGAGCGCCTGCACGAAACCGCTCACGTATTGCGGGACGGTCGGCACGACCAGCGGGTTGCCGAGCAGGTCGTCGACCCTGGTGCGCAGGCCGGTGAGGGGCAGCGAGCCCAGCTGGTGGTGCGCCGCCCACAACAGGGCGATCTTCGCCGGCGTCTCGGGGTGGGACTGGCGCACCGCCAGCTCGAGCTGGGTGCGGTCGCAGCCGAGCGACAGGGCCAGGCTCTCCATGCTGAACAGGAAGCCGAGCATCGCCCCGACCTGGCGGACCCCGGTCTGGTCGTCGACGAAGGCCGTGGGCAGCAGGGTGCAGTAGTGGGCGTACCCCTCGGTGACGAACCGCCCGCACCAGGCCGGCAGCCCCGAAGCCGTGCTCCGGTAGTGGCCGAGCAGCCGTCGCACGCGGCGCAGGACGACCGGGGCCTCGTCGACGGTGCGCTCGGCCGCGAGCAGCTCGACCGCGCGGGCGCCCAGCTCGTCGGTGAGCCTGGGGCTGGCGAGGAAGAGCAGCGAGTCCTCCACCGCCTTGAGGGCGACCGCCGCGGTGGCCGCCGGGCCCCACGCCACGCGGCGCAGGCGCTGCTCCAGGACCTGTTCGAGGGTGACGCCCTCGTAGCCGAGCTCGATGATGCTGCGCTGGTGCCGGCCGAGGTCGAGGTCCCAGCTCTCCTGGAAGTGCCTCTCGCCGAGCCGGCGCGAGCCCATGATCGGCCGGACGGCGTGGTCGGGCAGCAGGTAGCGCAGCATCCACAGCAGCTGGGAGCAGGCCGCGAGCTCGGGCCGGGCGGTCAGGTCGAGCAGCGCCCGCTGGATGGTGCGCTGTTCGAGGTTGAGCCCGAGCGGGGCGAGCCGGTCGAAGACGTCGCGCGCCAGCGGCGGCAGCGCGTCGTAGCCGACCTGGCCGATCCGGTCGCCGCCGAGCAGGATCTCGCAGAGCCGCCGCACGTCGCGCCGCCCGGGCACGACGTCCTTCTCGATGCAGGTGACGGCGGCGTCGGCGAAGTCGTACGGTGTGGGCCGCACCCGGCCGCGCATGCCGGCGAGCAGGACCGACGTCTCGAAGACCGCGATCGCGTCGGCCGTGCTCGCCAGGTATCCGTTGCGGCGGGCCAGCCGGACGATGTCGACGCACCAGCCGCGCAGCTCCTCCTCGTCGAGCCCGTCGAGCGCCGGCGGCCCGGAGAGGTAGCCGGTGAGCTCGTCCGCCGTCGGCTTCGCGGCCACGGGCGGGGGCAGCGCGCGTTTCTTGCTGTTGCGGCCGCCCTTCTGCCCGGCCAGCTCGAACGGCTTGAGCCGGGTCCTGCTCAGCTGCTTCTGCCACGTGGCCGCCGCGATCGACACGGAGCCCGGTGCCAGGCCGAACTGCGCCTCGATCGCCGAATGGCTGGACGGGATGAGGCCGTAGAGCCATGTCGTCCCCGTACGAGGGCTGATCTCGAAGCTCGGCGTGCCGGGGGCCGATCCGACCTCGGGCAGCCGGCTCGCGGCGTGGAAGGCGCCGCAGACGTAGAGGCAGTCGGCGGGATCGGCGCCGGTGGCGGCCAGATGGCCGCGGATGCGCGTCCACATGTAGCGCTCGCGGTCCTCGTCGCTCTCCCACCGGGCCGAGTCGTGCGGCGCGAGGCGGCGGAACAGGCTTCCGATCAGGACCATGACCTGCCTGTACGTGTCGTGGTCGGCGTGCGCGAGCGGCTGCTCGACGTATTGGTCCCACCACTCCGACCAGTGCCGGACCCGGCCGTGGTGCAGCAGGTGCTCCTCCAGCTCGGCGAAGCGCGG
Organism: Paractinoplanes deccanensis; assembly: GCF_016862115.1. GTDB lineage: Bacteria > Actinomycetota > Actinomycetes > Mycobacteriales > Micromonosporaceae > Actinoplanes > Actinoplanes deccanensis. The sequence goes on from NZ_BOMI01000114.1 coordinate 2,486, forward strand.
CCGCAGGTCGCCGATCTCGACACCGACCGCGTCGCCGTGCAGGTCGTCCTCCGGCGCGCCGCCCGCGTGCTCGGGCCGGGCGCCGGGCTGCCACTGGAAGACGTGGTCGGTCGAGCGGTCGACGAGCACGAGCTCGACCCCGGGCGTCTCCAGCGCGTACGAGATGGCCTGGTATTCCGCGGAGCTCTCGGTGATCGGCGCGATGACGCTGAGCGGCGCCGACTCGGCCGGGAACCCCTCGAGCTCGGCGGCGAAGGCCTGCAACGCCACCGGCAGCCGGCAGTTGCGCAGCTCGGTGAGGAGCGGCGCGAGGTCCTCGCACAGCTCCAGATAGATGACCTTCGGCTGCTTCTCGCGCAGGCGGCGCACCATGGCGAGCGCGGAGGCCGGCGAGTGGTGGCAGACCGGGAAGATCTCCAGCGGCTCCCGCAGCGCGTGCTCGACGTCGTCGACCATGCCGGTGAGGATCTCCGGCAGGGTGGCCGGTCCGCCGGCCAGCGCCTCGGCCGCGCCCAGCAGCTGGGCGCGGAGCGGGTCGAACGGGCTGCTCATGACAACGTCGCGATCGCCTCGCGGCCGCCCTCGAGGAAGCCGGTCCACTCGCCGCCGTCCTGCTTGCTGCGCGGCTCGATCACGCCGTGCCAGTACTTGTTGAGGATGGCGAGGTCCTCGGGGCTGCGCCGGGCCAGCGAGCCGACGAGGGAGCCGGCGAGCGTCTCGGCGGTCAGCTTCTCGGCGCCGAAGAAGGTGCTGTGCAGGATCGCGTCCTCGAGGACGCCGATCTGCTCGGCGGTGGACAGGGCCGACTCGAGCTTCTCGTCGTCGCTGGTCGCGGAGCCGGCGGCGGCGCGCAGGTCGGCGAAGCTCTGCAGCAGCACGTCGAGCAGGGTGGGCGGCACCTCGAGCTCGATGTTGTGCCGGCGCAGCAGCTCCTCGGTGCGGAACCGGACGATCTCGGCCTCGCTCTTGCGGTTTGTCACCACGGGGATGCGGACGAAGTTGAACCGGCGCTTGAGGGCCGAGGAGAGGTCGTTGACGCCCCGGTCGCGGCTGTTCGCGGTGGCGATGATCGAGAAGCCCGGCTTCGCGAAGACGATGTTGTCGTCGTCCAGCTCGGGGATGGAGACGTACTTCTCGGAGAGGATGGAGATCAGCGCGTCCTGCACGTCGCTGGTGGAGCGGGTGAGCTCCTCGAAGCGGCCGATGACGCCGCCCTCCATCGCGGTCATGATCGGCGACGGGATCATCGACGCGCGGGACTGGCCCTTGGCGATGACCATCGAGACGTTCCACGAGTATTTGATGTGGTCCTCGGTGGTGCCGGCGGTGCCCTGCACGACCAGCGTCGAGTTGCGGCTGATCGCCGCCGCGAGCAGCTCGGCGAGCCAGCTCTTGCCGGTGCCCGGGTCGCCGATGAGCAGCAGGCCGCGGTCGGAGGCGAGGGTGACGATCGACCGCTCGACGAAGCTGCGGTCGCCGTACCACTTCTGGCCGATCTCGCGGTCGAGACCGTCGGCGCGTTCGGAGCCGAGGATGAACAGGCGCACCATCTTGGGGCTCAGGCGCCAGGAGAACGGCTTCGGCCCGTCGTCGATCGACTCGAGCCAGTCCAGCTCGTCCGCGTACTTGATCTCGGCAGGGGGTCGCAGCATCTCGCTCACGGGGTCGTTCTCCTTCTCGAGGGTTCTAGGCGACGAAGTTCTTGAGCTCGGTGACGAGCTTCTGGATCTTGCCGGAGATCACGGGGGTGCCGAGATCCGTGAAACGCTGGCGGAACCACGGGTTGACGCTCTGGGTGCCGGAGCTGTTGACCGAGCCGACCGGGATGAAGCGCACCCCGGAGCGATGCACCGCCTCGATGCCGTCGAACAGCGGCTGGGAGCGGTCGAACTCGTAGAAGTCGGAGATCCACACGAGCACCGTGTTGCGCGGGTCGGCGATCTTGGGGCGGGCCATGGCCATCGCGACCGGGCCGTCGTTGCCGCCGCCGAGCTTGGTGCGCAGCAGCACCTCGAACGGGTCGTGCACCCACGGCGTGAGGTCGAGCGCCCTCGTGTCGTAGGCGATCAGGTGCACGTCGACCTTGGGCAGCCCCGCGAAGATCGAGGCGAGGATCGTGCAGTTGACCATCGAGTCGACCATCGAGCCGGACTGGTCGACCACCACGATCATCCGGGCCGGGGTGACCCGCTTGGCGGTCTGCCGGTAGAAGAGCCGGTCGACGTAGAGGCGCTCGTCCTCCGGGTTCCAGTTGGGCAGGTTCTTCCAGATCGTGCGGTCGAGATCGAGGTTGCGGAAGACGCGTTTCGGCGGCACCGACCGGTCGATCGTGCCGGCGCTCGCCTGCGCGACCTGGGTGCGCAGGACCTGGGCGACCTCGTCGACGAACTGGCGGATCAGCCGCTTGGCGTTGGCCAGCGCGACACCGTCGAGGTTGCTCTTGTCGCGCAGGAGCTGCTCGATCAGCGACATGCTGGGCGTGAGCTGCCGGGCCAGCCGGGGATCGGCGAGCACCTCGCGCAACCGCATGCGCCTGACCAGATCGCCCTCGATGCCGGCGAGGACCTTGCCCTCGGGGCGGCCGCGCAGCTCGCCCGGCTCGTGCCCGAGCGCGCGCTCGAACCACCCCGCGTCGGCCTGCCACCGCGCGAGCCGGCCGGCGCTGACGTCGCCGCTGCCCGTGTCGAAGACGTTGAGCAGCAGCTTGGACGCGAGCGCGGCACGGCGCACCTCGCCCTCGCGGTCGTCCGATCCGGGGGTCATCAGGCCGTCGAGCTCCGCGGCGAGGTGCGGGTGGCGCTGCACCAGGTTGTCGACGGAGGCGCTCGGGTCGAGCAGGGCCGCCGGCAGCCCCAGATCGTCGACGATCGCGACGCTCGCGGACTCGAGCGCCGGCTGCTCCTCGGGATCGAAGAGGCGGGCGAGCAGCCGCCAGTAGAGGACCTGGCGCCGGTTGTCGTCGGTCATTTGCGCAGCAGCCTTCCCGCTCGTTCGCGCAGCACCTCGACGGCGCCGCCCGCTGCCTCCTCGGCCTTGGCGGCCTTGGCGTCGGTGGGGCCGAGCGCCCAATCGCCGGTGTGCACGGCGAGCTGCTTCTTGCGCACGGTCGCCTGCACCCCGAGCGGCTGCACCGCCCACCCGCCGCCGTCGAAACGCAGCAGCCCCAGGCAGGCGGTGGCGGAGGCGACCAGTTCGGCGGTGAGCGGGCCGGCGGCCGGCAGCCTGCCGGTGGCCGTGTCGAAGCCGCCCGCCTCGAGCAGGACCGGCTCGGCGATGGCCGCCGGGTGACGGTCGAGCGGGGCCGGCGACGAGGCGACCGCCCCGGCGAGCAGCACCCGCGCGGTGGTGAACGGATCGGCCGACTCCCCCGCCACCGCCACCGCCGCGCCCTCGTCCCAGACGAGGTCGCCGCCGGCGGTCAGCCTCATGCCCGACACCTCGACGCAGCGATGCTCCGCGAGCGCCCCCAGCAGCACCGGGAACGCGGCGAGCATGCGCCAGGCGGACGGGCCGCTGATGGTGTCGACCTTGGCGGCGGCCACGCTGGTGCGGACCAGCCGGACGGCGCCGCCCGTCTCGAGCAGCCCGTGCACCTGGCAGCGGAAGGCGGTCGGATGTTCGTGCAGGTCGGCGCCGAGGATCAGCAGCCGCCCGCCGACCGGCGCGGACGGTTCCGCGGGCAGGCCCTCCTGCGACAGCACCAGCGCGCGGGTCCACAGGTCGGCCCAGCGCCGCACGGGCACCCGCGGCATGGTGGCCACCGGGGCGGCGGCCCGCAGCTCGGCCGAGAAGCCGTCGAGCAGCACCGCGAGGCGCCGCTGGGACGGCTGGGCGAGCAGCGCCTGCACCGTCTGGGCGCCGCCGGCGGCGAGCTCGTGGTCGACGCCGCGCCAGCCGGCGATCGCGAGCTCGCGCAGCCACGACCGGCTGCCCGCGGCGAGCGGGGACGGCTCGGCGGTGCCGGTGGCCGCGCGGTACGGCTCGCGGACACGGCCCGCCGCGGCGTCGAGCCCGGCCAGCAGCGCGTCGTGGGCGGCGCCGAGCAGGGCCACCCGGCAGCCGGCGAGAGCCGCGAGATGCTCGTCGGTGACCGTCCCCGCGACGATCTTGCCGATCGCGTCGGCGGCCCGGCCCGCGAGCGGGGACCCGCCGAAGGCCGCGGCGACCGCCTCGAGGGCGGCGGCCCGGGTGTCGTCGAGCCGGGCCAGGCCGTGCACGAGCGCGTCGTCGAGGCCGTCGACCAGGGCGAGGACGTCGTCGAGCCCGGCGGGGCGGGCCTGGAGCACGTCGGTGAGCATCACCGCGCCTCCCGGCCGGTCGCGGGGAACCACTGAAGGTCGGGAAGCGGATCGGTGCTCGGCGGCACCTCGAGATAGGCCAGGTGGCGCAGGAAGCTGCTGAACACCTCGGCGGCCCGCTGGGGAGCGGCGGCCGGGCGCAGCGCCGGCCAGAGATCGGGCTCGCCCGCCGGCGGCTCGACCTTGAGGTAGCGGGCGACCCGCTCCATCCCGTACTGCGCGACGGCGGCCTCGACGAGGGCCTTCAGGTGGTTGCAGGGGCGCGAGCCGCCGCCGAGGCCGCCGCACGGGCGGTTGTTGTTGGTGTTGCAGCTCAGGCCGTGCTCGGCGGCGGTGATCGACGAGACGTAGACCCGCTCGACGTCGGACCCGCTGGAGACCACCCCCTGCAACCGCCCCTCGGCGAGCTCGACGAACGGCACCTTGGCCAGCTTGCGCGGCCGCACGGGCGCGATGACTGGGGCTGCGCTGTGCCGCTCGTAGGCGACGACCTCGCTTGTCACAACCGCTCCTCCTCACGATCAGGTGCGCGTAGTTCTATCGGATGGGTCCGACAAAACCTCGCCACCAGGCTCAACTCACCGGCCGAGCCGCCGATCATGGCCAGAGCGGTCCCTCCCCCCGGACCGCTGTCGACAAAGGCGGAGGTACACGCCTTGAGCATTGCCCGCTACGGCGCCCGCTCGGCCGGGTTCGCCCTGCTCTACCTCCTGGCCCTGGTCGCCGGGCAAGCGCTGGACGGCGCGCTCTGGCCGGCGGCGGCCGTCGGCGCGGTCTGGCTGGTGGCGCAGGGCGCGCACGGCCCGCGCCGCTTCGACGCGCTCGTGATGATGGTCCTGGCGGCACTGGTGCCGGACACCGACGCGCTGCTCGCGGGCGTGACCCAGGCGCTCCCGCAGGTGCTGCCGGCGGTGCTCTTCGCCTGGCTGCTCGACCGCTGGCTGCCCCTCTACTGGCAGGGCCTGGGCGAGCGGTTCTACGGCGCGTGGCCGGCGCTGGGCCGCCTCGCCGGCGCCGCCGCGGTCGCCGGGCTGTCGGGAGCGGTGCTGCGAAGTGTGCTGTTCCCCGCCGACTTCGCGGCGGGCGAGGCCGTCTGGGCCGTGCTGCGCGACACGCTCTCGGTGGCGGTCACGATCTTGGTGGTACGGGCGATCAACCAGCGGTACGGCACGCGGGCGCCCGAGCCCCGCACCGCCGCACCGTCCGAGGTGAACTACCGCGAGGAGCTGCGGCACCGGCTCGACGAGGTCTTCGCCGAGTCACCCGGCGCCCGCGCCGAGTCGCCGCGTCCCGCGGCCGGGCGCCGCCGGCGCAAGCGGGGTGACGGTCCCGACGGCCGGCCGCACCTGACTATCGTCAAGTGACGTCAGAGAGGAGCCGGCCCATGACCACCGTCGATCCCGCCGCCCGCGAGGCCGAGCGCGCCCGCCTGCGCGCCGAGCACCTGAGGCCGCCCGGCCAGCGACCGGCCTCGACCGCGCGGGGACTGCACCACACCGCGCTGATCAGCAGCGACGTCGAGCGGACCATCCGGTTCTACCAGGACGTGCTGGGCTTCCCGCTGACCGAGCTCATCGAGAACAGGGACTACCCCGGTTCGTCGCACTTCTTCTTCGACATCGGCAACGGCAACCTGATCGCCTTCTTCGACTTCCCCGGCCTGGACGTGGGCCCGTACGCGGAGGTCCTCGGCGGCCTGCACCACATGGCGATCAGCGTCGAGCAGGACCGCTGGCACGCGCTCGTCGGCCGCCTCGCCAAGGCCGGCATCGAGCACGAGGTCCACAGCGGCGTCTCGGTCTACTTCCGCGACCCCGACGGCGCCCGCATCGAGCTGATCGCCGACCCGCTCGGCGAGATGTACGGCCAGCAGGTGCTCTGACGGTTGACCCATCGGCATTCGTCGATGCACACTCTCCGAGGAAAGCGCTTACCTCACCCCGGAGACCGCCATGAGCCCTCGCTTGGCGTACACCGCAGTGCTGCTCGTCGCCGCCGCCCTGCCCACCCCCGCAGCCGCGGCGCCGGGTGAAGGCTCGGCCTCGCCCGCGATGGAACGCCTCGATCGCGGGCTGGTCGTGGCCACGACGAGCGAGGGCCACTTCCTGAGCTGGCGCGTGCTGGGCCGGGAAAAGGCGGCCTTCCACGTCTACCGCGACGGCCGGCGGATCACGACAGTCTCCGACAGCACCAACTACCTGGACCGCGAGGGCTCCCCCGCCGCGCGGTACCGGGTCGCGCCCGTGGGCCCGGGCCCCGCCGGCACGGCCACGGCCTGGGACGCCACCTACTACGATCTGCCGCTGCGCAAGCCGGCCGACGGCGTCACCCCGGCCGGCGAGGCGTACACCTATTCGGCCAACGACATGAGCGTCGGCGACGTGGACGGCGACGGTCAGTATGAGTATGTCGTCAAGTGGGACCCTTCCAATTCCAAGGACGTCTCGCAGGTCGGCTACACCGGCCCGGTCTACATCGACACCTACGAGCTCGACGGCACGCTGCGGCACCGCATCGACCTGGGCGTCAACATCCGGGCCGGCGCGCACTACACGCAGTTCCTGGTCTACGACTTCGACGGCGACGGCCGCTCGGAGATGATGCTCAAGACCGCCCCCGGCACGAAGGTCGTCCGTTACGCCCCCGACGGCAGCGTCCGGTCGCAGCGCCACATCACGATGCCGAGCGCGGACGTACGGGCCGGTTATGCGCACACCGACGACTACCGGCTCAGCGCCGCCGGCTACCACGAGCACCTGGTCGGCGTCTTCCAGGGCTGGCACGCGCATCCCGAGGTGGTCGCCGGCCGGTGGCCCGCGACGCTCGAGGAGGCCTTCGGCATCGCCCCGCGCTACTCCTATCCGCTGAGCCGGGCCGACGCCACGGCACTCGCCGACTACTTCATCGACGTGTACGCGCCCTCGCGCAGCACCCGCAACAACCTGCGGGCCTTCGCGGGCTTCATCGTCGACGGGCCGGAGTACCTGACCGTCTTCGAGGGCGCGACCGGCCGCGAGCTCCAGACGATCCCCTACAAGCCGGGCCGCCACGACGACGGGCTGATGTGGGGCGACTACGCGATGGCCCGCATCGAGCCGGGCAACCGGGTCGACCGCTTCCTCGCCGGCGTGGCCTACCTCGACGGCCGTCACCCCTCCGCCGTCTTCGCCCGCGGCTACTACACCAGGTCGACGCTGGTCGCCTACCGCTGGGACGGGCGGCGGCTCACCGAGAACTGGTACGCCGACAGCGGCTGGACGCCGATGACGAACCCGTTCAACGACGCGCCGCACGGCCGCGACGGCACGGATCCCGAGTTCGCGACCCTGACCACGCAGGGCTTCCACTCGCTCAGCGCCGCCGACGTGGACCGCGACGGCCGTCAGGAGATCGTCTACGGTGCGGCGACCATCGACGACGACGGCAGCCTGCTCTACTCGTCCTTCGGCGTGCTCCCCGAGGGAAGCGCCGCGCCCGGGCAGCGGGTACGGCTCGGCCACGGCGACGCCATGCACGTGACGGACATCGACCCCGGCCGCCCGGGACTCGAGATCTTCACGGTGCACGAGAACGCGACGCTCGCCCCGTACGGCATGGCCATGCGCGACGCGGCAACCGGCGAGGTCCTCTTCGGCACCTATTCCGGCCGGGACACCGGCCGCGGCATGATCGGCGACGTGCTGCCCGGCACGCGCGGCATCGAGTCGTGGGCCAGCATGCCCGGCGGCTCGGAAGCCCTCGGCGTGCACACCGCGACCGGCCAGGTGGTGCCCGGCCCGATCCCCGGCACCAACCAGAGCATCCACTGGGCCGCCGACGGCTCCACCCAGATCGTCAACGGCGCCCTCGACGTGACGCCCACCATCGACGACTGGCAGCGCGGCCGGCTGCTGACCGCCGACGGCACGCTGGCCAACAACGGCACGAAGGGCAACCCCAGCCTGGTCGCCGACGTCTTCGGCGACTGGCGCGAGGAGTTGCTGCTGCGCACGGCCGACAGCTCGGCCATCCGCGTCTATCTGAGCACGGAGCTCACCGATCACAAGCTCACCACCCTGATGCACGATCCGCAGTACCGCGCCGAGGTCGCCCGCCAGCAGACCACCTACAACCAGCCGTCCTACCCGAGCTTCTACCTGGCCGCCGACCGCGACTGGACCGCCACGCACGGCTGAGCGCGCCGCGCCACGGCCGGTCGGCCGGGGACGGCAGCTCTGCCGGAAGGGTGTCCTGAGGCGCATCGGGCCATTCTGCCGAGGCGCCAAAGATCATCGGAGTTATCCACAATACGGGTTATCCACAGGCTGGAAATTCGCCCGGCACGACCGGGACCCGGCCCGGAAGAATGGGCGCGTGACCGAATCTCGCGCCGTCAGCCCACTCCACCGCCCCCTCGACGCCACCGTCCGCCCGCCCGGCTCCAAGAGCATCACCAACAGGGCCCTGCTCTGCGCCGCGCTCGCACCCGGCGAGTCCACGCTCACGGGTGCGCTCTTCGCCGACGACACGCGCGCCATGATGCAGGCCGTGGCCGCGCTGGGCGCGTCGGTCACCGCCGACCCCCCTTCCCGTACGGTCACGGTCGCCGGCGGAGGCGCGCCGGCGCCGGGAGCGATCGTCGACGCGCGGCAGTCGGGCACGACGTCCCGCTTCGCCCTGCCGGCGGCGGCCCTCTTCCCCACGCGGACGGTCGTCGACGGCACCGCGCAGCTGCGCGCCCGGCCGTTCGGCCCGGTGCTCGACGCGCTGCGCCAGGTCGGCGCCAAGGTCGAGGAGCTGGGCGAGCCGGGCTTCCTGCCCGCGGCGGTCAGCGGGCCGATGCACGGCGGCGCGGTCCACGTCAGCGGCCACATCTCGAGCCAGTTCCTCTCCGGGCTGCTGATGGCGGGGCCGCTCATGCGCGACGGGCTCGAGGTGTCGCTCACCTCGGAGCTGGTCTCGGTGCCCTATGTGGAGATGACCAAGGCGGTGATGGCGTCCTTCGGCGTGACTGTCGAGGGCCTGACCGTGCGCCCCGGCGCGTACACCCCACGCGTTTACGACATCGAGCCCGACGCCAGCGCCGCGTCGTACTTCCTGGGCGCCGCCGCAATCGCCGGCGGCCGGGTCACCGTGAGCGGGCTCGGCACGGCCAGCCTCCAGGGTGACGTGCGGTTCGCCGACGTCCTCGAACGCATGGGCGCGACCGTCACGCGCACCGGCGACTCCCTGACGGTGACCAGATCCGGCCCGCTGCACGGCATCGACGTCGACATGGCCGACATCTCCGACACGGCGCAGACCCTCGCGGCCGTCGCGGTGTTCGCCGACTCGCCCACCCGCGTGCGCGGCATCGGCTTCATCCGCGGCAAGGAGACCGACCGCATCGCGGCCGTCGTGACCGAGCTGCGCCGAGCCGGCATCGACGCCGTCGAGGACGAGGACGGCTTCACCATCACCCCCGGCACCCCGGCCCCGGCGAGGTTCGAGACCTACGAGGACCACCGCATGGCCATGAGCCTCTCCCTGCTGGGCCTCCGCGCCCCCGGCATCGAGATCCTCGACCCCACCTGCGTCGCCAAGACCTACCCCGACTTCTTCGCCGACCTCGACGCTCTCACCCGCTGAAGCGCCCTCACCCGCTGAAGCGCCCTCACCCGCTGAAGCGCCCTCACCCCACCACGGCGCCCCCTGTCCCACGGAAAGGCCGCCGATACATTCGGCGGCAGGGCACACGACGGCTGCGGACGGCGAGGGTGCGTCGAGCTAGGGTCAGCGACTTCGGTCGGCGGCGAGGCGTGCGCGGAGGTGGGTCATGGCGCGCAGCATCTCGTCTCGGTGCTTCGCGGACTTCATCCAGGCGGGCAGGCGGGCGGCCATTGTCATGTTGCGGCCCGTCCGCTCGCCGCGTTCACGGAGCCGGGCGGCGACGAAGGACTCCAACTCGTCGAGATGGCTTCGGTTGAACGCCCACAGAATCCTCCCGTGGCGGCAGGGGGCGCGCAGCCAGAGCGGGCGGCGGAAATACGGGTCCACCGGACCGCCCCAGCAAGACCCGGATCGCTTGTCCGTCCAGTCCTTCGCGACGCCGCAGTGGTGGCAGATCAGCCGTCGCGGAGAGGAGATCGGGTATGGATCGTCACACGGCAGCCGGCGCACGGCAGCGCGCCTGGAGCAGCGCGGACAAACGACGTCGATGTCCGCGACGGCGAAGTCGCACAGCAGCGCCTTGCTGTCCCGATGGCGGTCGTCCATCGGGACAGCATCTGGCAGATGCTGGACAGGCGCCTCTCGATTACGCGTTCTTCAACACTTCTGTCGACTGTTACGCGTTTCGTAGGTACGGTGGTGGGCATGTCGAAACCGCTGCTGATCCTGATCGCTGGGCCCTATCGGTCCGGCACCGGCGATGATCCTGAGCTGATGGCCGCGAACCTGGCTCGGCTGGAGGAGGCTGCTTGGCCGATTTTCGAGGCGGGGCACATTCCGATGATCGGGGAGTGGGTTGCCCTGCCCGTGCTTCGCGGGGCCGGCGGCACCGGGGTGACCGATCCGATCGCCGAGCGGGTGATGTATCCGACGGCCGAGCGGCTTCTTCAGCACTGCGACGCGGTGTTGCGGCTGCCCGGCGCGTCGACCGGCGCCGATCAGGACGTGGCGATCGCTCGGAAGCGGGGCATTCCGGTCTATCACCGGGTCGAGGAGATCACTTCCGCCGTGTGAGGGTGTCGATCGCGCTCTCCCAGGAGCTCAGGAAGTTCGCGTAGTCGGCGGCGAAGGCGGCCAGCCACTGCCCGCCTTCGGGGGTGAGTGGGGTGAGGCGGTAGGTGACCGTAACGCGACTGCCACTCCCGGACGGCGCCAGGGCGACCTCGACCGTCCCGGCGTCGCGGCCCGTGGCCACCCGGGCATAGCGGATGAGGCGGTCGCCGATGCGGTCGATCACGATCCACGTGATGTGCTGACCGCCGGCGTCGGTTTCGAAGACGGTGCCGACCTCGGCGTCGTCTTCGATGGGGAGGGGGAAACGCGGCTCCCACCCCTCCACCCACGCGCGCTCGCCGCGCGCCGTGAAGAGCCGGAACGCCGCCGCGAGCGGCAACGCGACCCGAAAATCCCCCGTCAACGTCATGCCTGACGCCCCTCTCGCCGCGCAAATGATCACCCGACGCCACCCTTCGCGGCAAGGGCAAGGGCAAGGGCGGAGAGGAGCGTGGCGGGCGGGGCCGCCGGCCGCACATGACTCGGCTTGCGTGCGCCCGGTGGCCAGCACACCGGGCGCACGCGGGCATGTCAGGCGGGGACGGCGGGGAGCTTGGCCATCGCCTCCTTGACCGCCTCGCTCGACAGCTCGTGGTCGGTCATCTCGCCTGCCAGGTAGCGGCCGTAGGCCGGCAGATCCAGGTGGCCGTGGCCGCACAGGGCCGTCAGGATGACCTTCGGCTCGCCGGTCTCCTTGCAGCGCAGCGCCTCCTCGATGCAGGCGGCCAGGGCGTGCGTCGGCTCGGGGGCCGGGATGATGCCCTCGCTGCGGGCGAAGCGGACGCCCGCCTCGAAGCATTCGCGCTGGTCCTTGGCGACCGCCTCGATCAGGCCCAGCTCGTAGACGTGCGAGATCAGCGGGGACATGCCGTGGTAGCGCAGGCCGCCGGCGTGGATCGGGTCGGGGATGAAGTCGTGCCCGAGCGTGTGCATCTTCATCAGCGGCGTCATCCCGGCCGTGTCGCCGAAGTCGTATGCGTAGACGCCCTTCGTCAGGGACGGGCACGCCGCCGGCTCCACCGCGCGGATCACCGTGTCGATGCGGCCGGCCAGCTTCTCGCGCAGGAACGGGAACGCCAGGCCGGCGAAGTTGGAGCCGCCGCCCGTGCAGCCGACGATCACGTCCGGCACCTCGCCGGCCTTCGCCAGCTGGAGCAGCGCCTCCTCGCCGATGACCGTCTGGTGCAGCAGCACGTGGTTCAGCACGCTGCCCAGCGCGTAATTCGTGTCGGCGTTCTGCGCGGCCACCTCGACCGCCTCGCTGATCGCGATGCCCAGCGACCCCGGCGACCGCGGGTCCGACTCGAGGATCCGCCGGCCGGCCTCCGTCAGGGTGGACGGCGACGGGTGGATCGTGCCGCCGAACGTCTCGATCATCATCTTGCGGTACGGCTTCTGGTCGTACGACGCCCGCACCTGCCAGATCTCGCACTCGAGCCCGAACTGCACCGACGCGAACGCCAGCGCGGTGCCCCACTGGCCCGCGCCGGTCTCGGTCGTGAGGCGGCGGATGCCGGCCGCCGCGTTGTAGAACGCCTGCGGCACCGCCGTGTTCGGCTTGTGCGAGCCGGCCGGCGAGACACCCTCGTACTTGTAATAGATCTTCGCGGGGGTGCCGAGAGCCTTCTCGAGCCGGTGCGCCCGATAGAGCGGGGACGGCCGCCACAAACGGTAGACGTCGAGCACCTCGTCGGGGATCGGCACGTACCGCTCGGTGGTCACCTCCTGCTCGATCAGCGCCATCGGGAAGAGCGGGGCCAGGTCGCCGGGGCCGACCGGCTGAAGCGTGCCGGGGTGCAGCACCGGCGGTGGCGGGCTCGGCAGATCGGGCACGACGTTGTACCAGTTCCGCGGCATCTCCGACTCGGACAGCAGGATCTTCGTGGCGGTCATGCCCGGATTCTGCCCGGATCGGCCGCTTTCCAGTAGACCCGATCAAGCGTTCACCCAAAGTGGTTGACTTGCAACTCTCCGTAATGACTACTAGCCTCGAAGGCTACGCCTCGGAAGTCGTGAAAGCCCCTTTCGCGCACTTCGCCATTATCCACGGCTTGCGGTTACCGGAACAGAGGTCCGGTCTGATCCCGCCGCACAAATGGTGTCCGGTCTCTCCACTGTGGACACGATGGGCCGCTCGGCATGAGCTGCGTGTCGGCAACCCGACAGTGTCCGGTACGCGCACGCTCCGTACACGATCGGGCACTTGACTGGGGAAGGCTAGTCAGGCGCCACCCGACGGACAGCTAGTGCGACTACGCCTTGTGAAGGCCACGATCAGCGTGAGAGTTTTCCCGAGGCCCCCCAGCCCCGTGACTCGCCGTTCGCGTCAGCCGGAGACCCGGACGACGGGTGCACACGGCGCCCGAACGAACAGAGAGTCGAGATGATCGATCTACCGACAATCGCGTCGATCGCCGCCCTTCTCGCGGTGGCGGTCTTCCTGGCGGCCCAGCAGCAGCAGACGCGCGCCGCGCAGATGACCGACATCCGCGAACGGCACTTCGAGCTGATCAAGCTGATGCTGGAGCACCCCGAGCTGGACTACAACGCGACCGACCGGCCGGCCGGCGACGAGCGGATGACGGCCATCGGCATGAGCATCTGGGTCGCACACTGGAACACCCTGTGGCACATGGGGCAGATGGACGAGAAGGCGCTGCGTTTCAACCTCGCCGACCTGTTCCGCAAGCCCGAGGCGCAGAAGTGGTGGACCGAGGTGGGCGACGGCTGGTCCTCGAAGGCCAACCGGCGGGAGCGCCGCTTCATCACGATCGTGACGGAGGAGTGCCGCGCTGCCGCCACCACGCGCCCGGTGGCACACACCGGCGTCAGATGACCACCCGGTCGAGTGTGGGGGTTGCCCGCCCGGAGCAATATGGATCCTCCGGGAGAGAAGGGCACCCCCATGCTGATCCAGATCACGTCCAGCGACGACGCGAGCCTGCACAGCCTCGCCGAGTGGCTCGAGGCCGATGACCACCGGGCGTCGCTCGCGTCCTCCGGCGCGAGGCGCGGCGCCCAGAGCCCGGTCGACCTGATCGACGTGGTCCTCAGCAACGCGACCGCCATAGCAGCCTTGATCCTCTCCTACGCCCAGTGGCGCCGGTCGAAGGAGCACGACGCGGCCTCGAAGATCACCTTCCGCAGGGGTGACGTCGAGATCACCGCCGAGGACGCCGACGAGGAGACCGTTCAGCGCATCATCAAGGCCCTGGACGACGACGAACGGCCGTGAACCTCCCCGACCCCGCACGCTCCTGGGCGGTGCTGATCGGCGCGGCGCACTTTGCGTCCATGGACGACCTCCCCGCCGTCACGAGAAACCTGGAGCGGCTCGCCGAGCTGCTGCGCGACGAGCGCGTCTGGGGCCTGCCCGACGATCACGTGGTCGTGGTGCCCGAACCCCAGTCGCCCGGCGAGGCCCTGGAAGAGGTGCACCGGGCGGCCGCCGCGGCGAGCGACACCCTGCTCGTCTACTACGCCGGCCACGGGCTCCTCGACGGCGGCGACGAGCTGCTGCTCGCCCTTCCCGGCACCGACCGGGCCAAGCCTTTCACGGCGATCAGGTTCGATGACGTACGCCGTCAGGTGCAGCGCTCGCACAAGCGGTCGGCCAAGGTGATCGTGCTCGACTGCTGCTACAGCGCCCGCGCGATGTCCGGCGGGATGACCCCGGACGAGCCGCTCGCCGACAACCTCGCCAACCGGGCCGCCGTCGAGGGCAGTTACCTGCTCGCCGCCGCCGCCGAGACGAAGACCGCGCTGGCGCCGCCCGGCGAGACCTACACCGCGTTCACCGGAGAGCTCATCAAGATCCTCGAGGAGGGCATCGAGGACGCGCCGGAGCTGATCACGGTCGAGCAGATCTACTGGCGCATGCACGGCGAACTGCTCGCCAAGGATCGGCCTATCCCCCAGCAACGGGTACGCAACGCGGGCGCCCGCATCGTGCTCAGCCGCAACCGCTGGTCGCCGGAAGCGCCCCCGCCCTCGATCCCGGCGACCGAAGCGTCCACGGCAACGACCGGCGCGTCCACGGCAACGACCGGCGCGTCCGCAGCGCCCACCGAAGCGTCCACGCCGCCCACCGGAGCGGCCGCGACCACCGGAGCGGCGGCGACCACCGGAGCGGCGACGGCCACCGAAGCGGCGACGGCCACCGAAGCGGGTTTGGTGACGGAGAAGGACGACCCCGGCGCGGAGCTGGAGCGCGCCGGACGGGAACGGCCGGACCAGGAGATCGCCGGCATGCTGCTGACCCTGAGCGCGGACGAGGTGCGGCCCGTCCTGCGCGGCGCGGCGACCCGGCCGCCGGCCGTCGTCCGGGGCATCCTCGAGCTGCTCGGCGACATGGAGGCCGATCAGCTCGCCGACGGCCTGCTCCGGGCCATCGCCGACGGCGCCGCGGAGCGGACCGTCGACTTCATCGCGAACCTGCGGGACACGAGGGACGCGCGGCTGTGGAGCGACCGCCTGCTCCGGCACGCCGTCGCCCTCGCCGCCCGCGGCCACCCCCGGCGGGTCATCGACCTGATCTCGGGGCTCTCGGCGCGGGGCCTGCGGGACACCGCCGACAGCGCCATCGACCAGGCCGTCGCCCTGATGGAGGGCGAGGACGCCGCGCGCGTCGCCGACACGCTGCGCGAGGCGGGCCGGGACAGCGAGGCAGCCCGGTTGTACGCGGCCGCGATCCCGGCCATCGCCGGCCGCGAGCCGGAGGAGCTGGCGGCGATCGCCCGCCACATGAGCGACCAGCGCTTGTCCCGGGCCGCCCAGGAGCTCGCGGCGCGCGCCGCCGAACGCGACGCCCCGGCCGCCGTCCGCGCCGGCCTGCTGATCGCCTTCAGTCGCGAAAATGCCGGCGGCGCGACCGGTGGAAAAGACAGCGGCAACAGCGGCAGCACAAGCAGCGGCAGCACAAGCGGCGCCAAGGACAGCGGCAACGGCGGAGACGATCTGGCGCGATGCCGAGCTCTCGTGATCGAGCGACTGGCCGCATTGGACGAGAACGAGCTCGACGCCATCGTGGCGGAGCTCGGCAGACGCGGCGAGGGCGACCCCGTCGAGCTGTACATCGCCGCCGCCACGGATCGCCCGATCGAGCGCCTGACGAGATTCGTCCGGATCCTGCTCGGGCACAGCCGTCTGCGGGACGCCTTCCACCTGGTGGAGTGGGCGGCGCGCCACCGGCCCGCCGGCGACCTCGCCGAGCTGACCGCCTCGCTGACCCCGCCCCACCGCGCCGGCCTGCTGCGCAAGCTGATCGCCGCCCTGCCCGGCCCGCCGGACGCCGGTCTCGCCGACTTCGCCCTCCTCGCCCACAGGACGAGCGACAACCAGGCAACGAGCGACAACCAGGCAACGAGCGACGACCACGCAACGAGCGACGACCGGCTGGCTGCGATCGAGCGCGAGATCAGCAACCGCCCGGACGACCAGTTCCTGCGCCTCATCGCCCAGCTCTCGGTGCGCGGCAGGACGGACCTGGCCGCCGAATGGCTCGGCGCGCGCTCCGGCGGCTTCAACCCGCGAAGCCTCCCCGACGACACCGAACTGTGGCGCGACCTCATCCCCGTCGTCGCCCGGATCCCGGTGCTCGCGGCCGGCCTGGTGCGCCTCGTCTGCAACACCCCGCAATGGACGATCGCCTCCCTGCCGGCCGCCTCGATCGCCGCCGTCGTCCAGGCGTTCCGGGAACACGCCGACAGCACCCAGCGCGCCACCCTGGACGGGCAACTGGCCACGCTTCCCGCCGAGCAGGCCGAGGCGGTCCTCACTGCGATGGCCCAGCACGGCCGTCCGGACGCCCTCGAGCACGTCTTGCGCACCATCGGCGCCGTCGGCGATCGGATCGCCGCCGCCCTCGGCGCACTGCCCCCGCAACGCCGGTCCGCCCTGCTCATCGCCTTCCGCGAGGTGGCCCCCGCTGCCGAGATCTTCCGGCTCGGCGCCCTCCTCTGGCGCTCCGGCGCCGCCGAGGAGGCGCGTGTCGTGCTGGACGGACGCCTCTTCCTGCCGATCGAGGAGGCCGGCGACCCCGTCGCGCTCGCCGTGGCCGAGCTGGCACACGACCGCGCCGGCCGCTACGGCATGTCGGTGAGCCATCCCGTCGACCAGGCGGTGCTCGACGAGCTGGTGCAGCGCGGCCAGCTCGGCGCCGGGGAGACCTGCCTGCTCGTCTTCCGTTGGAACATCTTCACGAAGCGCAATCCGATCGTGTTCACGCCCACCGAGGCACGGTATTGGCTGCCGTCCGCGACCCGCGTGGACTATCGCGATCTCGCCACCCTCGGTGACATCGGCACCGAGGGCAGGCAGCTCACCTTCCGGTCGGCCGACGGCGAGCTGCCGTTGCGTGGCTGGCGGCTGAACACGGCCGACGAGGCGGCGACCGTGCGTGACCTGTTCCGCGAGATCCGGCTGGCGGTGCTCGCCGTCGGGGTGACGCCGGACACGCCGTCAGGGGGCAGCATCGATCCGGCTCGCTGAGTAGGGTCGAGGTTCATGGATCTTTCACGCCGCTCCCTGTTGATCTCGGGAGCCGTCGCCGGCGCCGGCCTTCTCGGCGCCGCCACGCCCGCCGCGGCCGCCCCGAACGAGCACGAGCGCGACCCGCTCGAGCGACTGCTGGCCGGCAACCGCCGCTTCATCTCCGGCCGGGCCCGCCACCTCGACCAGAGCCTCGACCGCCTGCACGAGGTCGCCACCGGCCAGCACCCGTTCGCCGTCACGATCGGCTGCGCCGACTCCCGCGTACCCCCGGAGGTCCTCTTCGACCAGGGCCTCGGCGACATCTTCGACAACCGGGTCGCCGGCAACATCGTGGACGACCTGCTGCTGGGCAGCATCGAGTTCGCGGTCGAGGAGTTCGGCAGCCCGCTCATCGTCGTGCTCGGGCACGAGCGCTGCGGTGCGATCACCGCGACCGTCGACGCCATCGAGAGCGGCGGCACGGCACCCGGCCACATCGGCGCCATCGTCGACGCGCTGCGCCCGATCGTCGAGCCGCTCGTCGGCGGGCCCGGCGATGTCGTGGAACGTGGCGTGCGGGCCAACGTGGTCGCCCAGGTGGCGGCGCTGACCGCGCGCAGCGAGCTGATCGCCGGGCACGTCGCCGCCGGCGAGCTGCGGATCGTGGGTGCCCGCTACGACCTGGACACGGGCAAGGTCACGCTGCTCCGGTAAGGGCCGGGAAGCGGTCGATGTTCGCCACCGCCCACCGCCGCAGGGCGGCGAGCGGCACGCACGCGTCCTCGCCGAGGGCGGTGAGCGAATATTCGACGTGCAGGGGCACGGAGGGATAGACCGTCCGGTCGATCAGCCCCTGCTCCTCGAGCCGCCGCAGGGTGGCGGTGAGCACTTTCGGGCTGACGCCGTCGAGGCGGTCGCGCAGCGCGCCGAAGCGCCGCGGGCCGTCCTCGAGGGCGCCCAGCGCGAGGGCGCTCCACTTGTTGGCCAGCAGATCCAGCAGTTGACGGCACGGGCAGGACGCGTCGTAGACGTCGTGCTGCCGCGAGCAGGAGTCGGTCCTCACTCGCCCATCGTAGTACCCAAAGG
The DNA here is from genome assembly GCF_016862115.1 of Paractinoplanes deccanensis. Classification (GTDB taxonomy): domain Bacteria; phylum Actinomycetota; class Actinomycetes; order Mycobacteriales; family Micromonosporaceae; genus Actinoplanes; species Actinoplanes deccanensis. The sequence goes on from NZ_BOMI01000114.1 coordinate 21,082, forward strand.
GAACTAAGATCCCTTGCCGGTAACTAGGGCCATCGGAATACCGTTCCCGTCATGAGCGACACGATGCGCGCGGTGGGCTACCGCAAGAACCTTCCGATCTCCGACCCGGCGGCCCTCGAGGATCTCACCCTCCCCGTTCCCGAGCCCGGCGAGCACGACCTCCGGGTACGGATCAAGGCCGTCTCGGTCAACCCGGTCGACGTCAAGCTGCGCGGCGGCAGCGATCCGGGCGGCGAACCCCGCGTCCTCGGCTTCGACGCAGCCGGCGTCGTGGAGAAGGTGGGTGCCGCGGTCACGCTCTTCCGCCCCGGCGACGAGGTGTGGTACGCGGGCTCGATCGCCCGCCCCGGCACGGACGCCGAGCTGCACCTCGTCGACGAGCGGATCGCCGGGCCGAAGCCGGCGTCGCTGGACTTCGCCGAGGCCGCCGCGCTGCCGCTGACCGCCCTGACCGCGTGGGAGGCGCTGTTCGACCGGCTGCGCCTGACCTCGGAGAGCACCGGTTCGATCCTCGTGCTCGGCGCCGCCGGCGGGGTCGGCTCGATCCTCGTGCAGCTGGCCAGGCGCCTGACCAACCTCGAGATCATCGGTACGGCGTCACGCCCCGAGTCCCAGCGGTACGTGCTCGACCGCGGCGCGCACCGGGTGGTCAGCCACCGCGACGACCTGCGTGCCGCGCTGCCGGACGGCGTCGACTACGTCTTCAGCCCGCACTCGGCCGGGATGATCGAGACCTTCGCCGACATCGTCCGACCGTACGGCACGGTGGTGGCCATCGACGACCCCGAGGGCCTGGACCTGCTGCCGCTGAAGTCGAAGAGCATCGCCTGGCACTGGGAGCTGATGTTCACGCGGCCGCTTCACGACCCGGCGAGCCGGGCGCAGCACGACATCCTCACCCGGGTGGCCGAGCTCGTCGACAAGGGCGTCCTGCACACCACGCTGACCAAGCGCATCGAGGGCATCGACGCCGCCGGGCTGCGCGAGGCCCACGCGATCGTCGAGGCCGGCTCGGCCATCGGCAAGACGGTGCTGGTCAGCCGCTGATCTCGCGCGCCCACGGGATGAGGACCCGCTCGATCGCGGCGACCGTGTAGAAGAGCGTGACGCTGAGCGCGGCGAGCAGCATGATCGCCGCGAACGCGAGCGGCGTGTCCGCCGACGTGCTGGAGAGGACGACGACCGCGCCGAGACCGCCGTCGGGATTGCTGATCTCGGCGACCACGGCCCCGATGACGGCGAGCGAGACGGCGACCTTGAGGCCCACGAAGATCTGCGGCAGCGCCCAGGGCAGGCGCAGCCGCAGGTAGGCCTGCCAGCGCGGGGCGTCGAGGGACTTGACGTATTCGGTCAGCTCCACCGGCGTCGAGGTCAGCCCGGCGGCGGACGCCAGCACGATCGGGAAGAACGAGATCAGCACCACCAGCACGATCTTGGGCTGAGCGCCGAACCCGAGCCACACCACCAGCAGCGGCGCCACCGCCACCTTGGGCACCGCGTTCACGGCGATCAGCAACGGCAGGATCGCCCGCTCGACGGTGCGCGAGGTGGTGAGCACGACGGCGAGCAGCACACCGGCGACGGCGGCGAGCGCGAAGCCCGCCGCCGTCTCGGCGAACGTGCGGCCCAGCTCGCGCAGCAGGTAGCCGGGCTGCCGGCGGAACGCGGCGACGATGTCGGGCGGCGCCGGGACGAAGAACGGCCGGATCCGCAGCGTGGCGGTCGCACCCCACCAGAGCGCGACCGCCACCACCGCCGCGGTCAGCGGCGCGACGACGCGAGGCACCCTCATGCCCGGCCCGAGGCAAAGCCCGAAGCAGAGCCGCCCGAAGCGGAGCGGCCCGACGTGGAGCGGCCCGACGTGGAGCGGCCCGACGTGGAGCGCCCCGAAGCGGAGCGGCCCAGAGTCGAGTAGACGAGATGACCGCGCAGCACCGTGCCGGGATCGGCCATCATGGCGACCACCCGGTCGAGGGTCTCGGCGGGCACTCCCGCGCCGATCAGGGCCGTACGCTGCTGCGCGATGTTCGCCACGATCAGCCGGCAGCCGGGCGAGCCGCCGGTCCAGGAGCGCGCGTGGATCTCGGTGTCCACGCCGGTCAGCCCGAGATCGATCAGCTCCGCGTGCACCCGGCCGGCCCAGGCGGGGTCGTTGCCCCGGGCCGGAAGCACCGACCCGATCAGCGCCGCGTGGTAGCGCTCGTACGCGGCGACGTCCTCCTCGCTCGCGGCGCGCATCACCGCCTTGCCGTACGTCGTCTCGAAGTCCTCGACGAGCAGCGCGCCGCCGGGAGCGAGCGCACCGGCGAGCCGGCGCAGGATCTCGTGCCGGCCCGGCAGGTGCATGAGCAGCAGGCGCGCGTGCACGACGTCCCACTCGCCCAGCGGCAGCGGATCGGCGGCGAGGTCGTGGCGCAGCACCCGGTAGGGCGCGCCGGCCGGCAGGTGGCGCACGTTGATGTCGGTGGCGGTGACCTCGGCCTTGCGGGCGGCCAGCCAGGACGCGACGCTGCCGGCGCCCGCCCCGAGCTCGAGGCAGCGCCGCCCGGCGAGGTCGCCGAGCGCGGCCAGGCGGCGGGTGGTCAGCTCGTCGAGCATGGCGGCGAGGCTGCTCAGGCGGCCCGCGGACGCCGGGTCGTCGTTGTCGAAGGCGTACGTCACGGCGCGATGACCTGCTCGGCGGTGAGCCCGGCCGGGAACAGGCCGGTGTCGCTGAGCAGCGCGAGCGCCCGGGTCACCTTCGCGCTGTCGAGGGCGCCCAGCGGCTGGGTGTACGGGGTCATCAGCTCGATCTCGGCCCGCGCGGCCTCGGCGGAGCTCGCCGGATGCTCGCGGTGCAGCAGCTCCGCGGTGGCCGCGGGGTCGGCGATCGCGTCGGCCAGGCCCTGGAGCGCCGCCTCGCGGAAGCGCTTGACCAGGTCGGGTTCCGCGCCGAGCAGGTGCGTGGTGGTGACGATGCCGTTGCCGTACAGGTCGGGCAGGTAGTCGCCGTAGGGCAGCACGATCATCGGCTTTCCGGCGGCCTTCTCGATGCCGGGCCGTCCGATGAGGAAGGTGCTCAGCGCGTCGACGCGGCCGGCGGCGAGCAGCGCGGGCACCTGCTGCGGGCTCGCGTTGACCCAGCGGACGGCGGCGGGGTCGAGGCCGGTCTTCTTCGCGTACGCCGGGAAGAGCAGCTGGTTGACCGAGCCGGTCGCCGCGCCGAGGGTCTTGCCGTTGAGGTCGGCGGGCTTGCGCACGGGCCCGCCGGCGGGCGCGACGATCGACACGAGGGTCTGCTGGTGTATCGCGGCGATGGCCCGGAAGTCGGTGTATTTGCCCTGGCCGGCGAGGATGAACCCACCGATCAGGTCGAGCATCGCGAACTGGGCCTGCCCGGCCGCGAGGGTCTTGAGATTTTCGGCGGTGGCCGCGCCGAGCTTGATGTCGACGTCGAGCCCGGCCTCGCGGAAGTAGCCCTTCTCGCGGGCCGTCCAGATGAACGCGTCGCGGCCGGCGGCGCCGAAGGCGGTGATGTACGTGACGCGGCGCAGGTCCGGCGCGGCCTCCTCGCCGCCGCCGTCGTCGCCGCAGGCGGTGGCCGCGAGCAGGATCGCGCAGGCGGTCAGGATTCCCAGGAACTTCTTCGCTCGGCCCATCGTGGGGCCTCCCCGTGAGTCGAAAGATCCTCGAAATCCGAGACTATCGATTTATGGCATTGATCGGCACCGTTTCGCCCGGTCTGATCAGAATCGGCCGCCGCCACCCCGCCGTCCGCCACCGCCGGACCGGTGACCGCTGCCGCCGAAGCCGCCCGTGAAGCCGCCGTGGCCCCGCCCGTGCCCGCCGCCGCCCGCCAGGATGCCGCCGAGGACCGCGCCGGCGAACGCTCCCGCGTCGAAGCCGCCCGCCCGGCCGTAGCCGCCGCCGGACCAGCCCTGCACGTCCACCCGGGCCGCCTGGCCGGCGCGGGCCGCCAGCTGCTGGGCCTGCTGCGCCTCGGACAGGGCGGCCGCCGGGTCGGAGGCGGCCAGGCTCTCGGCGAGGGCCAGGTGGCGCTGCGCCTCGGACAGGGCCGCGCGGGCGCCGTAGTCGACCGCGCCCCGCCGGGTGGTGATGAAGTCGTTCGCGGCGAGCACCTCGGCGCGGGCCACCGGCAGGGCCTGGGCCAGCATGCTCCGGGCCCGGGCGCCCCGTTCGGCCGCGTCGCGGGCGGCCGCCAGCGCGGCGTCGAGCGCGGCGTCCGCCGCCTGGAGCCGGGCCACCGCGCCGACCGGATCGGGCCGCGGCCCGGCCAGGGCCGCGCGCACCTCGGCCAGGACCTGTTCGCCGCCGGCCACCGCGGCGGCCAGCCCGGGCGGCACCTCTCCCCCGCCGGTCAGCGCCGCGCGCCCGGCGGCGGTCTCGGCGGTCACCTCGGCCAGCAGGCCGTCGGCGGCGGACCGGGCCGCGGGCAGCTCGGCGGCGGCCCGCTCGACCGCCTCGACCAGATGGGCGGCCTGGTCGACCGCCTGCTCGGCGCCGCGCACGGCCAGCGCGGCCTCGGCCTTCCCGCCGCTCGCGAGGGCCTCACGGGCCTGGCGCACGGCGTCGGCGGCGAAGGCCAGCCGCTCCCGGGCCTGGCCGGCGTTGCCGGCGATCGCGGTGAGCGCGCCGCCGGAGAAGCGGGTCTGCAGATCGTGGACGGTGGCCTCCGCCGCGGGCAGCGCCGCCTCGATCGCGGCGCGGCGGCGGTCGACCTCGCCGGCCACCTCGGCGGCCCGGCCCTCGAGGTCGCGCAGCCGGTCGAACGCGTCGGACTCGGCGTCGAGCCGCTTGTCGGCGGTCTCGCAGAGCTCGATGATCCGGATCAGCTTGGCCCGCTCGTCGGGGGTGGGCCGCTCGTCGAGCGTCATCCGCAGCTGGAACGCCTCCCCGACGTTGGCGCGGGCCTCGTCGAGCGCGGCGCGGAACGGGGCGGTGGCGTCCTGGCCGTACTGGGCGGTGGCCAGCTCCAGCTCGCGCTCGCTCGCCCGCAGCTCGTCGTCGAGCTCGACGAGCAGCGCGTTCGCCCGGCCGGACAGGTCGGCGAGGCTCGGCCCCGCGGGCTCCTGAGGAGCCGCCCGGCGGTGGCGGCGGCGCAGCAGCACCCAGGCGAGCCCGGCCACGACGATCAGCCCCACGACGAGGACGGCCCAGATCAGGCCGCTGCCCGAGCTCGCCGCGTCCTGGTACCCCTGTGCCGCCGCGACGACCGCGCCGGACCAGTCGCCCGCCGCGAGCGCCGGCTCGATCCGCTTCTCGGCGACCTCGGCGAGCTCCTGGTCGGACAGGCGCGAGTCGGCGGGGAACGAGTACGCGTACGCCCGGTCCTCGACCGCGATGGCCAGCAGCGCGTCGCGGTCGCCGAGATCGCTGAGCCGGGCCGTCTCGTCGGTCCAGCTCTGGGCCGGGGTGCCGTCGAAGGAGTCGACGAGCACGACCCAGAGCTGGAGGCCGGTCTTGTCCTGGAGCTCGCCGAGCGCGTCGTCGACCGGCGCCCGGTTCTCGATCCAGCCGGACGCGTCGGTGACCTGGCTCGCGAGGCGCTGGGGCGGCTCCGCCCGGGCCGGCGCCGCCACGAGCAGGGCGGCCAGCAGGACGATCAGGGCGGGAACGACTCGGCGCGGCATGCCTTCAACTTAGGCGAACGCCCGGTCGTAGAGGTCCTGGAGGCCGGGCGCGTCCGCCTCGCCGCTGTAGCCGCAGATCAACATGTTGCCCCCGGCCGACGCGACGAGGTATTTCTTGCCGTTCTCGAACCTGCCGCTGCCCATCATCTGCTCGGAGCTCTCGCCGGCCTGGGCGATCCGGACCTCGTGGACGGTGCTGCCGCGATAGACGCGGGTGACGTCCAGCGTGACGGTGCCGTTCGCGAGCGCGGTGACCGTACCGGCGAAGGCGAAATCGGCGCGGCTCGCCAGCGTGTCGGCGGTGGGCTCGACACACTTGGCCTGGACCGCGGGGGCGGTGAGCTGGGCGACGATGCGGGGCAACGCCTGCACCAGCGGAGGCTGCGGCTCGGGGCGCAGGGCCAGCCAGCCGATGCCGGCGGCCACCAGCACCAGGGCGGCCGCGGCGAGGACGAGCACCGGCCGCCGCCGGGAGCGGGCGGGAGCGGGCGTGGCGGTGGCGGTCATGGTCTCCTCCAGGAGTCGCGAGACGCGGTCGGGGGCGGCCGGCGGCAGGTCCCGGGCCGGGTCGGCGCGGCGCAGGCGCGCGCGCAGCTCGTCGTCGGTCATGGCCGGCTCCCCTCTGTCTCCCCCTCATGTCCGGCGGGCGTCCCGGCCTTTCGCAGCTCCTCGCGCAGCTTCTCCTTGGCCCGGTGCAGGCGGATCGACGCGGCGTTCGCCGAGATGCCCAGCACGACGGCGATCCGCGGCGGCGTCAGGTCCTCCCAGGCCCACAGCCGCAGCAGCTCCGCGTCGGCGTGGCGCAGCCGCGCCATGGCCGCGGCGAGATCACCGTCGGGCGGCTCGGGACCGTCGGTCACCCGCCGCGGCGGGTCGATCGCCGCGATCCGCGCGAACAGCCGCGCCTGCCTGCGCCGCGACCGCTCCGCGTTGGCCAGGCAGTGGCGCGCCACGCCGTACGCCCAGGGAAGGTGATCCTCGGGCATGTCGCCGAGCCGGCGCCAGCACACAAGCAGCGTCTCGGACAGCACGTCCTCCGCGGTGGCGGCGTCCGTGCGCCGCGCGAGATAGCGGCGCACCGCCTCGATCACCGCGGGGGCCAGAGCCTCGAACCGGGCCCGGCGCCCCTCCACACTCACAGGGTCCACCCTCATCCATGTCCGGGAGCGGACCGCTCCTTTCACCGGGCGGCATCCTCGCACGCTACGACGGCCGTCACTTTCGGGGCGGCTGCGCCGTTGTGCGGCTGGCGGTCGGCGCGCGCGGGCAACCGAGGACGCGCTCGCTGCGTACACCACGGGGAGGAGCTTGGTGGGAGGGTGGACTCGTGCGCACGGCGCAGGGCTGGGCTGGCATCGGGACGGTGGCGGTGGAGACGATTCGCACGCTGATCGTGGACGACGACGCGGCGTTCCGGGAGGGGCTGCGGGCGCTGCTCGAGACGGCCGACGACATCGAGGTGGCCGGCGACACCGCGGACGGCGAGCAGGCACTGGTCGTCGCGCCGCGGGTGCGTCCCGACGTGGTGCTGCTCGATCTGACCCTGCCGGGGATGGGCGGGACCGCGGCGACCGAGCGGCTCCTGCTCGCCACGCCGGGGGCGCGCGTGCTGCTCATGGCCCTGGCGGAGGACGACGAGCCGGTGTTCGAGGCGCTGCGGGCGGGGGCGCGCGGCTACGTGCTCAAGGGGGCCGGCCGGGCCGAAGTGCTCCGCGCGGTGCGCGCCGTGGCGGCGGGAGAGATCGTGGCCCCGGCACTGTAGAGTGTCCACGTCGTCACTCTCGGTGAATCTTGGGGATGGGATGCGTCGCTGGCACGTCATCGCGCTCGCCTTGCTCGGAGTCTTCGCGCTGGCCTGCGAGGAGGGCACGGGGGCGGCGGATCCGAAGCCCACGGGCTCGTCCAAGTCGTACCCGTCGTCGATGGCCGCCCTCGGTGACTCGATCACCGCCGGGTTCGCGAGCTGCTTCGCGCTGATCGCCTGCGAGCGCCGCTCGTGGTCGACGGGCAGCGACGCGGCGGTGGACAGTCACTACCGGCGGATCCGCGACGCGAACGCGGCGATCAAGGGCAAGGCGTACAACTACGCCGACTCGGGCGCCGAGGCCGCCGACCTGGCCGGCCAGGCGAACAAGGCGGTCGCCGCCAAGGTGCAGTACGTGACGGTCCTGATCGGCGCGAACGACGCCTGCGCCGCGACCGCCGAGGGCATGACGCCGGTCGCCACCTTCCGCAAGCGGGTCGACGCGGGCCTGGCCCGGCTCAAGCGCGGCCTGCCCAAGGCGCGCGTGCTCGTGGTGAGCATCCCGGACCTCTACCGGCTGTGGGAGGTGGGTCACGAGGACGCGAAGGCGGTGCGCGCCTGGAACGGCGGCATCTGCCCGTCGCTGCTGGCCCGCCCCACCTCGACCGCGGCCGCCGACGAGAACCGGCGGCGCCAGGTCGACAGGCGCATCGACGCCTACAACGACGCGCTGGCGGACGCCTGCCGCGCGTACGGCAAGAGATGCCGCTGGGACGGTGGCGAGGCACACAGCGTGCGCTTCGACCTCGAGCTGGTGAACCGCATCGACTACTTCCACCCCAGCACGGAGGGGCAGGCGATGCTGGCGAAGGTCAGCTATCCGGGGCGCTTCACCTGGTGATCATCGCTTGCCGGCCGCCATGTCCATCAGGCGGCCGAGCACGTCCTCGCCCGCGGTGCGCAGGCCGTCGTGCTCGTGCTCGTTGGTGATCCAGGTGCGCACGTTCGGCACGGCGGCGGCCGTCTCCAGCGACAGGCCCATGTCCACGTACATGTCGTCGGCGTAGACGGCGGCGACGACCGGCACCTCGTTCGCGGCGAGCCGCTCGACGTCGTAGAGCGGGGGCCAGTCGTCCGCGGCGGCGAGGATCTCGGCGGCGCCCGCGAACGGCCGCAGCGCGCGGATCTGCTCGAACATCCAGGGATACATCATCTCGCCGGTGAACAGCAGCGGGCTGGCGCCGGCGGCGAACTCGGGGCGCTGCTCCATCGCCCGGGCGGCGGCCCAGTTCGTCGGGCCGGTGCCCTGGCCGTAGCAATACTCCTGGAGCGCGAACAGTGGCTGGTCGACGAAGCCGGTGAGCCGCATGGCCTCGTACAGGAAGGTGTCGGTGAAGGCCTCGTCGAGGAGCCAGTGCAGCTGGGCGTAGCCGTAGCTCATGCCGAACGCACTGCCCAGGAACCGGAAGCGCTCGACGGTGAGCCGGTCGCCGTCGGGCAGCCGCACGTCCTCGCCGGCCAGGCGGTCGGCGATCGCGCGGACCGCGGCGACGTCGTCCGGGAACGCGCGGTAGTACTCGGCGTTCTTCGCGGCGACGCGGGGGTACGTGCGGGCGTACACGTCGTCGGCGGTGGCGGTGAGACCCGGCAGGCCGCCGGTCACGTAGCTGGTGCGCACGCCGTGCGGGGCCCGGGACAGGTAGGTCATGGTGACGAACCCGCCGTAACTCTGCCCGAGCGTGTCCCAGCGCTGCCCGCCGGCCAGCCGCGCCCGCAGGATCTCGCAGTCGGCCACGATGCTGTCGGCCCGGAAGTGCCGCAGGTATGCGGCCAGCTCCTCGGCCGTCCGGCCGGCGGCCGTGCGCGCGCTGATCGGCGTGCTCCGGCCGGTGCCCCGCTGGTCGAGCAGCAGCACCCGGTGGGTCTGGACGGCGCGGGCGATCCAGCTCTCCGAGCGCAGCGGCCGCGTCGCCTTGCCGCCGGGGCCGCCCTGGAGGAAGACGAGCCACGGCAGATCGTCGCCGGCCTTGTCGGACGCGACGACCTCGCGGGCGAAGACCTCGATCGTTCCCTGGCCCGCGTCGCTGTGGTCGAGCGGCACGGTGACGGTGTGGTCGGCGAAGCGGAGTCCCGGATGCGCGATCATCCGACCACCCTACGCACATCAAAGATCTTCAGTCGTTATGACCCGCCGTTCGAGGAGCCGGTCGATTTAGGTTAGCCTCACCTCATGACCAGGGACGCGGCGCTCACCGGAGCCGATCTGACGCTCGCCTACGACGGCAGGACCGTCGTGCACGGCGCGGGACTGGAGCTGCGCGCCGGGACCGTCGTGGCCCTCGTGGGCCCCAACGGCTCCGGCAAGTCGACGCTGCTGCGGTCGCTCGCGCGGCTGCACACCCCGGTCTCGGGGACCGTCGCGCTGACCGACGGCACCGAGGCCACCGACGCCTTCGCGCTGCGGCCGAAGGACTTCGCGCGGCGGGTCACGCTGCTCACGCAGTCGCGGCCCACGCCGGGCGGCGTCTCGGTGCGCGACGTCGTGGCGTACGGGCGGCACCCGTACCGCGGCCGGTTCGGCTCGGGCGACCCGGACGGGGCGGCCTTCGTGGACAAGGCGATGGCGATGACCGGCGTCGCCGCGATGGCCTCGCGCGCCGTCGACGAGCTGTCCGGCGGCGAGCTCCAGCGCGTCTGGCTCGCCACCTGCCTGGCCCAGGACACCGGCGTCGTGCTGCTCGACGAGCCGACCACCTATCTCGACCTGCGGTACCAGGTGGAGATCCTGGACATCGTCCGCGAGCTCGCCGACGACCACGGCGTGGCGGTCGGCGTGGTGCTGCACGACCTCGACCAGGCGGCCGCCGTCGCCGACCGGGTCGTGCTGATGTGCCAGGGCGTCGTCCGCGCCGACGGCCGCCCCGCCGAGGTGCTCACCTCCGAGCTGCTCACCGAGATCTACGGCCTGCGCATCGAGGTGGCCGTCGGCGACGACGGCCACGTCCGCACACGCCCCATCGGCCGGCACACCAGCCGGTCACTCACCTCCTGAAACAGATAATCCGAAAGGGACCCCCTCACATGGCTCTCACCCGCCGCGCCTTCACCGCCGGCGCGGTCGCGATCAGCGCCCTGCTGCTCACGGCCGCCTGCGGCACCACCGAGGACCCCGCCGACGAGGCCGGCGCCGCGTCCCCCGCGGTCTCGAGCGGACCGGTCGAGATCAAGGACGAGCGCGGCACGGTCAAGCTCGACGCGCCCGCCAAGAACGTCGTCTCGCTGGAGTGGGGCCTCACCGAGAACCTGGTCGCGCTCGGCGTCAAGCCGGTCGGCCAGGCCGACGTGAAGGGCTACAACAACTGGGACAAGAGCGCCCCGATCGACGCCTCCACCCCGGACGTCGGCCAGCGCGGCGAGCCCAGCCTCGACTCGATCGTGGCCCTCAAGCCCGACCTGGTCGTCACCACCAAGGACCTGCCCGAGAACGTCATCGCGCAGATCGCCAAGCAGGTGCCGGTCCTGACGCTGCGCGGCTCGGACGGCACCGACCCGATCGGCTACATGCGCAAGACCGTGAACGTGCTCGCCCAGGCAACCGGCACCGAGGCGCAGGGCACCAAGCTGCTCGCCGACTTCGACGCCAAGGTCACCGCCGGCAAGGACGCGCTCGCCAAGGCGGGCAAGACCGGCGCCGCCTTCACCATGGGCGACGGCTGGGTCGACGCCGGCACGGTCTCGCTGCGCATGTACACCCCGCAGTCGTTCTTCGGCGCGATCGCGGCCGAGCTGGGCCTGAAGAACCAGTGGACCACCGGCGGCGACAAGGACTACGGCCTGGCCCAGACCGACGTCGAGGGCCTCACCAAGATCAAGGACGCGTCGACCACCTACATCTACGTCGCCAACGACGCGGACGGCGGCGACTTCACCGACTCGCTGAAGAACAACGCCGTGTGGAAGCAGCTGCCGTTCGTCACCGGCAACAACGTCAAGCGCATCCCGGACGGCATCTGGATGTTCGGCGGCCCGGCCTCGGCGAACGCCTACATCGACGCCCTCACCACCGCCCTGACCGCCTGACACACCGATGAGCAGCGCGACTCTCGCTCCCTCCCCTCCGCCCTCTCTGGAAGGCGGCAACGGCCGGCGTGTCCACGGCGTCGTCGCCGTCTTCACCGCGGCGGTCGTGCTGCTCGCCGTCCTGGCCGCGGTGCACCTCACCCAGGGCACCGCGAACATGGGCCTCGGCGAACTGCTGACGGCCCTGAACCCGTGGGCCACGGACAACGACGAGGCCGTGGCGGTGCTCGTCGCCAGCCGCTTCCCGCGGCTGGCGGCGGCCCTGCTCGTCGGCCTCGCGGTCGGCGTCGCCGGCGCGGTGCTCCAGTCGGTGGCCCGCAACCCGCTGGCCTCCCCCGACACCCTGGCCGTCAACGCCGGCGCGTACGTCTCGGTGGTGGCCGTGGCCGCCTTCGGGATCGCGCTGCCGTTCGCGTTCAGCGGGCTGGTCGCCTTCGTGGGCGGCCTGCTCGCGGCCGGCGTCGTGCTGCTCGTCTCGCGCGGCGGCGCGGCCGGGCCGACCCGGCTCGTGCTCGCCGGCTCCGCTGTGGCGCTCGCGCTGAACGCGCTCACCTCCGTCCTGCTGATGCTCTTCCAGCAGAACACGGTGGGCCTGTTCGCCTGGGGCAGCGGCACGACCGTCCAGTCCGGCTCCGAGAACGTCAAGCTGACCGCGCCGATCGTCCTCGTCGGCCTGATCGCCACGATGCTGCTCGCGCACCGGCTCGACGTGCTCGGCCTCGGCGACGACTCGGCCCGCGTGCTCGGCGTCGACGTGCGCCGCACCCGGGTGCTGTCGGTCGTCGCGGCGGTGCTGCTCTCCTCGATCGCGGTGACCGTCGCCGGCCCGATCGGCTTCGTCGGCCTCTGCGCGCCGGTGATCGCCCGCCTGATCGCGCGGCGGGTCCCCGGCCTCGGCAGGCACCTGCTGCTGCTGCCGTTCACCGGCCTCTGCGGCGCGCTCGTCGTGGTCGCCGCCGACGTGCTGCTGCGCCTCGCCCTGCCGGCCGACGTGGCGATCTCGGTGCCGACCGGCGTGGTCACCACCCTCGCCGGCGCGACCGTGCTGGTCTGGCTCGCCCGGCGGCTGCGCGACGGCGGCCCGGCGGCCGCACCGGCGCGCGGCGCGCACGGCACCGTCCACTCCCGCGCCTGGGTCGTCACCGTGGGCGTCCTGCTCGTGGTCCTGCTGGTCGCGGCCTTCGTGGCGGCGCTGCTGCTCGGCGACCGCGTGGTGCTGCTCGGCGACGTGATGAACTGGATCAGCGGCAACGCCGGACGGCAGGTCGGCTTCGTGCTCGACCAGCGCTGGCCGCGCGTGCTCGCCGCCCTGCTCGGCGGGGCGGCGCTCGCCCTGGCCGGCGCGATCATCCAGGCCGTCTGCCGCAACCCGCTCGCCGAGCCCAGCCTGCTCGGCGTGACCCCCGGCGCCAGCGTCGGCGCGGTCGCGGTCGTCCTGCTGCTGCCCGGCATCGGCGCCTGGCCGGTGATGGGTGTGGCCACGCTCTTCGCGCTCGGCACGTTCGCCCTGGTCTACTGGCTGGCGGCCGGCCGCGGGATGGCCTCGGACCGCATCGTGCTGGTCGGCGTCGGCGTCAGCGCGGCGGCCACCGCGATCACCACGCTGGTCGTCGTGGTGGTCTCGCCGTGGAACGTCAGCGTCGCGCTCACCTGGCTCGCCGGGTCCACCTACGGCCGCAGCATCGGCCAGGTCGTCCCGGTGGCGCTGGTCCTGCTGGTCGCGCTGCCGCTGGCCCTGGTCGCCGGCCGCACGCTCGACCTGGTCGCGCTCGACGAGGACGTGCCCCGGCTGCTCGGGGTGCCGCTCAACCGCTCCCGCCTCGGCCTGCTGACCGTCGCCGCGGTGCTGACCGCGGCGGCGGCGACGGCGGTCGGCGCGCTCAGCTTCGTCGGCCTGGTCGCCCCGCACGCGGCCCGCGCCCTGGTCGGCTCGCGCAGCGCCCGCGCCGTCCCGGTGGCGGTCGGCCTGGGCGCGCTGCTGGTGAGCGTGGCCGACACCCTCGGCCGTACGGTCATCGCGCCCTCGCAGCTGGCGGCCGGCCTGGTGACCGCGCTGATCGGCGCCCCCTACTTCGTCTGGCTGCTCTGGCGGAGCCGGCCGGTCAGCTGAATCGCCGTCCGATCGATAGGGTGCGGCGGTGAGTCAGCAGATGTACGCGCCGCCGCACCACCCACAGTGGAACGGCAAGACCAACGGCTTCTCCATCGCCGCGCTGACGCTGTCCCTCTTCGGCTGCGCCGGCCTGGTCAGCATCGTCCTGGCCGTGGTCGGGCTGCGGCAGAGCCGGCGCAACGGCGACAAGCGCGGCAAGGTCCTCGCCATCGTGGCGCTGTGCGTCTGCGGCCTGTGGATCTCTGTCATCGCCGCGGTCGCGGGCATCGCCATCGCCCGCGACGTCGCCGACGGCCCCGACCGCGACGCGTCCGGCGCCCTGCGCGGCGAGCGCTCCATCAGCCTGGACGACCTGCGCCCCGGCGACTGCGTCAAGGACCTGATCCACGAGACCGGCGACTATGTCGACGCGCTCCCCTGCTCCTCCCCGCACAGCAGCGAGCTGGTCGCCACCTTCGACCTGCCGGTCGACGCGCCGGAGGCGTCCGCCGACGCCGGCTGCGAGAAGCGCTTCGAGGCGTACGCGGGCCGGAAACGCCCTGCGGGCGCCGAATACATCGTCTTCACAGCGCGCATGACGGAGCTCGGCGAGACCGACGACCCGGGCGTGCTGTGCTTCGCCCATCAGGTCACCGGGACCACCACCGGATCGCTCCGGCGCTGACGGGTACCGTGCCGGGTGGCACAAACCATGCGAGGTGCCCCGCCGGCCGCAAGCCACGGGGAGAATCGGGAAGCCGGTGCGAATCCGGCACGGGCCCGCCGCGGTGACCGGGGAGCCGCCGCCCACACGCTGTTCGCGTAGCCACTGGCCGCAAGGCTGGGAAGGCGGGCGGTGAGGCGACGATCCGGGAGTCCGAAGACCGGCCTCGCACACACCACAGCGGGAGCCTGTCCATGGACCTGTACGACGTCATCCACACCCGCCGCGACGTGCGCGGCCAGTTCACCGGCGAGCCCCTCGGCGAGGACGTCCTCGACCGCGTCCTGACCGCCGCGCACGCCGCGCCCAGCGTCGGCATGTCCCAGCCGTGGGACTTCGTCGTCATCCGCGACCGCGCGACCCGCGAGGCGTTCCACCGGCACGTGCACCACGAGCGCGACGTCTTCGCCGCCACCCTCGGCCCGGACGCGGCGGCCCGCTTCGCCCGCATCAAGATCGACGGCGTCCTCGAGTCCACCCTGTCCGTCGTGGTCACCTACGACCCGTCCCGCGGCGGCCCCGCCGTCCTGGGCCGCCACGCGATCGCCGACGCCGGCCTCTACTCGGTCTGCCTGGCCATCCAGAACCTGTGGCTGGCCGCCACGGCGGAGCGCCTCGGCGTCGGCTGGGTCTCCTTCTACCGCGAGGACTACCTGCGCGACCTGCTCGGCATCCCCAGCGGCGTGCGCCCGGTCGCCTGGCTCTGCCTCGGCCCGGTCACCCACCTCGAGGAGGTCCCGGACCTGGAACGCCACGGCTGGCGCAGCCGCCGGCCCCTGCACCAGGCCCGCCACGAGGACCGTTGGGATCCCGGCCTCGCCGAGACGGGCGCGTGACCCGCTCGTTCGCCGGCGTCATCCATCCGGTTAGTTGGTAGTGCGCGGCAGACTCTCCGCACCCGAGCGACCGGGGCCAGGCAGCGTTGCCGCGACGGTTTCCGTCGCCACGCGGGTTCGGCAGCGGCAGTCAGTCATGCCCGGCCGAGCGGCTCGCGGCAGGGGACGCTCAAAAGCTTCCCGTGACCTGACGGCCGTCGCCGATGAGCGTGGCGCCCGTCCGGCCCGGCCGCCAGGACGGGGCGTTCTCCGTTGTCACCTGGATCCGGGGTGGCCGGCCACCGAGCCCGAAGAGTGCGTCCCACCAGCGCCTTCCCGCGGCGATGAACTCCTCGACGGGCTCGGGCACGCCGTCCGCGCGGATGATCTGAAGACTGTCGAAGTCGACGGCCCCTTCGATGCAGTATCGGGTGCCGTCGCCGCGTGTCCAGCATTCGGTGAACCAGAACAGTGAGTGCGAAGCGGGCCCTGGTCGGATGTCTATGGTGAGGCTCGGCTCCGCGGGCCAGTCATCGAGGCGCCCAGGGCGGTCGATGTAGTCCCAGCCATACATCGCGTCCCCTCCGCCGAGGGACGCGAAGAAGGCTTCCACGTCCGCCAGATCGGTCAGCGGCATTGCCGGACCGTAACCGTCGCGCTGCTCCTCGCGGAGAAGCACCCGAACCCGCGTGGTGCCGAGCAGCCGAAGCACCCGTCGTGGATCCGGGTCCGGCCCCCCTTGCTCCGGTTGAGCGCAAACGTGCGGAAGAAGCTCGCAAACAGAACCCGGAGAGCCGATACGCAGGCCCAGCACTTCCGCCTCGTTCGGGCCGCGGTAGCCACCTTTTTGTGGGTACTTGCCGGGGGTTGGCGCCTGCCCAAGACTTGATCGTGCGGGCCGGCGGGAACGGGAGGTACGGCGTGTCAGGAGACCGGTAGGGAATCGGTCAGCTTCGCCAAGCGGCGGTGCCCCCAGTCGGCGAGCGGTGCCAGCGCTTCGGAGAGGTCGCGGCCGAACGGGGTCAGGGAGTACACGGTCTTGAGCGGCCGTACCTCATGCACCTCCCGGTGGATCAGCCCGTCGGCCTCCATCTCCCGCAGCGCCTGGGTCAGCACCTTCTCGGTGAGGCCCGGCAGCCGCCGGCGCAGCTCGCCGGGGCGGCGCGGACCGGACTCCAGCAGCCACAGCAGGGCTGTCTTCCACTTGCCGTCGATCACAGCGATCGCGGCCGTCACCCCGCAGACGTTCGGATCCCGGGCGCGGCTACGCGTCATCATCGGCCCCATTCATCCCAGTTTGCTCGCCTTCAAGGAGTTGAGGAATGACCTCGCACATGGACCATTCTGCCGTCACCGTGCTCGGCCTCGGGCCCATGGGCCGGGCCCTGGCCGGGGCGTTCCTGGACGCCGGCCTGCGGGTCACGGTCTGGAACCGCACGCCCGGCAAGGACCGCGACCTGGTCGCCCGGGGTGCGGCCGGCGCCCGGTCGCCCGAGGAGGCGGTCGCCGCGAGCGGGCTGACCGTGGTCTGCGTGGTGAACTACGACGCGGTGGACGCCGTCGTGCGGCGCGATGCGGTGGCCGAGGCGCTCAAGGGGCGTACGGTCGTCAACCTGACCGCCGACACCCCCGATCGGGCCCGGGACGCCGCGGCGTGGGCGGCCGACCACGGCATCGGCTACCTGGACGGTGCGATCATGACGCCCACCCCGACCATCGGGACACCGGCCGGGGTGTTCCTGCACAGCGGCCCGGGGGAGCTCTACGCCCAGCACCGGCCGGTGCTGGGCGCTCTGGGCGGCACCCACACCCACCTCGGTGCGGACATCGGCCGGGCGGCCGCCTACGACATCGCCCTGCTCGACATCTTCTGGACCGCGATGGCGGGATATGCGCACGCGCTCGCGGTGGCACGGGCCGAGGGGATCGGCGCGCGGGAGCTGGCGCCGTTCGCCAACGGCATCGCCGCGATCCTGCCGCCGCTGTTCGAGTCGGGCGCGCAGGACGCGGACAACGGCACCTACTCCGGTGCGGGCAACCCGCTCACCTCGGCGGTGTCGTCCATGGCCCACATCGTGCACACGTCCGAGTCGCACGGCATCGACGCGAGCGTGATGCGCGCCGCCGAGTGCCTGGCGCGCCGCGCCATCGGGCGTGGTCACGGCGCCGGCGGGTTCCTGCGGATCGCCGAGATCATGAGTCCGCGCTGAATGTCGGGCGCCTGACGGCGGTCCGCGCCCGCGGCCCGCACACTGGCGGGATGCCGAAACTCGGCGATGTTGTCGAGGACGTGCGGTGGCGGAGCTTCGTCGGGCGGGCCGCGGAGGTGACCCGGTTCGACGACGCGCTCGCCGGGCGGACGTCGCGCCGCGTGCTGTTCGTGCACGGGCCCGGCGGCATCGGCAAGACCACGCTGCTGCTGCATCTGCGCAGCCGGGCCCGGCGGGCGGGGCGCCGCGTGGTGTACGTCGACGGGCAGGAGCTGCGGCCCACCGCCGAGGACTTCGTGGGTGCCGTCGGCGGGACCGAGCCGCAGGTCCTGCTCGTCGACGGCTACGAGGGGCTCGGCGCGCTGGACGGATGGCTGCGGCGCGACCTCGTCCCCGCGCTCCCGGCCGAGGCGGTGGTCGTGCTGGCCGGACGCGATCCCCCCGCGGCCGCGTGGCGCTGCGATCCCGGCTGGCGCGCCGTCGTCGGCGTACACCTGCTGTCGGCTCTGGACGATCGGGCCAGTGACGCCCTGCTCGACCGGGCCGGGGTCGCGGAGCCGCAGCGGGCGGACGTGGTGCGGCTCGCGCGGGGGCATCCGCTGGCCCTGTCGCTGCTCGCCGACGTGGTGACGGCCGGCGGGGACGTGCCGCGCAGCCTCGCCGAGGCGCCCGACCTGATCTCGGCGCTGACCGCGTCGGTGGTGCGCGACGCGCCGTCCGAGGCACATCTGCTCGGGCTCGCGACATGCGCCAAGGCGCAGGTCACCACCGAGGACCTGCTGCGCCTGACGGTCGGCGAGGCGGACGCGCCCCGGGTCTGGCAGTGGCTGCGGGACCGGCCGTTCGTCAGCGCCCGGCCGCAAGGGCTGATGCCGCACGACCTGACCCGCGAGGTGCTCGACGCCGAGTTCGAGCGCCGCTCGCCCGAGCGCTATCGCGGCCTGCACAGGGTCATCCACGACCACGTCGTGACGGGGCTGCGCGCCGCGACCGGCATGCGCCGGCAGTCGCTGGCGCAGCAGCTGGCCTATCTGCATCGGCACGGGCCGTTCAGCGACCAGTTCCGCACGGTACGAGCGCACGGCGCGATCGCGGTGGTGCCGGCCCGCCCCGAGCGGCTGCCGGCGGTGGCCGAGCGGATCGGGAAGCAGATCGGCCCGCGGTCGGCGGCGATCGCGCGCGAGTGGTTCGCCGCGCGGCCCGAGGGGGCGAGCGAGGTGGCGGGCGGCCGCGGCTTCGCCTACCACGCGCTGTGTCCCACGGGCACCGATCAGGAGCGCGACGATCCCGTCGTACGGGAAATCCTCGGCCATGTCGCCCGCACGGCGCCGCTGCGGCCGGGTGAGCAGGTCGACATCGCGCGGTTCCTGATGGGCGAGGACGGATCGCAGACCGACCGGGTCGCGGTCTTCGCCGGCTCGGTGTCGTCGCTCGCCGCCTGGTGCGGCAGGCCGCTCGCGTGGGCGTTCATCGTCACCGTCGCACCGTCGTTCTGGGGCCCGTTCTTCGACTACCTCGGCTTCCGCGAGGTGCTGTCCGTGACGTGCGACGAGCGGCGGCACGTCGTGTACGGCAACGACTGGCGGCGCTTCCCGCTGGAGGCGTGGCTCGACCTGATGAACGAACGCGAGCAGTACGGCGGCAGCGGACCGCCCCCGCCCGAGATGACCCGGCCGGCACCGCTGCGCCGGGAGGACTTCGCGGCGGCCGTACGCTCCGCGCTCCAGCACCCCGGCGGTGACGCGCTCGTCGGCACCGCGCTCGGCGACGACCCGCAAGCCGTGCGCGCCGCGCTGGAACGGGCGGTCGACGCGCTGGCCGACAAGCCGCGCGGCGACCGGCTGCGGGCGGTGCTGCGCCGCACGTACGTCAAACCGGCGGCCACCCAGGAAGCCGCCGCCGAGGCGCTGGGGTTGCCGTTCAGCACCTACCGCCGGCACCTGGCGAAGGCCGTCGACGAGCTCACCGCCGGCCTGTGGGCGGCCGAAACCGGGCAGCGATCGGGCAGCGTACGGCCTGGAGAGTGAGCAGTCCGCGGCCGCACGCTGCGGGCATGGCGACGATGACGATCCTCGGTGCCGGCCTGGCGGGCCTGAGCACCGCGATGATGCTGCACCACGACGGCCACGACGTGACCGTCCTCGAACGCGATCCGGCGTTGCCCGGCGACCGGCCGTGGGACACCTGGCAGCGGCCCGGCGTCAACCAGTTCCGGCTGCCGCACTTCCTGCTCCCGCGCTGGTGGAGCGCGCTGTCGGAGGACCTGCCGGCGGCCGCCGCCGAGCTCGTGGCCGCCGGCGGCACCCGCTTCCTGCCGGTGCCCGGCGAGCGGCGCGACGGCGATGCCCGCTTCGAGACGGTCACCGCCCGGCGGCCGGTCGTGGAGGCAGCGCTGGCCCGGGCCGCGGCGGCGGCGGGCGTCACGGTGCGGCGCGGGGTGCGCGCTTGCGGCGTACGACTCGATGGCGCGACCCGGGTGACCGGCGTGGCCACCGACCAGGGTGTGGTGCCCGCCGACCTGGTGATCGACTGCTCGGGACGGCGGTCGCCGATGCCGGCGTGGCTGGGCGAGCGGAAGCCCGTCGAGGAGCGCGACGGCGGCGGCTTCGTCTACTACGCCCGGCACTTCCGCGGCGAGATGCCCGAGCTGCGAACGGTGCTGCAACAGCAGTACGAGTCGGTGTCCCTGCTGACCCTGCCGGCGGACAACTCCACGTGGAGCGTGGTGGTCATCGCGAGCGCGAAGGACCACGCGCTGCGGGCCCTGCGCGACCCGGCGGTGTGGACGGCCCTGGTGTCCCGCTATCCGCTCGCCGCCCCCTGGATCGAGGCGGCACCGATCACCGGCGTCGACGTGATGGCCGGCATCGAGGACCGCCTCAAGCACTACACGGCCGACGGCGCACCCGTCGTCACCGGCATGGTCCCGGTCGGCGACGCGTGGGCCTGCACCAACCCGTCCCTCGGCCGGGGCGCGGCCTTCACGCTGCTGCACGCCCGCGTGCTGCGCGACGTGCTGCGCGACACCGACCCCGCCGACCACGACAAGCTGGCCCGCCGCTTCCACGAGGCCACGGCACGCACGATGCTGCCGCTCTACCGCGCCACGAACGCCTTCGACACCCACCGCCTGGCCGAGATCGACGGCGACGTGACCGGCGTCCCGTACCGCCCCGAGGACCCCCGCTGGATCGGCGCGAAGGCGCTGTACGCGGCCGCCCAGCGCGACCCGGACATGCTGCGCGCCTACCTGGCGATCTCGTCGTTCCTGGAGACACCGGACGAGGTCTTCGCCCGCCCGGGTCTGCGCGACCGGGTGCTGGCGCTGGGGGTGTCGGCGCCGCAGTATCCGCTGGGCGGCTGCAGCCGAGCCGAGATCGTGAGCGTCTGCCGCTCGGCAGCGACGGAGAGATGACCCGGACATGGTCGCCGCGCTGCGCGATACAGGTAGCGAAGCCGGCCCCGATCCCGGCGGCAGTGACCATCGACCTCCCGCCCTGGTCAGAACCGGGAGGAGGCGCGCGGCGCACCGTCAACCCGCGACCTGAGCCGGAAAGCGCTCTTGCCTCGCGAGCATGAGCCGCACACGGCCACGTGCGCTTGCGGGGGGTGCGGCATGATCACCGGCGTGGGTGAGCTGCGCCGGTTCCTGTTGTTGCTGGTTGTTCCGTTGCTGGCCGCATGCACCGAGCCGTGGCAGGCCACCAGCGGGCTCGCGCCCACGCCTGCGCCCAGCGTCGCGGCCTCGCCGGCCGGGGTTCGCGGCTCCGGTGAGCCCACCACGCCGGTGGCTGTCGAGCCGGTGTCCGCGTGCTCCCTGATCGGGGTGCAGATCACCGCGGACCGGGGGGACGCGGCCATGGGATACCGGGAGATGTCGCTGCACCTGCGCAACTGCGGCACCGAGCCCTACCTGGTCGAGGGGCGGCCGGACATCGTCGTGCTCGACGAGGACGGCCGGCCGCTGAAGATCTCCGTCCAGCCCAGCGTGCACTACACCGCGGCGCCGGGGCGGCTCGTGCTCAAGCCGGGCACGAGTGCGCGGGCCGTGCTGTCCTGGCGTAACACCGTCACCAACATCAGCGGCGGGGCGGACACCGGGGCGTCGCTGGCGGTGGCCGTCTCCGAGGGCGGGATGCGCCAGTCCGTCAGCCTGCCGGCGCCGCTCGACCTCGGCAACACCGGGCGGCTCGAGGCCAGCGCCTGGTTCTGAGTCCGGTCCGGGGCGTCAGGACGGCGCCGGGGAGGTCACCGGGCAGTCGCCGTCGCACCGCTCGTACACGATGCGGTTGTCCAGGTCCGGGTCGCCGAGGGAGAAGACCAGGACGACGGCGTCGCCGGCGCTCTCCGCGGTCAACGACAGGCCGACGGCGGCGGGCTTGCCGGCCAGCTCGCGGACCGCCAGCAACACCGTGGAACGGGGCCCGTCCGGCGGCCCCAGCCCGGTGGTGAGGTGCCAGTCCCCGGAAGCCGGCAGCCGGTCCCGGGTCACGTCGAACCCGGGCGGAAGGTCCTCCTCGTAGTGGGGGATCTCCTCGTAGGGCACGTTGCTCGCCGCGAACCGGCCGTCGGCGGTGAACGTCAGCACCGCCCCGCCGCGCGCCTCCCGCCAGGAGCCGGCCACGTCCGGCGCGCTCAGATCGGCCGGCACCCTCGGGCTCGACGAGCCGGAACCGGAGCCGGGCCCGCCGAAGCATCCGGCCGACAGGGACAGCAGGCCCACCAGGACGGCCGTGCCCCACCGCTGCCCCCGGCCGTATCGCCGGGCAAGCGCCCGCTTCGCCACGGTGGTCCCGCCCATCGCCGGATATCAGTGTTCGCTCAGGAGCGTAGCGACATCCCCGGCGCGACCATGGGAGGATCCGGCGGTGAACGACTTCGCGCGGCCGCTCGCCGGCCACAGTGCACTGATCATCGGGGGCGGGGGCGAGGGGATCGGGCGGGCCATCTCGCGGGCCTTCGCGGCGGCGGGGGCCGCGGTCGCCGTCGCGGACATCGACCCGGAGCGGGCGGGTGCTGCCGCCCAGGAGCTGACCGGCCGAGGCGCGCGGGCTCTCGCGCTCGCCGGGGACGTGCGCTCGCCGTCCGATGTGGATGGTTTCGTGCGCCGCAGTGCCGACGAGTTCGGGCGGCTCGACACGCTCGTGACCGTGGTCGGTGGGCAGGTGGCGTTCGTTCCCGCCGTGCGGCTGCACGAGATGAGCGACGGCGACTGGGATCTGGCCTACGAGATGAACCTGCGCTATGTGGCGCGGGCGGCCCGTGCCGCGATCCGGGTCTTCCTCGGCCAGGGTGGGGGCGGGTCCATCGTGAGCGTCGGGTCGGTGGCGGGTGTGATGGCCGCGCCCATGCAGGCGGGGTACGGTGCCGCCAAGGCCGGGCTCAACAGCCTCGCCCGGACGGTCGCCGCGGAATACGCCGCGGACGGGATCCGCATGAACGTGGTGACGTGCGGCGCCATCGCGACGGCCACGGCGAACGCGGAGCAGGCCGGTGCCGAGGTGCCGGAGATTCCGTTGCGGCGGCTCGGCGCGCCGGCGGACGCCGCGGCGGCGGCCGTCTTTCTCGCCTCGCCGCTCTCGTCCTATGTGACCGGGCAGAGCCTCGTGGTCGACGGCGGGGTCACGGTGCGGGGTCCGTTCGAGGTGTAGGGCCGAGCCGGAGCAGGCCGGCTCGGGTCGGGCGGAAGCCGCAGCTCTCCAGGTAGAAGCCCGCCAGCCCGGCCTCGAAGTCGACGTGCAGCCACTCGCAACCGGCGTCCCGGGCCGCCGAGGTGGCCTCGGCCACCAGGCGGGCGCCGATGCCGCGGTGCTGGCGATCCGGGTCCACCGCGGTGTCCAGCAGGAAGGCGTGGCTGCCGCCGTCCCAGCAGACCTGGACGAAGCCCACCAGCGCGGTGCCCTCGAAGGCGCCGATCCAGGTGAGCGCGTGCCGGTGCAGGCGCTCGGCCCAGGGCCGCACGTGCGAGGGCGCGCCGAACGCTCGCGCGTGCAGAAGGCTCAGCGAACGGTCGTCGACGGGGAAGCGCGGAACGTACGAGATCGTCACCCGGGTGACGGTAGTGCCGCGGCCGGCGTCCTGGCGGTGACGCCGGCCGCGGTCTTTCTAGGAGTTGTAGGCGTGGGCGGTCACCTTCAGGCCGCGCGGGCGGCCCAGGCGGGACGGCCAGGTGATGCCGACCTTCCGGGACTCGCCGGGGAGCAGCCAGAAGTAGTTGTCGGTGTACTGGGCGGGCAGCACCCGGTCGCCCTTGCCGTCGCGGAGGGCGACCCGGATCAGGGCGGCGGCCGCCTTGCCGCGGTTGGTGACGGTGGCCGTGACGCCCGCGCCGGCCGCGGTGGTCCGGACGTCGAGGGCCGTGCGCGGCATCGTCGACAGCGCCCGCATGTCCGAGGGCTTGCCGTACCGCCAATACGTGTTCTCCGAGAGGAGCTCGCCCTTGGCGGTGCGCATCTCCAGTCGTACGAGATGAAGCGGTTGACCCTCGACGGCGGCGACCGTGAAGGCCGGGGTCGTCGAGGACGGGGCCACCGACAGTGTCTGGCTCTGGGGAGCGCCGAGCGGGCGGCCGGCGAGATCGTAGGCGCGGGCGGTGACGGTCACGCCGGTCAACGCGGACGGGGTGTGGTTGACCGCGCGCACACGCCACGTACCCGGGTCGGCCTGGACGTGACGGGGTGAGCAGCTCTTGCGGGAGCCGTAGTAGGCCCCGTTGACGTCGAGGTCGTAGTCGTAGGTCTGCCAGACCGTGCTGTACCAGGCCGGGTGCGACATCCAGAGCAGCAGGCCGGACGCGTTGTCGAACAGCGACGAGTTCCACGCCTCGAACATGGCGCGGTGGTTCTCGTAGTTGACGAACTGCGCGCGGGCGGTGAACTCCTCGAGCGACGACGCCACGCCGAGCCGTTCCTCGATCGCCTTCTGGTAGTCGCCGACGTGCTGGTTGCCGATCAGCGCCCAGTCGTGGTAGCCCCAGACCTCGCCGATGGGCCACGCGGGCTGGTCGGCGGCGAGGTTGCGCATCGTCTCCGGGTGCGGCACCACGGGCATGCCGATCTCGGTGTGGAAGCCGAGCGTCCCGTTCTTGTAGATGGCCGGGTCGGGATAGGTGGTGGGGTCGATCCAGTGCCACGGGCCCGATCCGCTGACGATGCCGGCGTTCGACGACGGCACGTAGACGATCTCGGGGTTGAGCTCGGCGACCGCCTTGCGCAGGCCGGCGTCGATCGCGGCCGGCGGGAACTGCTCGTTCGCCCCGCACCAGACGGCGATGCTGGGGTGGTGCCGGTAGCGGCTGATGGTGTCGGCCACGACCGCGTCGTAGGTCGCGGACGAGTCGATGAACGGGCCGGCCTCCCAGAAGTCGTTCCAGACCAGGATGCCGTACTCGTCGCAGGCGGCGTAGAGCTCCTCGCGGTTGCTGCTGCCGATCCAGTTGCGGATCATCGTGAAGTTCATGTCGCGGTGCATCGCGACCGTCTCGCGGGTGCGGTACGGCTCGGTGCGGCGCAGCAGCTCGTCCCAGCCCCAGTTGCCGCCGCGGCAGAAGACCGGCACGCCGTTGACGCTGATCTTCAGCTCGGTGGCGCGGTTGTCGACCGCCTTGACGTCGGTGAACGTGGTGCCGTCGAGCGAGGTCCGCACGACGAAGTCGCGGGCGTACGCCTGCTCCCAGTCGATCCGCACCTGGTCGAAGGCGGCGGGCGCGCCGAGGTCGACCTGGATCCATTGGTTGTCGGCGGACTCGGAGGCCCATCGGGTACGGGGATTGCCGTCGGTGACGTTGCTCGCGGGGTTGGACGACTCGCTCGACGACGCCGTGGCCGGCTTGCCGCGCGCGAGGTCCTCCCCGCCGGCGAGGACCGAAAGCGCCCACATCGACACGCCCCAGTCGGTGGCCCGCTTGCCGGTCTGGATCCGGACGTACCGGCCGGTGGCGTTCTCGACGGGCACGACCTGCCGGCCGGTGTTGCCGGGCGGCGTCTCGTTGTCCACCGCCTTGACGTCGGCCCACGCGTCGCCGTCGTCGGAGACCTGCACCCGGTAGTCCAGCGCGAACGCCTGCTCCCACAGGATCGTCACGCGGTCGAAGTCGGCCGCCGCCCCGAGGTCCACCTGGATCCACTCGTTGTCGCGGTACTCCGAGCTCCACCGGGTGCCCGCGTCGCCGTCGACCACCGCGGCGGGGCTCGTGCCGTCCGCGGCCGACGACGCGGTGGCCGTGCGGTGCAGCGCGAGGTCGGGGCCGCTGCCGTCGGTGACCGAAAGGGACCACATCGACACGCCCCAGCCGGTGGCGCGGGCGCCCGCCTGGATGCGCACGTGCCGCTTGTGCTGCCGGTCGAAGGTGACGGTCTGCGACGCCTTGCCGTCCTGGAAGTCCAGCGGTGGCTTCGCGGCCGGGCTGATCACCACGGGCAGGTGCGACTCGTACGAGAACTCGCGGATGCCGTAGCGGATCGTCCGGCTGTCGCTCACCGCGCGCCCGACCGTGGCGGTGACCGTGAGGTCGTGCAGGTGCGGCTCGCCGTACCCGTTGGGCCACCACAACTGGGGGTCACGCACGTGGACGGTGCCGAGCGTGACGTCCAGGGCGCCGCCGGCCGGGACGGTGACCGTCCTGCTGACGCCGAGCGACGCCTTCAGCGTCACGGTGACCGGGGCGGCGGCGACGTTGCGGACCGGGACGGTGACGGTGATCTCGGCACGCTTCAGGTCCGGGACCTTGGTGACCACGTGCAGGTCGCCGATGACGATGTCGCCGGTGCTGCGCAGCCGCACGTGGTTCCAGATGCCGGAGGCCCGGTCGCGCACGGCGGGCATCCAGTCCCAGCCGGACACGGCGAGGTAGGTCGGCGAGTCCTTCCAGATCGAGCCGCCGCCGAGGAACGTCCAGCTGTTGAGCGTCTTGTCGCCGGGCGTGCCGGGGTGCGGCATCGGCGAGATCTTGACGCGGACGGTGTGCTCGGCGTGGCCCTTCAGCGCCGAGGTGATGTCGAAGGCCCCCCGCGCGAACGGGTGGGTGACGGTGCCGACCTCGACGTCGTTGACCCAGGTGGTCGCGGCGTGGTTGACGCCGTCGAACTCCAGCCAGACGCGGCGGGAGGCGTCGAAGCCGCGCGGCAGCCGGAAGTCGCGGCGGTACCACCACGCGTGCCGGGACAGCGCCTCGGGGATGCGCAGGTTCTCGAAGCCGGCGACCGGGTCGGGCAGGTGGCCGCGCTCGACCAGGGTGGCGAGGACCGTGCCGGGGACGGTGGCGGGCACCCAGTCGCGCAGGTCGTCGCCGGCGAAGTCGTCGAGGGTGAGCGCCCAGCCGGACTCCAGCGGGACGGTGCCGTCCTCGGCGACGCGCAGCGCGGGCGCCGGGGCGGTGTTGCCGCCGGCCCAGTCGGTCCAGCCCTCGGCCCGGGGGCGGGGGCCGAGCGCTCGCCCGTACACCTGCAGGCCGTTGAGACCGGCCGGGTTGGCGTTGTGCCGCGTGAGGACGGTCAGCCGCACGTGCCGGGCACGCACCGGCCGGGCCGGCGTGATCCGCTGGACCCCGCCGGCGCCGTCGGTGGTCTCGTGCACCAGGGTCCAGGCCGCGCCGTCCGTGCTGGTCTCGAGCTTGTACGCCGTGGCGGCGCTGGACAGGATCTCGTCGCCGTCGGTGGCGCCGTAGTTGCCGTCGAACGGCCCGTCGGCGAGGGTCGCCTCGAACGTGAGCGTGACCGACTCGATCTCGCAGACCGCTTGGAGGTCGACCGCGATCCATTGCGGGTCGCCGCCGCCGGCCCGCCAGCCCGATCCCTGGACGCCCGCCTGGGGCAGCCGGTCGACGACGAACGAGGGCTGGGTGGGCGCGTACGCGGTGGACGACGCGGTGACCGGCCGGTGCAGGGC
Organism: Paractinoplanes deccanensis; assembly: GCF_016862115.1. Lineage (GTDB taxonomy): Bacteria > Actinomycetota > Actinomycetes > Mycobacteriales > Micromonosporaceae > Actinoplanes > Actinoplanes deccanensis. Next base: position 48,262 of record NZ_BOMI01000114.1, read on the forward strand.
GAGCTCGGTGCCGGCGGGTGCGGGGGCGGCGGCGCGGGCGGGGCCGCCGAGGGGCAGCGCGACGGACGCGAGCAGCCCTCCGCCGGCGCCGAGGAACGCCCGGCGGGACACGGACGGGGTATCGACCATGAGTGACTCCAGGAGGACGGTGACAACGTTGTCATAAGACGACCATGAATCCGTTGTGTCAAGACCATGTTTCGGTGTCCCCCGGCGCCGTCTACGGTGGAGCGGTGCGACGTCCCTGGTGGCAGTGGGTGATCGGCTGGCTCGGCGCGGCCGCTTTCGCCGGCACGTTGGTGTTGTACGCGGCCGGTGGCCTCCTGGCGCCCGCGTGGGCCATCGCGCTGCTCCTGCTCGCCTGGCTCGCCCTGCTCTGGCTGGTCGTCAGGCTGATGCGCACCGGGCGGCCGCTCTGGGTGCCCGCCGTCCCGGTCGCCGCCTACACGCTGTGGTACGCGGCCCTCACCGCCGGCGAGAGATGGCTCGGCTGGACCGGCTGAGGACGGCCGCTCGCCGGGGCGAGCCTACGATGGCGCGGTGGAGGACATCCTGCTGATCGCCGTCGTCGACATGGCCGCGAGCCGGGCCGGCCACGAGGCGTTCATGGCCGATCCGGAGCGGCTCGCGCCACGCGCGCGGCTGGGCGGCGCCGCGCCCAGCACCCGGGTGCTCGACGTTCACGAGTGATCCTCGCGGGCCACCCGGGCCGCGATGCGGGCGACCTCCTCGACGGTGAGCGCGATGATCGGCTCGTCCGGGCCGCCGGCGGCCAGGCCGCGCTCGACGTGCGGGGCGTGGATCTCGGCGGCGACCCGCTGGTCGAGGGTCTCGTGCAGGCGGTCGGCGATGCGCTGGGCCAGGTCGTTCATCACAAGCGCCAACCGTAGCGGTGCCGCCGGTCAAGCGGCGAGCGCGTGGTCCGCGGGGGTGGGGTCGTAGACGGTGACCACCACGCCGCGTGCCCAGCGCATGCGCGTGGCCGCGCTCTCGGGGTAGTCGCCGTAGGCGGTGGCGAGCACGGCCACGCAGCCGCGCGTGCCGCCGCGGGAGCGGACCGCCTGGACAATGGCCGCGTCCACGGCGCGGGAGGTGGGCCGGGAACCGGCCGGCAGGTCGCTGGCGAACAGCGCGGCGGCCCGCGCGGCGAGCAGTTGGCTTCGCATGTCGATCAACTCCGGTCGATGCGGTGACTGAGGATTTCAGAGTGAACCCTCGATGCCACCGCGCGCCTCCGGCGATCTACCTAGGGAGCGGTCCGGTTGGCGACAGCCGGAACGCGTTGAGGACCATCTCGGCGTAGCGCCGCCACACCGCCGGGTCGGTCTCGCCGAGCACGATGAGCTGGCGCACGGCGCCGCAGAGCACCACGCGGACGTCCGTCTCGCCCGCGTCCGGCCGGATCGGCCCGTCCCTCGCCGCGCGCCGCAGCAGCTCCCCCACCTGGGCGAGGATGACCGCGGCCGGCAGGATCTCGCCGTCGAACAACGCGTCGGCCAGCACCCGGTCGGCCGCCAGCGCCGCGAACATGCCGGGCACGTAGGAGCAGAGCGCCTCGTACGCGTCGTCCCGGGCGAGGGCCGCCTCGGTGTCGCTCGCGAGCCGCCGGAACTGCTCGCGCGCGACCGCGACGACGAGCTCCTGCTTCGTCGGATAGCTGCGGTAGACGGTCGCCTTGCCGACACCGGCGCGCTCGGCGACCTGCGGCACGGTCACCCCGAGCCCCTGCTCGGTGAAGAGCTCCCGGGCCGCGGCGATGACCCGCTCGTGGTTGCGCACGGCGTCGCTGCGGCGGCGGGTCTCCCTCACCCTCTCAGTCTGACGCACGCCGATCCCCCGGTACGCGGGCGGCCAGGAACCCGGTCTTCGCGCGGGTGACGAACCCGAGCCTCTCGTAGAGCCGAAGGGCCCCGGCGTTGGCCTCGTTGACGTGCAGGAACGCCTCGTCGCCGCGCTCGCGGATCAGGCCGGTCAGAGCCCGCACGAGCGTGCTCGCCAGCCCCTGCCCGCGCATCGCCGGATCGGTGCAGACGGTGCCGATCTCGGTCCATCCCGGCACCCGGATCCGCTCCCCCGCCATCGCGACGAGCGCGCCCTCGCGGCGGAGGCCGAGGAACGTCCCGATCTCGACCGCGCGCGGCGCCAGCGGTCCCGGCCTCGTCCGCTCCACAAGATCGAGCATGTCCGGTACGTCGTCAGGGCCGAGCCGCAGCACGCCGGCGCTGTCGAGGGCCGCCACGTCGCGCGCGGTCATCTGGTAGCCGTCGCCGCTGCCGAGCAGCTCCCAGCCGCGCGGCACCCGGGCGCCGGCGCCGGCCAGCGTGACGATCTGCCCGGGGCCGGCCAGCGCGGCGAGGTCGGCCCACGCGCTCGCATCGTCCCAGTCGCGCACCGCGGCCAGGGGGGACAGTCCGGGCAGGTAGCGGCCCGCCGCCCCGCGCAACTCCGCGAAGTCGCGCTGCGGCCCGGTGAGGGCGGCCCAGACGAGGTTGTCGGGGATCATGGTCATGCGGCAGTCCTTTCCGAGGTGACCACGCTCGCGAGCGGGGCCGGGTTCACACGAGGGATGCGCGTCGCAACGGCCGCGGCCAGCAGCCCGGCGACGGCGCAGAAGACGTAGGCGAGGGAGAGGGCGCGGGCGCCGGAGGCCGCCTGGGACGCCAGGATCCCGGCCATGACCTGCGTGCCGACGGAGGATCCGACCGACCGGATCAGCGAGTTGACGCCCGCCGTCTCGGCGGCGCGGGCCGCGGGAACGGCCTCGACGACGACGGCCGGGATGACGGCCAGGGCCAGTCCCACGCCGAGCAGGGCCAGCACCGACCAGGCGAGGACCTCGGCCTCGCTGCCGTGGCCGGCCGCCGGCAGCAGCGAGCCCGCGGCGGTCACGACCGCCGCCAGGGCGAGCGGCACGCGCCCGCCGTAGCGCAGGTGCAGCCGGGCCGCGAGCGGGCCGCCCGCCATCATCGCCAGGCTGCCCGGCAGGAGCAGCAGGCCCGCCCGGGTGGCGTCCACGCCGAAGCCGTAGCCGGTGCTCGCCGGCGCCTCGGCGAACTGCGGCACGAGCACGAAGGCGCCGAACATGCCGCAGCCGACCAGGAACGTCGCGAGGTCGGCCGCCAGCAGCAGCGCGCCGGCCACGTCGGCCCGGCCGCCCGGCGCGGCGCCGGACGAGGGCAGCAGGAAGCGGACGGCGACGGCCGCGACGGCGGCGGGGATCGCCGTGCTCCAGAAGATCCAGGCGAGCGGCGCATGGTCGACGATCAGGCCGCCGAGCACTAGGCCGAGGCCGGTGACGAGCAGCCGCCGCCCGGCGAGCGCCCAGCGCGGCGAGGGGGATGGGCTCATCGGTGTCTCCGAGCTGGAAGTGGACTCTTAGGTCCGGATGCCTGGAACGATAACCGGACTTCGGGGTCCATCTACACGCGATGTGGTGGCGGGCACACGTGGCCGTAGCCACGCACTCGTTCGCCACTGGGATTCCACTGGGGCTTCCTAGCTTCGGCCGGACACAGGAAAACCACAGGAGGAACCCCATGTCGGATGCCACCGAGCCGGTCGTCGTGCTCGTGCACGGCGCGTTCGCCGAGTCGGCCAGCTGGGACGGCGTCGTCGACCGGCTGACCGCCGAGGGCGTGCGCGTCGTCGCCGTCGCCAACCCGCTGCGCGGCCTGCTCAGCGACGCCGCGTACGTGCGGGACGTGATCGCCTCGCTCGGCGGCCCGGTCGTGCTGGCCGGGCACTCGTACGGCGGCAGCGTCATCACCCAGGCCGCCGGCGACAACGCGGCCGTCAAGGCGCTGGTCTACGTCTCCGCCTTCGCGCCCGAGAACGGCGAGAGCGCGCTGGAGCTGTCCGGCAAGTTCCCCGGCAGCACGCTCGGCGACGCGGTGGTCAGCCGCCCGCTCAGCTCCGGTGGCAGCGAGCTCTCCATCGACCAGGCCAAGTTCGCGCACCAGTTCGCCGCGGACGTCGACCCGGCCGTCGCCGCCCGGATGGCCGTGGCGCAGCGCCCGGTCACCGAGGAGGCGCTCACCGCCGGCCTGGCCGCCGGCACCCCGGCGTGGCGGTCGCTGCCGAGCTGGTTCGTCTGGGGCGGCGCCGACCTCAACATCCCGGCCGAGGCCCTGCGCTTCATGGCGGAGCGGGCACAGGGCCGCGGCCTCCGCGAGATCCCCGGCGCCGGCCACGCGCTCCCGGTGTCGCAGCCGGGGCCGGTCGCCGAAACCATCCTCCAGGCCGTGCGGGCCTGAGACCCGAAGGAGACAAGGACATGAAGAAGACCCTCAGCATCGTCGGCGCCGGCGCCGTCCTCGCGGCCGGCCTCACCGGCACCGCGGCGTACGCGGGCGGCCACGCGCCGCAGAAGCCGACCGTCGTGCTCGTGCACGGCGCGTTCGCCGACTCCAGCGGCTGGAACGCCGTCACGCAGCGGCTGCTCAAGGACGGCTATCCGGTCGTCGCCGCGGCGAACCCGCTGCGCGGCGTGGCCTCCGACGCCGCCCAGGTGCGGGCCCTGCTGGACAGCATCGACGGCCCGATCGTCCTGGTCGGCCACTCGTACGGCGGCAGCGTCATCTCCCAGGCGGCCGCCGGCGACAAGGACGTCAAGGCGCTCGTCTACGTCGCGGCGTTCCTGCCCGCGGCCGGCGAGAGCGCGGCCGAGCTGTCCGGCAAGTTCCCCGGCAGCACGCTCGGCGACACGCTCAAGCAGGTCGCGCTCCCGGACGGGCACGTCGACCTCTACATCGACCAGGCCAAGTACCCGCAGCAGTTCGCCGCCGACGTGCCGCTCAAGGAGGCGAAGCTCTCGGCGGTCTCGCAGCGCCCGATCGACCAGGCGGCGCTCAACGAGGACGCGACCGGCGCGCAGGCGTGGCAGACCATCCCGAGCTACGACCTGATCAGCGGCGCGGACAAGAACATCCCGCCGGCCGCCCAGCAGTGGATGGCGAAGCGCGCGCACGCGAAGGTCGAGACGGTCAAGGGCGCCTCGCACTCGGTCTTCGTCTCGCACCCGGGCACCACGGCCGCGTTCATCGAGAAGGCCGCGCGCGAGACCGTGCGGAAGTAAGAAGAACCACCTGAACCGCGTGCACGGCCGCGCACCGGGTTCAATGGCGAACGTGGGTGCGACGACGTTGCGGTTCAGCATTCTGGGCCCCGTGCGGGTCCGGAACGGCACGGTGGACCTGGAGCTGGGCGGGCGCCAGCAGCGGTTGCTGCTGGCGCTCCTGCTCGCCCGGGCCGGCTCGGTGGTGGGCCTCGGCGAGCTCGTCGACGCGATCTGGGGCGACGACCCACCGGCCAGCGCGGTCAACAGCATCCACCGCGCGGTCGGCACGCTGCGCCGGCTGATCGAGCCCAACCTGCCGGTGCGGGCGGTCGGCGAGCACCTCGTGCGGCACTCGGCCGGCTATCGCCTCGAGGTGGACGAGGACGCGCTCGACCTGTTGCGCTTCCGGTCCCTGGTGCGGCGCGCGCGGCAGGCCGCGGGCGACGCCGAGGCCGTCCACCACTACGCCGAGGCGCTCGCGCTGTGGCAGGGGCCGCCGGCGGCGGGGCTGGAGCCGGTCTCACGTACCCATCCCGCCTTCATCGCCCTGGAGGCCGAGCTGGCGCAGACCGTGCGCGAGGCCGGCGACGTGGCCCTGCGGTCGGGCGGCTCGCGGCTGCTGCTGCCCACGTTGCGGCGGATCGCCGGCTGGCGCCCGTTCGACGAGGCGCTGCTGGCCCGCGTCATGCTCGCGCTGGCCGCGGAGGGCCGCCAGGCCGAGGCCCTCGACGCCTATCAGGAGGTGCGCCGCCGCCTCGCCGACGAGCTGGGCCTCGACCCGGGCCCCGAGCTGCGGCAGGCGCGCGATCGCGTGCTGCGCGGGCTCGCGGAGACCGAGCCCGTGCACGAGGAGGCGGCGGCGCCCACCCGGTTCGTGCCGGCTCAGCTGCCGGGCGACCACCCCTACTACACCGGCCGGGCCGACGTGCTCGCCCGCGCCGAGGCGATTCTGGCCGACGACCGCCGCCAGGGCCGCCCGACCGTGGCGCTGGCCTTCGACGGCATGCCCGGCGTCGGCAAGACCACCTTCGCGGTCCACCTCGCCCATCGGCTCGCACCGTCCTATCCGGACGGCCAGCTCTACGTGGACCTCCGCGGCTACGCCCCGGAGGGTCCGATGACCCCGGCCGAGGCCTTGCGGGGCTTCCTCAGCTCCCTGGGTGTGCGCGGTGAGGACCGCCCCGCCGAGCTGCACGCCGCCGCCGGCCTGTTCCGCAGCCTGCTCGCGGGCCGCCGCATGCTGATCGTGCTGGACAACGCCCGCGACTTCGAGCAGGTGCGCCACCTGCTGCCCGGCACCGGTGGAAGCCTGGTCCTTGTCACCAGCCGGGCCCGGCTCACCGACCTCATCACCGCGGGCGCCCACCCGCTGCCGATCGAGCTGCCCTCCTCGGCCGAGGCCCGCGACAACCTCGTCAGCCGCCTCGGGCGCGCCCGGGTGGAGGCCGAGCCGACCGCGGTGCAGGCCATCATCGAGCGCTGCGCGCGGCATCCGCTGGCGCTGGCCATGGTGGCGGCGCGGGCCATGGCGCTGCCGGACACGCCGCTCACCGAGATCGCCGCCGACCTGACCGGGGACCGGGAGCGCCTGGACGGCTTCGACGGCGGCCTGGCGGCCATCTTCTCCTGGTCCTACCGGGCCCTCTCCCCCGCCGCCGCGCGCCTGTTCCGGCTGCTGCCGGTCTATCCCGGCCCGGACATCACGGTGGACGTGGCGGCCGCGCTCGCGGGCACGGACGAGCGCACCGCACGGTCGCTGCTCGGCGAGCTGGCGGCGCAGATGCTCACCCAGGTGCGCGGCGGCCGGCACCAGCTGCACGACCTGCTTCGCGCGTACGCCTGGGGGCTGTCCGAGGCGGAGGACCCGCCGCCGAGCCGGGACGCGGCCGCCGCCCGGCTCTACGAGCACCTCGGCTGGGTCGATCAGCCCTCGAGGACCATCTCGGCGGCGCGCTCGGCGATCGCGTAGACGGTGGCGTTGGTGTTGCCCGACGGGATGGCGGGCATCACCGAGCCGTCCGCGGCGCGCAGCCCGGCGATGCCGCGCACCCGCAGCTCGGTGTCGACCACGGCGGTCTCGCCGTCGCCCATCGCCAGCGTGCCGACCGGGTGGCAGTAGGACGCCACCGCGCGGCGGGCGTAGTCGCGCAGCTCGGCATCGTCGTCGCTGCCCGGCCCGGGAACGACTTCGGCGTCGCGCCAGGCGTCGAGCGCGGCGGCACCGCCGATGCGGCGGGCCAGGCGCAGCCCGGCCACCACGGCGTCGAGGTCGCGGCCGTCGGCGTAGTAGTTGGGGTCGAGCAGCGGGTGGCTGCCGGGCGCGGCGCCGGCGAGCCGCACGGTGCCGCGGCTGTGCGGCAGCATCAGCGACACCCCGATCGTGTAGCCCTGGTCCGGCCCGGCGTGGCCGTTCACCGGCCGCGGCAGGTCGACGAAGACGAGCTGGAGGTCGGGCCCGGGCAGCCCGTCGCGGCTGCGGACCAGGCCGATCACCTCGCCGTGGTTGTTGCGCGGCACCGGGACCGGGCGCGACGAGCGGTAGACGACGTTGGCCACCGGGTGGTCCTGGAGGTTCGCGCCGACGCCGGGCAGGTCCGCGACCACCTCGATGCCGTGCTCGCGCAGGTGGGCCGCGGGACCGAGGCCGCTGAGCATCATCAGCTGGGCCGACCCGATCGCGCCCGCGGTGAGGATCACCTCGCCGGCCGAGGCGGTCACCGTCTCGGACCCGGCACTGTAGACGACCCCGGTGCAGCGCCCGCCCGCCAGCACCAGCCGGTGCGCCAGGGCTCCGGTCACGACCGTGAGGTTGGCCCGGCCGCGCACCGGGTTCAGGTAGGCGTCCGCGGCGCTCTGCCGGTGGCCGCCGACGATGTTCACGTCGACCGGCGCGAAGCCCTCCTCGAGCCCGCCGCTGATGTCGGTGGCGCGGCGCTGGCCCGCCTCGGCCGCGCCGTCGAGCGCGGCCGCCAGCACCGGGTTGAGCGGGTGCGAGGGCGCCACGGTGAGCGGGCCGCCGAGCCCGCGCAGCGCCGGGTCCCGGCCGGGCGCGTTCTCGCTGCGCTTGAAGTACGGCAGCAGGTCGCCGAAGCCCCAGTTCTTCGCGCCCGCGTCGGCCCAGCGCTGATAGCCGGTGTGGTGGCCGCGGGCGAACAGCATCGCGTTGATGGACGAGCCCCCGCCGAGCCCCTTGCCGCGCGGCAGCGGCGTGACCGCGCCGGCCGGGCCCTGCGGGACGGTCAGCTCGCCCCAGTTGGCGGTGCCGCGCACCAGCGTGGGCCAGGCCGGCGGCTCGGCCATGGCCGGCAGCGGCACGCCGTCGCCGGCCTCCAGCAGCAGCACGCGCAGGTCCGCACGCGCCGACAGCCGGGATGCGAGAACGCAGCCGGCGGTGCCGCCGCCGACCAGGATCACGTCGTAGGTGTTCATGTCGCCTCCCGAGCGATGTTTCCATCGATACCAGTGTTGCGGTAACGACGGTAACGCCGAGGGCGGCCGGAACCACGCTGCCGTCGACATGCTCACGACGGTGAACCCGCGGGGATCAGCGCGCGTCGGACAACCGGCCCAGCCACTCGGCGAGCAGGCTCCGCTCCGCCTCGGTCAGCGCCGCGCCCGGTGCCTCGGGGAGGGCCTGCCGCAGGGCGCTCGCCTTGGCGGCGACGGTCGTGCCCCGCCCGGCGGGCCGGCCGGTGACGATCGCCGCGCGCACGGTCTCCCACATGGCTCGCGCGACACCGGGATCGCGCTCGGCCGGGGCCACGCCGAGCTGGGAGACGACGACGCCGACGCCGCCGCTGTGCATCAGGGCGGTGGCCCGCTCGACGCTGGTGCGCAGACGGCCCGCCGCGGCGACCCGCTCGACCAGGTGGCGCAGGCGGGCGATCGCCTCACGCCGGGCGGTGGCGGCGCCGCCCGGCCGGGGCTCGCCGAAGACGAGCAGGTAGCAGGCCGGCTCCGCGAGGCCGAAGCCGACGTGCAGGTCCCACGCGCGGGCCAGGTCGCCGACCGGGTCGCCGGTCTCGCCCAGCGAGTCCTTGTCGTCGAGGTAGCCGCGCATGCCGTGCACGGCCACCGCGTCCAGCAGCCCGTCCTTGTCGCCGAAGAGCCGGTAGAGGGCCGGCGGCTGCACGCCCGCGGCCGCCGCCACCGAGCGGGTGGTCACCGCGTCCCGGCCCTGCTCGGCGAGGAGCCTCGCCGCCTCCCGGATGATGCGGTCCCGCGTGTCCCGTGCCACGGTCGGCACCTTAACAAGGTCTTGCCTGAACCGAGCCCGCCGAGCCGCCGTCGTATGGGTGACGTGACATCGAAAGGATCGGGACAATGGCCGATAATTGGCTTCCGGGACGCCAGGGACCGAGGGTCGCGGAGCGGGCTCTGTCGGCGGAGGAGGCGGCGTTCCTCGACGCGTTCCTCAGCGCCGCGGTGACCGTGCAGCGCAACCTCGACTCCGATCTCAAGTGCGAGCAGAACCGCACCCTGAGCGAGTACATCACGCTGCGCCGCCTCGGCGACGCGCCGGACCGGCGCATGCGCATCAACGAGCTCGCGGCGACCGCGTTCCTGTCGCTGAGCCGCATGAGCCGCATCGTGGAGAAGCTGGAACAGCAGGGCCTGGTCACCCGCGAGCAGGTGCCGGACGACCGCCGCGGCTGGAACGCGGTGCTCACCGAGGCCGGCATCGAGTGGCTGCGGCGCGGTGACCGGGCGTACGCGGCGAGCGTGCACCGCCACGTGCTCGACCAGCTCGACCGCCGCGACCTGCCGGCGCTCACCAGCGTGGCGCGGGTCCTGGCGAACCTGCCGGACCGCAAGCCCGCCTTCATGCGGGTGGCATGAGACGCCGCACCACATGAGCGGCGTCGCCGGGCATGCCGCCGAGAAAGCCGGAACCGAACGTGTTCTGCCAGGGCAGCCCGACGAAACCCAGCCCCGCGACGGTGGCCGAGACACCCCTGTGGTGTTCCGGCCACCCGTCGGCGCCGGCCGCCCGCGGGTCCAGCCAGCCGTAGTCGGGCCGGAAACCGGTGCACCACACCACCGCGGCGACGGGCAGGACCCGGCCGTCGGCGAGCAGCGGCAGGCCGTCGCGGACGCCGGCGACGCGCGGCACGCGGCGGACCCCGGCCCGGCGCAGGGCCGCCTCGGACTGCCAGATGAGCGGCCCGCCGCGCCGCACGGCGAGGGCACGGATCCATCGCCCGGGCGGCACCCTCCGGTCGTACAGCAGTCTCCGGACCACCGCGCTGCGCACCAGGCCCACCGGGACGTGTCCCGTGCGGCGGCCCGACAGCCAGACCTCACGCCCGCGCGCCAGATCGAGCGCGATGTCGGCGCCCGCCGTGCCCGCGCCGACGACCAGCACCGGGCCCGGCGGCAGATCGCCCGGCCGGTGGTAGTCGCTCGAATGCCGCTGCGCCAGGGCCGGGTCCAGCGCCGCGGCGAAACCCGGGACCGCGGGCCGGTGCAGCGCCCCGGTGGCCACGATGACCCGTCGCGCGACGAGCGGCCCGTCATCGGTGCGCAGGTGGTGCAAGCCGTTCCCGTACGCGTGCGAGCGCACCGTGACACCCGAGCGCACCGGAAAGGCGAAGTGCTTCGCATACGCGGTCAGGTAGTCCGCCATCTCGTCGCGGGTGGGATGCGCGCCCGGCGGCAGCGGCATCGGCAGGCCGGGCAGCGCGCAGAACCGGGCCGGCGTGAACAGCCGCAGGCAGTCGTAGCGCTGCCGCCAGGCGTCGCCCACGGTCCGCGCCGCGTCCAGCACGGCGAAGGGCCGGCCCCGCTCGCGGAGGTGCCACGCCGCGGCCAGGCCGGCCGCGCCACCACCCACGACAACGGTGCCGGCCCGTTCCGCGATCGGCACTACTTCGGGTTGGCGGCGATGAACCGCAGCACCGCGTCCCCGAACCGCTCGGGCTCCTCGACGTTGCCGAGGTGGCCGCTGTGCTCGAGGATGACCAGGCGCGAGCCGGGGATCAGCTCGTGGATCTCGCGGGCCCAGCGCTCGCCGCAGATGATGTCGTAGCGGCCCGCGATGACCAGCGCCGGCACGGTGATGCGGGGCAGCAGCTCCCGGTCGTCGATGATCTCCGGGTTGCCGTCGGCGTCGCGGCCCGAGATGTAGGCGACGCGGAGGCGCTCGCGCAACGGCGCGAACTCCGCCTCCCGGCCCCAGTAGTCGGCCAGGTACGACGGCAGCAGCCCGCGCAGGGCGGCGGTCAGCTTGTCGTCGTCGGTGATCGAGCCCACCGACTGGAGCGCCTCGAGCACCGCCGGCACCTCGGGGTTGCCCTCGTTGCGCTTGACGAAGAGCTCGACCTGGCGGCCCGCCTCGGCGCCCTGCTCCGCGCCGGTCACCGGGGCGCTGTCGTAGAGGATCACGCCGGCCAGGCGGGCCGGGCGGGTCGCCGCGTAGTACTGGGCCACGAAACCGCCGTACGAGTGGCCGAGCAGGAACACGCGGGCAACGCCCAGATCGTCGATGACGCGGTCGAGCGCCCGCGCGTAGAGCTCCCGGGTGTAGCCGTCGGGGTGGGTCGGCAGGCGGCCGGACTCGCCGGTGCCGAGCGCCTCGACGTACGCCACCCGCGCGTGCTGTTCGACGCCGGGCATGCGCAGGTAGTCCCAGAAGACCCCGGGCCCGCCCGGCATCGCGACGACGACCGCGTCCCCCTGCCCGTAGAGGTGGTAGCGCTGCTCGACGCCGTTGACGTCGACGGTGTGGATAGCCATGCCCGGTACGACGCGGCCACCGGCCCCCGATTCACCGATGTGATCGGGCACGCATCAGGCGAGCGCCTGGCGCAGCGACCGCAGCGCGTAGTGGGCCCGGGACTTCACCGTTCCGGCGGGCAGGCCGAGCGCGCGGGCGGTCTCGGCGACCGAGCGGCCCTTGACGTACAGCTCGTCGAGGATCACCCGGTGCGCCTCGCTGAGCGCGCGCAGCCCGCTGCGCAGCTGCTGGACAGCGACGGCCGTCTCCGCCGTGTCCTCGCGGGTCGGCACGGCGGTGAGGTCGTTGCCCTCGACCTCGGCCGGGCGCGCCTTGCGCATGCGCAGGGCGTCGATGGCGGTGTTGCGGGCGACCGTGTAGAGCCATCGCCGGGCCGGCTCGCCGCAGTCCGGCATCGCGTCCATCCGGCGCCAGGTGCGCAGCATCGTCTCCTGGAGAAGGTCCTCGGCGAATTCGCGGTCGCCGTGGGTGAAACCGCGTAGATAACTCAGCAAGGCGTCGCCGTATTCGGCGTGCAGCGCGCCGAGACGCGCGCTCGCGGCGTCCGCACAGGATTTGCTTCGAATGGCCATGATCGATCCCCGTCCGTGGCTCTGCCGACATGATCTGACAGGGCGAAAGGTAGGCCGGGGCCGTGGCGGCGAAGTGGGGATCGAGTGGCGTTCCGGTGGGCGCGAGGACGGCCGCGGCCCGCCTGCGGCGCCGGCCGATCGGGGGGAAGGCGAGCGGCACCGCGGCGACCACCGCGGCCGTCGCAGGGTTGAACGGATGCCGTGCCGGAAAGTTCAAACGCCCCGGCGGTAAACGTAGACAGCGGGCCTGTCCTGGGCGGGCTTGGTGTCCGGGCCGGGCGCGGTGGCGGCGGCCGCGTCGGCGGCCGTGCGCTCCTCGCCGCAGGCGGAGGCGAACGCGAGGCCGAAACTCGCGACGATGGCGAGCGGGGCGATACGGGCACGTCGCATGGGAGGGCTCCTTCGAATCGGGTCGTGCCCCCGGTACGACGGACGGCGCGCGCAAAAGTTCGAAACAGGGGCGGAGCCCGTTTTCCGCCGTTCACGACGGCCGCGAAGCCCGCCGGGTTCACCGCGCGCCGACAATCTCTCAGAAGCATTCGGAACGCCTATTCGGCGGGCTATCTTTGGCGCCGTTGTGAGCCAGAACCCAATCCGATTCACCGTGCTCGGGCCGGTGCGGGCGTTCAGCGGGGATCGCGAGCTCAATCTCGGCCCCCGGCAGCAGCGGCAGGTGCTCGGCCTCCTGCTGATCCGCGCCGGGCGCGACATTCCCGTGCACCAGTTCGTCGAGATGCTGTGGGGACACGCGGCGCCGGCGAGCGCGGTGAACAGCCTGCACCGGTTCATCGGCGCGCTGCGGCGGATCCTCGAGCCCGACCTGCCCGCCCGGTCGCAGGGGCGATGGCTGCTGCGCCGGGACGCCGCCTACCGGCTGGTGGCGCCGCAGGGCGCGATCGACCTGATGGAGTTCCGGCGGCTGGCCGACGAGGCCCGCGAGGCCGAGAGCATGGGCTTTCGCGACGTGGCGATCGCCCGGTACGCCGAGGCGCTGCGCCAGTCGAGCGGCCGCTGCGCCGACGACGGTTCCGACGACACCCACCGCTACTCCGTCTTCCTCTCCATCGATGCCGAGTACGCGACGGTCGCCCGGGACGCGGCCCGCGCGGCGGTGGCGTTCGGCCGCCTCGGCGAGCTGCTGCCGGAGGTGCGGCGGGCGGCCGAGATGAACCCGCTCGACGAGTCGCTGCAGGCCCGGCTGATGCTGATGCTCGCCGCGGACGGGCGGCAGGCGGACGCGTTCGCGCTGTTCCAGTCGGTGCGCGACACCCTCGCCCGGGAGCTGGGCGTCGATCCCGGGCCGGAGCTGCGCGCCGCCTACGACGAGGTCCTGCAACCTCGGCAGCTCAAGGCCGCCGACCCCGCGCAGGTGGTCCGGGTCTCCCCCGCCCAGCTGCCGCGCGACCTGCCGCTGTTCACCGGCCGCCGCGCGGAGCTGGACCGGATCGGCGAGCTCCGGCGCGCCGGCGAGCGGGACGGCGGCATGCCGGTCATCGCGATCGACGGCATGCCCGGGGTGGGCAAGTCGACCGTCGCGCTGCACTGGGCGTACGAGGTGATGAGCCGCTTCCCGGACGGGCAGCTCTATCTGGACCTGCGCGGCGAGGACCCGGGAAGCGCCCTGAGCTCGCTGCTGAGCACGCTCGGCGTCCCCGAGACGGCCCTGCCCTCCGGGGTGGCCGCCAAGGCCGCGCTCTACCGCAGCCACCTCGCCGGGCGCCGGATGCTGGTGCTGCTCGACAACGCGGAGAGCGCCGAGCAGGTGCGCCCGCTGCTGCCCGGCGCCGCCGAGTGCCTGACGCTCGTCACCAGCCGGCGGCGGCTCACCGCGCTGGCCGCCTCCGACGGCGCCCACCTGCTCACCCTCGGCCTGCCCGGCGCCGACGAGGCGCGGCAGCTGCTCACCCGGCGGCTCGCGGCGGCGCTGGGCGAGCGCAACTGGGCCGCCGAGCGCGCGGCGCTGGACGCGATCGCCCGCGCGTGCGGCCGGCTGCCGGCGGCGCTGACCACGGTCGCCGCCGAGGCCGGCAGCCATCCGGCGGTGAGCCTCGACGGTGTCGCGGCGACCCTGCGGCGCGACCCGGGCCTCGACGCGTTCGGCGGCCTGCGGACCGCCTTCGCCGGCTCGTACGAGGCGCTGCCCGAGCCCGCCGCGCGCCTGTTCCGGCTGCTGTCGCTGCACCCGGGCCCCGACCTGGCACCCGCCGCGGCGGCGAGCCTCGCGGGCCTGCCCGAGCGCGAGACCGGCGCGCTGATCGCCCGGCTCGCCGCCGAGCACCTGGTGACCGTCTCGGCGTCGCAACGGATCGCCCAGCACGTGCTGCTGCGGGCGTACGCGGCCGAGCTGTCCGGCAAGCACGACGCGCCGGCCTCGGCCGAGCAAGCCCGGGCGCGGCTGTTCGCGCATTACCGGCACACCGCGTACGAGGCGAACCGGAACCTGCGCCCCCTGCTGGAGCCGATCCCGCCCGGGGCGGCGCCTGCGGGCGTCACCGTCGAGACGTTCGGCGAGTACTGCCGGGCCTTCGCGTGGTTCCGCGCCGAGCATCGCGTGCTGCGCGCCCTCGTCGAGCAGTGCGCCGGCTCCGCCGACGGCCCCGGGGTCTGGCAGCTGGCCACGACCATGGTGCCGTTCTATCAGTGGAGCGGACTGCTGCACGACTGGCTCGCCACCATGCGGGCCGGGCTCGCGTCCGCGGAGCGCACCGGCGACCCGCTCGGCCAGGCGCACATGCAGCGCTGCCTGGCCGGCGCCGTCTACTCGCTCGGCGACCAGGACGAGGCCCGCGACCGGCTCCAGCGGGCGCTGCGGCTGTTCACCGGCCTCGGCGTGCTGACCGGGCAGGCGCACGTCCATCTCAACCTGGGCCTGGTGCGGCCGGCCGACGAGGCGTCGTTCGGCACCGCCCTCAAGCTGTACGAGCGGGCCGGCTACGAGAGGGGCGTCGTGACTGCCACGGAGGGTGTCGCGCTCTCCCACGCCACGCTGGGCCGCGACGCGTCGGCGATCGCCCTCTACGAGCGGGCGATGGCCGGATACCAGCGGCTCGGCGACCAGCGCGGGGTGGCCAGCTGCCTGCTCGGGCTGGGCCGGCTGCGGCGGCGCGCGGGCGACAGCGAGGTGGCCGCCGAGCTGCTGCGCCGGGCGGTCGAGCTGTTCCGGGAGGCGTGCCACCGCGGCGAGGAGGCGGAGGCGCTGATCGTGCTCGGCGACACGCTCGCCGGCGCCGAGGCCTCCGCGGCCTGGCGGGCCGCCCTGGACATCCTCGCCGAGCTGCGCCTGCCGGCCGCGCAGGACGTGCGCGACAGATTGCACAGTGGAAGGTGAATCCCATCGAAACCGTCGCCGTCGTCGCGGCCGACCCGATCGTCCGCGCCGGCCTGGCCCGCATGCTGTCCGCGGCCCCCGGCCTCGCCGTGCGCCACGAGCTCGCCGACCTCGCCGCCCTGCGCGGCCACCGGCCGTCGCTCGTCGTGCTCGACCTCTACGACCGGCCGCCCGCCGCCTCGTGGGACGAGCTGCGGGTGGTCGCGCTGGTGCGCCCGCAGGACCCGCCCGACCTGACGGCCGCGCTGCGCGGCGGCGCCGTCGCCCTGATCACCCGGCGCAGCGCGGCCGTCGACCTGGTCCTGGCCGTCGAGGCGGTGCGCCGGGGCGGCGTCTACGTCACCGCCGAGCTGCTCGCCGTGCTGCCCGGCCCGGCCACCACCGCCCGGGAGCCCCGGCTGACCGACCGCGAGGCCGAGACGCTGCGCTGGGTGGCGCAGGGCCTGACACACAGCCAGATCGGCCGCCGGATGGGGCTCACCGAGTCGACCGTCAACACCTATGTGAAGCGCATCCGGGCGAAGCTGCACGCCGGGAACAAGGCCGAGCTGACCCGGCGTGCCATCGAGCTCGGCTTCGTCACGCGGTCTCCGTGAGCGGCCGGTCCACCCAGCTCATCATGTCGCGCAGCTTGCGGCCGGTGACCTCGATCGGGTGCTCGGCCGCCTTCGCCCGGTAGGCGAGCAGCCGCGCGCGGCCGTTGTCGTCGTCCTCGATGAGCTCGCGGGTGAAGGCACCCGACTGGATCTCGCCGAGGATCCGGCGCATCTCGTCCTTGACCCGGGCGTCGACGACGCGCGGGCCGCGGGTGTAGTCGCCGAACTCGGCGGTGTCCGAGATGCTGTAGCGCATGCGGGCGATGCCGCCCTCGTACATGAGGTCGACGATGAGCTTCAGCTCGTGCAGGCACTCGAAGTAGGCGATCTCCGGGGCGTAGCCGGCCTCGGTGAGCACCTCGAAGCCCGTCTGCACCAGGGCGGAGACACCGCCGGCCAGCACGGCCTGCTCGCCGAAGAGGTCGGTCTCGGTCTCGTCGCGGAAGGTGGTCAGGATCGCGCCGGCGCGGGTGCCGCCGATCGCCTTCGCGTACGACAGGGCGACGGTCCTCGCCTGCCCGGTGGCGTTCTGCTCGACGGCGATCAGCATCGGCACGCCCTTGCCGTCCACGTACTGGCGGCGCACCAGGTGACCCGGCGCCTTCGGCGCGATCATGATGACGTCGACGTCGGCGGGCGGCTTGATCAGCCCGAAGTGGATGTTCAGGCCGTGCGCGAACGCGAGCGCCTTGCCCTCGGTGAGGTGCGGGGCGATGTCCTCGGCGTACACCTGGCGCTGCACCGTGTCCGGGATCAGCACCATGATCAGGTCGGCCCAGGCGGCCGCCTCGGCCGGGGTCCGCACGTCGAGACCCTGCTCCTCGGCCTTGGCCCGGCTCTTGGAGCCCTCGGGCAGGCCGATCACCACCTCGACGCCCGAATCGCGCAGCGACAGCGCGTGCGCGTGGCCCTGGCTGCCGTACCCGATCACGGCGACCTTCCGCTCCTGCACCACCGACAGGTCGGCGTCGGCGTCGTAGAACACCTCGATGCTCATCGCTTCTCCTTCTCGCGAGCTTGTGGGCTCTACGACGACGGCCCCGCCGGGCGGTTCACCAGGTGCCACGCGGGTCACACCGCTGAACGGGCGCGGCCCCGCACCGTTCAACCAGGTGTGGGGCACGTTCGCGAAGGAGACTGAGATGAGCCGCTGGACCCTCTACCTGTGGCGGGCGCTGGCCGCGCTGGGCGAGGCCGACTATCCGCTCGACCGGGCCACCGCCGCGTACGAGCGGGAACGGACCCGGCGCTTCCAGGTCGACCTGAACGACGACACGTCGGTGCGCGCGGCCTTCCGGTCCATCATGGAGTGGGAGTACGGCGCCCGCGCCTTCGGAGACGGCAAGTGACCCGAGTGCTCATCGCCGGCGCGGGCATCGCCGGCCTGGCCACCCGCATCGCGCTCGCCGCACACGGCATCCGGGCCGACCTGGCCGAGCGCGACCCCGCTCCGCGCGACGGCGGCACCGGGCTCTACCTGCCCGCGAACGCGGTGCGCGCGCTGGCCGGCCTGGGCCTCGCCGACGCCGTCGAGAAGCACTCGGTGCCGATCGAGCGACAGGAGATCCGCGATAGCACCGGGGCGGTGCTCACCTCGTACGGCCTGAAAGGGGTCTGGGGTGACGTGGGCGAGAGCCGGGCGCTGAGCCGCACCGCCCTGCACGGCCTGCTGCTCGACGCGGCGGGACCGCCCACCCACCCGGGCGTGCGCGAGGCGTCCCCGGACGGCACGGTCACCTTCACCGACGGCTCCGAGTCCCGCTACGACATCGTGATCGGCGCCGACGGCATCGACTCGGCCGTGCGGCGCAGCGCCTTCCCGGCGGCCCGGCCGCGCTTCCTGGGCCAGGTCTGCTGGCGTTTCCTGTACGAGGCAAAGCAGTCCACGACATGGTCGGTGCTGCTCGGCGACCGGGGCCGCAGCCTGCTGACCGTGCCCGTGGGCGACGGTCAGGTCTACTGCTTCGCCGCCATCGACAGCACCACGCAAGCCCCACCGCCGGGCGACTGGCGCGACCTGTTCGCCGACTTCGCCACGGACGTCCCCCACCACGACGCGCACTTCGCGCCCCTGCGCGAGATCACCGGCGACGACTGGGTGGCGGGCACCGTCGTCCTGGTGGGCGACGCGGCACACGCCTGCTCCCCCAGCATGGCCCAGGGCGGCGCGATGGCCCTCGAGGACGCCCTCGTGCTGGCCTCCACCCTCGGCGATGGGCAACCGTCGCCGCTTGCCCGCTACCGCGCGCGGCGCGCGGGCCGCATCCGCTTCGTCCTGGAGCAGAACCACCGCCGCGACAACGCCCGCAACCTGCCGGGCTTCGCGCGCCGGTTGCTGTTCCGGCATTTCGGGCTGCGGCTGGTGCGCGCCAACCATGCGGGGTTGCTGGATCGGCCCTGATCGGCGGCTCTTCGGTCCTCGCGGCGCCGCGGGCCACTGGCGGCTCGTGCACTCAGGTCGCGCCCTCGGCGGTTCCGCGGCTGCCGACGGCAGAGGTGACGGCTACGGCTGGAACGTGTAGATCTCCATCCAGCCCGCCGTCTCGAAGCCGAGCCGCCGATAGACCGGCTCCCCCATCGGTGTCGCCTGGAGTGTCGCCAACCGCAGCCCGAGCCGCCGCCCGTGCTCCGCTGCCGCCACCGTCATCGCCGCCCCGATGCCTTTGCGGCGGTGCGCCGCCGCCGTCGTGATCGTGTAGAGGCCGGCCACCCCCGCGTCCTCGAAGAGCGCCGCGGTGCCGACGATCCGGTCGTCGAGGCGGCCCTCGAAGCGGGTCACGCCGCGCAGGTCCGCCTCGGCCTCGACGATCACCGGGACCTGGTCGGGTGGGGCGCCGAAGCTCGGCGCGTACGCCTCCACCCAGCTCTTCAGGTCCTCCGCCACGCCGATCTCGAGCCCCGCCACCGTGGGCACCGTGAGGGGTGCTTCGAGCCGCAGCGCCATGACGGGTGACTCGGCGACACGCCGGCCACCGTGGTGGCTGAGCAGCCAGCCGGTGCCGGGTGGCTCGTCGGGGCCGACCCGCCAGCCCCAGGGCACGCCGTCGAGGCGGCGCCGGGCCGTGGCGATGGCCTCGTCGATGGGGAGGTCGCCGCGGCGGACCACGCCGTTGAGGGCGGACTGCGGGATGCCGCTGCGGAAGGTCGTCGCGTCCGCGTACTCGCGTCCCCAGCCGAGCAGGTAGGACCGCCAGTTCGCGAGCATCGCCTCGAGGTCGTGGCTCATACCCTCATTCCACGTCAGGGCAGACGTCGAGTTCGAACGGGCACGACGTGATCTTCACCGCCCCTGCTCGTGGGCGCGCTCCCAAACCGGGGGTACGCTGCGCAACGTGCCGGGGGAGTTCATGCTGCGCGGGCGCCGGCGCGAGCAGGAGACGCTCGACCGGCTCGTTCGTGATGTCCGCTCGGGGCACAGCCGGGCGCTCGTCCTGCGCGGGGAGGCCGGCGCCGGCAAGACGGCGCTGCTGGACCATCTGGCCGGTCACGCCTACCGGGCGGCCGGGTGCCGGGTGGCGCGCGCCGCCGGGGTCGAGCTGGAGAGCGAGATCGTGTACGCCTCGCTCCAGCAGCTCTGCGCCCCGCTGCTCGCCCACCTCGACGCCGTGCCGGAGCCGCAGCGTGCGGCGCTCGCCACCGCGTTCGGGCTCAGCGCGGGCAGACCGCCGGAGCCGCTGATCCTCGGGCTGGCGACGCTGCACCTGTTCGCCGAGGCCGCCGCCGAGCGGCCGCTGATCTGCGTCGTCGACGACGCGCAGTGGCTCGACCGGATGTCGGCGACGATCCTGGCCTTCGTCGCCCGCCGGCTGGAGGCGGAGTCGGTCGGCCTGGTCTTCGCGGTCCGCACACCCGGCGCGGACGAAGTCGTCCGCCCAGACGAGACGATCCGCACAGGAGGCGCGGACGAAGCGAACCGCACACGAGGCGCGGACCAGGGCGCGGCGCAGACGCTGCGCGGGCTGCCCGAGCTGGTCGTCGAGGGCCTGGCCGACGCGGACGCCCGGGCGCTGCTCGACACCGTCCTGCCCGGCCCGGTGGACGACCGCGTGCGCGACCGGATCGTGGCCGAGACCCGCGGCAACCCGCTGGCGCTGCTGGAGCTGCCGCGCGGCCTCACCGCCACCGAGCTGGCGTTCGGGTTCACCGGCCGGCGCGAGGAGGGGCTGCGCGACGAGGGCCGGCGCGACGAGGGCCTGGCCGCCCGGCTCGAGGAGGGCTTCCAGCGGCGCATCGCCGCCCTGCCCGCGGACAGCCGCCGCCTGCTGCTCACCGCCGCCGTCGAGCCGATCGGCAACGTGCCGCTGCTGTGGCAGGCCCTGGAGCGGCTCGGCATCGGCCCGGAGGCCGCCGCGGCCGCCGAGTCGGCCGAGCTGATCGAGGTGGGCGCGCGCATGCGGTTCCGGCATCCGCTGGTCCGCTCGGCCGTGTGGCGCTCGGGACACGCCGCCGAGCTGCGCGAGGTGCACCGCGTGCTCGCCGAGGTCACCGACCCGGAGCAGGACCCGGACCGCCGCGCCTGGCATCGGGCGCACGCCACCGTCGGCTTCGACGACGAGGTGGCCGCCGAGCTGGAGCGCTCGGCGGAGCGCGCGCTGTCGCGGGGCGGCCGGTCGGCGGGTGCCGCGTTCCTGGAGCGCGCGGCGGAGCTCACCCTCGATCCGGGGCGCCGCGCCGACCTGCTGCTGCGGGCCGCCCGCTCCCGGGCCGACGCGGGGTCGCCCGACCTGGTGCCGGCCCTGCTCGCCACGGTGGAGCTGGCCCCACTCACCCCGCTCCAGCAGGCCCAGGTCGAGCGGCTGCGCGCCCGGGTGGCCTTCCTGACCAACCCGAGCCCGCGCAGCGTGCAGCCGTTGCTCGCCGCCGCGCGCCGGCTGGAGGGGCTCGATCCGGCCGCCGCCCGCGAGACCTATCTGATGGCGATCGGCGCGGCCATGTACGCCGGGCGGCTCGGCGGTGCGGACGACCTGCGGCGCGCCGCCGAGTCGGCGCGGAACCTGCCGCCCAGCCCGAGTTTCCCGGGCCGGTTCCTCGCCGCGCTCACCACCTGGGCCACCGACGGGCACGCCGCGGCCGCTCCCCTGCTGGTCGAGGCGCTGAAGTCGATGAACAACCGCGAGGACCTGGGCCTGCTGTGGCTGGTGGCGCCGGCCGCGCACGAGGTGTTCCGGGTCGACATCGCGCGCGACCGGGCCGAGCAGGCGATCCGGTTCGCCCGCGAGATCGGCGCGCTGTCGATGCTGCCGACGGCCATGTCGTTCCGGGCGGGCAACCTGCTGATGCAGGGCCGGTTCTCGGACGCCTCGGGCATGCTCGACGAGTGCGCGGCGGTCGCGTCGGCCACCACCATCCCGACGCCGCCGTCGGGTGCGCTGGCGCTGGCCGCCTACCGGGGCCGGGAGCGTGAGGCCGTCGAGCTCTTCGAGCAGACGCGGGCGGAGGCGCGGGCCCGCGGTCAGGGCCGGTTGCTGGGGCTCACCGCGTACGCGGAGGCCGTGCTGCGCAACGGTCTGGGTGACTATCCAGCCGCGCTGGCGGCGGCGCGGGAGGGCGTCTCCTATCCGGACCCGGCCGTCTTTCAGTGGACGCTCGCCGAGCTGGTCGAGGCGGCCGTGCGTGCCGGCGAGCCGGGCATCGCCGCCGAGGCCCGTGACCGGCTGGCCGTGCGGACCGCGGCGATCGGCAACGACTGGGCGCGGGCCACGCAGGCGCTGGCCGGCGCGCTCGTCGAGCCGTCCGACGAGCTCTTCCGCGAGGCCGTCGCGGGTTACGGCAGTGCGGCGATGCCGGTTCTGCGGATGCGGGCGAGGCTGCTGTACGGCGAATGGCTGCGCCGCGACAACCGGCGCACCGAGGCCCGGGCCGAGCTGCGCGCCGCCCACGAAGCGTTCAGCGTCATGGGCGCCGAGGCGTTCGCCGAGCGGGCCGGCCGGGAGCTGGTCGCCACCGGCGAGGCGGTCCGCACCAGGCGGGCCGGCGCGCCCGTGGACCTGACCGCGCAGGAGGGCCAGATCGCCCGCCTCGCGGTGGCGGGCCGGACCAACGCGGAGATCGCCGCCACGCTGTTCCTCAGCCCGCGCACCGTCGAGTGGCACCTGCGCAAGGTCTTCACGAAGCTCGGCATCGGCTCCCGCCGCGAGCTGGCGGCGGCCCTGAAGGGGAGCTGATCAGGGGATCAGCGCCGCGATGGCGGCCGGGTCGGCGAGGTGCGGGAAGTGGCTGCCCGGCATCACGGTGACGGCCACGTCCGGCAGCGCCGCGGTCAGCCAGCCGAGGTACGGCAGCGGCGGCTCCCCCGCGGTCACCCAGCGGTAGCCGACCTCCTTGTCGCGCAGCGTGGCGAGGTCGGCCTGGCGCTCGGCCCGGATCTCGTCGTCGGTGTGGTGCAGCATCTCGTCCCAGTAGCCGAGCAGCAGCTCGGGCCGCGGGTCGGTGTCGTTCTCGACGATCTTGCGGGCCTCGGGCGGCAGCGTGTCGATCGCCATCCCGGCGAGCATGCGGTCCCAGAACCGGCGCCAGTCGGGGCCGCGCAGCAGCGGCTCGGCCTGGCGGACCGCGGCGCCGAACGGGCCGGGCAGCAGCGGCTGGTCCAGGTTGATCACCGCGCGGGCGGGGTAGAGGGCCGCGTACTTGGTGGCGATGACCCCGCCGATGGAGTGCCCGATGAAAACCGGATCGGTGAAACCGGCGGCGGTGACCTGCTCGTGGACGACCGCGGCGACGTCCGCCATCCGGTACGAGTCGCGGCGCGGCGCGTCGCCGTGACCCGGCAGATCCGGCGCGAGCACCGGCAGGTCCGGCGGCAGCACCCGGCGCAGCGGGTCCCAGTGGCGCTTGTCGAACGTCAGGCCGTGCAGCAGCACGAGTGACATGGTCGTCCCCCATCTCATGGTGTGGTGAGCAGTTCGCGGATCAGGTTCTCGGTCTCGTCGTAGCCGCCCTCGCCGACCGCGACGTGCCGCACCTGGCCCATGGCGTCGACGAGGAAGAGCGACGGCCACGCCTGCACCCCGTACGCCTGCCAGGTGCCGTAGTCGTTGTCGACGGCGACCGGATAGGTGATGCCCTCCCGGGCGACGGCCCGGCGCACGCCGGCGATCTCGTGCTCGAAGCTGTACTCCGGCGTGTGCACGCCGATCACCTCGAGGCCCTGGGCGTGGTACTTGGCGTACCAGTCCTCGACGTGCGGGATGACGTGCCGGCAGTTGATGCAGTCGAAGGTCCAGAAGTCGACCAGGACGACCTTGCCGCGCAGGCCGGCGAGGGTGACCGGCGTGCCGACCCAGTCGGTGATGCCGGTCAGCGCGGGCGCCGGCCCGCAGTCCTGGGACTCGTCCGGCGGCTCGGTGTAGAGGGCCTGGCCGACGCACTCGGCCAGGGCGGGCGGCACGTCCGAGCCGGTGGGCACGTGCGCCGGCAGCAGTCGCTGGAACTCGTGGTCGAGCGCGGTCGCGTAGTTGGGGACGTTCACGCCGAAGGTGAGGCCCAGCGCCAGCAGGACCACCGCCACCCCGGACGCCACCCGGATGGCCCGCTGCCGGCGGCGGAACGCGGCGACCCGCTGCGACACGGCGCGCCCGGCCAGCGCGAAGACCATCAGCGTGAGGCCGGTGCCCACGGCGAAGCCGGCGGTCAGCGCGATCGTGCCGGCGCCGATGTCGCCGGTGGCGCCGGCGATGGTGATGGCCGCGAGCACCGGGCCGGCGCACGGCACGTACACCGTGCCCAGCACCAGGCCGAGCACGAAGCCACCGCGGTCGCGCCCGGCCCGCGCCTGCGGCAGCCGGGCGAACGGGGCCTCCAGGATCGCCTCGAACCGCGGCACGATGAGCCCGATGCCGAGCAGCACCAGCGCGACCAGCCCGGCCCAGCGGATCGTGCCGGGTGGCAGGGGCAGGGCGGCCAGCAGTGCCGCGCCGAGCAGCGTCAGCAGGCTGAAGCTGAGCACCAGGCCGGCCACCACGGGGTAGGGCCGGCGCTCGCGGTCCGCGCCGGACAGGAAGATCACGGGGAGCACCGGCAGGATGCACGGTGACAGCGCGGTGATCACCCCGCCGACGAGACCGATCAGTACGAGTGCGACGTCCACATCCGGTACGACGCGCCGGCCACCCGCGGATTCACGCTTGTGACCGGGGCCTCAGGGCATCGGGGTGATGTGCTCGACGTCCAGGCGCAGGTCGATCAGGAGCGGCCGCTCCCGCCCCGCGATCACCTTGGCGACCTGGTCGAGGTCGTGCTCGTCGCGCACGGTGAAGCCCTCGCCGCCCGCGGCGGTGGCCAGGGCGGCCAGGTCGGGCCAGGCGAACAGCGACAGCGCCGGGTCGAGGCCGCGCCGGGTGAACTGGATGTGCTCGGCGCCGTAGCCGCCGTCGTCGCAGACCACGACGATCAGGTCCTGGCCCTCGCGGACCGCGGTGGCGAACTCGGCGACCCCGCCGTGCATGAAGCCGCCGTCGCCGGTGACCAGCACGGCCGTGCGGGTGGGGTCGGCCGCCGCGGCGCCGATCGCGGTGCCCATGCCGAGGCCGATCGAGCCGAAGTTGGCCGGCAGCACGAAGTGGCCCGGCTCGGTGCGGATGAAGCGCAGCGACTCCATCATGAAGCGGCCGCCGTCGCTGACCACGAGCCGGCGCTCGGGCAGCACCTCGTCGAGGCGGCGCAGCGCGGTCTCGACGTCGACCGTGCCGGGTGCCGTGCGCGGGCGCTCGCCCATCGCCTCCTGCGCGGCGAGCGACGCGGCCATCTCCGGCGTCCGGAAAGGGCGGGCCGGCATGCCCCGCAGGTCCGCCTCCTCGACGAGGGCGCCGGCCACCGCGCCGGCGTCGCCGAGGACGACGGCGCCGGCCGTGGGCGGGACGGCCTCGAGGCGGGTGTCCACGGCGATCACCCGGCCGCCGGCCAGCAGGGCGCCCTTCTTGGTGGTGTACCCGTTGAGGCCCGCGCCCAGGCTCAGCACCAGGTCGGCGCCGTCGATGATCTCCTGAGTGGCCGCGCCGCCGAGGCTGCCCGCGATGCCCAGCGCGAAGGGCTCGCCGCGGAACAGGTCGCGTGCCTTCAGCGTGGTGGCCACGGGCGCGCCGATCCGCTCGGCCAGGCGCAGCACCGCGGCGCGCGCGTGCAGGGCGCCGCGGCCGGCCAGCACGACCGGCCGTTTCGCCGCCGCGATCCGGGCGGCCGCCTCGGCCACCGCGACCGGGTCGGGCAGCGCCCGTTGCTCGTGCGGCAGCCGCAGTGGCACCTCGCGGTAGTCGACGTCGGCCGTCATGAAGTCCGAGGGCACGTTCAGCACGATCGGGCGGCGCTCGACGACGGCGCGGCGCAGCGCGATCGCCAGGTCGTCGAGGGTGCTCGCCGGGGTGCGGGCCTGCTCGAAGCCGGCGCCGGTGGGCAGCACGACGTCGCGCTGGGCGATGTCCTGGATGTTCCCGCGGCTCTCGGTGGCGGTGTCCCCGGCGATCAGCAGCATCGGCGCGCGGCCGCGGACGCCCTCGACCAGCCCGGTCAGGGTGTTGGTCAGCGCGGGACCGTGGGTGACGGTGACGACGCCGGGGCGGCCGGTCAGGTCGGCGTAGCCGAAGCCCATGAGCATGGCGCCGGCCTCGTGGGCGGCGCCGATGTACTTCCCGTCGTGCTCGTGCACGAAGCTGTGCACCATGAACAGGTTGGCGTCGCCGATCAGGCCGAACATGGTGCCGACCTGGTGAGCGGCGAGGGCGCGCGCGAGCGCGGCGTGCAACTTCATCTCGGTACTTCCCTTCTCACCGCCCTCCCCGACGGATGCGCGCCCCGCGCGTTCACGATCAGTCCTGTGTCGAGTCTCATGCTCTGCAACCTCGGCCACCGGTCCCCCACGTCCCATGAGGCAGGCTCTTGGCCGGAAAGGGGACGAAAATGTACCGATGGGTGATCGCGGGCATGCTCTGCGCATCCGTGGCGGGGTGCGGCACGACGCCGGATCCCGTCGAGGCGCAAGTGCACACGCTGCCGCCCGCGGCGCCGGCGGCGGCGCCGTCCCCTTCGCCGTCCGCCGCGCCGCGACCCGTCACCTATCCCGCGCACGGCGCCGCGAAATGGCTGATCGCGCCGGGGCAGCAGGGCCCGGCGGCGGGCACCGGCGGGCGCCTGATGCGCTACCGGGTCGCGGTCGAGCGGGACATCCGCAACCTGTCCACCCCGGCCTTCGCCGACGCGGTCACGGCCACCCTGGCCGACCCGCGCAGCTGGATCGGCGGCGGCTCCCTGCGGCTGCGCCGGGTCGGGCCCGGCCAGCCGTACGACTTCACGATCTTCCTCGCCACGCCGGACACCCGCGACCGGCTCTGCGGCGACGTCGCGGACGGCTACACGTCCTGCCGCAACGGCAACGCCGTCGTGCTCAACGTCGCGCGCTGGGTCAAGGGCGTGCCCGGCTACGCGGCGGGCCTGGCCGTCTACCGGCAGTACATGGTGAACCACGAGGTCGGCCACCGGCTGGGCCACGGCCACGAGCTGTGCCCCGGCGCCGGCCGGCCCGCCCCGGTGATGCAACAGCAGACCCTCGGCATGCACGGCTGCGTGCCGAACGCGTGGCCCTACCCGAAGGGCACGATCTATCACGGACCGTCCGGGCAGTACGACGACCAGCCGCCGGGGCGGGACGCGGGCCGGCTCTCCTAGCGACCGGGGTAACGCTCGGTGACCTCCTGGAGCAGGAAGCCGTTGCCGTCCGGGTCGGTGAACGACGCGAACGAGCCGTACGAGGCCCGGCCCGGGTAGAGCCCCGGAACCCGCTTGGCGGTGCCGGCGTGGTGGAAGACGCCGTCCTCGTCGTGGAAGATCTCGCTCACCTCGACGCCGCGGCCCACCAGGTCGGCCCGCGCCTCCTCGATGTCCTTCACGGTGAGGTGGATGTTCTCCACCGAGCCGGGAGCGGCCGTGCCGATGCCCGTGCCGACGACGATCGAGCAGGGCGACCCGGGCGGGGTGAAGTGCACGACCCGGAAGTCCTCCCCGTCGATGTAGTCGAGGTCCTCGCGGAACCCGATGCGCTTGAAGAACTCCTTGGACCGGTCGACGTCGGCGACCGGAAGGACGATCAGCTCGAGCTGGTAGTCCACCATCGTGCACTCCCCTTGGTGTGGAATCGGGTCCCACGATGCCCCGCCCGTGCCGCCGGTCGCCCCAGGGTGACACCCTGGGCGTCCCCCGTAGGTCACCGGTCGCCGAGGACCTTGGCGAGCTCGCGCCGCGACGTGATCCCCAGCTTCGTGAAGATCTTGCGCAGGTGCCATTCGACGGTGCGCGGGCTCAGGAAGAGCACGGCGCCGATCTCGGGGTTGGTGCGGCCCGCCACGGCGAGCCGCGCGATCTGCGACTCCTGGCTGGTCAGCGAGTCCGGCGCACTCGCCGTGGACCGGGCGCGGACCGTCTCGCCGGTGGCGGTCAGCTCCCGGCCGGCCCGCTCGGCGAAGGCCGCCGCGCCCATCGTGCCGAAGGCCTCGTACGCGGCGCGCAGCTGGGCGCGGGCGTCGACGCGGCGGTTCTCGCGGCGCAGCCACTCGCCGTAGAGCAGGCGGGTGCGGGCCACCTCGAGGCCGAGCCGCGACGCCGGCAGCAGCGCGAGCGCCTCCTCGAAATGCTTCTCCTCCGGCGTGACCAGTGCCGAGGCCAGCGCCAGCTCGCCGCGCGCCCACGGGGTGGGGTTGGCCGCGGTCAGCTCGGCGATGCGGTCGCGGGTGCGCGCCGCGGTCTCCAGGTCGCCGGAGCGGGCGGCCGCCTCGACCAGCTCGTTGAGCACCCAGCGGTGGATGCCCAGGTCGGGATGCTCCAGCGCGCCCCGGGCGGCCGTGGCGGCGGCCTGGTAGCGGCCGTACTGGTTGTGCAGCAGGGCGCGGTGGTAGGCGACGTGGTTGAGCACGCGGCCCTCGCCGCGCTCGGCGGCGGCCTCGGCGGCGGCGTCGAGCATCGCCCGCGCCTCCTCCTCGGGCTCGCGCAGGACCACCAGGGACAGCTCGGCGCCGGGCGGCGGGAACATCCCGGTCGCCTGCTGGAACGCCTTGGCCTCGTCGACCAGGACGGACGCGTCGGCGAACCGGCCGGCGTGCAGCAGCGCGCCCGCCCGGAAGCTCAGCGCCGCCGGGCGCCCCGCGATGCTCGCGCCCTCGCGGACGAGCCGGACCGCGCGCTCGGTGAGCCGGTGGAACGCCTCGTCGTCGCGGGCCTCGTTCAGCGCCGGCACGACCATCCAGAGCGAGTCCAGGTCGTCGTCGTGGACGAACGCGCCGACGCCCCGGGCGAGCAGCGGGATGCCCTGCACGGGCCCGTCCAGCGCCCAGGTGGTCAGGCCGGTGAGGAGCAGCCCGACGGCGCTCTCGTCGGCGGGCACCTCGCGCGCCCGGGCGGCGACCCGGCGCAGGTCGTCGCCGCCGAGGCGGCCCGCGTGCACCGCCGCGCCCGTGGCGGCGAAGAAAGTGCGGCGCGCGGCGTCCTGGTCGAGGTCGGCGAGCTTGTTCGCCGCGGCCAGCAGCGGCTCGACCGCGGACCGGCCCGGGTTGAGGGCGAACGCGATCTGGGAGCGCAGCACCTCCACGTCGGCCTGCTGGAGCGGGTCGAGCGGACCGAGCTCGGCGGCGGCCAGCAGCTCGGGCACCAGCGCGGGCCGGCCGGCCGTGAACTGGGCCCAGGCGGCGGCGAGGGCCCGCCGGGCGCGGGGCTTGGGATCGGGCGTCAGCTGGGCCGCACGTTCCAGGAACGCGGCGGCCGCCGACCGGCCACCGCGGGCGAGGGCCCGGCCGGCCGACTCCTCCAGCTCCACGGCGACCTGCTCCTCGGGGCCGACCGCGGCGTGCGCGCGGTGCCAGGCGCGGCGGTCGGGGTCCTGCGCGGGGTCGGTCACCTCGGCCAGCGCCCCGTGCACGCGGCGCAGCTCGGCCAGGGGCGCCGAGCGCCAGGCCGCCGAGCGCACCAGCGGGTGCCGGAAGCGCACCCGGGTGCCGATCTCGACGAGGCCCGCGGTCTCGGCCGGGCCGGCCGCGTCCACGCCGACGCCGAGCCGGTCGAGGGCGCGCCACAGCAGCGGCACGTCGCCCACCGGCTCGACGGCGGCGGCCAGCAGGACCGTGCGGGTGTCCTCGGGCAGCTCCCCGATGCGGCGCTCGAACCCGGCCTCGACGCGGCCGGCGAGCGGGGCCGAGCTGTGGCCGCCGAAGCCGAACGCGAGCTCGGCGGGGCTGAGCCCGCGCGGCAGCTCCAGCAGGGCCAGCGGATTGCCGCGGGTCTCGGCCACGATGCGGTCGCGGACGCGCGCGTCGACCCGGCCGGGCAGCACCGAGTCGAGCAGCGCCCGCGCGTCGGCGTCGGAGAGCCCCTCGACGCGCAGCTCCGGCAGGCCGCCGAGCAGCTGCTCGCCGCCGGGGCTGCGGGCGCCGAAGACCAGCGCGACCGACTCGGCGTCGAGCCGCCGCGCCACGAAGGTGAGGATCACCTCGGACATGCGGTCGAGCCACTGCACGTCGTCGACCACGCAGAGCAGCGGCTGGTCGGCGCCGGCCTCGGCGAAGAGCCCGAGCACGGCGAGCCCGACGATCAGCGCGTCGGGCGGCTCGCCGGCGGCCAGCCCGAAGCCGGTGGCGAGCGCCTGCCGCTGCGGGTCGGGCAGCCGGTCGAGATAGCCCATCAGGGGCGCGCAGACCTGTTGGAGCGCCGAATAGGCGATCTCGGTCTCCGGCTCCACCCCGGCGGTGCGGGCGACCCGCTCGCCGGTCGCCGCCTCGGTCAGGTAGTCGAGCAGGGCGGTCTTGCCGGCGCCGGCCTCGCCGCGCAGCACCAGCACCCGGCTGCGCCCGCCCCGCACGTCGCGCAGCAGCCGGTCGAGCTCCTCCTGTTCGCGGCGTCGCCCGCGCAGCAGCGTCTCCACGTCAGAGTCCCAGGGCGTTGAAGAGGTTGAGCCAGATCTCGCTGCGGGTCGGGAAGGCCGGGACGGCGTGCCGCAGCCGCCGGAGCGGCACCTCCCCGACGATCGCGATGGTGGCGGCCTGGAGGAAGTCCGCGACGGCAGTGCCGGTGACGGTGACGCCGACGAGCACGTCGCGGTCGGTGTCGATGACGAACCGGCTGGTGCCGCCGCCCCCGCCGGAGAAGCGGCCGCCCGCGTTGCCGTCGGTCTCCACGTCGACGACCCGGGTCCGCAGGCCCGCCGCGGCCGCGGCGGCCGAGGTGAGGCCGACCGCGGCGACCTGCGGCTCGGTGAAGATCACCCGCGGCGACCCGGCGCCGTCGGCGAGATGCTCGGTGACGATGCTGCGGCCGAGGATCTCGCCGGCCGCGATGCCCGCCTGGTACTTGGCCATGTGCGTGAACAGGGCACGGCCGTTGAGGTCGCCGATCGCGTAGAGCCAGTCGTGTCCCGGCACGCGCATCCGCTCGTCCACCCGGACGTAGCCGTCCGCGGGCGCGCCGACGGTCTCCAGGCCGAGATCCGCCGTCTGCGGCGTGCGCCCGGTGGCCACCAGGATCTCGTCGGCGGTGACGCTGCCGCCGTCGCTCAGCCGGACCGTCACGCCGCTGTCGTCGCGCCGCACGGAGGTGGCCGTCGCCCCGGTCAGCACGTCGACGCCCTGCTCCTTGAGGGACGCCGCGACCTGCTCGCCGGCGAAGTCCTCCTCGCGCGCAAGCAGGCCGTGGCCGCCGGCGATCAGCGTGACGCGCGCACCGAGCGACGCGTACGCCTGGGTCATCTCGGCGCCGACCACACCGCCCCCGATGACGATCAGCGAGGCCGGGATCGCCTCCGCCGTCGTCGCCTCCCGGTTGGTCCACGGCCGCGCCCCGGCCAGTCCGTCGATGTCCGGCAGCGCCGCTCGGGTGCCGCCCGCCAGGATGACGGCCCGCCGGGCCTCGATGACCTCGTCGCCGGCCACGACCCGCCGCTGTCCCGCGAGCCTCCCCCGGCCCCGGATCAGCGTGATGCCGCGCTCGGTGAGCCACGGCACCTGGTAGCCGTCGTCGAGGTGGCCGATCAGCTCGTCGCGGTAGTCCAGCACCGCGCGCACGTCGAGCGGCCCGGTGACCGCGGCCGAGACGCCGGCCGTCCGGCGCGCCTCGGCGAGCAGCTCACCGGGGCGCAGCAGCGCCTTGGACGGGATGCACGCGTAGAACGAGCACTCGCCGCCGACCTTGTCGGACTCCACGATCGCCACGCTCAGGCCCGCCTCGGCCAGCTTGCCGGCCGCCACCTCGCCGCCCGGGCCCGCGCCGATCACCACCACGTCGAAACTCCGCATGCTCCGATCTTCGTACACGGCGGCGCCCGGAAGGCCCCGTGGTGGACCCTGGTGTCCCCGGCCAGGGACCCCCCGGGGTGACCTCACGCGTCCAGGCCGGCCGCCTTCGCCATGTACGCGGCGTACCAGGACGGCCACTGCTCGTCGTAGTGGCCGAGCACCTTCTCGTGCTCGCCGTGCGCGGCCGCGGCGTCGCGCAGCGCCTGTTCCACGGCGGCCACCGAGTCGTAGACGACGCGGTCGGTGCGGCCCGGGTGCCGGCTGGTGACCTCCTGGACGAAGAAGAGATTGCCGTCCGGGTCGGTGAAGGAGAACCAGGAGCTGTACGACCTGCGCTCCGGGTGCGGCCCGGCGACCCGGTCCTTGCTGCCCGCGTGGTGGAAGACGCCGCCCGCGTCGTGGAAGATCTCGCTCGCCTCGGCGCCCTTGCCGATCAGCTCGTCCCGGGCCGCGGCGATGTCCCCGGTGACCAGGGTCACGCTCTGCGCGGTGCCCGGCCGCTCCTCGGTGATGTCGTTGCCCAGCATGATCGACGCCGCCGAGCCGGGCGGGGTGAAGGCCACCAGCCGCAGTCCGTCCGCGCCGGAGTAGTCGGTGTCCTTGCGCCAGCCGAGCCGCTCGTAGAACTCCTTGGCCGCGTCCACGTCCGAGACCGGCAGGACGACAACTTCGATCTTGAAATCAACCATGCCCTCAGCCTCTCCCGCCGGGCACCGGCGGCGCCCCAGGGACGGTCCCTGGCTTCCACCCGGGCGCGGAGGGCCGCGTCACCGTGGTGAACGCGCCCGGCCGTCGCACGTCGAACCCGGCGAGAGAAGGAGGCGATCCATGGCGGACGTCATCGTCGTCGGCGCCGGCCCCACGGGGCTGTGGTTGTCGGCGGAGCTGGCCCTGGCCGGGCTGTCGGTCACGGTGCTGGAACGGCGCGCGGAGCCGGTCACGTTCTCGAAGGCGATGGGCGTGCACGCCCGTACCCTCGAGGTCCTGGCCATGCGCGGCGCGCAGGGACCGCTGCTGGCGGCGGGCCGGCCGGTCCCGGACTGGCACTGGGGCGTGCTGCGCAGCCGGCTCGACCTCACGGCGCTCGACACCCCGTACCCGTTCATGCTCGCCGTGCCGCAGGAGCGCACGGAGGCGGTGCTCCAGGAGCACGCGCTGGCCCTCGGCGTCCGGATCGAGCGCGGCCGCGAGGTGACCGGCCTGCGCCAGGAGGACGGCGAGGTGCTCGTCGAGGCGGGTGAGACGCTGAGCGCCGCGTACGTGGTGGGCTGCGACGGCGGCGGCTCGGCCGTGCGCAAGGCGTCCGGGATCGGCTTCCCGGGCACACCGGCGCGAGTGGTGGGCTTCGTCGCCGACGCCGTGCTCGACGATCCGCCGCCGCCCGGGTTCTCGCTGGTCGCCCCGGCCGGGGCGCTGCTCGTGGCGCCCGCGCCCGGCGGCCTGTTCCGGCTCGGCGGCTACGATCCGCGCCACCAGGACGTGGCCGCCCCCTTCCCGGCCGACGAGCTGCGCGACTTCCTGGTCCGGGCGACGGGCAGGGACTTCGGCCTGCGCGAGGCGGTCTGGCTGTCCCGCTTCGGCAACGCGACCCGGCAGGCGGACGTCTACCGGTCGGGCCGGATCCTCGTGGCCGGCGACGCCGCGCACATCCACTTCCCGACCGGCGGCGTGGGCCTCAACACCGGCGTGCAGGACGCGATGAACCTGGGCTGGAAGCTGGCCGCCGTGCTCAAGGACGGCGCCCCGCGCAGCCTGCTGGACAGCTATCACGACGAGCGCCACCCGGTCTCGGCCGCGGTGGGCGCGGACACCATGGCGCAGACCGCGCTGCTGACGGCCATCACCCCGGAAGGGGCCGCGCTGCGCGCCGCGGTCGAGCAGCTGCTCGCGGATCCGGCCGCGAACCGGGCGATGGCCGAACGGGTCAGCGGGCTGTCGGTGGCCTATCCCCCGGCGGATCCGGCCGCTCACCCGCTCACCGGCCGCCGCGCGCCGGCCTCGTCCTTCCCGCTGCTGCACCAGGGCCGGCCCGTGGTGCTACGCGAGGGCGCGACGATGCTGGTGCGGCCGGACGGCTACGTCGGGTGGGCCTCGGACGACCCGGCCGCCGAGCCGCCGGCGCTCTTCTAGCGAAGCAGGGAGCCGCGTTGCCGGACGGCGCGGCTCCCGACCCGGACGGCGACGGCGACGGCGTCCGGCAGCGGGCGGTCGCGGCTGAGCTCCAGCGCGAGCGCGGCCAGGAACGCGTCACCGGCGCCGCTCGAGTCCACGGCGTCCACCCGGGGCGCGCTCACCGTGCCGGTTCCGCCGAGGTGGCCGTACGCGGCGCCGCGCCGCCCGGCGGTGACGACGGCGGCCGGCACGCCGAGCGCCAGCAGGCCGTCGACCGCCTCGGCGGCGCTCGCCCGGGAGGTGCCGAGGACCGCGGCCGCCTCGTGCTCGTTCACGGCGTACAGGTCGAGGCCGCTCAGGAACGCGGTGTCCAGGCCCGGATCGGGGACGAGGTTGCCGATCAGCAGGGGCGGGCGGGGCAGGGCGCGGACCGCCTCGGGCGGCACGTCGAGCTGGGCCACGACGACGTCGGCCACCACGCGGGCGGCGTCGGCCGGGCGGGGATCGGTCCCCGGGGAGCGGGCGAACGTGACGTACGACTCGCCGTCCGGGGTCACCTCGATGACGGCCGCGCCGGTCGGCACCCCGGGCAGCAGCCGGAAGCCCGCACCGTCCACACCGCACTCGGCGAGCGTGCGGGCGAGCATCCGGCCCCACTCGTCGTCGCCCGCGTTGGCGATCAGCGCCGCGCGGCCGCCGAGCCGGGCGACCGCGCAGGCCTGGTTGAACGCCTTGCCGCCGGGCGTCACGGCCAGCGGCGAGCCGAAGGCGGCGCGGCCCTCGGACGCCCGGTGCGGCACCCGGACGGTCAGGTCGGCGTTCGCGCGGCCGAACACCGCTATCGTCTTGTCCACGCTGTGATTGTCGGCTGTCTCAGGCCGCCGGCGGCGGGCTCAGCACGACCTTGCCGCGCAGCGCGCCCGCGGCGTAACGGCGGTGCACCAGCGGCGCCTCGGTGAGCGGCAGCCGCTCGGCGATGCCGGTGCTGACCCCCGCGGTGTCGACCAGCCGGGCGATCTCGGCGAGCTGCTTGGCGTCGCGGCGCACCGTCATCACCGAGGTGGTGACGCTGCGCGGGCGGTCGATCGGGGCCGGCCCGGTGATCGAGACCAGGCTGCCGCCGGGACGGATCCGCGCGACCAGGTCACTCAGCTCCGCGCCGCTCGCGGGAGCGGCGTTGAGCACGCCGTCGAACGGCGGCATGGTGAGGCCCGCGGCACCCCGGTCGACGACCAGGTCGGCCCCCGAGGTCAGCGCGGAGGCGATGCTCGCCGGCCCGGCCCGGCCGATGACCGTGGCGCCGGCGAGCTTGGCGAACTGCACCGCGAGGCGGCCCACCGCGCCGCCGGCGCCGTTGACCAGGATCCGCTGGCCGGGCTCGACCCGCAGCTGCTCGTGCACGGCCTGCCAGGCGGTGAGCCCGGCGACCGGCAGGGCCGCGGCGTCGGCGAGCGCGATGCTCTGCGGCGCCGGGGCGAGCCCGTCCGCGGGCACCACGGCGAGCTGGGCCATCGCCCCGTCCGTCTCGGCCGGCAGATAGGCGATCACCGGGTCGCCCACCCGGTAACCGGTGACGCCGGGACCGAGCGCGGCCACCCAGCCGGACAGGTCGACGCCGGGGATGTGCGGCAGCTTCAGCGCGCACGAGTAGCGCAGCGCCCCGGAGCGGATCGCGGCGTCGGCCGGGTTGAACGACGTGCCGGCGACCTCGACGAGCACCTGGCCGGTGCCGGGCGCCGGGCGCGGCACCACCTCGTAGCGCAGCACCTCCGGCCCGCCGTACTTGTAGTAGCGAATGGCTCTCATGGCCTTCCCTCGGAGAGCTCGATGTAGCGCTCACGCAGGCCGGCGGCGCCGGGCCCGATGAGCGCGAGGGTGTCGTGACCGACGCCGAGCGACGCCGGCAGGGTGTGCGTGCGCAGCCGGATGCCGCAGGCCGCGGCGATCCGCCGGGGCACCGCGAAGGCCGCCACCGGATCCACCACGCCGTCGGTCTCGCTGATGACGACGGCGAGCGAGCGCAGCCGGGTGCGGCGCGGCGGGCCGGGCAGCCGGTGCGCGATCGCGAGGTAGCGCGTCACCGCCGTCAGCGAGTAACCGCGCGACGTGACGCGGTCGGGCAGCAGCCCCCGCCCGTACAGGAACGTGAGCGGGCGCACCGCCCAGGCCGGCGCCTGCCGGGGGTCGGGGCCGAAGAACGGCGAGAGCAGCAACAGATGGCGTACGACATCAGCACTGTTCTGGGCGAGCCAGGTGGCCAGCACCGCGCGCTCGGTGCGCGAGCCGTGGCTGAGCAGGCGGCTGCGCGAGCCGGGCCGCACGGCGGGGTCGGCGGTCTCCCGCTCGACGACCGCCGACGCCTGCCTGGTCGCGTCGAGAAGGTCCATCACCGGCTACCAACGTCCCTGGTCGCGCGCTGTTCATGTCGGCTGCCTCACACGGGTGCGGGCCGCCCAGCGGCCGTCGGCGCGGGTCACGCCGACCGGGTGCCCGAAGGCCGCCGACACGTTCTCGGTGGTGACGGTCGCCACGGCGGCGCCGGCGGCGACCACGCTGCCGGCGCGCAGCAGCAGGGCGTGGCTGGTCGTGGTCGGCAGCTCCTCCAGGTGGTGGGTGACCACGACGGAGGCGAGCCCCGGCTGCGCCGCGAAGAGCGCGTCGAGGGTCTCCAGCAGCTGCTCGCGGGCGGCGACGTCGAGTCCGGTCGACGGCTCGTCGAGCAGCAGCAGCCGCGGCCGGGCGGTCAGCGCGCGGGCGATCAGGGCCCGGCCGCGCTCGCCCTGCGACAGGGTGGGCCAGCGCTCGCCGGCGACGGCGGCCAGGCCGAGGTCGCCGATCAGGCCGTCGGCCCGGGCCACGTCGTCGCCGGCGGGCCGCCACCGGGCGGGCAGCTCGATGGAGCCGGTGAGGCCGGTGAGCACCACCTCGCGCACGGTCAGCGGCGAGCGCAGCGGGTGGCGCGGGTCGACGTGCCCGATGCTGCGGCGCAGCTCCTGCATGTCGACGCGGCCCAGCCGGTGGCCGAGGACGTGCACCGTGCCGGAGGTGGGGTGGGCCCGCGCCCCGCAGAGGCCGAGGATCGTGCTCTTGCCCGCGCCGTTCGGCCCGAGCAGCGCCCAGTGCTCACCCTCGCGCACCGTCAGGTCGACACCGTGCAGGATTTCCTTGCCGGCCCGGCGGAACCGCACGTCCCGCAGCTCCACCACGTTCTCGATCATGTGGGGCAACGGTACTCACCGGCGCGGCCGGGCGGCCGGGCGGCCGCCGCGGGGGCGCTCGTTGTCCGGGCCGGCCATCGAGCGGCGCAGCGACTGGAGGGCGTAGAACGCCCGCGACTTGACCGTGCCGACGGGCACGCCGAGGCGCTGGGCGGTCTCGCGGGTGGAGCGGCCCTCGAAGTAGAGCTCGGTGAGGATGCGCTGGTGCATCGAGCTGAGCGAGCCGATCGCCGTGCGCAGGGACTCCAATGCCACCACCGTCTCGGTGATGTCGTCCTCCGACGAGGACGGGAAGGCGTCGATCAGCTCCACGCCGATCGGGCGGACCCGGGTGCGGCGGATCGCGTCGATGCCGACGTTGCGCGCCACGATGAACAGCCAGCGCCGGGTGTGCTCGGGCTCGGACGGCAGGTCGTCCATGTGCCGCCACACGCGGATCATCGTCTCCTGCAGGAGGTCCTCCGCGCTCTGCCGGCTGGCCGCCGTGAAGCCGTTCAGGTAGCCGAGCAGCACCTGGCTGTACTGCGTGTGGATGTCGTTGATCGTCGATGCCACGTCGACCCCCCAAAGCTCTTGATTGCCTTGGTATCCACCGTCGCCGTCCCGGGGTACCCGGCGAACCCGTGCGGCACCCTGGTCGGAGCACTGGCGGCCCCCGGGGGCCGCCCCCGGTGCCGTGGGCCACACGGCTGGACTTGCGGGTCCATTTTTCCGCCGTCACCGTTACGGCCATGAATCACTACTACCTGCTGGGCCGCTCGGGCCTGCGCGTCAGCCGGCTCGCGCTCGGCACGATGAACTTCGGCGTCGACGGCTTCCACGCCGCCTACGGCAAGAGCGAGGAGGAGGCCGAGCCGATCTTCCGGGAGTACGTGGAGAACGGCGGCAACCTCATCGACACGGCGGACTTCTACACCGCCGGCGAGAGCGAGCGCATCCTGGGCCGCCTGATCGCCAGGGCCGGCAACCGCGAGCGCCTGGTGCTGACCGGCAAGTTCACCAACACGATCGACCCGAGCGACCCGAACGCGAGCGGCAACGGGCGCAAGCACATCGTGCGGGCGCTGGACGCGACGCTGCGCCGGCTCGGCACCGACTACCTCGACCTCTACCTGCTGCACACCTGGGACCGGATCACCCCCGTGGAGGAGGTGGTGCGGACCTTCGACGACCTCGTGCGCGCCGGCAAGATCCGCTACGCCGGCCTGTCGGACACCCCGGCCTGGTACGCGGCACGCGCGCAGACCTTCGCGGAGGCCCACGCGCTGACGCCGATGGTCAACCTCCAGCTGCCGTACGCCCTCAACAACCGCGGCATCGAGCCGGAGTTCGCGCCGATGGCGCAGTCCCTGGGCATCGGCATCACCGCGTGGAGCCCGCTCGGCGGCGGCCTGCTCAGCGGCAAGTACCGCGGCGATGCCCAGGCGAACGGGCGGCTCGCCGGCCGGGAGATCGGCGCGCACGACCGCAAGGTGCTCGACGCGCTCGCGGAGGTGGCCACCGAGCTCGGCCGCCCGATGGCCCAGGTGGCGATCAACTGGACCGTCACGCAGCCCGGCGTCGCCTCGGCGATCGTCGGCGCGAGCAGCGCCGGGCAGCTGCGGAGCAACATGGCCGCCCTCGACTTCGACCTGCCGGCGGAGGCCCGCGAGCGGCTCGACGAGGCGAGTGCCCCGCAGACGCCGCAGCTCTACACGATGTTCACCCCCGAATACCAGTCGTGGATCGTCAGCCCCGGCCTGGCCATCGGCGACAAGCCCGCGGGATACGCTCGGCCCGTGCTGAACGCCGCGAGCCGATGACCCGCAGCCTCACCGCCAAGGGCGCACAGACCCGTCGCCGCATCGTCCTCGGTGCGGCGGCGGAGCTGCGCGAACGTGGCGTCGACGCGGTGCGCCTGGAGGACGTGATGGCCCGCACGGGCACCAGCAAGAGCCAGCTCTTCCACTACTTCCCGGACGGCAAGGAGGCCCTGCTGCTCGCGGTGGCCCGGCAGGAGGCCGACCAGGTGCTCGCCGACCAGGAGCCCTACCTGAGCGAGCTGACGTCGTGGGCGGCCTGGCAGGGGTGGCGCGACCTGCTGGTCGAGCGCTACGTGGCGCAGGGCGACCGGTGCCCGCTGGGCGGCCTGCTCGGCGAGGCGGGCCGGCGCGCACCGGCGGCCAAGGCCGTGCTGACCGATCTGATGGACCGCTGGCAGGCCGCCCTCGCGG
Source organism: Paractinoplanes deccanensis (assembly GCF_016862115.1). GTDB lineage: Bacteria > Actinomycetota > Actinomycetes > Mycobacteriales > Micromonosporaceae > Actinoplanes > Actinoplanes deccanensis. The sequence continues at coordinate 87,353 of NZ_BOMI01000114.1, forward strand.
CCGGCATCCGGCACATGCAGGCCGCCCACGAGATCCCGCCGGCCGTGGACGCCGCGTGCGCGGCCGCGGGGCTGCTCGCGGGCATCCAGGGCGGGGTGCTGCTGCTGACCAGCACCGGCCGCACGGAGTTCCTCGAATCGGCGCTCGACCTGGGGATCGAGGGGCTCAGGCGGGGCGCCTGAAGGTCCCGTACCACTGGAACCGGGCCAGCTCGGCCGCGACCGCGTCGTCCTCCTCGGCGGCGCCGGCCGACACCTGATGGGCGATCGTCTGCATGCCGCCCCAGATCATCAGCCGGCCGGCGGTGGCGGCTTCCAGGTCCTTGGTGGTGCGCCCGGCGGCCTGCTCGGCGGCGAGCAGCCGCTCGGCCAGGGCGACGAACTGGTCCAGTTGCGCCGACCACGCGTCGCGCACCGTCTCGTCGTACGAGGTCACCTCGAGCACTGCGGCCAGCGTGGGCGCCCGCTTGCGATAGAAGTGGATCACCTCGGCCATCGCGCGCTCGAACGCCTCGAGCGCGTCCGGTGCGGCCGGGTCCCACGCGGCCATCATCTCGTACGCGGCGCCGGCGAGCGTGCCCGCGAGGCTCAGCGCCAGCTCGCTCTTGTCGCGGAAATGCAGGTAGAACGTCGACCGGGCGACGCCGGCCTCGGCCGCGATGCGCTGCACGCCCAGCTCGGTATAGGTCGCTCCGCCCGCAAGCAACCGTTCGGTGGCGGCGACGATCTGCGCCTGCACGGCGGCGCGCCGGTCGGGCCCCGCGGCGGGGCGGCGTGTGGTGGACGGCATAGCCCGATCCTAGATCGGGCGATGTACCGTTCCTGCCGTCGGACACAGTGTCCGACACAATGTCCGGGAGACGACGATGACGACGATCCTGCTTGTGCACGGCGCCTGGCACCAGCCCGCCGGCTGGGAGAAGCTCGCGCGTGAGCTGCACGCGCTGGGATACGCGACGATGGCTCCGGCGCTGCCGAGTGCCGGCACCGCGCCCACCGGCGACGTGCACGACGACGCCGCGGTGATCCGTCAGGCGATCGACGCGATCGACGGCCCGGTGGTGGTCGTCGCGCACTCCTACGCGGGCATCCCGGTCACCGAGGCGGCGGCCGGCGTGCGGCACATCATCTACCTGGCGGCATACCTGCCGGACGCCGGCGAGTCGATGTACACCATCCACGGCATGCCCGAGCCCGCCGACAAGTCCGGGCTCTTCCCCCGCACCGCCGACCCGCGCACCGCGCTCTACGGCGACCTGAGCGACGAGGAGGCGGCGGCCGCGGCGGCCCAGCTCGTCGACCAGTCGCTCGCCTCGTTCGCCACCCCGGTGACCCGGGCGGTTTGGCACGACGTGCCGAGCACGTACATCGTCACCGACGAGGATCGCTCGCTGCCGGTCGAGTTGCAGAACGAGCTCGCCAGGCGGGCACGCGACGTGCGCCACCTGCCGAGCTCGCACTCGCCTCAGCTGTCGATGCCCGCCGAGCTGGCGAAGCTCATCGACGACATCATCCGTGGGGACTGACCTTCACCTGGGCGTCGAACCACGCCGCCTCGCGCAGCGTGGCCATCAGCCGCTCCCGGCCGGCCTCGTCCTGCCGGTCGATGAAGAGCACCCCGTCCAGGTGGTCGGTCTCGTGCTGGATGCAGCGCGCCAGCAGCCCGGCGCCGACCACCTGCACCGGGTCCCCGTGCTCGGTGTAGCCCTTGGCCGCCACGTTCAGGCGGCGCTTGGTGTCGAGATAGATGCCCGGGATCGACAGGCAGCCCTCGGGGCCGTCCTGCTCCTGTTCGTCGGGAAACTCCAGCACCGGGTTGATCAGATGGTCGAGCCGCGCGTCGTTGCCCGGCAGGTCCGGGTTGATCGCGAAGACCCGCAGCCCCACGCCGATCTGCGGCGCGGCCAGGCCGGCGCCGCGCGACTGGGCCAGCGTCTCGTTGAGGTCGCGCACCAGCGCACGCAGCTCGGCGTCGAAAGTGGTCACGGGATCGGCGACGCGGCGCAGCACCGGGTCGCCGACCTTCCGGATGGACACAACGGTCATGGAAGAGAACGTACCCCGCACCGCCACCGACAGTCGGCGCGGAAAGTACTTGCCAAGCAGGAAAGTACTGGCCCATACTTCAAGGCATGGATCCCATCGACGCCGAGCTCGCCCTGGCCGAGGTCCGCGCCCGTCGCGACCAGGTCGTCACCTCCACCCTCGTGCCCTCGTGGTTCTGGCCCGCGACCGGCGCGCTCATGCTGCTGTTCGTCGGCGCCGTCGAGAGCGCTGTCCCCTGGCTCGTCGCCACCGGCTCGGTGCTCTACGCGCTCGGCCTGTCCGCGCTGATCCTGGCCGTGGTCCGCCACTCCCGGGTCCAGGTGCGCAACTCGCTGCTGGGCCTGCGCGGCGCCCTCGCCATCGCCGCCTTCACCGTGGGCCTGGTCGCCGCCGGGCTGGCCGTCGCCTTCACCCTGGACGCGTTCGGCGCTCCCCTGCCGGCCACGCTCGGCTGCGTGCCCGTGGCCCTGGCCCTGGCCTTCGGCGGCCCGCGGCTCATGGCCCACCTGCGCCGCGTGATGCTGTCGCGTCCCCTCGCGGACGCCCGGTGACCGGCGTCGAGCCGCGCTTCGACGACCTGATCCACGCGCCGACGCGGCTGTCCCTGGTCAGCCTGCTCACCGCCGCCGAGTGGGCCGACTTCAAATTTCTGCGCGAGCAGACCGGGCTCTCCGACTCGGCCCTCTCCAAGCAGCTCACCACCCTCGAGGACGCCGGCTACATCGACATCCGCAAGTCCTTCGTCGGCAAGCGCCCGCGCACCTCGGCCCGCCTCACCCCGGCCGGCCGGCAGGCCTTCGCGGCCCATGTCGCCGCGCTCCAGCAGATCGTCGCCCGGTCCGGCCTGGAGGTGACCCCCTGATCGGATTAGGGCGGTCGTCCCGGCTGAAACGCCCCTTCGCCCGTTCCGGCCGGGCCCGGCCGATACATACGGTTCTCCCGTGTGCACCTCCGAACCCATCGCCATCACCGTCGGCTTCCCGCAGGCCACCTCGGACGCCCAGTCCCTGATCCTGGGCCTGCGCGAGGTGATCCTGCGAACGCGGGTCGACCACGTCCGGCCCGCTCCCGCCCCGTCCGCCGCGGGCACCCGCTCCGGCGAGGTCCTGACCGTGGGCGCCCTGGTCGTCACCCTGGCGCCGGCGGCCGTCGAGAGCCTGCTGTCCGCGGTCACCGCCTGGCTGACCCGCCAGCCCACCACCATCGAGATCGAGATCGACGGCCACCGCCTGCGCGGCCCGGTGACCCGCGCCCAGCGCGACGCCCTCATCGCGCACTACCTGCGCCACACGGCTTCCCGCGCCACGCCCGCCCAGCCTCTGCGCACACCGGCCACCCCGAGCGCCACGCCGTCATAGCCCGGCTCGAAGGTCAGGCGGTCACGGGCAGCGTCGCCGCGATCGGCCACGCCGAGTGTCACGCCGTCATAGCCCGGCTCGAGCCGACCGGCCGCGGCGGGTCAGGCGGTCACGGGCAACGTCGCCACGATCGGCCACGCCACCAGGAGCGAGCCGGCGAGCGCGGTCGCCCACGCCGGGGCGGCCAGGCGGTTGAGGACGGCGCTCCAGCCGGCCTGCACCAAGAACAGCACGGCCAGCAGCGGCACCACGAGCAGGAGGAACCCGTTGGTCAGGCCGAGCGTCGCGGCGGCGGTCAGGGCCACGACGGTCACCGCCGAGACGGCGAGGACGCCGAGGGTGCTGCCGCCGAAGAGCCGTTCGCTCGCGTACGACAGAAGGGCGAAACCGGCCCACACCACCGGCAGCAGCCACCACCGGGCGCCGACGGGCACCATGCTGGTGAAGCCGAGCTGCAGGGGCACGACGATGGTCACGGCGGCGTATCCCACCAGGACGACCGCCGCGGCCACCGCACGCGGGCGCGGCACCGGCGAGCGGACCGCGCGCTTGCGGAGGGTCAGCGCCAGCAGGACGGCGCCGAGGACGAAGGTGAACGCGACCGCGTAGTCGCCCGAGTCGAGCGGGAAGCGCGACGTCGGCAGGACGGCCGCGGTCAGCGCCGCCACGACGGCGGCGGCCACGACGGCCACCAGCTGGAGCGGGCGCAGCCGGGCCGGCGCGACCGGGTCACGGCGGCCGAGCAGCACGCGGGCGACCGGGACGACCCCCAGCAGCAGCGCCACGAAGAGCAGCCCGGCACCGGCCAGGCGGTGCAGCGGCGACGGGAGCGGCGCGGCGGTGAACGGGCCGCCGAAGCCGTCGTCCAGCCAGGCGGCCGTTTCGCGGTGCGCGCGCGGAGCGTACAGGATGGAGATGTGCTCGACCCCGGGGATCGTCACCGCCTTGCTGCCCGCGACGCGCCCGGCGGTCTCGGTGGCGGTGGCCCGGAAATCGGCGAACTCGCCCTGCCCCACCAGCAGGAGCAGCCGGGCCGGCCGGCCCGGGGGCGCCGACGGCAGCGAGATCGCCACGGTGGCACCGATCTCCCGATGCTCCGCCGCGTAGCGGGTCACCGCGCCGGCACCCATCGAATGCCCGACGAGGGCGACTCGTGAGGTGTCCACATCGCGCAGCCGGCGCAGGTGGTCGAGGGCGACGCCGAGCTCGCCCTGGAGGGCGTCGTTGCCGGTCCGCGCCCGCGGGTTGGCCCCGTGACCGGCGAAGTCCAGCAGCACCACCACGTAGCCCCGGGCCGCGAGGGTGTCACCGAACTGGGCCATCAGCCTCGCCGACCCCGCATAGCCGTGCGCGACGACGACGCCCGGGCGCCGCTCGCCGGGCTTGAGCCCCCGCGGATGCACCTCGTGCAGCGGCACACCGTCCACCACCACCCGCCGCGGCGCCGCGTCGCCACCGGACGTCGCCAGCAGCGCGAGGCCCGCGCCCGCCAGCAGCACGGCGACGAGCGCCACCACCAGACTTCCCCGACCCGAGAGCACAAGCGACGGTATCGGGATCGCCCCGGCACTCGCCTCCCGGAAACGTGCCGTACCGGCCTTCCGTTCCCTCGCGCGGCAAATTTCATCGATGTGTCTAAGTATTGCAATCCTGTGACGCGGAACGCCATGATGACCGTCAATCCGTTCCCCGTCCCCACGGAGTCCCCATGTCCCTCACCCGCCGCACCCTGCTGTCCGCGGCCGCCGCCGGCCCGGCCGCCGCGGTGCTCGCCGACCTCACGCCGGCCACGGCCGCCTCCCCGCCCGGCGACGTCGTCGGGAAGATCAGCGTCGGTTACCAGGGCTGGTTCTCGTGCCCCGGCGACGGCGCGCCGATCGGCGGCTGGTGGCACTGGAGCCGCGACCGGTTCCAGCCGCCCTCGCCGAGCAACACGACGATCGTGTCCTGGCCGGACAACCGCGACTACGCGCACACCTATCCGACCGCGTACCCGAACCTCGGCAACGGCGGCCCGGCAACGCTCTTCTCCTCGTACGACCAGCAGACGGTCGACACGCATTTCGCGTGGATGCGCACCTACGGCATCGACACCGCCGCCCTGCAGCGCTTCAACCCGATGGGCGACGAGGGGCCGACCCGCGACGCCATGGCCCGCAAGGTCCGCACGGCCGCCGAGGCGACCGGACGCAAGTTCTACATCATGTACGACGTCACGGGCTGGACGAACATGCAGTCCGAGCTGAAGTCCGACTGGACGGCCACGATGTCCGCGCACACCGCGTCGCCCTCCTATGCGCGCCAGAACGGCAAGCCCGTCGTCTGCGTCTGGGGCTTCGGGTTCAACGACGACGGGCGCCCGTTCACGCCGTCCGCGTGCCTCGACGTCGTCAATTGGCTCAAGGCTCAGGGCTGCTATGTCATCGGCGGCGTGCCGACCTATTGGCGCGAGGGCAAGAACGACAGCCGCGCGGGCTTCCTCGACGTCTATCACGCGTTCCACATGCTGTCGCCGTGGATGGTGGGCCGCACCGGCACGCTCGACGGCCTCGACTGGTTCTACGCCAACGTGAACACGGCCGACCAGGCCGACTGCAACGCGCACGGCATCGACTACCAGCCCTGCGTCCTGCCCGGCGACCTGTCCTCGGGGCACCGGCGGCACGGCGACTTCTACTGGCGCAGCATCTACAACATGGTCCGGCTGGGCGCCCAGGGCCTGTACGTCTCCATGTTCGACGAGTTCAACGAGGGCAACCAGATCGCGAAGACCGCGGAGACGGCCGCCTCGGTCCCGGCGGGCACGGGCATCCGCGCGCTCGACGAGGACGGCACGTTCTGCTCCGCCGACTACTACCTGCGCATCACCACGGACGGCGGGCGCATGCTCAAGGGACAGCTGGCGCTCACCGCCGTACGGCCGACTCCGCCGACGGTGGGTACGCCACCGCAACCCACCGGGGATCTCGCCGCCGGCAAGGCGGTGAGCGCGAGCAGCAACAACGCCGGATTCGCGGCCGCCAACGCCGTCGACACCAACCCGGCGAGCTACTGGGAGAGCAGCGGCGCCTTCCCGCAATGGCTCGAGGTCGACCTCGGCGCCTCCTACGCCGTCACGCGCGTGGTGCTGCGCGTGCCCGCCGGCTGGGAGCGCCGCACCCAGACCATCGCGGTGCAGGGCGGCGCCGCCACCTCGTACACCTTCGATCCGGCCTCGGGAAACGCCGTCACGCTCACGCTTGCCGGCACTGCGATCCGCACGCTGCGGCTGAGCTTCGCGGCCAACTCCGGCTGGCCGGCGGCACAGCTTTCCCAGATCCAGGTGTACGCGGACAGCACGCCCCCGCCCGCGACGGACCTCGCCCGCGGCCGCCCGGCGACGGCGAGCGGCCAGGCCCAGTCGTACGCCCCGGCCAACGCCGTCGACGGCGACGCGGGCACCTATTGGGAGAGCGCGAACAACGCCTTCCCCCAGTGGATCCAGGTCGACCTCGGCGCCGCGACGACGGTGAGCCGTTTCGTCCTCAGGCTGCCACCGTCGTGGGGCGCGCGCACCCAGACGCTGAGCATCTCGGACGGCGCCACGACGCTGGTCCCCGCCGCGGCCCGCACCTTCGATCCCGCCGCCGGCAACACCGTGTCGCTCACCTGCCCGCCGGCGCAGGCCCGCACCGTGCGCGTCACCGTCACCGGCAACACGGGCTGGCCGGCCGGGCAGCTCTCCGGCCTGGAGGTCTACTCCGCCTGACCGTCGCCCGCCGCGTCCCGCAGGCGGTCGAGCGCCCCGGCCCAGTAGGTCTCGTACCTCGCCAGCCACGGCGCCATGGCCCGCGACATCGCGTCCGCGTCGATGGCGTACAGCTGATGGCGGCCCTGCCGGGTGGCGGTGACCAGACCCGTCGCCCGCAGGGCCATCAGGTGCTTCGAGATGCCCGACGCCACCAGCCCCGGGAAGTGGGCGGCCAGCTCGCTCACGCTCAGCGTGCCGTGCTCGGCGAGCAGGTCGAGGATCCGCCGCCGCGTCGGGTCGGCCATCGCCCGGAAGAGGTCGCCCGTCTCCCCCTTCTCACCCAACGCCGGTCCCCGCCGCCTCGGCGAGCCGCTGGAGCACCTGGTGCTTGTCGGCCCCGCGCTCGTACGCCTCGACCGTGCCCTGCCAGTCGGGCTTGCCGATCCCCGCGAATCCGTCGTGCACGAGCACCACCCGAGTGCCACCCGCGACCGGCTCCAGCGTGACGACGAGCCGCCCCGGATGCACCCAGCCGGAGTCCTCCTCGATCCAGGACAGCACCAGCCGCCCCTCCGGCACGATCTCCAGCACCGTCCCGCTGATCCACGTCTCCCCGTCGGGGCCGGGCATCCGATAGCCCCCGCCCAGCCGCAGATCGATCTCGATCCCCGGCGACATCCACCGCCGCAGCCCGTCCTCGGTGGACAGCCACCGCCACACCGCACTGGGCGGCTGCGAAATCTCGATGGAACGCGCGACCTCGGGCATGCCCGTCTCCTTCCAACGTCTTACCACTCGGTAATGCATTACCGTACGGTAAGACGTCGTGACCGGTCAACACCCCGCTTCCGGGGGTTGATAGGCAAGTGACGACTTGCCTATTGTGGGTGTGTGAGCGAGACTGCTGCCGAGGCCGAGGTCTTCAAGGCGCTGGCCGATCCGAACCGCCGGAAGATCCTTGATGAGCTGGCGGAACGGGACGGCCAGACGCTGTTCGAGATCTGTTCGCGGCTGACCATGCGGCATCAGCTGGGGCTCTCGCGGCAGGCGGTCTCGCAGCACCTCGACGTGCTGCTGCGTGCCGGGCTGATCCGCAGCCGGCGCGAAGGTCGCTACAAGTTCCACCACATCGACACCACACCGCTGGAGCACCTCACCGACCGGTGGCGGGGCGGCGGGGCAAGGGAGAACCGATGCGCATCTACGTGACCAGTGTCTACGTCGACGACCAGGACAAGGCGCTGGCCTTCTACACCGACAAGCTCGGCTTCGTGAAGAAGACCGAGGTGCCCGTCGGCGAACACCGCTGGCTCACCGTGGTCTCACCGGACGATCCGGACGGCTGTGAGCTGCTGCTCGAACCGGACGCCCACCCGGCCGCCAAGCCGTTCAAGGCCGCCCTCGTCGACGACGGCGTCCCGCTGACCTCGTTCTATGTCAAGGACGTTCACGCGGAGTACGAGAGGCTGCGCGGCCTGGGGGTGCGTTTCACGCAGGAGCCGCTGCAGATGGGTGACATCACCACCGCGGTCCTCGACGACACCTGCGGCAACCTGATCCAGATCATTCACAAGCCCGGCCTCGTCAAGCCGTGAAGCCGCCGTCGACGTTCACGGCCGCGCCGGTGATGTAGCGGCCACCGGGCCCGGCGAGAAAGGCCACCGCGGCGGCGATGTCGTCGGGGCTGGCGTAATGGCCGAGCGCCGTCAACGCGTTGACGGTGGCGGCGTTCGGGCCGTCGGCCGGGTTGAGGTCGGTGTCCGTGGGGCCCGGGTTCACCAGGTTGACGGTGATCCCCCGGCCGCCCAGCTCGCGGCCGAGGGCCTTGGTCAGGCCGGTGAGCGCGGTCTTGCTCATGGCGTACAGGGAGAAGCCCGGAAACACGGTGCGCACGGCCATGTTGCTGCCGATCGTGACGATCCGGCCGCCGGCCGTCAGGTGACGCGACGCGGCCTGGCATGCGACGAACGGCGCCCGGATGTTGACGGCGAGGGTCTGCTCCACGTCGTCCGCGGTGAGCTGCTCCAGCGGGCCGAGCAGAAACGCGCCGGCGTTGTTGACGAGAATGTCGAGGCGCCCGAACTCCCCGGCCGCGCGGTCGACAGCGGCCACCACCGCGGCCGGGTCGGCGCTGTCCGCCCGCACGGCAACGGCTCGCCGGCCTGCCGCCTTGACGCGCTCCACCACCGAGGCGGCGCTCTCCTCGTCGCGCTGAAACGTGATCGCCACATCGGCGCCGTCCGCCGCCAGCCGCAGCGCCACGGCGGCGCCGATGCCACGTCCGCCACCCGTCACCAGGGCCACTTTTCCGTCGAGTGCTTTCTGCATGACGTCGAGCCTGGCGGACCGGGAGCCGTCGGTCTGGCGGGGATCGGACGCGGCGTTGCCGGGGCTGCATAACCTCATTCAGGTGGGGGCGACGTGGTGACCGTCCGAGTCATGGCAGGCGACGACAGGAAACGGGCGTCATCTCCGGCCGCGAGATCTCCGGGCGCCGGGCCGAGGAGCGGTCGGCATTCGCCGGACGCGAGCTGCAGGCCGAGAATCCACCGGCACTCGCCCGACGCGAGCTGCAGGCCGAGAAGCCGTCGGCACTCGCCGGACGCGAGCTGGGGGCCGAGGTGATGGGCACTCGGCGGGCCGGCGAGGTCGTGCCCGGCCGGGTCACCAAGGTTCTCTCCGTCGGGGTGGTCGTGTGGATAGGCGACGGCGCCGAGGGCGTCATCCGCGAACGTGCGACCGGCCGCTTCGAACCGGGTGAGGTCGTCATGGTGGAGATCGCGGAGGTCGAGGGCCGCCGGATCGCGTTGCGTGCCACCGGGGAACGGGTTCCGCGGGCGGTCGCGGTGGTGGTCGACGGATCGCGCGTGCTGCTCATCAAGCGGTTCCTGCGCCAGAAGCACAACTGCGTCATGTGCGAGGACGCCGGACGGCAGGGCGAGGCGTGCCTTGGGCACCACTACGCCGTGCTGCCCGGCGGCCACGTCGAGCCGGGTGAGACGGCGGCGGAGGCGGCGGTCCGGGAGCTCCACGAGGAGACCACGCTCCGGGCCACCGCAGGGCCGCTGCTGTGGAGTGGGCGGCACAACGGGCGTGCCGCCCACTACTTCCTGATGACCGATGTCGAGGGCGTGCCGGTGCTCTCCGGACAGGAGGCCGCCGACCACAACGCCGACAACAGTTTCGAGCTGTTGTGGGCGACGGCCGATGAGTTCGCCACGCTCGGCCTGCACCCGGCCGAGGTGCGGGTCCCCTTGACGGAGCTGCTAGGTCCCTGAGCGGCCCACGTCACAAGCACCGCGCGAACGGCTGCTTCGAGAAGGGACGCTACGCGAAGAGCTCCCCGCGCAACGCCTGAGCGGTCGAGGACGGCGCCCGCGTACTTGCCGGCGCGGACGGGCTCGGTGAGGAACAGGTCCGGCAGCGTTCCGGGGCGCACGCCGAGCCGCTGGTCGACCTCGTGTTGCAGGCACAGCCGGGTGGCGCCCAGCGCGAGCACGTCCGGGCGGCGGCCGGTCACCGCCTCGACCAGACCCTCGACGGTACGCAGCGACCACAGAACGGGGGTCCACCTCAAAATCGTGGGCCGTTCCAGGTTGGTGGGCGAGTCCAGGTCGGCGGGCGGGTCCAGGTTGATCGGCGGCGCCTGGTTCGAGGGCGGCCGGCACGTGTCTCGGCGCCGCGATCGGGCCGTCGTAGTCGTTGCCGGACGGCGGGGACGACCGGGGTCGTCCCCGCCGGACAGGGACAGGGAGATCAGGCCCATTCCGGCCCGTCGGGGAAGGAATAGCGGGCCAGCGACGACGCGTGCATGCGGGACGAGAAGCCGGGGGCCGTCGGCGCCTGGTAGGCGCCGTCGCGGAGGACGACCGGGTCGGTGAAGTGCTCGTGCAGGTGGTCGACGTACTCGATCACGCGGTTGTCCAGGCTGCCCGACACGGCCACGTAGTCGAACATCGACAGGTGCTGCACCACCTCGCACAGGCCGACCCCGCCGGCGTGCGGGCAGACCGGCTTGCCGAACTTCGCCGCCAGCAGCAGGATCGCGATGTTCTCGTTGACGCCCGCCACGCGGCACGCGTCGATCTGCACGAAGTCGACGGCGTCCGCCTGGAGCAGCTGCTTGAAGACGACCCTGTTCTGCACGTGCTCGCCCGTCGCCACCGGCACGCCGGCGCCGCGCCGGATCGCCGCGTGGCCGAGGACGTCGTCGGGGCTGGTGGGCTCCTCGATCCACCACGGGTGGTACGGCGCCAGCGCGCCCATCCAGTCGATCGCCTCGGCCACGTCCCAGCGCTGGTTCGCGTCCACCGCGATGCGAATGTCGTCGCCCACCACCGAGCGGGCGATCCGCATCCTCCGCACGTCGTCGGCGAGCGACGCCCCCACCTTCAGCTTGATCTGGCCGAACCCGTCGGCGACCGCCTCGCGGGCGAGCCGCGCCAGCTTCTCGTCGTCGTAGCCCAGCCAGCCGGGCGAGGTCGTGTACGCCGGATAGCCGTGCTCCTCCAGGTGCCGCACGCGCTCGGCCCGGCCCGGCGCCGCGGCCTCCAGGATGGACAGTGCCTCGGCGGGAGTGAGCGCGTCGCTGAGGTACCGCCAGTCGACCATCTCGACGATCTGGGCGGGTGTCAGGTCGGCCAGGAACCGCCACAGCGGCTTGCCCGCGGCCCGGGCCGCCAGGTCCCAGGCGGCGTTGACCAGCGCGGCCGCGGCGAGGCTGGTGACGCCCTTCTCGGGGCCGAGCCAGCGGATCTGCGAGTCGTGGGTGAGCCGGCGCGCGAAACCGCCGAGGTCGCTCGCGTCGTGCCCGACGACGAACGGGGCAAGCGCGTCGATGGCGGCGCGGACGACCTCGTTGCCGCGGCCGATGGTGAAGGTGAAACCGTAGCCCTCCCGGCCGTCCTCGGCGCGCAGCACGACGTACGCGGCGGAGTAGTCGGGGTCCGGGTTCATCGCGTCGGAGCCGTCCAGCTCGCGAGAGGTGGGGAAACGCACGTCGTACGTCTCGATCGCGGTGATTCTCAAGGCAGCTCCAAGCGGTAGGTGCTGACGGCGGTGCCGCCGAAGACGTCCTCCGGCGTCCCGCCGAGTGTCTCCACGAGGGCGTCCTTGACCTCGGTGTAGCCGGCCGCCAGCTCGCAGACGGGCCAGTCGGAGCCGAACATCAGCCGGTCCGTGCCGAACAGCTCGACCGCCGTCGCCACGTACGGCCGGAGGTCGGCGGCTGTCCACGTGCCCGGGTCGGCCTCGGTGACCAGGCCGGAGAGCTTGGCGACGACGTTGGGCCGGGCGGCGACCGGGGCGATCAGCGCGCGCCACTCGGCCAGGGCGCCCCCGGCGATGGCGGGCTTGCCCAGGTGGTCGAGCACGAAGGTGCTGTCCGGGAAGGCGGCCGCGGCCCGGGCGACCGACGGCAGCTGGTCCGAGCGCACCACGAGCTCGTTGACCAGGCCGGCGGCGGCGACGGCGGCGAGACCGGCGTGGAGGCCGTCGAGGTGGTCGGGGCCGTGCGCCTGGACCTGGTCGCGGATGCCGGCGAGCAGGTGACCGCCGGGCCCGGCGCGGTGCCGCTCGATGGTCTCGGCGAGCCGCGGCGAGGCGAGCGAGGCCCAGCCGACCACCCCGGCGATCTCCGGAGTCTCGAGCGCGGTCCGCAGGAACTCGGCCGTCTCCGCGTCGTCCCCGCGCCCCGCCTCGACGAGCACGGTGCGGTCCACGCCGGCGGCCCGCAGCGCGGCGCGCAGATCGTCCACTGTGTAGTCGCGGCGGATCCGCTCCAGCGACGGGTCCTGGAGCCAGGCGTAGTCGGCGGTCCAGAGGTGGTGATGCGCGTCGACGATCACGCGTCCAGCTCCTTCCACAGCTCCTCCGGGATCGGCAGGCTCGCCATCTTCACGGCGTCCTCGACCTCCTCGGGCGACCGCACCCCGACGAGCACGCCGGCGACGGCCGGATGCCGCGCCGGGAACTGGATCGCCGCCGCCCGCAACGGAACCCGGTAGCGCGCGCAGAGCTCGCGCATCGCGAGCGCCCGGTCGAGCGTGGCCCGGTCGACCGGCACGTAGTTGAACGTGGCGGCCGGTGTGGGGTCGGCGAGCAGCCCCGAGTTGAAGACCCCGCCGGCGATGACCGGCACGCCGCGTTCCCGGCACAGCGGCAGCAGCTCGTCGGCGCCCGAGCGGTCCAGCAGCGTGTAGCGGCCGGCCAGCAGCACGGCGTCCAGCGACCCGGTCCGCACGAACTCGGCGAGCATCTTCGCCTGGTTCATGCCCACCGACACCGCGCCGATCCGGCCCTCCCGCCGCATCCGCACCAGCTGCGGCAGGGCGTGCTCCGCCGCGTCGTCGAAGTGGTAGTCCGGGTCGTGCACGTGCAGGATGTCCACCCGGTCGAGGCCGAGACGGGCAAGGCTTTCCTCGTACGAGGTGAGCACGCCCCCGGCGCTGAAGTCGAACACGGGCGTGACCCCGGTGTCCTGCGCCCAGATGTCCTGCGGGTTCCCGCCGCCGGGCCGCAGCAGCCGCCCCACCTTCGTCGACAGCACGAACTCGTCCCGCGGCTTGCGGGAGAGCACGTGCCCGGCCCGCGCCTCGGCGAGCCCGTTGCCGTAGAGCGGCGCCACGTCGAAGTAGCGGATCCCCAGATCCCAGCCGCGTTCGACCGTCGCGTACGCCTGCTGTTCGCTCACCGGCGCGTAGAGCCCTCCGATGGGCGCCAGCCCGAGACCCAGCCGGGTCACCCACGTGCTGCCGACGCGGGCCCGTTCGATCGGGTTCATGCCGCGCTCACTCCTCCCTCGACGTGCGTCTCCGTGTGGATCAGCCGGATGATCCGGCGGCTCATCCGCGCGTAGTCGTGGTCGTTCTCCCATTCCGCTGGGCTCGTCGACGATGAGGATGTCGCGGCGGCTTGCGGGGCGGCGCGGCCGGGGTTGCCAGCACGGTCATCGCTTCCTCCGGTCGTCGATCGCGTCGCGGTCCCAGGCGATGCCGAGACCCGGCGCGCTCGGGGCGAGCGCGTGCCCCCGTTCCACCGCGATCTCGTCGCGGGTGACGGCGCGCAGCTGCGGGATGTGCTCCAGGTAGCGGCTGTTCGGCACCGCGCAGCAGAGGCTCACGTGCAGCTCCATGAGGAAGTGCGGGCAGACCGCGACGTTGGCGGCCTCGGCCAGGTGCGCCACCTTGAGCCACGGGGTGATGCCGCCGACGCGGGCCACGTCGACCTGGATCACGCCGGCCGCGCCGCGCCGCACGTACTCGGCGAACTGGCCCGGCGCGTACATCGACTCGCCGACGGCGACCGGGATGGAGGTGTTGCCCGCGACCGCCTCGTGACCGGCCACGTCCTCGGCCGGCAGCGGCTCCTCGAACCAGTACGGGTCGTACGGCTCGAGCAGCTTCGCGCGCCGGATCGCGTCGCTCGCGGTCAGCGACTGGTTGGCGTCGAGCATGACGTCGAAGTCGGCCCCGACCGCGTCGCGCACCGCCGCGAGACGGTCCGCGTCCTCGCGCGGCGACCGGCCCACCTTCATCTTGATGCCCGGCCAGCCCGCCTTCTTGCTCGCCAGCGCGCCGGCGACCAGCTCCTCGGTGGTGAGCTGCAGCCAGCCGCCCTCGGTGTCGTAGAGCGGGACGCGGTCCTTGGCGCCGCCGGCGAGCACCCAGAGCGGCTGCCCGGCCGCCTTGCAGCGCCAGTCCCAGAGGGCGGTGTCGACCGCGGCCAGCGCCAGCGAGGTGAGGGCGCCGACCGTGGTCGCCTTGGTGGACAGGAACAGGTCCCGCCACACCGCCTCCACCCGCCGCGGGTCCTGCCCGGGCAGCCGGGGCAGCAGGTAGTCGCGCAGCAGCGCGAGCACGGCGGTGCCGCCGGTGCCGATCGTGTACGTGTAGCCGGTGCCTTCGCCGCCGTCGTCCGTGCGGATCTCGACGAACACCGTCTCCTGCGCCAGGAACGTCTGGAGCGCGTCGGTGCGCAGCGTCTCGACGGGCACCTCGATCAGGTACGCCTCGGCGTGGGTGATGACGGGCACGGCGGCTCCCTACTCGCGGGCCAGGCACTGGTCGCTCTTGGGGTTCGTAGATCCTATAGGATCTTTCCTGGATGTGTACCGGGTAACATCCGGCCCCGTCAAGACATCGGTGTGAGATGAAGCGGAAACGCCTCAAGGGAGAGTGGACCCATGACGCTGCCACGGCTGAAGCGCTCCACCCTGGGTGACGACGTGTACGACACGCTCCGCTCGGCCGTGCTCGAGCACACGCTCCAGCCCGGCGACCGGGTCAACATCGACGGCCTCGCCCGCGAGCTGGAGGTCTCCCCCACGCCCGTGCGCGAGGCGCTCGCCCGGCTCGAGTCCGAGGGCCTGGTCCGCAAGCGCCCGCTGGCCGGCTACACAGTGAGCCCGCTGCTCACGCGCGCCGAGTTCAACGACATGTTCGAGATGCGCCTGCTGCTCGAATGTGCCGCGGCCCGCTGGGCGGCCACCCGCGCCACCGCGGCGCAGCGCTCCGAGCTGGTCACCGAGGCGACCCGCACCATCGCGGGCGGCGACGACCGCCAGTGGCACGCCGCCTTCACCGCGCTCGACGCCCACCTGCACGATCTCATCGCGACCGCCTCCGGCAGCCCGTTGCTGCGCGACAGCATCGCCCGGCTCCACGCCCACCTGCATCTGCACAGACGCTATTTCCCGTACGCCCAGACGGCCGTCACCAACGACGAGCACCAGGACATCGCCGCGGCCATCGAGCGAGCCGACCCGGAGGCCGCCGAGACGGCCATGCGCGTCCACCTGACCCGCGCCCGCGAACGGCACCTGGTGGCCTTCCAGGAGTGACGTGTCACGAAAATGCCGGCCGGCCCTCCCCGGGGGAGAAGGACCGGCCGGCTTTCCGCCGCACGGCTCAGCGGCCTTTTGCACCGGCGCGTCAGGGGGTCACGGGAGCAGCGGCGGCCCGACGATCTGCACGCCGTGGGCGGCCGCGATGCGGGTCAGCTCCGCCGGGCCGGACGGCGGGGTCGCGGCGCCCACCTCGGCGACGAAGCGGTCGAAGCCGGCGGGCGTGTGCAGGGTCAGGAAGCGGGCCTGCGGCGACGTGACGACGAAGCCGTGCGCCAGGCCGCGGGGCAGCAGGGCGAGGCCGCCCTCGCCGACGCTGTGCACGTCGGTGCCGACCTCGACGCGCAGCGTGCCCTCGAGCACCAGGAAGGTCTCCTCGTCGGCCTCGTGCAGGTGCAGCGGCGACATGTAGCCCCGCTCGCCGTTGTGCTCCAGGACGGCGAAGCCACCGTCGGTGTCGGCCCAGGTCGCCCGCATGCTGATCAGGCCGCCGAGGAAGCTCACGGCCTCGCGGGTCCGCGGGTCCGTGACGACGGGCTTGGCGAAAGAGCCGGTTACGTAGGTCATGCCACCACCCAACCCGTCCGCACGGGCAGACGTCCAAGACCGTTTCGTCATCGGCCGATGCCGGGCCGGCATCGGCGCAGGTAGCTTGATCATGTGACCACTGACCTCGAACCCCGGCTGCTGCGGGCCTTCCTCGCGGTGGCCGGCGAGGGGCATTTCGGCCGGGCGGCGCAGCGGCTGCGGCTCGCCCAGCCGGCGCTGAGCCGCCAGATCCAGCAGCTGGAGCGCCAGCTCGGGGTTCAGCTCTTCCGCCGTACGCCGGCCGGGGCCGAGCTGACCGAGGCCGGCCGCGCCGTCCTGCCCGAGGCCCGGCGGGCGCTGGCCCAGAACGAGCGCGTGGTCCGGGCCGCGCGCGGCAGCCGTACGATCACCGTCGCCGCTCCCCTGCCCAGCCCGCCCGGCGGCTTGCTCGCCGAGGCGATCCGGCGCCTGCGCGAGCGGCGCCCCGAGGTGCGGGTCGTGGTGATGGACGTCGACGACGACAAGCAGAGCGCCGCGCTCGCCGCCGGCACCATCGACGCGGCGCTGAGCTGGGGCGGGGCCGGCTCCCCCGCGGTGCGCGGCGAGGCGCTCGTGGATGAGCCGTCGGTGGTGGCGCTCGCCGCCGGCCACCCGGCCGCCCGGGGCGACCGGATCTCGCTCGGCGAGCTCGCCGCCGAGCCGCTGCTGTTTCCCGTCCGGGAGCGGCGGCACTGCTGGGCCAAGCTGGACGCCGCGGCCGAGGCGGCCCTGGTCGAGCTCAGCCCGGTGCCGACCGCCCCGGCCGCGGTCCCCGACCTGGTCGCCGACGGCCTGGGCGTCTCGGTGGTGCCGGCGTCGTTCCGGCTGGGCCGCTACCCCGATCTGCGCTTTGTGCCGGTGCCCGGCGTCTGCGGCCGGATGAGCGTGCTGTGGCGCCGCGACGAGGCCGAGCCGGCGATTCTCGACTTCGTCGCCGGCTGCCGGGCCGCCGCCGCCGTCCTCGTCGGCCGCCATCCCGAGGTGTGGCAGCCGCCGCGCCCGTCTTTCGCCGGCACGGCGGCCGCGTAGGCGGGTCAGGAGGGCCAGGCCGACTTCTCGATGACGTCGACGAAGTCGAGGTGCCGGAAGCCGGGCACGCGGTGCTCCAGGACGTCGCCGTTGACCGTGCCGAAGGTGGTGGCGGGCCGGTGCCGGAAGCCCTCGGCGAAGGCGTCCACGATGGCCTTCTTGAAGCCCGGGCGGGGATGCGCCGCCGTCACCTCCGCGATGGCGGCGGGGTCGAGCTCCGCGTAGCCGATGCCGAGCACGTCGGTCTCGACGCCGGCCGTCACCAGGGCCACCTCCGGCTCCAGGCGGTACGGGATCTCCGGCGTGGTGTGCAGCGCCACCCCCTCCCAGACGACGCGCGCCTCGGCCGGGCCGATCCCGTGCGCCAGCAGGAAGCGGCGGGCCTCGTCGGCGCCGTCGATCTCGAAGCGCTGGTCGTCGCGGCGGTACCGCGCGGTGAGGCCGAGATCGTGAAACATCGCGCCCACGTACAGCAGCTCGGGGTCGGGGGTGAGCCCGAGCCGGCGCCCCTGGAGCGAGCCGAACAGGAACACCCGGCGGGAGTGGTGGAACAGGAGGTCGTCCAGGGGTCGGCACCGCGCTGATCGTCGGCGGCGACGGCCTGCCGATCACCCCGATCCCCCCGGCGCTGGTCGAGGCGGCCGGCGTCCTGGCCGCGAGGGCTCAGAGAACGGCTTCCATCTGTACGGGGGCCTTCGTGCTCGCCGCGGCCGGGCTGCTCGACGGGCGGCGCGCCACGACGCACTGGCGGCACGCCCGGCTGCTCGCCGCGGCGTACCCCCGGATCGAGGTCGTGCCGGACGCCCTGTTCGTCGAGGACGGCACGGTGCACACGTCGGCGGGTGTCTCGGCCGGCATCGACCTCGCGCTGGCGCTGGTCGAGCGCGACCGGGGCGAGGCGGTGGCGCGCACGGTCGCCCAGGAGCTGGTCGTCTTCCTGCAGCGGCCCGGCGGCCAGTCGCAGTTCTCGCCGTCGCTGGCGCTGCCCCGGCCGTCCACCCCGAAGCTGCGCGAGCTGACCGACGCCATCGCCGCCGATCCGGGCGGCGACCACGCGATCCCCGCGCTCGCCGCCCGGATCAGCGTCAGCCCGCGCCACCTCTCCCGGCTGTTCCGCGACGAGGTCGGCGCCAGCCCGGCGAAGTACGTCGAGGCGGTGCGGGTCGACGCCGCCCTGCGGATGCTCGCCGAGGGACACTCCGTGACGACGGCCGCCGCGCGCACCGGCATCGGCAGCCCCGAGACGCTGCGCCGGGCCGTCACCGCGCGGACCGGCATCTCGCCCCGCGCCTACCAGCAGCGCTTCTCGGCCCGGGGCTGAGGGGCCGTAGGGTCTGTCCATGCTCGAGCTGCCCGGTCCCGTCGTGGTCGCGCCCATGGCCGGCGGCCCCACCACGTCGCAGCTGGTCGTCGCCGCCGCCGAGGCGGGAGCCCTCGGCTTCCTCGCCGCCGGATACAAGTCGCCGCCGGCCGTCGAGGAGGAGCTGCGGGCGGTACGGAGCGCCGGAGCCCCGTACGGCCTCAACATCTTTGTGCCGGCGCCGCGGCCGGCCTCGACGGAGCCGCTCGCCCGCTACCGGGAGGTGCTGCTCGCCGAGGCGGAGCGCTACGGGGTGGAGCTGCCGCCGCTGCGGCTCGACGACGACGACCACTTCGGCGCCAAGGTCGAGCTCGCGCGGGACTACCGGGTCCCGTACGTCAGCTTCACGTTCGGGGTGCCGTCGGCGCAGGTGGTCGCGGGTCTGCGTGGCGGCGGCTCGCGGGTGCTGATCACGGTGACCGGGCGGCTCGAGGCCGTGCGGGCGATGACCGCCGGGCCGGACGCGCTGGTGGCCCAGGCCGGCACGGCCGGCGGGCACGCGTCCACCACGGACCCGGCACGCTATCGGGGCACCAGCACGGCGCCGGAGGTCCTGGCGGAGGTGCGGGGCGTGACCGGCCTGCCGGTGATCGCGGCGGGCGGGACGGCCTCGGCCGGCGAGGTGGCGGCGCTTCTCTCCGCGGGCGCGGCGGCGGTGCAGGCCGGGACGTTCTTCCTGCTGGCCGACGAGGCGGGCACCCGCCCGGCGCAGCGGCGGGCGATGCTCTCCGGCGACTACCGCGAGACGGCCGTGACCAGGGCCTTCACCGGTCAGCCGGCACGCGGGCTGCGCAACCGCTTCCTCGACGAATACTCCGCGGTGGCGCCGCTCGGCTATCCGGCGATCCACCACCTGACGGCCCCGATCCGGGCCGCCGCGGCGGCCGCCGGCGACGCGTCGGCGCTCAACCTGTGGGCGGGCACGGGCTTCGCCGCGGCGCGCCCTGGACCGCTCGCGACACTGGTCGAAGCGCTGCGGCCGTGACCACGCTCACACGGTAACCCGGCCGGATTCGTCCTGGTGACGGACGAGGCACCGGCCGAACGGACCGAATGTCGGTTTTCGACCTTGTCGGACGGTGGCCCGCGTCCGTACGGTCGCTGGTCATGGACCTCAAGCACCACGTGACCGCCGCGGCGTCGCTCGCGCTCGCCCAGTGGTCGCAGCGGCTCGGCGCCGCCGGCATGGAGGCGATGCGCTCGCTTCCCGGCCTGGCCGCCGCGGTCGACCAGCACGTCATGCAGATCCGCGAGACGCTCGGCCGCCCGCGCCCGGAGGTGCTGGCCGCCTACGCCGACGGTGTCGCCGACACGGTGACCGCCCGGGGCTGGAACGCGGACGAGACCGCGGCAGGCTGGGACCGGGCCTCCTGGCCCTCCGTGCACCTGCTCGCGGTCTGCGTCCTGGCCGAACGGGCCTGATCAGTCGAGGTCGCGCCGGCCCCGCTCGCCCGGCATGTCGGCCTCGATGCGCTCCTTGCGCACCTCGCCGCTGACGGTCTCCTCGTCGGTGACCGTCTCCTTGCCGAGGCGCACCCGCTCGACCGGCACGGTCTCGGTCTCGACGACCGGGCGCTCGGCGTGCAGGGTCACCTCGTGCTCCGACTCGGTGATGTCGGGGCCCGAGAAGGCGGCACCGCGGTTGCCCTCGGTGATCGGCTCACGCTCGAGCCGCACCTCCTCGCGCTCGACCGGCACGGTCGCGTGCTCCTGCTCGGTCACCACGTACTTGCGCAGGCGGGCCCGGCCGGTCTCCTCGCGCTGCGTGCCGGCCGCGAGCCGCTCCTCGGAACGAGTCATGGCGTCGTCGTCGCGGCCCCAGTCGCGGTCACCATCACGATCACGATCGCGGTCGGTGAAGGAAGCGTCCCGGTCGCGGTCGGCGAAGGAAGCGTCGCGGTCGCGCTCGGTGAAAGAAGCGTCGCGGTCGCTGAACTCGGCCTCCCGGGTGGTGCCGGTGTAGTTGGCCGTTCCGGCGGCGGCGCCGGCCTGGTACGCCCGGGAGCTGTCCTGCCAGCTCATCCCGTAGTAGTCGTAGAGCCGCTCGACGTCGTCCTGGGTCAGCGGCTCGTCGTGCGAGACGTCGACGTTGGGCGCGTCCTTGACCTTGGCCTTGCCGAACGGCAGCACCAGCCGGTCGCCGTCCACGTCCGCGTCGCGCAGCGGCACGAACGACTCGTTGAGCCCGAACAGCCCGGTCTTGACGCTCGCCCACGTGGGCTGGCCGGCGCCGTCCTCCCACACCTGTCCGACACTGCCGATCTTCTCGTTGTCGGGTCCGTACACGTCTCGTCCGCTCAGGGCGCGGACCTGGTCCAGTGTGATCATCAGGGGGTCCTCCTTGGAGCTCGGTACGCCCCATTTCGTACCCGGGCCCCCGGCGGCCATGCACACGAATTCCCACGTGTTTTACGCCCTGCCCGGGGTAATTTCCGAAAATGGCGATCTCACGAGATGATCTTGACAACCTGAACGGCGCCGAGGTGTACGACAATGCGGGGAGCCGGGTCGGCACGGTCGGCCAGATCTATCTCGGGCCGGAGTCCGGCGAGCCACTGTGGGTGACCGTGCGGACCGGCTCGATGTCCTTCCAGGAGTCGTTCGTCCCGCTGCGCGGCGCCCGCCTCGACGCCGGCCGGCTCACCGTCGCGGCCGGCGCGTCCCGCATCCGCGAGGCACCCATGGTGGACACCGACGGGCCCCTCGACCACGGCGACGCCGACCGTCTGGCGGCGCACTACGACCTCGCGGACCCGGCCGGCGACGCCATGACCCGATCGGAGGAACGCCTGGTCACCGACGTACGGCGGGAGCCCGTCACCAAAGTCCGCCTGCGCAAGCACGTGGTCACCGAGGAGCGTCAGATCACCGTCCCGGTCGCCCGCGAAGAGGTGCGGCTCGAGGAGGTCCCGGCCGGCGCCCCGGACGTGACGGACGAGGATCCGACGACCCTGTACGAGGAGCGGCCCGTCGTCGCCACCGAGCGGGTGCCCGTCGAGCGGGTCCGGCTCGGCAAACAGACCGTAACCGGCGAGGAAACGGTCTCCGCACCGGTCCGCAAGGAGCGGATCGAATACGAGGGGCCCGAGACCTGAATTGTCTTTTGTGGACACAGTCATCCGGGCCAGTCATTTGACTGATCCACTGCCGCACACGTTCGGGAATCCTGTTCTCGGTACACACCGTGAATGGGAGGAACCCGATGCCGCTCAACCTCTTCGGTATCGCCTTCGGGCTCGCCGGGCTGGCCGGCACCTGGACGGCCGCGGCCGCGGCCGATCTCGTGCCGGCCCTCGTGGGCGACGCCCTGTGGTGGGCGGTGCTCGTGGTCTGGCTCGCCCTGCTCGTCCGCTATGTCACCAAAGCGTCCCGGGACGACCTGCGGCATCCGATTCTCGGCCCGTTCGCCGCGCTGGTACCCACCACCGGCCTGCTGATGGGTGGCCGCCTCGCCGGCACCTGGCTCACCGGCGGCCGCGTCGTCATCGCCGTCATGCTGGTGCTCGCCACCGTCTTCGCCGGCTGGTTCGTCGCGCACCTGCTCAGCGGCGGCCTCGACATCGACACCCTGCACGCCGGATACCTGCTGCCCACCGTCGCCGCCTCGCTCGTCGGCGCCCAGTCCGCCGCGCTCGCCGGCTGGCGCGCGATCGCCGTCGGCGCGTTCGGCGTCGGCATCCTGTTCTGGTTCCTGATCGGCTCGATCCTGCTGGGCCGGCTCGCGCTGCGCCCCGCGCTGCCCGGGCCGCTGCTGCCCACCATGGCCATCTTCTCGGCGCCGCCCGCGGTCGCCGGCAACGCGTGGTTCGCCATCAACGGCGGCCACCTGGACACCATCGACCTGCTGCTGCTCGGCACGATGGTCCCGCTGCTGCTGGTGCAGCTCTTCCTGACCCCCGGCTACCTGCGGCAGCCGTTCGCGCACGGCTTCTGGGCGCTGACGTTCACCATCGCCGCCAGCGGGACGTACACCATCCACTGGCTGGCCGGCGAGCACGCGACGGCCTGGCGGCCGCTCTCCGGGCTGGTCCTGGCGCTCGTCACGGTGCTGATCGGCCTGATCGCGTACAAGTCGTCGTCCCTGGCGCTGCGCAAGCAGCTCCGCCACCGCGCGGCGGCCCCGGCGGCCGTCTGACCGCGCCGCCTCGCCCGCGCCCGCCCGGCCACGCTGCCCCGCCCGGCCACGCCCGGCCACGCCCGCCCGGCCCGGCCACGCCCGCCCGGCCCGGCCACGCCCGCCCCGCCACGCCCGCCCGGCCGCGCTCGTTCGGCCGCGCTCGTTCGGCCGGCCGGCGGTACCGTGGCCCGATGGCGACCGACAAGTGGGCGAGCTGGCTGTTGACCCGGCGCGACGGCGGGTCCGCCGAGCTGCACAGCAGGCACACGCCGGGGCTCGAGGCGTTCCGCGACGGCGTCCTCGACCGGGCCTGCCTGGAGCCCGACGACGTGGTGCTCGACGTCGGGTGCGGCACCGGGCTGATCGCCTTCGGCGCCCTGGAGCGGCTCGGCCCGGGCGGCCGCGTGATCTTCAGCGACGTCTCGCAGGACCTGCTCGACGTGTGCCGCGCGCGGGCCGGCGACGATCCCCGGTGCTCGTTCACCCGCGCCGAGGCGCACGACCTGGCGGGCGTCGGCGACGCCTCGGTCGACGTCGTGACCACCCGGTCCGTGCTGATCTACAGCACCCGCAAGGCCGAGGCGCTCGCCGAGTTCTTCCGCGTGCTGCGGCCGGGCGGGCGGCTGTCGATCTTCGAGCCGATCAACCGGTTCCTCGCCGAGCATCGGCCGGGCGAGCTGTTCGGCACGCCCCGGGCGACCGGCGTGGCGGATCTGGTCGCCAAAGTGGTCGGGCATTTCCGCTCGGCGTCGGGCGACGGCGCGCTCGTCGATTTCGACGAGCGCGATCTGCTCGACTGGGCCGAGGCGGCCGGATTCGGCGCGATCGAGCTCGATTACCGGGCACAGCTCGACGTCCCGGCGGAGCCGTTCGGCGATTGGCGGGCGCTCAAGCGGACGGCGCCCAATCCGCTCGCGCCCACCTACGGCGAGGCGATGGAGGCCGCGCTGACCCGCTCGGAGTGCGAGCGGCTCGACGCTGCGATGACGGCCCTGGAGGGCACCCCGGTGCGCCGGACGATGGCCGTCGCGTACCTGCGCGCCCTAAAGGACCTCAATGCGTGACTGCCCGATTACAGCCAGCCACAATTTCGCCATTCGTCAATGCACCAAGGACTAGCCTCCGAGTACTACGCACACGCGTACTTGAAGGAACGCGAATCCGCGACAGAATCAGTTCATGACGTACGGAAAGAAGGATCTTCCCTACCCATACTGTCTGGATTTTTCGGGAATCGTCACCCGCGTCAAGGGTGTGCGCGAGTCCACCCGGGCCGCCCTGGTGAACTCCCTGAAGGTCGCGTCCTACCTCAAGGCCGGCTCGAACCTGGTGGAGCGCAATCTCGGCTCCGGCCCGCGGGTCACGCCCAACGGGGACGGCCGCAAGCAGTACTGGTCGGGGCTGAGCTTTCTGACCGAGCGCGCGCTGTCGCGTGAGGTGGCCGAGCTGGATCCGCCGTTCCTGCGGCAGAAGGGCGCCGGGCCGTACCGCTCCACCTGGGCGAGTCACGACGACTACCTCAACGACCTGCTGACCTTCCTGCTGCACGCCGCGAGCTACGACCCCCAGTACGGTGCCGAGCTGGAGACCCGTGGCGACTGGCTGGTCGAGGAGGACAGTCTCGTCGACGCCGTCTACCGCTCGGCCTACCACGAGCTCATGACGATCTGCCGCATGCCGCTGTTCCGGCTCCAGCTGATCATGTGCGCCACGGCCGACCGCAACGACGGCATCCACTCCGCGATCGCCAACAACTACCGCGGCGCGCTCGAGCCGTGGATGAAGATCTACGAGTCCACGATCGCCGCGCGCGGCCTCCAGCTGCGCAAGGGCATCACCATCGAGCAGTTCACCAACATCCTCGCCGCGATCCTGGAGGGCTTCGCCGTCCGCCACATGGGTGATCCCGGTGCGGGCGTCGTCGAGGACAACCTGGTGGGGATGGCGATCCTCGGCATCATGAGCAGCTACCTCGAACCGGCCGATGAACCTTCCGGGCTCACCTTGCGTGAAATGTTCGACGGCACGCCGGAGAACGGGGAACCGACATGACAAGCACCACCGAGCCGGCCCCGGCCGCTCGCGAGCCCTCCTGGTGGGACCGCCAGGGCGACCTGATCATGCGCAGGCCGTTCAACGAGTGGACCTTCACCCACATGAACTGGCTGATGCCGACCGAAAGGGTGGCACGCGGCGAGTTCCGCTCCCCGCTGCCGGTCGATCCCCATCCGCTGGACCTGACCTACCGCTTCGACGACGCCGACTTCAGCCTCGCCGACCTGCACCGCCGCACCTTCACCACCGCCTTCGTGGTGCTGCACCACGGCGCGATCGTGCACGAGACCTATCCGGGCGCCTTCGCCGGCCCGCGCACCCGCATGCAATTGTTCTCCATCTCCAAATCGGTCACCTCATTGCTCATCGGCATAGCGCTGAACGACGGCGTGATCGGCAGCATCAAGGATCGCGTCACCGATTACCGTCCCGATTTCGCCGACACCGCCTATGCGGAGAACACGCTCGCCGATCTGCTCGACATGAGCAGCGGGGTCGGCGACCTGGAGACGTGGGAGGTGGCCGACAGCGGCATCAGGCAATTCGAGCAGGCCGTCATGGGCGGCGGCGACGTGGCCCAGGTGATCCGGGCCGCGCGGCGCCGCACCGCGGCCGGCGAGAGCTTCAACTACTCCACCTTCGACGCGCAGATCCTCGGCTGGGTCCTCGAGGCCGCGACGGGCAAGAGCATCGCCTCGTACGCCTCCGAGCGGCTCTGGCGTCACCTCGGCGCCGACCGTGACGCGTACTACTGGCTGACCCGCGCCCGCCCGCGCACCGCCATCGGCGCCGGCTCGTTCAACGCCACCGCCCGCGACATGGCCCGGCTCGGTCAGCTCATGGTCGACGACGGGGTCGCCAACGGCCGCCAGGTGGTGCCGCGCGACTGGGTCCGCCGCAGCCGCGGCAGCCACGAACCGCAGCTCGCGGTGGGCGCGCTCGGCCCGTCCGGCTACGACCACTACGGCTACGCCAACCAGTGGTGGACCCTCGGCAGCGAATGCTTCCACGCGTTCACCGCCCTCGGCGTCCACGGGCAGTACCTCTACGTCGACCCCACCGCCGACGTGGTCATCGTGAAGTGCAGCGCCTGGCCGACCCAGGACGACGAGAGCCGCGACAGGGAGACCATCGCCGCCCTGCGCCGCGTCGCCGACCATTTCGCCATTACGCGCTAGTCCCCTTTTTCTGTTCTTCCGGGCCGCGCCCCTTGCGGCCCGGACCTCGTTCTGCCTTTTTCTCGTCCGCGAAAGGAAAAGCCGATGCACCGTGCCCTGAGACGGGTGGCCGTCGCGGCCGCCGTCATGCTCTCGCTCTCCTTCCTCTCGGCGCCCGCCCACGGGGCCGCGCTGCTGGCCGGAACGGTTCTCACCAACGTCACCGCGACGCTTCCCACCGAATTGTCGCCGCTGGCCACCGGAAAGCGCATCTCCTATGTGACCACCAACGTGAACGGCGGCATCATCACCGCGACCGGGCTGGTGCTCACCCCGAAGACCGGCAAGAACAACAAGACCGTGGCGTGGGGACACGGCACCACCGGCCTCGCCGACCAGTGCACCCCGTCGACCAGCCAGTCCGTCTTCTGGCCCGAGGCGCGCGCCGCCATCGCCGAGCTGCTGCGCCGCGGCTGGACGGTCACCGCCCCCGACTACCCCGGTCTGGGCACCCCGACCGCCCACCCGTACCTCATCGGGCTCAGCGAGGCGCGGTCCATCATCGACAGCGTCAAGGCCGCCCGCCGCCTCGACGCGGCGCTCACCGCCCAATACGTCGTGGACGGCCACTCCCAGGGCGGACAGGGCGCCCTGTTCGTCAACGAGATCGCCCCCTCGTACGACAGCCCGCTGGTGCTGCGCGGCACGGCGGCCATCGCCCCCGTCTCCAACGCCGACCTGTTCGCCCCGCTGATCCCCGGCACGGCGGCGCAGGGCTACCTGGTGATGGGCCTCTACGGCCTGCAGGCGATCGACCCGACGGTCAACCCGAGCACCCTGCTGGCGCAGCCCGCCCGCGACCGCGTCTCGGTGCTCCAGTCCGGCTGCCTCTACCAGATCCTCGACGCCTTCGCCCCGCTGACCGCCGAGCAGCTGCTGGTGGGCGGCGCCCTGCCGGACGCCGTCGTCACGAAGCTGGCCCGCCACCTCAACCCCGGCCAGGCCGCGTCCAGCGCACCCATCCTGCTCGTCCAGGGCACCGCCGACGAGGCCGTCCCGTACGTCATCACCGCCGGCCCGCTCATGTCCCAGCTCGGCGCCTACAGCCAGCCGGTCACCTTCCGCGAGCTCGACGGCGCCACCCACGACGGCGCGGTCTTCCAGAGCACGACCCTGGTCGCCGACTGGATCGCCGTGCGCTTCGCCTGACCGGCCCACCCCACCATGACGGCATCCCGGGCGCATCCGCCCCCCGCCCGGGATGCCGTCGCCGCCGGCTACTTGACGCAGCGCGCGACCAGGAAGACCGGCATCCGGGCCGCCGGGCTGTCCCCCCACTGCGCGGGCGCCGGCGGCTCCGCCATCGCGGTGACGCCCAGCCCGTGACGGCTCAGCGTGTTCACGTACGTGGCGAGCCTCCGGTGGTTGGCCCCGACCTGCCTGCGCAGCGTGGCCCGCTCGTTGTCGGTGATCCAGAAACGCTCGTCCGCGTACGCGCTGCCGAACGGCCACGACCCGGCGACCTCCGCCGTGCCCGCGAAGCACGGGTGCAGGATCGAGAACACGAACGACCCGCCCGCCCGCAGCAGCCGCCCCACTTCCGCGAGTGCCCCGTCGAGATCGTCGATGTCCGACAGCCCGAAGTTGCACACCACCGTGTCGAACGCGCCGGCGGGCAGGACGTCCATCCGGGCCGCGTCCGCGAGGACATAGTGAACGGCCGGCGGGCCGAGCTCGCGCGCCTTGGCGAGCAGCGCGGCCGACACGTCGACGCCGGTCACCTCCGCCCCGCGGGCGGCCAGCTCCCGCGACACCCGCCCGTGCCCGCAGGCCAGGTCGAGGACGCGCAGGCCGCTCACCGGCCCCGCCAGCTCCAGCAGGGACCGCAGCACCGGATCGTCCGGGTCGGAGAAGCCCGCGTCGTAGAAGTCGGCCACCGCGTCGTATCGAGCCATCACCATACGAACGACCGTAGCCGCCCGCTCACTCAGCGGCCGCCCCGCCACACGCCCTCGGCGGTCGGGGTGATCTCGGGGATGCTCACCACCACATCGAACGCGTCGGCGACCGGAACCTCCAGGTAGGAGTCGAGCAGGCGGATGCGGTCCGGGCCGGGGCGGCCGCGCAGGGGACGCAGGTCGGCGATGGCGGGGCGCGGGCCGAGGAAGTCCTCGACGCTGCCGGGCACGGGCGGGTCGAGCGGCACCGTCACCGTCTCGGCGCCGGCGGGGGCGTCGGGGGCCGGGCGGCGGGTCGGGGTGGCGCCGCCGTACGCGGTGAGGCCGATCGCCACGTAGTCGTCGCCCAGCTGCTCGGCGAGGTGGCTGCCGAGCACCCGCAGCCCGGGGAAGACGCGCTGGATGTGCGTGTTGGCGGCGGCGACCACGACACGCTCGTGTCCCTGGGCGCGGACCCAGTCGACGGTCTCGGCCATCGCCGCGTCGCGCACGTTGAGGGCGAAGTCGCCGGCCGCCTGCGCGCGGAGCATCTGGTCGAGCAGGACGAGCAGCCGGAGCTCGTGGCGGGCCTCGGCGGCACCGCGGTGCTCGACGGCGAAGCGGGCGCTCAGCTCGGCCAGGCGCACGGTCAGCGCGTCGCGCTCCGGCTGGGGCAGCGCACGGTAGGCGGCGAGCGCGGGCATCGTGTACGCGCTCGCGAATTTGTCGGCTGTCCGGCGTACGGCATCGATGTCGTGGATCGTCGCCAGATGGTCGAGGGCCGGGGTCATCGACGCGAGGTCGCCGGGAAGGTCGAGGCCGTAATAGGCGACCCCGCGGCGACGGGCCCAGGCGAGCATGTCGCGCATCTCCGCGTTGCGGCCGAAGCGGTACGTGAGAGCACCGTCCGGGAACGCGCCCTCGCCGTCCCACGCGGTGACCGCGAGGCCCTCGCTGAAGCCCGACTCGAGGACGAGCGCCGTGAAGCCCAGCTCGTCCACCAGGTGGTGGAGCAGCTGATGGCGTACCAGATGGTATTCGCGGACGTGGTGGGCCGACTCGCCGAGCGCCACCACCGGGGCGTCGCCGATCAGGTCGCCGAGCCGCGCGGAGGAAATGTTCACCGCACAGACCCTAGCGTTGGTTGATTGACCATGGCCGCTCCGGATAGGACGAACGCATGAGACGACTTCTCGCTACCGCGCTCGCCGCCGCCATGGTGGTGGGACCCGCGACGCAGGCCGCGGCCCACGACCGGCGTGACCTGCGCGTCGCCACCTACAACTTGTCACTCAACCGGCCCGCGCAGGGGCTGCTGCGCGAGCACCTGGCCAACCCCGGCGTCGACGACGTGTACCGCCGGCAGGCCAAGAACGTCGCCGAGGTGATCCAGCGGGCCCACCCGGACATCGTGCTGCTCAACGAGTTCGACTACGACCCGGTGGCCGCGGGCCTGTTCGCCGACAACTTCCTGGCGGTGTCGCAGAACGGGGCGCCCGCGCAGCGCTACCCGTACCGCTTCGTGGCGCCGTCGAACACCGGCATCGCGTCGGGCTTCGACCTGAACAACAACGGGGTCACCGACACGACCCCCGGCGATCAGGCGTACGGGGACGACTCGTACGGCTTCGGCCTCTTCCCCGGCCAGTACGGGATGGCCGTCTACTCGAAGTACCCGATCGACGCCAAGGCGGTGCGCACCTTCCAGCTGTTCAAGTGGAAGGACATGCCCGGCAACCTGATGCCCACCGAGTTCTACTCGCCCGAGGAGCAGGCGGTGCTGCGGCTGTCGTCCAAGAGCCACTGGGACGTGCCGGTCAGGGTGCGCGGCCGGACCCTGCACTTCCTGGTCTCGCACCCGACCCCGCCGACGTTCGACGGCCCCGAGGACCGCAACGGCCGCCGCAACCACGACGAGATCCGCTTCTGGGCCGACTACGTGACCCCCGGCAAGCGCTCCGCCTACATCTACGACGACAAGGGCCGGCGCGGCGGCCTGCGCCCCGGCCAGGACTTCGTCATCGCCGGCGACCAGAACGCCGACCCGCTCGACGGCGACTCCTACGACGGCGCGATCAACCAGCTCCTCGGCCATCCGCTGATCAACACCCGGGTCACCCCGTCGAGCGCCGGCGCGGCCGAGGCGGCGGCCCTCCAGGGCGGCGCGAACGCCACCCACGAGGGCAACCCGCGCTACGACACGGCCGACTTCGCCGACACGGCCCCCGGCAACCTGCGCGCCGACTACGTGCTGCCGCGCAAGGGCCTGAAGGCCACCGGCTCCGGCGTGTTCTGGCCGGTCCAGGCGGACCCGCTGTCCCGGCTGAGCGGCGTGTACGACCCGGTGTGGGCGCCGGTCAACGGCTTCCCCACCTCGGACCACCGGCTGGTCTGGCTCGACCTGCGCTCCTTCTAGCGCGTTTATTACCATCGCCGTCATGGCGACACGGCTCGTGCAGATCACCATGAAGGCTCGCGACGACTCCCGGCTGGGCGCCTTCTGGGCGAAGGCGCTCGGCTGGGAGGTCTCCAGCGAGGGCCCCGGCGTGACCAACCTCGAACCGCCCGGCTTCGTCTACCCCGACCCCGTCGCCGTCTGCGTCGACCTCGTCGTCTCGGCGGAGCCCAAGACGGTGAAGAACCGCGTGCACCTCGACCTCGCCACCCGGTCACCGGCCCACCAGGCCGAGCTGGTCGAGCGCCTGCGAGACCTCGGCGCGACCCTCGCCGACGTGGGCCAGGGCGACGTCCCGTGGGTGGTCATGGCCGACCCCGAGGGCAACGAGTTCTGCGTGCTCGACTGGCACGACCCGGCCCAGGACACCGGCCCGATCGCCTCGGTCGTGGTCGACTGCGCGGACCCGGCCGCCATGGCCCGCTTCTACGCCGAGGCGACGGACTGGACCGTGCACAGGGTGACCGGCCACAACGCGGTCCTGCGCTCGGCGAAGGGCGTCGGCCCGTACCTGCAATTCCTCCGCACCCCCGACCCGAAGACCGTGTGGAACCGCGTCCACCTCGACCTGCGCCCCTACCCGGGCGACGACCTGGAGGCCGAGGCGGCCCGGCTGCGCGCGCTCGGCGCCACCCCCGTCGACCTGGGCGACAGCGACATCCACTGGAAGGTCCTGACCGACACCGAAGGAAACGAGTTCTGCCTCCTCACCCCCGGCTGACGCCCCTCCGCGGAGTCCTCACCCGGCGTCGAACGCCCCTCCGAGGCCCTGTTGCGCCGGTTGGAGGCCCCGGCCGCCGGCCCGGTCATCGAGCCCTACGCCGACGAGCTTGGACGAGCTCCCGCCCCTCATGCGGCGGACCTAGCCACCGGGGCACCGGTTGTCGCCGCCGCTGTGTTCCTGACAGACATAGGGGGTGGACGTGGACGGTGAGGGCCGTGACGGGGCGGGCGAGTTCTGCGCCGCGAACGGAAGGGCGAACACCGCGAGGACGACTGCCAGCACCACGTACACCGTGCCGGCCCGGGCCATCCGGTTGACGAACGCCACGACGGCGATCAGCACCGGCCCGCCCACGGCCACGCCGGCCAGCAGGGCCGCCGCAACCGCCGCGCGATGGTGCAGGGCGTCCAGCCGAGCGCTGTCCGACTGGTCCTCGGCCCACGCCTCCAACCCGATCCCGAAGCAACGCCACAGCAGCGCCAGCACCGCGACGACCCACCCGATTGTCAACAGCGCCACCGCGGCCAGAGCCCGCTGCCGCGTGACCGAAGCATTAGCCATGCGGCCAAGCTATTGCCGCCACAGGGGCCCGGCATGAGCCCGGACACTCAGAACCTCGAAGTGGCGTGGATCGAAAGAGTCGGCCATCGCTCGGCGCTGCCTTCGCCCCGCGCGGAGTCAAGGTTCCTTGTCTCGAAGTCGAGCTTCCTTGACTCTGTGTCGGGGCACCTTGTCATCATCGGATCGGCTGGGCCGTGGTCGACGGCCGGGGCGTCGGAAGGGTCGTTCGCCATCAGGGCGCTTTTACGCGCCGGCGCGGCCCTCCTGGCGGGCCTGTTCCAGCAAGCGCTCCAAGTGGCGGCGCCGGCGGCGGGAGTTCCAGCGCAACATCAGAACGAGGGCAGCGGCGGCGGCCAGAACGAGCAGCTGGGGCCACGGGATGACCCACGTCGGTGCCGAGACGGGGGTGCCCTCCGAGAGGGTGACCGTCGTCGAGACGCGGCCGATGCCCCACACGCCCTCGACGCGGGACGAGGCCGTGGTGGTGCCGCCGGGCAGGAGCTCGCCGATTTCCGCGGTGGTGGTGGAGTGGCCGAGCAGCGAGGAAGCCGACACGCGGGCCTGAACCGGCAGGCGCACGTTGCCGGTGTTGGCGGCCGCGTAGGTGAGCGTCACGGCGCCGGCGCGGAACGGGTTCCACGAGCGCTCGTAGCGTGCCTTCAGCGATGAAGCGGCCGTCGACGAGTGCAGGGTGCCCGAGGCGCGCAGCAGCACGCGGAAGCCGACGCGGCTCTCCACCTGGACGGTGCCCTGGCGGCCGGCGATGGTGGCGGCGATGCCGGCGGGGTGGTCGCCGGGGGTGGCCTTCGCGGGGACGGTGATGGTGAAGGGGACGACCTTTGTCTGCTTCGGGCCGACGGTCACCGTGTCCTGGACGGCGATCCACGTGCCGCCGTCCACCGAAGGCCGGCCGGAGGGCAGCATGGTGAAGCGGCCCTTGTCGGTCAGGTAGCCGTCGGCGGCCTTCAGGGCGAAGACCGCCGTCGTGTCACCGAAGTTGCGGACGGCCAGGTGCTCGGTGACGGTGGCGCCGGGGTGGAGGGTTCGCTCGATCCAGCGGCGGCCGTCGGGCCCGGCCTTCGTGGCGGGCTGGACGGTCCACGTGACTGATGCGGGCGCCGCCACGACGGGAGCAGCCGGAGCGGCGAAAGCGGCGGGAAGGGCGGATGCGGGCGCCGCCGTTGCCGGGGCGGTGGGCACGAGCAGGGCGGCGGCGAGGGCGGCAACGGCGGCGCGGCGCATCGGGTTCTCCTTACTCGAATTACTCGAAGAGGGACAGGGTCAGCTTGGCGTGGTAGGAGCCGGCGGCCACCTCGGCGGGCGTGCGCAGGTTCAGGTCGGCGTTCACGGTGTAGGCGCCGCCGGTGACCTCCGCCGAGTCGTAGGTGGAGACCAGCAGTTCCTGGTCGACCAGGCCGACGTTGTTGCCGGGCTGGGTGGGCTCGTCGAGGACCGTCACCACCTCCTCGCCCTCGGCGACCAGGCCGGTGTCGCCGCCGTCGATGAGGCGGGGCTTCCAGCCGAGGTGGTCGGCGGTGATGGCGGGCTGGCCGGACGGGCCGGTGAAGTCGCTGACGCTGCCCAGGACCGCCCAGGCCGAGCCGTCGGGGATCTCCTCCAGCGTGCGGGTGTCGGTGACCGTCACCGTCGGCAGCGTGCCGGTGAACTGCCGCACCAGTAGGCCGGAGCCTTCCTCCTGCAGGGCCACCGCGTTGCCCGCCACGGTCAGCGCGAGCACCCCGGGCTCCTTGATCTCGGTGATGTCGACGGTGACCTCGACGTCGGCGTCGTCGCCCGGTTCGGCGTGCGCCGCCGCCGGGAAGAGAGCGAGCAGCGAGCAGGCCACGGCCACGCTCAGGCAGGTTCTTCTGTTCACGGTTCTCCTTTTCGAACGGGGTGAGGCCTTACGCAAGGCAGGTGAGGGCGGGATAGGCGGCGGTGACGCCGTTGGCGGACGCGGTGCCCGCGGCCACCGAGGAGGTGCGTGCGGCGAAGGCCTGATAGGCGTTGCCGCCGGCTTCGACGCCGGCGACAACCCTTTGGCCGTACGGGGTGACGAGCGCGATGTCCGTCGCGGCGTCCCCGTCGTTGCGGGCCTGGACGGCCACGTACGCCTTCCCGGCGATGCACCGCGGCTGGGCCGTGACCGTCAGGGTGGGCCGGCTCTCGTCGGCGAAGGCGCGCCATTCGGTGACGGCCACGGCGGAGTACGTGGTGCCGTTGCCGTCGGCGCTGATCGTGGCGCGCAGCCGCGACGTGGTGACCGGGTCGAAGGTGACCTTGTTGAACGCGGTGGTGCTCGTCCCGTACGCCGACGGGTTGACGACGTCATGCCACGCGGAGCCGTCCCAGTACTGGAGTTTCCAGCCGTCCGGTTCGGCGACGCCGTCGCCGGTGCCCTGGTTGCTGTCGCGCCAGAACTTGAGCTCGGCGCCGGTGAACCGGATGGGCCGGGACCAGTCGTACTGGATCCACTGGGTCGCCGGGCGGCTGCCCGACCAGGTGCCCCAGATCTGCGCCTGCGACGGGTTCGCCGGGTCGGCGTCGTCGTTGAGCGCGGTGACGCTGTTCCATCCCGCCGTGTACGAGGCGGTCGGCACCGCGATCGGCCCGACGTTGCCGGTGAGCGGCGCGGACAGGTCGGCCGGGACGACCACCGACTTCGCCGTCTCCGTGTTGCCCGCCCGGTCGACCGCGCGGAACGAGACGGTGTGCTTGCCCGCGTCCGGGGCGGCGATCGGCCCGCTGTACGGGGTCCAGGCGCCGCCGCCGATCGTGTACTCGACGCGCGCCGGCCCCGAGGTGGCGTCGGTGGCGGTGACGGTCACCTTCCGGTCGGCGACCGTGCCGGTGCTGGCCGGCGCGGTCGCGTCGATGTTCACGGCGAGCGTCGAGGGCGCGGACGTGTTGCCGGCCCGGTCGGCCGCGGTCGCGGTGACCGTGTGCCGCCCGTCGCCGGAGACCGTGACGTCGGCCTGCCGCACCGGGCTCGCCTCGACCGGCGCGGCGCCGTCGACCGTGGTGCGGATCGTCATGCGCCCGCCCCGGTCGTCGACGGCGGCGGCCCGCACGCGCACCGCCGACCGGTACCAGCCCTCGGTCCCGGCGCTGCCGCTCGGGGTGAGCGTCAGCGCCGGCGCGGAGACGTCGCCTTCGGTGTCGGAGGGCGAGACGACCGTGACCGTGGCCGTGACCCGCCCCGCCGCGTAGCCGAGCACGCTGCCGGAGACCGTGAAGGTGCCGGGCTGCGCGACGTCCGCCGCGGTGACAGCGTCCCAGGAGACCGGGATCTGCAGCCCGTCGACCGGCACCGTGGCCGGCAGCTCGGTCTCGCCGACCTCGACCGTGATCGGCGGTACGGCGAGCGAGGCCGGTTGCGACGCGAGGACCTTCCACTCCTCCACCGCGACCGCCGAGTACGTCGAGCCGTTGGTGGACGCGTCGAACACCGCCCGTACCTGCGTGGTGGTCACCGGGTCGAAGGTGGTGGCCTGGAAGCCCTGCGTCCCGGTCGGATAGCCGCTCGGGTTGGGCACGTCCGCCCACTGCCCGGTCGCCGCGTTCCAGTACTGGATGCGCCAGCGCGCCGGTGCGGCCACGCCGACCCCGGTGCCCTGCGGCTGGTCGTTCCAGAACTCGATCTGTGATCCGGCGACCCGCATCGGCTGGTCCCACGTGTACTGCACCCACTGCTGCGGCGGGTTGCTGCCGGTCCATGTGCCCCACATGTCGGGCGGCAGTGGGTTGGCGCGCACGATCTCGTCGTTGAGCGCCTTCACCCAGTACTGCGTCGGCACCGGCTCGTTCGAGACGGTCACCTTGGCGGCGTGGGCGATGTTCGCCCGCGGGGTGCGGTCCGGCTGCTTCACCGGGGTCTGCACGACCTGCTTCATGCGCGGCGGCGACTGGGTGTCGTCCCACTCGACCTTGTCGATCGCCACCGAGCGGCGGAAGTGGCCGCCTCCCACGGCGTCGGCGGTGTGGTAGGCGAGGTACCACTGCCCCTCGTACTCGATGATGCCCGGATGGCTGGTGGTCGAGGAGACCGGGGCGAGGACGGTGCCCCGGTACGTCCACGGCCCCTGCGGCGAGGACGAGGTCGCGTAGGCGATGCAGGCGTGGTAGTTCGCCGGGGTGCACGGTGACGTGGGGCCGGCGTTGTTGCCCGCGTACGCCAGGTAGTAGGTGCCGTCGCGCTCGAACAGCCACGGCGCCTCGAAGTAGCCGGTGAGGCCCGTGACGGCCCGCTGCGTGCCGACCGGGGTCTTCATGTCGGCCTGGAACTCCAGCATGCGCAGCTGGCCGAAGGTGCCCCAGTAGACGAAGACCCGCTGCCCCTCGACCAGGATCGTCGGGTCGATGTTCTCGATGTCGTTGGCGGAGGGCACGCGCTGCGAGATCAGCGGCCCGCCGATGTGGTCGGCCCACGGCCCGGTCGGGGTGTCGGAGACGGCCACGCCGATGGCGAACTTGTTGGCGGCGGTGCTGTCGCGCTCGCTGACCGGGACGTACCAGTAGTAGCGCCCGTCGGGTCCCCGGACGACCTGCCCGGCGTAGGCGCGGCCGGGCGTGGCCCAGGGGAAGACGGCCTCGGGGCGCATGAGCGACGGGAAGTGGGTCCACTCCCCCGCCGCCACGTCGGAGGTGCGGAAGGCGCCCCACTCGTTCATGACGAAGTCGTTGACGGCCGGCCCCGCCTCGTCGTGGCCGGTGTAGAGGTAGAGCTGCCCGTCGGCCACCAGCGGCGCGGGGTCGGCGGAATAGTAGGAGCCGTCGGCGAGGATCGGGTTTCCGGCGTGGGTGAAGGTGCGCGGTTCGGCCGCCTGGGCGGCCGCGGCGGGAGCTGCGAGGAGCATCCCGGCCGCGACCAGCCCCGCGACCGCTGCGGAAAGCGGTCTCAAGGCGATTCCTTCTAGGAGCAGGTGAGGGCGCTGTACGGGGCGGGCACCGTGGTGCCCCCGGCCTTCGCGGTGGCCGTGCCCGCGGCGATCTGCGCCGCCCGTGAGCTGAAGGACTGGTAGGCGGCCTTGCCGGGCGCGACCCCGGTGACCGTCCTCGTCCCGTACGGCGTGATGAGCTCGATAGTCAGCGGCTGGTCGCCGGTGTTGCGGGCGGTGACGGACACGTACGCCCTGCCCGCGACGCACTGCGCCTTGGCCTCGGCGGTCACAGCGGCCCCACCGGCGGGGACGTCGTAGACCTCCCATTCCTGCACGCCCGGAGCGCCCTTGCCCTCCACGGTCCCGGAGGACGTCAGCACCGCCCGCAGCCTCGTGGTGGTGACCGCCTTGAACCCGACGGTGTTCCACTCGGTCGCGGAGGTGCCGTACGCGGTCGGGTTCTCGACGTCCTGCCACGTGCCGGCCGCGGTCCAGTGCTGGAGCTTCCAGGCCGACGGCGGGGCGACGCCGTTGCCGTCGCCGTCCAGGTCGCTGGTGAACCAGACGCGGGTGCGGTCGACCGTGACGGGCGCGGCCCAGTCGAGCTGGATCCACTGCTCGCCCACCTGGGGCCAGGTGTTCCACACGTCGGTGTTCGGCCCCACCGGCCCGGTCGGCGGCACCCCGTCGACCAGGTTGTCGGCGGTGACCCAGCCCGGCGTGTACGACGCGGAGGCCGTGCCCGTGCGGGCCACGTTCACCGGCGCCTGGCCCGCCTCGACCTCGAGTGTGCCAGCGGCCGACGTGTTGCCGGCCCGGTCCACCGATCGGTAGCCGACCGTGGTGGCCGCCGACCCGATCGGCACCGCGCCGGCCGCGGTCGTCCAGTCCTGCGTGACGACGCCGCCGGAGGTGAGCCGGTACTGCACCGCCCCGACGCCGGACAGCGCGTCGGACCCGGTGATCGTGACGGTCCGCGCCGCCTTGTCGTACGTGGCGGAGGCAGTCGGCGCGGTCCGGTCGATGCCCACGACGAGCGACGTGACCGCCGAGACGTTGCCCGCGTCGTCCGTGGCGCGCGCCCGGACCGTGGTCGACCCCTCGGTGGTGACCGTGACCGGCCCGGTGTAGGCCCGGTACGAGCCGTCCTCGATCGCGACCTCGACGGCCGGCGAGTCGTCGCGGTTGTCGGTGGCCGTGGCGGTCACCTTCACGTCGGACGTGGTCCAGGCGCTCGCCGGGTCGGCCGTCAGCGCCGTCACCGGCGGCGACGTGTCCTGCGGGCCGCCCGCGCCGACCGTGACCGTCGCGGTGGCCGTCTTGTCGGTGCCGGCGACCTGCCCGGTCACCTCGAAGGTGCCCGCCGCGGCGTACGAGGCCGGGTCGATCGGCCGCCAGGTGACCCCGATGCCGCTCTGCCGCGAGCCGTCGTTGTAGCCGACCGTCACCCCGGACGGCAGGACGGGCGCGACGCCGACCGCGGTGGTGACGGCCACCGGGTCGATGGTGTTGATCTGCACCGGGGCGCTGCCCCGGACCCACACGTGGGCCGCGGCGGTCAGCGTGGTGCCGGCGACGAAGCCGCTGATCGTGAAGTCACCGATCTCCGCGAGCCTCGCCGGGTCGATCTCGCCCCAGGCCACCGCGACCGGCAGCCGCGCGCCGTCGGCGTACGTCACCTCGACCGTGGCCGGCAGGGCCGGGGCCACGCCGGCCTGGGTGCGCACGTCGACCGGCTGGATCGAGCTCGCCGGCGAGGCGAAGACCCGCCATTCGGTGACGCCGACCGCCGAGTACGCCGTGCCCGCCGCGTTCGGCAGCGCGTTGAAGGTGGCCCGCAGCCGGGTGGTGGTGACCGGGTCGAAGCTCACCTCGTTGGTGCGCCCGCGCACGGCCGGGTCGAAGCCGGTCGCGCCGGTCACGTCCCGCCAGGCCGCGCCGTCCCAGTACTGCACCTTCCAGCTTCTCGGCACCGCGACGCCGCTGCCGCCCGTGGTGCTGTCCGACCAGAAGTCGATCGACGCCCGGTCGACGCGGACTGCGGACGGGAAGTCGTACTGGAGCCAGCGGGTCGCCGGCTCGTTGCCCGTCCACGTGCCCCAGATGTCGGCGTTGGAGCCGCCGGCGAAGAACGGCGGCTTGTCGTCGTTGACCGCGTTGACGTTGTTCCAGCCGGCCGTGAAGCCGGCCGACGCCGTCGCCGAGGTAGCGATGTTGATCTCGCCCTCGGTCAGCGCCGTCGCGTTCACCACCACGTCCTTCGTGGACGTCACCGTGCCGCTCCGCGCGGTCAGCCGCAGCACGTGCCGGCCGGCCTCGGTGAAGCGCGCGATCGTGGTGGGCGAGCTCGCCGGGTCGAAGGCCACCGAGCCGCCGGCCGGCGCGTCCACGACCGACCACGACGAGGTCAGCGCGGTGCCCGGGGTGCCGTCGTCCTGGGCCAGGCCGAGCAGCCGCACCGAGCCGTCCTGGGAGTAGGTGGAGTCCACCCAGGCGTCGGCCAGCGGCTTCGCGTCCTGCGCCTCGGGTGCGGCGACGCCGCTGTCGTACGCCTGCACCTCCTTGATGCCGGTCTTCGCGCCGGCCGCGTGGTGCACGGTGATGCGCAACTTCTGCGCGGTGACCTCCGGGAAGCGGACCTGGTTGAGGTTGCCCCGCGGATAGGCCGGGAACCGGCTCTGGCCGGGAACCGGCTTGAAGACGCCGGACCCGTCGTCGTATTCGACGGTGAACTGGGCGGGCGGCGCGTATCCCTGCACCGTCGCGGTGGTGGTCGTCTTGTAGAAGTGCACCCGGACGTCGTCGATGGCGCGCGGGCCTTGCAGATCTATGGTCAGCGCGTCGGTCGCGGTGGGCGACCCGGCGGTGCCCCAGAAGGGCTCGTTGACGGTGGTGCCGTTGACGGCGCCCGCCGGCGCCCGCCCGGAGGCGGAGAAGGTGGCGGTGACCGGGCGGCCCGCGGCCACGTTCGCCTCGGTGTTCATGCCGGCCTTGGCCATGATGTCGGTGACCCGGTCGCCGGCGGCGTAGGTGACCTGCTGCGGGGCCTTCACCGAGATTTCGGCGCGGTGAAGGATCTGGATGCCGGGCGCCGCCTCGACCTGACCGGTGGCCGGGTCGTAGACGAGCTTGCCGAGCTTGTCCGCGGTGAAGGCCAGCTGCCCGTCGAGGTAGACGGAGTAGCCCTCGGGGGTGTCGCCGTAGTGCCGCTCGCCGCCCGGCGCGTCCCAGACGACGGTCAGGTCCCGGTCGCGGTACCGGATGTTGTTGGCGGTGAAGTGGTCCCAGCCGATGTCGATCGGGTCCAGCTCGATCTTCGCGTCGGAGCGCGGGCGCAGGCCCATCGCGTCCTCGATGACGGTGAAGTTCGTCGCGCCCAGGATCGTGTGGTGGATCCACGAGCGGTAGCCGATGCTCTGGTTCGCCGCGGAGCCGTCGGCCCAGAACTCGTTCTGGTCCGGGTACCGGTTGTCGCCGTTGTTCTGGTAGTGCGCCCAGGCGTTCCAGTAGAGCAGCTTCTTGTACCACTGGGCGTCGATGTACTGCGTCGGGTAGTCGCGCAGCACCGACGAGAGCATCCGGAACGTCACCGTCGAGTTGATGACGGAGAAGTTGTTGCTGCCCGGCTCGCCCGCCGCGGCGGCCGCCGCCTTGTCGGCCTGGTTCGCCGTGGTGAACGGGAAGATCGGGTACTGCGCGTCGTCCGCGAACAGGCGCAGCGCCTCGGCGTACGGCTGGTCGTAGTCGGCGTCGCCCGGCTTGGGCATCAGGCCCACCGAGAACGGATAGTAGTTGTTGATCTCCTTCCACGGCACGAGCGCGTCGGTGGCGACGTGCCGGTGCTTGAGCAGGTTGCCCTTGAGCCCCATCTCGTCGGAGGTCTCGCGCGCCGGCTCCCAGAGGTTCTCGAGGACGGCGGTCTTGATCTGGGCGGCGAAGGCGTCCATCTCGGCGGCCTTGGTGGCGTTGCCGGCCGTGCGGTACGCGGCGGCGGCCGCCTTCGCGTTGGAGTAGAGGTATGCGTTCTCGGTACGGTCGAGGTTGCCCGGCTTCCAGTGGAACGACACCGCGTCGGCGTCGTTGCCGGTCATCGCGCCCCAGTTGTACTCGATGAGGCCATTGCCGTCCTGGTCGTACGCGTCCTGCAGGCCCTCGACGTCGTTCTCCGCGTACTCGGCGAGCCGCCCGGCGATCGCCGCCGGGCCGCCGTGCAACTGGTAGGAGCGCCAGGCCGCCTCGGAGATGTACTCGGTGTAGCTGTTCGACCAGTTCGCCGGGTCGCCGGGGTTGTCGACGAACTTCGCGCTCTTGGCGACCTCGCCGGCCGACACCCACGGGCCGTACGAATAGGCCGGGTCCCGGAAGTACTTGAGGTCGTCGACGAACATGCCGGTGGTCAGCACGATGGCGTTGTTGTAGCCGAGCACGCCCTCCATCGACGTCGGGAACTGGTAGTCGTTGCCCGGCAGGTCGGCGTCGAGGAAGTTGAACCGCATCAGCCACCAGCGGTAGAACAACGTCTTGTCGATGTTGTTCTCCGGTGTGTCCAGGTAGGGGACGTTCTCGGCCCACCACCGGTTGTACGCGGTGACGTGCTCCTTGTACGCCGCCGCCGGCGCGAGACCGCGGTACTTCGCGTACTCGGTCGCCGACGCCGGGATCTCCTTGGTGACCAGACCCAACTGCAGTTTGGTACGCACGGAGCCGCTCGCCGGCACCGCGACCGTCCGCTTCAGCGTGCCGTCGACCGGCGCGAAACCGTCGCCGGAGAAGCGCGGGAAGAGGTCGGTGAGCTTGTTGAAGGCCCGCACGGCGCCGGTGAGCTCGCCGCCGTCGCCCTCCACCGTGCGGGCGAACGGCGAGCTCGCGGTGAGCGTGACGTCCTTCGCCCCGCTCGTGCTCGTCAGCTCCAGGTCGGTCACGAGCACGTTCTGGTCGGTGATGTACTTCGTCTCGGTGACGCGCAGCCCCGCGGCGGTGTTCGCGAAGACGGCCCGCCAGTAGCTCGGCGTCTGCTTGCGCTGCGCGGCGTCCTCGGTCAGCGTCACGTCGGCGCCCCCCACCGAGGCGGTGACGGTGTAGCCGCCCTGGCCGCCGGCGATCGACTCGATGTAGGCGAGCTCGCCGCCGAAGCCGAGCACACCGGGCTGGTGGGTCTTCATGAAGGCGGCGCGGCCGCGGCTGAACAGGTACTGGTTGGCGTCGCCGTTGGATCCGCCCGGCTGGTTGCCGGTGCGGGCGAGCATGCGGTCGATCCAGAAGTCGTTGCCGGTGTCACTGCCGGCCCCGGCCGCCACGTCGGCGTCGAAGACGGCCTGGAGCTGGTTGCGGGGGTGGTATCCGGTGCGCTCGTCGGGAACGGGGTCGGCGTCGCCCTTGAAGACGGGGAAGGGCGTGCCGGAGTTGGGAGCCGCCTGCGCGGCGGCGACGGGTGTGAGGACGGTGAGCAACAATCCCGCGGCCAAGGCCGCCCTGAGCAACGGTGTCTGCACGGACGGGGACACCTCTCTTCGGAACGGGTACGGGGTGGTGCCGGCTGTCAGTCGCCGTTGACCGGCAGCCAGACGCGCATCGTGGAGGGCCCTCGGCGGGCCCAGCGGTGGTACGGCCGCAGCGGCACCTCGAGCACCTCGTCCTCTGTGGACGGCGTGCTCACCCCGTACGGCCAACCGGCGTTCTCGGCCGGCAACCGGCGGAACGTGGCGACGACCTCGCCGTCCCGTTCCACCGGAGGCGCCGACAGGTCGAGCCGCAGCGCGTCGACGCCGAGCCCGTCCGGCAGGTCGACCGACTCGGCGCAGAGCACCTCGGGGCCGCGCTCGACGGCGACGCAGCCGCGCACGGCGTCGATCCGCGGGTTGGGCACGGTCACCCGCGGGCGCACCGGCAGGTCGAGGACGACGACCTCGCCGGGGGCGAAGCGGCGCCGGATCTGCACGGTGCCGGCCGGCACTCCGCGCTTGCCGCCCCCGTCCTCGACCGTGGCGCCGTCGGCCCACTGCGGCACGCGCAGGCTCAGCGTCCACGGCGTCTCCGGCGCCCGCACGACGCGGACGGCGATCCGCCCGTCCGCCGGATAGTCGGTGTCGATCTCGAGGGCGACGGCCCGGCCGCCCGGCAGCGTCGTCTCCAGCGACGCCGCCGCGTACTGGTGGATCTGGACGCCGTCCTCGTCGGTGGTGGCGAGGTAGGCGCCCAGCCCGGCGAAGGTGCGGGCCAGGTTGGTCGGGCAGCACGAGACGGCGAACCAGGGCGCCCGCAGGCTGGACGCGGCGCGCGGCACGATGGCGTCCGCGGGCGGCTCGGTGCCGGGCACGCGCTGGTGCAAGGTGTTCGTGTAGAAGAAGCGCGCGCCGTCGTCGGCCGGCGAGGTGGCGATGACGTTGAACAGCGTCCGCTCGATCAGGTCGGCGTAGCGCGGGTCGCCGGCCGCGAGCAGCAGCCGCCAGCTCAGCATGACCGAGCCGACGCTCGCGCACGTCTCCGAGTAGGCGCGGTCGGCCGGCAGCACGAAGTCGTCGCCGTACGCCTCGT
Source organism: Paractinoplanes deccanensis (assembly GCF_016862115.1). Lineage (GTDB taxonomy): Bacteria > Actinomycetota > Actinomycetes > Mycobacteriales > Micromonosporaceae > Actinoplanes > Actinoplanes deccanensis. The sequence goes on from NZ_BOMI01000114.1 coordinate 130,704, forward strand.
CCTGGTGCCGCGAGCCCACTCCCCCGGTGATGTACGTGCGCCGGGCGACCGCGGTGCTCCACTGCCGGGCGACCGCCTCCAGCAGGTCGGTGTCCCCGGTCTCGACGGCCACGTCGACCGCCCCCGTGGCGAGGTAGTTCGCGCGGACGGCGTGGCCCCGCAGCACGCCGGCCTCGCGGACGGGCACGTCGTCCTGGAAGTACGCGCGGCCGAACTCGATGTCGTCGAGCACCTGGTGGCCGCGGCGCTCGACGAACAGCCGCGCCTGGTCGAGGTAGCGGCGGTTGCCGGTGACCCGGTACAGCTCGGCGAGCGCCGGCTCGATCACCGGGTGCCCGCAGACCGACGGAATGCCGTCCGGCCCGAACGTGTCGCAGACGTGGTCGGCGGCGCGGATCGCCACCCGGGCCAGGTCGTCGTCCGGTCCGTACGCCCGGGCGGCCGCGACGCCCGCCTGGATGAGGTGGCCGAAGCAGTAGAGCTCGTGGCCCCATTCCAGGTCGCTGTAGCGGGGCTGCTGGCCCGGGCGGCCGAAGTGGGTGTTGAGGTAGCCGTCGGGCTCCTGGGCGGCGGCGACCCGGCGGACGATCGCGCGGTAGCGTGCGCCGAGCTCCGGGTCGCCGGCCCGCCCGTACTCCCAGGCCATGGCCTCGAGAAGCTTGTAGATCTCGCTGTCGGAGAACTCGCGGCCGCGGCGGGCGCCGGGCAGCCGGCCCTCGACGGCGGCGTCGAAGTTGGGCAGCCAGCCGGCGCGCTCCAGCCAGTGCTCGATGTGCGCGAGCGACGCGGCGCGGTTGGTCTCCTGCCGCCGCTGCCAGAAGCCGGGGCGCAGGGTCACCTCGCGCAGCCCGAGCGGGCGCAGGCGGCCGGTGCTGGGCGCGGCGGGCGTGCCGCCGCGCAGGGTCCAGTCGGTCCGGGTGGGGAGTGCTTCGTTGACGGTCACGTGTTGATCAACCCTTGAGTGCGCCGGACATGAAACCGCGGACGTAGTGCCGCTGGAGGGCGAGGAAGAGCACGATGCAGGGCAGCGCGAGGACGACCACGCCGGCCTCGGTGGCGCCGTAGTCGACGATGCCCATCACCTGCTGGCGCATGTTCGCCACGGCCAGCGGCAGGGGCAGCTTCTCGGAGTCGCTGATCAGCACCAGCGGGGTGATGAAGTCGTTCCAGGCGGCCAGGAAGGCGAAGAGGCCCACGGTGATCAGGCCGGGCTTCACCGCGGGGATGAGGATGTGGGTGAGCGCGCGGAAGCTGCCGCAGCCGTCGACCTCGGCCGACTCCTTGAGGTCGCGGGGGATCGCCTCGAAGGAGATGCGCATCATGAAGACCGCGAACGGGAGCTGGAACATGGTGAGCACCAGCGCCAGCCCGAACAGCGAGTTCTGCAGGCCCAGCTCGTTGAGCAGCACGTAGAGCGGGATCAGCAGGGTCGCGTACGGGACCATGAGGATCGCCAGCGTCACCAGGAACAGCGCGTTGCGGCCCGGGAAGCGGAACATCGCGAAGGCGTACCCGCCGAAGGTCGCCACGCCGAGCGTGAACAGCACGGTCATGGCCGAGACGAGCGTGGAGTTGAGCAGGTACTGCCCGATGCCGGCCTGGTAGTCGGCGAGCGTCTCGTAGTTGCCGAACCCCCAGCCTGAGGTCTGTGCGGTGCCGGGCTGCGGGCTGACCGACGCGTACGACGCCCAGACCAGCGGGAAGAGGAACAGCAGCGCCAGGGCGCCGGTGAGCACGTACTGCGGCATTCTGACGAATCGCACGGTCAGCTCTCCTTGTCGCGCAGGCCGCGGAATTGCAGGGCGTTGAGGACCAGCAGCGCGACCAGCACCAGAATGGACAGTGCCGCGGCCCGGCCGAGGTTGTTCTGCCCCTGGAAGGCCATGTTGTAGACGAGCTGGACGATGGTGATGGTGCTGTTGTCCGGGCCGCCCTTGGTGAGGATGTAGAACTGGTCGAAGGCGAGCAGCGAGCCGGTGACGCAGAGGATCGTGCAGAGCGCCAGCGACGACCGGAGCAGCGGCAGGGTCACGTACCGGAAGGTCTGCCACCGGTTCGCGCCGTCGAGCCGCGCGGCCTCGTACACGTCCGCGGAGATGCTCTGCAGTCCCACGAGCAGCAGGAGCATGTAGAACCCGGCGAACCGCCACACGATCAGCGCGACCGTCGACCAGAGCGCCTTGCCCGGCGTGCCGAGGAAGGACACCGGGCCGAAGAAGCCGAGCGGGCTGCTCTGCGGCGAGTAGAGGGCGTAGAACAGCAGCGACGCCGAGGCGAGGCCGAGCGCCGAGGGGATCAGGAACGAGGTCCGGAGGAAGCCGGTCCAGCGCGTCGACTCCTGCACCAGCAGCGCCAGGCCGAGGGCCAGGCCGAGCAGGATCACGGTGGTGACGACGGTGTACTTGAGGGTGAACCACACGGCCGGCCACAGCAGCCGGTCGTCGAGGACGGCCTCGTAGTTGGCCGGGGCGTTCCAGCCGCGGTTGCCCGCGAACAGGCCCCAGTCGGAGACCGACATCCGGGCCACGATGATGATCGGCACGACGAAGAAGAGCAGGACGAAGACGGCGGTCGGGGTCGCGTAGCCCCAGCCGGCGAGCTTCTTCGAGTTTCGGCGCCGTTTTGTTTGTTTCGCGGCTTCGGGACGAGCCGCGACGGCGGGTACAGCCACAGGGTTGTCCTCCCTCGGCGGCGCCGGCCCGTGCCGGCGCCGCCGCTCACGTCACTGGCCCAGGACCTGGGTGATCGCCTCGTTGTCCTTGGTGAGGCTCGCCCCGTCGCCGTACACCTGATTGCGGAAGAGGGTCACCCACGGGCTGCCGGGCGCGTTGAACGCCTGCTGGAAGTTGACCGCCACCGGCGTCTTGCTCTGCGGGGCCGCCGCCACCTTGTTGATGGTCGCGACCCGCGGGTCCTTGGCCGAGTACTGGTTGTCGGCCAGGTCGGTGCGCGACGGCGTGGTGTTGTTCGCGGCGAGGACGTCGACCTGGCCCTGCTCGGACATCATCCAGGCGAGGAAGTTCCACGCCTGCTGCGCCTTCTTCGAGTCCTTCGAGACGCCGATGCCGTCGCCGCCCACGAAGGTGGAGCCGCCGCCGCTCACGCCCGGGATGGCGGTGACGCCGACGTCCACGGTCTTGGAGGCGGTCGGCAGCAGCGTCGCCGGGTACGGCATCACGCCGATCTTGCCCTCCTGGAACGCGGCGACCCAGGTGGCGCCGGTCTCGTCCTTGGAGCCGGCTGCGATCGCGCCGGCGGCCTGCAGGTCGCGCCAGGTGCTGTAGACCTTCTGCGCCTCGGGTCCGTCGAGCAGCGACTTCTTGCCCTCGGCGTCCATCACGTCGGCGCCGCTGGCCCAGACCATCGGGAACCAGGTGAACACGCCGCAGCCGCCGCAGTTGCCGCCGAAGTAGGTGCCGTTCACGCCGGGCTTGTCGAGCTTCTGGACGGCGAGCGCCTGCTCCTTGAACTCGTCGAGCGTGGTGGGGCCCTTCTCAGGATCGAGCCCGGCCTCCTTGTAGAGCTTCTTGTTCCAGAAGACGACGGACAGGTCGAGCACGAACGGGAGCACGTACTTCTTGCCCTCGAACGTGCCGGCCTGGAGGTGCCCCTGGTTGATCTTGTCGGCGTACGGCAGCTTGCCGATGTTGGTGGTCAGGTCGGCGAAGAGGCCGGCCTTGGTCCAGTTGGGCACGTAGACGATGTCGGCCGCGAACAGGTCGGGCAGGTTGCCGCTGCCGGCGGCCGCGCCCACCTTGGCCACGTAGTCGTCGTTGGGGACGATCGTCAGCTTCACCTGATTCTTGTGGCTCTTGTTGTACGCGTCGACGAGCGCCTTCGCCTGCAACTCCAGCGGCGCCCGAGTCCAGAGCGCCAGCTCCGAGCCGTCGTCGACGCCCTCGGCGGTGACCTCGGCCAGGGCGGCGGTGGGATTGTCGTCGCTGCTTCCGCCGCAGGCGGCGATCGCCGGCGTCATCAGTCCCGCGAGGGCAGCGAACACGAAGCCTTTCCATATGGTCCGTCGCACGGAAGCACCTCCACGTTTTCGGTGCGTTTTCGGTCATGGCCCGTTTCGGGTACCCTTGCACCCACCATCAGTGCTGGTAGTGCGCGGTATTCGGCGTGGCCGAAAACGTTTTCAGGAACGTAATACGGAGGAAATGTGTTGTCAAGAGCTTCGATGGGCTCACCGTCCGCCTCGGACAGTGCCGCCCAGACCGGCCGCGCCGTCACCCTCCGCGACGTCGCCCAGCTCGCCGGCGTGTCCATCGCGACCGCGTCGAAGGCCCTCAACGGGCAGCCCCAGGTGCGCGCCACCACGCGCGAGAAGGTCGTCCGGGCCGCGGAGCAGCTGTCCTTCTCGCCCAACACGCTGGCCCAGGGCCTGATCACTCAGCGCAGCGGCACGGTCGGCCTGCTCACCTCCGACCTGGAAGGCCGCTTCTCGATCCCGATCCTGATGGGCGCCGAGGACGCGTTCGGCTCCGACCAGACGTCGGTCTTCCTCTGCGACGCCCGCGGCGACAACGTCCGCGAACGCCACCACCTGCGCGCGCTGCTCTCCCGCCGCGTCGACGGCCTGATCGTGGTCGGCGCCCGCCCCGACGCCCGCCCGTCCCTGGGCGAGCTGCCGGTGCCGGTCATCTACGCCTACTCCCCCTCCGACAACCCGGCCGACCTCTCCCTGGTCACCGACAACGTCGGCGGCGGCCGCATGGCCGTCGACCACCTGATCCGCCACGGCCGCCGCCGCATAGCCCACATCACCGGCGACGCCACCTACGGCGCCGCCCGCGACCGGGCCACCGGCGCACTGGACCGCCTGGCCGAGGAGGGCCTGGCCCTGGCGGGCGACCAGATCTGGTACGGCGCCTGGTCCGAGGCGTGGGGCCGCGGCGCCACCCGCATGCTCCTGCAACGCGACCCGGGGGTGGACGCCATCTTCGCCGGCTCCGACGAGATCGCCCGGGGCGTCCTCGACGTGCTGCACCAGGAGGGCCTGGACGTCCCCGGCAAGGTCGCGGTCATCGGCTTCGACAACTGGAACATCCTGGCCGCGAACGCCCGCCCGCCGCTGTCCACCATCGACATGAACCTTGAACAGCTCGGCAGGCTGGCCGCCCAGCGCTTGTTCGCCGCCATCGACGGCGAGCTGGGCTCCGGCACCGAGACCATCCCGTGCCGCCTGATCACCCGCGAGTCGACGGCCCCCCTGGACTGACGGCCCAGCCCGGCCGCGAGCTGCTGATCACCGCGCCGGCGCTCGCCCGCACCGCTCAGGCGACGAAGGAGCGCAGTTCGCCGAGGGCGATGTCGAGCTCCTCGCCCGCGCGGGCGAAGTCGTCCAGGCCGTAGCAGGCGACCAGGGCCTTCTCCCAGGCGAGCATCATCACCGCGCACTGCATGCGCAGCGCCGGCGAGTCACCCGGCAGGCCGAGACGCTCGCCCTGGGCCTCGGCCAGCGCGGCGACCCACAGGTCTTGCTGCTGCAGGTGCCGACGGCGCAATGCGGGCTCGGAGCGGTTGAGGCGCATCACGGTCGCCATGGTGGCGGGATCGGCGGTGACCGAGGCGACCGCCACCTCGAAGGCCACCCGCAGCGCGCGCAGCGGCGACTCGCCGGCGGGGCGGCGCCTCAGCTCGTCGGCGATCGACGGGCCCAGCGCCTCGATGGGCTGGAGGACCGCGTCCTCCTTGGTGGCGAAGTAGCGAAAGAACGTTCGCTCTGTCACCCCGACCGCGGCGGCGATCGCGCTCGCGGTCGTGGCGGCGAAGCCGACCTCGCCGATCGACTTCATGGCGGCGGCCGTCAGCTCCGCCCGGATCGTCTCGCGCATGCGAGCTCGGACACTCTGCGGCTTCTCCCCTGTCACGATGCCCAGCCTAGCGCTACAGTCAGCCACTGACACATTGTCAGTCGCTGACACTTAGGAGCGTCATGACCGAGAAGATCACCATTGGTGAGTACACCGTGACGGTCCTGGAGGACGGGACCTCCAACATGCCGCCGTCGGCCTATCCGGGCGCCGACTTCGCCCGGTTCCCGGGCCTGCTGGACGGGCACGGGGTCTACCCGATCCGGCTCGGCGCCCACCTGGTGCAGGGTCCCGCCGGCACCTTTCTCGTCGACGCCGGCGCGGGCGCACTCACGATCCCCTTCCCCGCCGAGTTCGCGGAGGCGAACGGGCTCCTCGACCCGCCGAAGAACCTGGCGGAAGCCGGCCGCCTGCCCGAGTCGCTCGCCGCCGCCGGGGTCGCCCCGGAGGACATCACCGCCGTCTTCGTCACCCACCTGCACCTCGACCACGTCGGCTGGCTGATGAAGGACGAGAAGCCGTTCTTCCCCCGCGCCACCGCCTACTACGGCGCCGAGGACCGGGCGTTGCTCGTCGGCGACCCGCCCACCCGGGCGCTGATGGAAGCGGCGGACGAGGCGGGCATCCTGCGAACCTACGAGCCGGACGACCACGAGCTGAGGCCCGGCATGACCGTGATGCACGTGCCCGGCCACACTCCCGGGCACGTCGTGATCGAGCTCGCCTCGGGCGGCCGGAAGCTGTGGTTCACCGGCGACCTTCTCCAGTTCCCGGCCCAGCTCACCGACCGGCACATCCACTTCATGACCGACGTCGACCGCGAGCAGGCCACCGAGGCGCGCGCCCGCCTCTTCGAGCGCGCGCGCGACGAAGGAATCATCATCGCGCCGGCGCACCTCGGCGACCCCGCCTTCCGGAGGATCGCCGAGGACGGCACCTGGACAAGCTAGATACTCGGATAGCCGCAGACGGCGGCCGATCGCCTCGGACGGCGGCCGGTCGCGTACCGGTCGTGTGCCGGTCGGCTGCCGGCGGCGCGCCCGCACGGTGGCCGCTGCGGCGGAACAGGGCGTACGGAAGCGTCCGCGAGGCTCGACAGGTAACGGCGGCCGGCAGTCGGCCGCTCGAACCTGGAGGACTCATGCGCAAGATTCTCAAGTCTCTGGCGATCGTCGCGGGCGGTCTGGCGCTGGCCGTCGCGCCCGGTGCCGCGGCCTCGGCGGCCGGTCCGGCCTCGCTCGCGCTTCCCAGCCCGATCTGCACCGGCGTCGTGGTGGCCAGCTCGGGCGGGTACGGCGTTCCCGTTCCCGCGTACAACGGCAACCAGCGCTGTTACATGCAGAACGGCGACGGCAAGGTGGACACCCCCAGCCTGAGAACCATGCAGACGGCGATCAACATCTGTTACATCCAGAACGGCAGGCTCTCCCGGTACGGCATCACGCAACCGCTGAGTCTCGCTTCGCCGGACACGTACGGCCCGAAGACGAAGGCCGCGGTCACCGCCGTGCAGCGGTGGCACAGCATCTCGCCCGACGGCGGGTGGGGGCCGCAGACGCGAGCCGCGATGCAGTGGCCGGACAACAACGCGCTCACCTGCCGCAACGTACCGCTGGGCTGAATCATTCGCCGGGGCCGCTCCACAGGCGTGGGGCGGCTTCGTCGTGCCAGATCCGTCCACACACCGAAAAAGCCCGGACCGGAACAAATGCCGCCCCATGGGTCACCCCGCTCGGCATTCATGGCTATCGTGGGGCGATCGCAACACCGGTGAACGGGGGTTCTGGTGGACGTGATGCTGTTCGGCCATGTGTGCGTCGAGGTCCGCGGCCGGAGTGTGGACCTCGGACCGCCCGCGCAGCGGGCCCTGCTCGGCCTGCTCGCCCTTTACGCCCCGGCCGCGGCGCCGTACGGGACCATCGTGGCGACGCTGTGGCCGGACGATCCGCCCCGCTCGGCGCGCGCCACCGTGCAGAAGTACGTGCAGCGCCTGCGTGCCGCGCTCGGGCCCGAGTGCCCGCCCCGGCAGCGCGGGCACGTGCTGCGGACCTGCGGCGACACGTACGCGCTGACGATCGGGCGCGAGCGCGTGGACGTCTCCCGGTTCCGCGCCCGGTTCGCGCACGTGGCGGCCCTGCGCGCGGCGCGCGACCCGGCGTACGAGGCCGCGCTGGCGGACGTGATCGACCACGCGGACGACCCGGTCGCGCTGGACGTGCCGCTGCTGGGCGCGTCGCCGCGGGTGCTCGCGGTCAAGGCCGAACAGGCCAAGCTCGTCGACTGGTACGCCGACCTGCGGATCGCCGCCGGGCGCGCGGACGAGGTCGTCGGGCTGGTGCGCGAGCAGGCGGCGCTGCGGCCGCTGGACGAGGACTCGCAGGCCCGGCTCATCGCCGTGTACCGGCAGATCGGCTGCCGCTCCGCCGCGGTCGACGTGTACCTGCGGGCCCGCCGTCATCTCTCCGACATCCTGGGGCTCGACCCGGGGCCCGAGCTGGAGGACGCCTATCGAAGCGTGCTGGCCCCGGTCAGCGCGGCCGGCCTCACCGCCCGGGCGTGACCATCACGGCTCGGCGCGGTCGCCGAGCGCCCCTGACCTCGCGGCACGGACGCGACGACTACTCGAAGAGCTTGGCCGCCGTGATGACGGTCTGGACGATGCCGTAGCCCAGCAGGACCGTGACCAGGGCCCACGACAGGACCAGGCGGATCGTGGTGCTCATGCGGCGGCCTCCTTGGCGGTGGTGGGCGCGGGCTCGTGGTAGCGGGCCGGGACCGGGCGGATCATCAGGTTGGCGAGGAAGCCGACGGCCAGGACGCCGACCATCGTGAGCAGGGCGGGCTGGTACGCGGACGAGGTCAGCGTGCCGGGCTTGCCCTGCTGGTCGAGGAAGCCGTTGACGATGAGCGGGCCGGCGACGCCGGCGGCGGACCAGGCGGTCAGCAGGCGGCCGTGGACGGCGCCCACCTGATAGGTGCCGAACAGGTCGCGCAGGTAGGCCGGCACGGTGGCGAAGCCGCCGCCGTAGAACGACAGGATGACGCCGGCCAGCAGCACGAACAGGGCCGTGGCCGCGTCGCCGACCAGGGCGAGCAGCAGGTAGAGGACCATGCCGACGCCCAGGTAGACCATGTAGATGGGCTTGCGGCCGATCAGGTCGGAGGTGGACGACCAGGCGAAGCGGCCGGCCATGTTGAACAGCGACAGCACGCCGACGAAGCCACCGGCGGCGGCGACGCTGACGCTGGAGACGCCGTCGGAGCGGAAGAAGTCCTGGATCATCGGGCTGGCCTGTTCCAGGATGCCGATGCCGGCCGTGACGTTGCAGAAGAGCACGATCCACAGCAGCCAGAACGCGCGGGTGCGGATGGCGTTCGCCGCCGACACGTTCGCGGTGGTGACGAGCGGCTTCTCGCGTACGGACGCCGGGTCCCAGCCGTCGGGCCGCCAGCCCTCGGCGGGCACCCGGATGTTGGCCACACCGAACATCATGATCAGGAAGTAGCCGATGCCGAGCGTGAGGAAGAGCAGCACGAGCGCGTGGCCCGAGGCGACCGACGTGGCGACGTTCGGGTCGTAGCCGGAGTCGTAGAGCGACAGCAGCTGGCGGGACGCGGGGCTGGCGATCAGCGCACCTCCGCCGAAGCCCATGATGGCCAGGCCGGTGGCGAGGCCGGGACGGTCGGGGAACCACTTGATCAGGGTGGAGACCGGGGAGATGTAGCCGATGCCGAGGCCGATGCCGCCGAGCACGCCGTAGCCCGCGTACACCAGCCAGAGCTGATCAGTGGCGATGCCGAGCGCGCTGACCAGGAAGCCGGATGCCCAGAAGCAGGCGGACACGAACATGGCCTTGCGCGGGCCGTTCGCCTCCACCCAGGTGCCGCCGACGGCCGCGGAGAGGCCGAGCATGACGATCGCGATGCTGAAGATGATGCCGATCGCGGTCTGGCTCGTGTCGAAGTGCGCGATGAACGAGTTCTTGTAGACGCTGGTCGCATAGACCTGGCCGATGCACAGGTGCACCGACAGCGCCGCCGGCGGGATGAGCCACCGGCTGTAGCCGGCAGGCGCCACGGTGTGCTGGCGGTCGAGCGCGGTGAGCAGGGACAACGGTACCGCCTCCAACCCATTGGGGATCGAGATCGATCCTTGTCTCAATCGTTTGCAGCGGCAACCTGAGAGCTAGATCAAATCTCGCTGGTACGGTCGCCGCCTGAGGAGGTGCGCGGTGCGGCGTTCCCTGCTGGTGGTGCTCACGGTCTCGGCGCTGATCGCCGCGCTGCTCGGACTGGTCACGAACTACGCCTCCGAGCGGATGCCGCCGTTCTTCGAGGAAGATCCTTGGCGGGTCTGGCTGGTCCTCGCCCTGCTGGCCGAGGCCGCGATCATCATGACGCTGATCGCGACCCGGCTCCAGGCGACGCCCGTCCCCGCGCCGCCCTCCCGAGACGCCCTCCGCCGAGCCAAGTTCGCACACATCCTCTGGCAGGACGTGCACCACCTCGAGATCAACGAGGAATGGCGCGACAGCCACTTCACCGAGCTGGAGGCCGAGGTCGAGGTCGAGGCTCCCGCGCGGAGCTGGTTTCGCCGGCGCGCCGGCGCCCTCAGGGTGGAACGGCTGCCGTCGCTCACCGACGCCCTGCGGGCGAGCGACGAACGGCTGATCATCCTGGAGGGCGAGCCGGGCGCCGGCAAGAGCATCGCACTGCGGCACCTCTCCGGGCGCATGGCGGACGAGGCGCGGCACCGGCCGTCCGAGCAGGGCGTGTTGCCGATCTACGTCAACCTCAAGGACTTCGCCGTGCGCGGCGGCGTCACCTCGCGCGACGTCGAGGCGTTCGTGCTGGAGAGCCTGAACCCGAGCCGCAGCCGTGACATCGACCGCTACCTCAACGATCGGTTCGAATCCGATCGTGAACGTGGCCGCTGGCTCTTCCTGTTCGACTCCTTCGACGAGATCCCGGCGATCCTGAGCGCCACCGAGGCCGGGCCGGTGATCGACGACTACATCGACGCGATCGCCGGCTTCGTCGGCCTCGGCAAGAGCCGGGCGATCATCGCCAGCCGCGAGTTCCGCGGGCCGGGCCGCGGCGGACGGCCACTCTTCCGGGTGATGCCGCTGAGCCGCGAGCGCCGGGAGCGCTTCATCCGCAACGCGGACCTGGACGCCGGCGCCGAGCAGACCCTGCTGGACGGCCTGGACGGCATGGAGTTGCAGGTCCAGCAGCTCACCGACAACCCGCTGTTCCTCAGCCTGCTGTGCGAGTACGTCCGGGACACCAGCGTGCTGCCGCAGAGCACCCACGCGGTGATCGAAAGCTACGTGCGGTCGCGGATGAGCCGTGACCAGGACCGGATCGAGAACCGCTTCGCGGTGGACGTGGAGGCCACCCGGCTGGTGGCCGAGGAGATGGCCTTCGTCATGCTCGCGGAGCCGGACCTCGGGCTCTCCACGGACCGCGCGGTGATGGTCGCCCGGCTCGCGGACCGGACCATGCTCTCGGCCGACGAGGTCGACTCGGCGATCAGTGCCCTGCTGTACTGCCATCTTGCCCGGTACGCCGACTCGGAGGGGCGCTCCCGCATCACGTTCTCGCACCGGCGCCTCCAGGAGTACTTCGCGACGTGCGCGGTCATCCGCGACGAGAGCTCCGTGACACCGGTCCAGCTGCTGACCGACGGCCGCTGGCGGGAGACCGCCGTCGTCATCCTCCAGACGCAGCGGTCGGAGCACTCGGCCGACCTGCTCACGGCGATCGAGCACAGGCTGTGGGCGGCGCTGGACGACCGGTCGGCGGTGTGGCCGCCGGGAACGCTGTACCTCCTGGACCTCATGGCCGACGCGCTCACGCCCGAGGACATCGCCCAACACCCGGTGAGCCGGGTGGCCACCAGGATCCTGGGGCGGGCCTGGGCACGAGGGGGCCGCCTGGACCGTAAGTGGGTGGTCGAGCTCTGCGCCGCCTCGGGCGCGGAGAAGGCAGCGGGCTTCCTCGAGCGGGCCTTCGCCGGCGAGAGCGTCTGGGTCCGTGACGAGGCCTACCGGCAGGTGCGCAGAGTGGGACCGGCCGCGGCACGGCTCGAGCCCGCGCTCCGGCAGATGCTCGTCGACATGAGCGTCGGGGGCCGGCTTCGCCGGGAGCGGCGCTCCACGCGCATCCAGATCCAGCGGCTGCCGTTCACCGGCCAACTACCCGGTGCCTTGGACCTGCTCGTCGTTGCGCCCTTCGCCGCCTTTCTCGCCGGGCCGCTCGGGTTCGCCCCGCTGATCGCTCTCGCCCCGGAGACCGGGCGGCAGGGATTGTGGTTCAACGCCGCGGTCGCGGCGGCCGGCCTCCTGTTCGCGACCTGGCTTCTGCGTTTGGGCATGTCCAGCCCCGGAGTGGTCGAACGGCGTATCCGGACGAGGATCGGCGGCCTCGCGATACCTCCGTACGTCTTCGTCGCGCTCTTGTTCGGAGCGGGCATGATCACGGTGTCCACAGGGGTGCTGGTTCTCACGGGAGTGGGCAGCGTGCTCGCCCGGATGGTGCGCGAGGGCTCACCCGCGTCGATGGTGGCGAACACCGCCGCGGTCGCCGTCGCGTTCGGGCTGTGGCTGTGGCCGGTGGGAGCACTGTGGGCTGCCACCGAGGGTCCCTCCACGCAGCGCCGCCTCTGGCCCCTGCTCTCCCTGGCGTTCGCGCGCGAGGCGGCGAGGGAGATCACCGCGTTCTTCCGGCGCCTGGGCAAACGTCACAGCATCCGGCGCATGACGGTGCGGGCCCTGATCGGGCTGGCCGTTCTCGCGGTGCCCGTGGGATGGCTGGTCGCGATGTTTCGTTACCCGCGCGTCGCGACCGTCACGCTGTGGGTGGTCGTACCCCTTGCCTGCCTGTCGATTGCCCCGGTCATCGTCCTCGCGGCCAGCGAGATGTGGAGTCACCGATGCAACCGCCGCATCGTGCGGGATTTCGTGACGGGCGTGGGGCGCGCCGGGCCCCGGGAGACTCAGTCGGCGCTCGACCGGCTGCGTGACCAGGACGGCGTTCACCGGCTCCTGATGGAGATCCGGCGTCACAAGCTGCACAAGGATCCCGAGATGGCGGAGTTCCTGGCCTTCCTCGGCACCGCGTTCGAACGGCGTAAGCGCCTCCAGGGGTACGCCGGGAAGCGGCCGGACTGGCTCGACTGGTGGCGGTCGCACGGGTCCGATCACGCTGTCCTGTCCCGGCCGTCCTCGGGCACCATGGACGAGCTGGGCCGCCTGTTGGAGGAGGCCCAGCGCGCCGATGCGTTCCAGGAGTGACGGGGCGGTGTCCCCGCCCGTGCGCTCAGCGGACGATCGTGGGCCTGCCGGGCTGGTGGAGCCAGGCGTCGAACAGGGCGGTCAGGTCGCGGCCGGACACGCGTTCGGCGAGGGTCTCGAAGTCGGCGCTGGTCGCGTTGCCGCCTCGGTACTTCGCGCCCCACGCGGTGAGGATGCGGAAGAACGTGGCGTCGCCGACGCGGTTGCGCAGGACCTGCAGGACCATCGCGCCGCGCTGGTCGGTGGCGAGGGTGGCGTGGTCGGGGCCGGGGTCGGTGAGCGGCCAGTTCCAGAACGCGTCGTCGGGGGCGAACGCCCCGTACAGGCTGTCGAAGGTCTCCTGGGCGCTGTGCCCGCCGTGCTTCTCGCTCCACAGCCACGGGGCGTAGGTGGCGAAGCCCTCGTTGAGCCAGATGTCGTTCCACCGGCGCAGGCTGACGTTGTTGCCGAACCACTGGTGTGCCAGCTCGTGCTGCACGATCGCGTCGGCGAAGTCCTGGCTGTAGAGGATGCCGGCCGAGTAGGTGGGCCGGGTCTGGGTCTCCAGCGCGAAGCCGAAGTCGGCGGCGGTGACGATGCCGCCGGCCTCCCGGAACGGGTACGGGCCGAAGTACTTCGCGAAGAACCGCAGGTACTCCGGCTGGCGCGCGAGCGACGACTTGATCAGGTAGCCGGCGGTGGGCACGTCGGCCGCCGCGGTGGAGACCCACGAGGCGCCCGCCGGGGTGGCGGTCCAGCCGTCGAGCGTGTCGCCGTCGTCCTCGAACGACGTGGCAGTGCCGGGGACGGTGAGGTCGTCGAGGAAGACGCCGAGCCGCCGGGTCTCGTCCTCGCCCTCGGCGGGCGGCTGCCCGGCGTACGTCACGGAGATCTCGATGTCCTTGCCGGCGTACTCCGCGAGGTCGAAGGCGAGCTGGACGGAGTCGTCCGGCCCGAAGTTGTAGGAGCTGTCCGCCCACCATTCGCCGGTGGTGCCGGTGGGGCCGCAGGACCCGTCGGCCTGCCGGGTCACGTAGTGCGCCAGGAACGGCCAGGTGCCGTCGCACAGGTGCCCGGCCCAGCGCCGCATGTAGCCCTCGCGGTCCGGCAGGGTGGTCCAGTCGTCCTGCCCGGCCGTGCGGGCCTCGACGAACAGGTACGACGTGTCGGAGGTGTCGAGGTTGGCCCAGAACGAGAGCTCGCCGCCCGCGGCCGGGACGGAGACCGTGCGGGTGAGCCGCCGGTAGAAGGTGTCGCCGGTCAGCGGGCCGGAGTAGAGCAGCCGCCCGCCGGTGCGGGGTGACCATTTGGGCCGGTCAGCGTTGCCGTCGATGGCGTCGGTGAAGGTGATGCCGTCGCGCTGATAGGTGGTCATCGCGAGCCGGCCGGCGGTGACCGTGGCGAGGTAGGACGCCATCGGCTCGGCCGCGTCCCAGTTCCAGGTGGTGCGCCCGCCGCTCGTCGTGCTGCCGAGGGACCGGCCGTTGGCGACCGCCTGCGTGCCCTCCGGCACGGTGACGTGGAACGTGTAGGACGCCTTGTCGGCGGGGTGGTCGTTGACCGGGAACCAGGTGGCGGCGGCGTGCGGCTCGCCGGCCACGGTGAACCCGTCGGCGGTGCGCAGGAAGCCGGAGACGCCGATCGCGGGGTCGTCGATCGGCTCCGGCACGCCGTCGTAGCGGACCACGACGGTGAACGGCGACCCGGACGGCAGCCCGCGCGCCGGCGTGACGACCAGCTCGCCGCCCTGGCGGGTCCAGGCCGCGCGGGCACCGTTCACGTCCACCGACCGCACGGTGAGGCCGTCGAGGTCGAGGTCGAAGGCGGACAGGTCCTGGGTGGCCGCCGCGGTGACCGTGGCGACGCCGGTGAGCAGGCCGGGGCCGGGCTGGTAGCCCACCGCCAGGTCGTAGTGGCGGACGTCGTAGCCGCCGTTGCCGTCGTCCGGGAAGTACGGGTCGCCGATGCCGGGCGCTCCGGGTGTGAACGCGAGCGTCATGGCGAGCAGAGATCTCATCACGCGCGCCGACGTTAGTGACGTTCCGAGCGCGGAAACCGACAAAACGACGGCCGATTTGTTGTCCTTTGTGGTGTGCACAACCGCGTGAGCTGAGACGAAGCTGAGGATCATGTCAAAGATTTTTGACCTGACGTCAGGGATCTTTTACATTGACTCGCATGCCACTCGAGGAGAAACGGGCCTGGAGCCTCGCCGTGACGAGCGTGCTGGGCTACGTCATCTACCTGCTGCTTCTCGCGGCCGGCGTCGGATACGTCCGGGCCGCGCTGTGGACCGTGGGCGGCGGCATCGTCGTCAACATCGTCATCGGGATGTTCTTCGGCCGGGACCGCCGCACCGACCAGCGCGACCGCGAGATCGGCCGGTTCGGCGACCACATCGGCCAGTCGCTGGTGGCCGCCGGCGCGGTCAGCGCGATGCTGCTCGCCTTCGCCGAGGCGCGGTACTTCTGGATCGCGAACGTCATCTACCTGTCGTTCGTGCTCTCCGCCGTGCTCGGCTCCATCGCCAAGATCTTCGCCTACCGCCGTGGGTTCCACCCGTGGTGAAGGCGACCCGCATCACCAACTCGATCCGGTCGCTGCGCTTCGCCCACGGCGAGATGACCCAGGCGCAGCTCGCCGACCGGATCGGCGTCACCCGGCAGACCGTCATCGCCATCGAGCAGGGGCGCTACTCGCCGTCCCTCGAGGTGGCCTTCCAGATCGCCCGTGTGTTCGGCGTGAGCCTCGACGACGTGTTCCAGTACCCGGAAGGTGAGCCATCGTGAAAGCCATCGTTCAGGACGTGTACGGCGACGCGGACGTGCTGCGCGTCGCCGACGTGCCGAAGCCCGAGATCGGCCCCGAGGAGGTGCTCGTCGAGGTGCGCGCCGCCGGCGTCGACCGGGGCGCCTGGCACGCGATGACCGGCCTGCCGACCGTGGCCCGGCTGGGTTTCGGCCTGCGCCGGCCGCGCCGGCGCACCATCGGCATCGACCTGGCCGGCCGGGTCGCCGCCGTCGGCGCCCGGGTCACCGAGTTCCGGCCCGGCGACGACGTGTTCGGCTGCGGCACGAGCACCTGGGCCGAGTTCGCCAAGACCAAGCCCTCGCGGCTTTTCAAGAAGCCCGATCACCTGACGTACGAGCAGGCCGCGTCGCTGCCCACCTCCGGCGCCACCGCGCGGCTGGCGCTGGGCAAGACCGGCGGCGACGTCCTGGTTCTGGGCGCCGGCGGCGGGGTCGGCTCCTTCGTGGTGATGCTCGCCAAGGCTCGCGGCGACCGGGTCACGGCGGCCAGCAGCAAGCCGGAGGCCGTCCAGCGGTTCGGCGCCGACACGGTGCTCGACTACACCCGGGAGCCGCTCGCCGGCTCGTACGACCTGGTCGTGGAGACCGGCGGCAACCGGCCGCTGTCCGAGCTCCGCAAGCTGCTCAAGCCGCGCGGCACCCTGGTCATCGCCGGCGGCGAGAACGGCGGCCGCCTCCTCGGCGGCCTGGAGCGCAACCTCCAGCTGATCGCCGTGTCGCCCTTCACCCGGCAGCGGCTGCGCGCCCCGATCTCGCTGACCCGCCGCGCCGACCTGGAGGCGCTGGCGCTGCTCACCGATCCCCCGCTGGAGGGCGCCTACCCGCTCGAGCAGGCGCCGGCCGTGATGCGGCGGCTCGTCGAGGGCCGCATCACCGGCAAGGCCGTGCTGACGACATGATCGACGGATGTTGACCCCCACACCCCTGATGGAGCTCGTCACCGGGTTCTGGAGTTTCAAGACGTTCGCGGCCGCGGTGGAGCTGGACCTGTTCACCCGGCTCGCGGGCGGGCGCACGCTCACCAAGGACCAGCTCGGCCTCCCCGAACGCCCCGCCGACCTGCTCCTGGCCGCCTGCGCCTCGCTCGGCCTGCTGGAGCGCGACGGCGAGGGCTACCGCAACTCGCCGCTCGCCGAGGAGTTCCTGGTACGCGGAAAGCCGTACTACTTCGGCGGCCAGGTGACCTACTGCGACCAGCGCACCTATCTGCCGTGGCACCGCATCGGCGAGGCGCTGCGCACCGACCGGCCGCTCACCTGGGACCCGCAGACCCAGGAGTCCATGTTCGACACCGCCGATCCCGCGATGCTGTCGACGTTCTGGGACGCCATGTACTCGACGTCGATCTTCACCGCCCGGGCGCTGAGCGACGCGGTGCCGCTGGCCGGGCGCCGCCGGCTGCTCGACGTCGGGGGCGGCTCCGGCGCGTACCCCATCGAGCTGTGCCGCACCCACCCGCGGCTGCGAGCGACGGTCCTGGACCTGCCGCACGTCTGTGAGATCGCCGCCGCGAAGGTGGCGGCGGCCGGCCTCACGGACCGCGTCGCGACCGCGCCGGGCGATTTCCTCGCCGACGCCGAGCTGCCCGGCGGCCACGACGTCGTGCTGCTCAGCATGATCCTGCACGACTGGGACGAGGCGGCGAACCGCGCCCTGCTCGCCAAGGCACACGCCGCGCTGGAGCCCGGCGGCCTCGTCATCGTCTCGGAGCTGCTGCTCGACGCCGACCGCACCGGTCCCGCCCCGGCCGCGCTGATGGGCATGAACATGCTGGTGGAGACCGTCGGCGGCCGTAACTACTCGGACGCCGAATACGAGCGGTGGCTGACGGACGCCGGCTTCACCGAGGTCCGCACGGTGCGCTTCGACGCCCCCGGCGCGAACGGCGCCGTGCTGGGGATCAAACCCTAGCCAGCAGCAGCCGTACGACCTCCGGGTCCTCGACATGCGCGTTGTGCCCGAGGCCCGGCAGGTCGAGCGGCTCCACGCCGAGCGCGGCGAGCTGGCCGGCCGTCACCATGTGGTCGTGCTCGCCGCGGGCCAGGATCACCGGCACCGGCGCGGCGGCCAGCAGCTCGGCCATGGCCGGCGCGCCGACCGCGAAGGCGCGTGGGTCGAAAGTGGACCGCCAGCCGCCGTCGGTCTCGGCGACCGCGACCTCCGGCGCCGCACCCTGTAGCCCCGCGATCCGCAGGAACCGGCGCTCCGCCTCCTCGCGCGTCGCGAAGACCTGCGCGGGACGCTCGGCGAGGGCGGCCGCCTTCGCCAGCTCGGCCGGCGTCCACGACACCTTGATGCCGAGCCCGATGACGGCCCGCACGCCCGGGCACGCGGCGAGATGCAGGGCGATCACCCCGCCGAACGAATGGCCGACGACGACCGTGCCGCGCGGGTCGACCAGCCCGGCCACCGCGTCGGCCACCCCCGCGAACGTGTAGTCCTCGAGCGGCGCCGAGGCACCGTGCCCGGGCAGATCCGGCGCGATCCAGGCCCGCGCGCCCGGCTCGTCGGGCAGCCCGCTCCACACGTCGCTGGTGGCCCCGAGGCCGTGGAGCAAGAGGACGGTCGGCGGCTCGGTGCCGCCCGTGCGAATGCGGAGCGCGGTCATCCGATAAGCATTGCGTACTTCAGGCCCACCCGGCACGCCGGGGCGGCCCTCGCCGGAGTCAGTCGCGCAAGGTGGCGATCGGATCGGCGGCGGTGGAGGTCCAGCCGCCCCGGCGCAGGCGTTCGGCGCCGTCGAGCAGGAGGTCCAGGGCGAAGCGGAACTCGAACTCCTCGTCGCAGCCCGGGCCGACACGGGACAGGTCGCCCTCGGTGGCGGCCATGGCGATCGCCAGGATGTGCGGGTAGCGCTGGGAGAGCTCGGCCGCCATCGCCTGCTGCTGCTCGGGGGTGGGCGGGGGCGCGTTCTCGTCGCGGGGCTCGTCGAACAGCTCGGGGCTGAAGCCCCAGATGCGGTTGCCGAGCGCGTGCAGCACGTGGTGGGTCAGGTCGGCGGAGAGGCCGCCGTCCAGCAGCACGCCGGCGACGGAGTTCATGTACGCCAGCACGGTGGGCGTGCGGCGGGTCCGGGACTCGATCGCCTGCCGTGCCCACGGGTGGCGCAGCACGGCCCGGCGCGCCGACAGCACACGCGCGCGGACGCCGTCACGCCAGTCGAGGCCCGGGCCGGGCGTGTCGAACTCGCCGATGACGACGTCGACCATGCCGTCGAGCAGCTCCTCCTTGTCGGCGACGTGCTTGTAGAGCGCCATCGGCACGACGCCGAGCTGCTGTGCGAGCCGGCGCATGCTGAGGCCGGCGACGCCCACCTCGTCGGCGAGCGCGACGGCGGCGCGCAGCACCCGGTCGCGGTTGAGCGGCGTGCGCCGAACCGTCGCCAAACGGCACCTCCCTTGACAGGTGGACAGCGTACACCTTAGCGTCGGGCCCACCGGTGTACGCCGTACACCTTCGGGAAGGGATGCACCATGAGAGCAGCCACCGCCGGAGTCCTCTACCTGCTCACCTTCGCCCTGTCGATCCCGACGCTGACGCTCTACGAGCCGCTGCGCGACCACGCGGATTTCGTCCTCGGCGCGGGCGACGCCGGCACCGTGACGCTCGGCGCGGTCCTGGAGGTCTTCCTCGCGATCGCCTGCGTCGGCACCGCCGTGGCGCTGGTCCCGGTGATGCGGCGCTACCACGAGAGCGCCGGCCTCGGCTACCTCGCCGCCCGGGTCGTGGAGGGCGCCCTCATCCTCGTCGGCGTCATCAGCGTGCTGACAGTCCTCACCCTGCGGCGCGAGGGCGGCGGCACGGCCGAGGCGGGCTCCCTGCTGACCGCGGGCCGCGTCCTCACCGAGGTCTACGACGGGACGTTCCTGCTCGGGCAGAGCCTCATGCCGGTGCTCAACGCGCTCTGCCTCGGCTGGGTGCTCTACCGGACCGGGCTCGTGCCGCGCCTCATCCCGCTGCTCGGCCTCGTGGGGGCCCCGCTGCTGCTCGCGTCGGACATCGCGGTGCTCTGCGACGCGTACGGCCAGAGAAGCTCTGTGGCGGCCCTGGCCGCCCTGCCCATCGCCGCGTGGGAGCTCACGCTCGGCGTCTGGCTGATCGTCAAGGGGTTCCGGGAGCCGTCCGGCGCTCAGGGCAGCTTGTCGAGCCCCAGCACCCGGTCCATGACGCGGAACCGGTAGGCCACGCTCAACGTCACGAACCACAGGCCCAGCATCGGGAAGACCACCTCGAAGGTGGGCTCGGCGGGACCGGCGAGCCCGAAATATGTCCACAGCACCGGCACGAACAGCACCGCGAAGAAGACGGCGACCAGGCCGGCCACCAGATAGAGCGGCCGGCGGTCGCGCACGGTCGGGGTCCACGCCGAGAAGAAGCGGTGCGGCGGGAAGAGGAAGAGGATGAGCACAAAGGACGCGAGGCAGAAGAACGTGGAGAGCCCCGTCTGCGCGCCGATCGTCGCGGCGGCCTCGGCGAAGTCGGTGTCGCTGCCGTACGTCAGACCGGTGTAGCGCTCGAACTCGGTGATGACCTCGGCCGGCGTACGGCCGTCGGAGAAGCCTTTCTCGATGAGGTGGTAGAACACCGCGTAGATCGCCGTGCCGAAACCGGCCGTCACCACCGCGGCGGGCACCACGAAGCGCGCCATGTTGCCGAGCAGATGCTCGTCCGGCGGCAGCGGCTTGGCCCAGAACGTCAGGAAGAACGTGGGCACGCCGACCGTCAGCAGGGTCAGGCCCACCTGCGCCGGCGAATAGGGGAAGCCGAGCCCGAGCATCGTCACCGCGAGGATCACGAGACCCTGGGACGCCACCCGCGCCAGGAAGACGTAGAGCGAGACGCCGATTCCATTGAGGATCCGGCGGCCCTCGCGCTGCGCCGGCAGCAGCGCCGCGAACGAGTCGTCGACCAGCACGATGTCGGCGACGTCGCGGGTCACCGCGCTGCCGCTGCGCATCGCGACGCCGACCTGGGCGCCCTTGAGGGCCCGTGCGTCGTTCACCCCGTCACCGATCATCGCCACGTAGTGGTGGCGGCGGCGCAGCGCGGCGACGATCCGCTCCTTCTGCTCCGGGGCCACGCGACCGAAGACGGTGGTGCGCTCGACGAGGCGGTCCAGCGCCGCGTCGTCCAGACCGTCCAGGGCATGTCCCGGTACGGGCTCGCCCGGCTCCAGACCGGCACGCGCGGCCAGCGCGGCGACGGTGCGCGGATCGTCACCGGAGAGCACGATCAGCCGTACGCCGTCAGCACGGAACCGGGCGACGGTCTCGGCCACCTCCGGGCGCAACTCGTCGGCCAGCGCCACCAGCGCGACCGGCTGCAGCGCCGGCAGCACGGGCCGGCCCTGATCGTCGTGCAGCCGCTGCCCGAGGCCGTCGGCGCGGGCGAGCAGCAACACCCGCAGGCCCCGGCCCGTACGGCTGGTGACCTCGTCCTCCGGCACCGGCCACCGCAGGCTGCCGGCCAGCGCGTCGGGAGCGCCGAGCACCCAGGTGACGGTCTCGGTGGTGACGCCCGACCAGCGCAGCGACGACGCGAACGGCACCTCGTCGAGCACTCGCAACGGCTCCCCCGGCAACGACGCGGCCAGCGCGACGGTCGTGAGGTTGGGCGTCGTGCAGCTGCGGGCGAGGGCGCCGAGCGCCTCCCGGGCCTCGCCGGGGTCGTACCCGCCGAGCGGCACGATCTCGTCGACGGTGAGGTTTCCGGTGGTGAGCGTGCCGGTCTTGTCGGTGCAGACGACGTCCACATTGCTCACCGACTCGACGGCGTTGACCTGCTGCACGAGCGCGCCCTGGCCGGCGATGCGCGAGGCGCCGGCCGTGTAGGCGACGGCGATGAGGAAGAACAGGCCGTACGGGACCAGGCCGGAGAGCACGGCGCCCATCTGCACGACGCGGAGCACGCTGAAGCCCTCGAGCGCGGCCTGCGCGAGGATCGTCAGGCTCATCAGCAACGCCAGCGCCATGACGAGCCGGACGACGAACTCGATGCGCCGCTGCAACGGGGTCTCGTCGGTGGTGGCGCGCCGGGCCTCGGTGGTGAGCCGGCCCGCGTAGCTGTGCGGGCCCACGTCCCGCGCGTGCTGGAAGCCCTCCCCCGCCACGCAGAGACTGCCGGAGCGCAGGTCGTCGCCGGGCGACTTGACCACCGGGTCGGACTCGCCGGTCAGCAGCGACTCGTCGGCCTCGAGGCGCCCGCCGTGCTGGAGCGGGCCGTCCACCACGATCTGGTCGCCGGCGCGCACCCGCAGCAGGTCTCCGCGCACCACCGCGCCGGGCGGCACGGACACCTCCCGGCCGTCGCGCACGACGACGACCATGGCCCGGTCGAGCAGCTGGAGCCGGTCGAGCTTGCGCTTGGCCCGGATCTCCTGCAACGCGCTGATCACGGCGTTGATCAGGCCGAGGCCGACGCTGATGAGCGCGTCGCTGTAGCGGCTCAGCGCCAGCAGCGCGATGCCGATCACGAACAGGATGATGTTGAAGAACGAGAAGACGTTGGTCCGCAGGATGGTGGCGTAGCTGCGGCCGCCGCCCTTGCCGGTGACGTTCGCCTCGCCCCTGCGGCGGCGCGCCTCGGCCTCGGCCTCGGACAGCCCCTCCACCGGCACCGGCCGTACGTCGAGGTCCATGATCAGCCGCCCGATCAGCCCGGATGATTACGGTTTGACCATACACAGGGCGTCACTCTCCCGCCCGCGCTTCGCTACTCGGCCGTTCCCGCCTTCGCTGCGCCGGCCGCTTACTCGGCCGCGCCGGGCCCGGCCAGGCCCATGTCGTAGGCGAAGATGACCGCCTGGATCCGGTCCCGCGCGCCGATCTTGGCGAGCACCCGGCCCACGTGCGTCTTCACCGTCGACTCGGAGAGCACCAGCCGCTCGGCGATCTCCCCGTTCGTCCAGCCGCGCCCGATCGCCACGAGGATCTCGCGCTCCCGCTCCGTCAGCCCGCCCAGCCGCTGATCGTCCTCGGCCGCCCGCCCCTCGCCGGGACGAAGCCGGACGAACTCGTCGAGAAGGCGCCGGGTCAGCGCCGGCGCGATCACCGCGTCGCCGGCCGCCACGGCCCGGATCCCGGCGAGCAGCTCCTCCGGATGCGCGTCCTTGAGCAGGAAGCCGCTCGCCCCGGCCCGCAGGGCGGCGTGCACGTACTCGTCCAGATCAAAGGTGGTCAGCATGAGGATCCGGGTCCGCCCACCGCCCCGCACGATCCGGCGGGTCGCCTCGATGCCGTCGAGCCCCGGCATGCGCACATCCATCAGCACGACGTCCGGCCGCAGCTCCGCCACCAGGCGCACCGCCTCGGCGCCGTTCCCCGCCTCACCGGCCACCTCGGTGCCCGCGTTGCTCTCCAGCAACATCCGGAACGCGAACCGCTGCAACTGCTGGTCGTCGACGATCAGCACCCGGATCACGCGCCGCCCTCCTCTGCCCTCAAGTCGGCTGTCACGCTCCAGCCGCCGCCGGGCATCGGGCCCGCGCTCACCGTCCCGCCGTAGATCGCCGCGCGCTCACGCATCCCGGCCAGGCCATGCCCCTCCCCGGTCCCACCGTCCCGCCGCCGCGGGTCGTCCGGGGGCGGACCGCTGTCCCGGACCTCGATGCGCAGCCGGCCCTGCTCGGCGACCAGCTGCAGCCTCACCGTGGTGCGCGGCCCCGCGTACTTCAGCGTGTTGGTGAGCGACTCCTGCACGATCCGATAAGCGGCCACCTGCACCCCCTGATCCAGCCCCGCGAGGTCGCCCGACGTGCGGTACTCGATGCCGGGACCGGCGGCCCGCATCCGCTCGCAGAGCGCGTCGAGGTCGCCGATGCCCGGCTGCGGACTCAACTCCGGCTCGTCCTCGCTGTCCCGCAACACCCCGACCGTGCGGCGCAGCTCCGCCAGCGACTTGCGCCCCGTGTCCCCGATCAGCTTCAACGCCTCCCGGCTGCGCTCCGGGGCGCTGTCCACCGCGTACGCCCCCGCGTCCGCCAGCGAGACGATCACCGACAGGCTGTGCCCCACGATGTCGTGCATCTCGCGCGCCACCCGGGTCCGCTCCGTGGCCGTGGCCAGCCGGTCCCGCTGCTCCCGCTCCACCTCCAGCCGGTCGGCCCGCTCGCGCAGCGCCACCACGTACGCCTGCCTCAACCGCACCGCGATCGCCAGCGCCCCCGCCGCCGTGTAGACGCTCGCCAGGAAGAACAGGATGTCCGAGACACCCATGCGGTCCGCCAGCCGCCACGTGGCCGGCACGAACGACACCAGCACCACCGGCACCGCCCACACCAGCCGATCGAACCGCCCGTACCGCACCAGGCTGTACAGCGCGATCGCCACCGCCGCGTCCGCCCGCAGCAGCACCCCCGCCGCGCACTGCGCCACGAAGACCAGCATGACCACGTGAAAGGCCACCATCGGCGCCCGCCGCCGCCACCAGAGCGGAACGAGCAAGGCCAGCTGCAGCGCGACCATCTCCCCGGCCGGCAGGTCGGAGAACGCCACCGGCCCGTCCCCGTGCCGTACCCCGCCCAGATCCGGCAGGCAGAAGTTGAGGAAGAGCAGAACCACCAGCCCCGTGTCGAGCACCCAGGGCCGCCGCACATCGAACCGCCGAACCGCCTGCCCGACCCGGATCAGCGCCGTGTCGCCCCGCACATCGCCGCTGCTCACGTGCCCATCCTCCCTCGGCACCACGCTGCCTTCGGGGCCGCCGCGGTTTTCCACAGAAGCCGTGTCCACAGCCCACCCGCACGATCAAGCACCGATCCGGCACACTGAGGTGATCTCAGCGAGCTTCGGATAGATATCGGTATTCGAAGTGGGTGAGGTGGAGTGCTGCGGCGACGACGTCGCCGATTCTTGTCGGGCTGATGGTGCTGTGCCGGAGTGTTTTCCAGCGGCCGGTCAGCATGGCAAAGCCCCGCTCGCCTTGCCAGCGCAGGCCGCTTAAGAGCCGGTTCACCGTGCGGTTGGCGATGGCGAGGGGTTTGCCGTCGGCGGGTTGCCGGTCGGGGTCTTGATGCCGTGACCTGCGCCTTCGTAGCCGGCGTCGGCGAGGGCGGGCAGGTCGAGTTCGGCGGCTGCCCAGTTCAGGGCCGCGTGACGCCCAGTTCCCGGGCGCAGCTCAGGTCGTGAAGATGGCCCGGCAAAGCGTCGGCTGTCCAGATCGGAAGCCCGTCCGGATTGATGATCGCTTGGATGTTGGCGCCGAAGTCGCGGTGCAGCCGACGCGACCTAATGAAGCAGTGCTCATACCAACTCTCAGCGGGCACGACATCCCATCAGCGCTCACGCTGCACGCACCAACCAGCCGGGGCACGATCTCCCATCAGAACTCAACGTCCCGGGCGGACCAGTGCTCACCAGCCAGCGGGCCACCTACCAGAAACACCCCGAAAAGGTAGCTCCCAAGACTCATTAGGGCGGGCCCGGTGCACTCGGCGTTCTGCGATTCACCGATCACGCCGGCCGGGCGACGCCGCATCCGCCCGCACAGGCCCGGACCCCACTGACCGCCGCCCGCCGCACCGGATGCCATCGAGCGCGGCACACCACCGATTGCCCGCTCCCGCGCGGGGCCGGCCCTGCCATCTCACCCACCGGTCTGCACAAGCGTGCGGCCGGGCATCTCACTCATTGCCGCAATAAGCCACCTCTTCACCTGAACAGCGCCACCGACCACCCGAGGCATCGGCGCCGTCGCCACCATGCCCGGACTCGCGTTGGCGCAGGCAGCTGGGCGAATTTCTTCAGCATCAGCCGCACATCGAAAGGCCGCCCTTCTTGTGCGCTGAAGCGAAACCGCTCCACAAGCATGCACCGCTCCTTCGGGCCGTCCTCTCCGTGGACCGAAACTGCGGAGCTCCTGGGCTTACCGTGGCCTGAACGGGGCGAAGCACCTGCTCACCTGGGCCCGCGAACCCGCGGAATTCAGCAATGAGGGATTGCGTAAGCTTGCGCGGCCGGCCGGCGTGGTGCAAGAGTCGGCCATTGCTGATCCGTGCCAATTCGCGTCTTCGCCATGACTTATTGCCCCGCGGACGGGCCTCGTCACGCCAATATCCGATCATGCCATATTGTTGATTTGAACTCGCCGGCGCCACAATGCGAGCGTAATCTGAATGAACGCAAACAAGGCGATACGGCATCGCTGCGATCATCAACATCAGGAGGGAAAAATCGCATCGAGATCTCGGCCACTTCGAGGACGGGCGCAAATGCCGACTTCCCAGACAAGCAAGCCCTCCGAGGCGACCACTCAGGCATCCGACCGCTTGAGCCGATAAGCCGCCCCCACCAACGCCAGAGCCGTCCACCCGAGCAAAACCAGCAACCCCGCCCCCGCGCTCAGCGCCCCATCCCCTTGAGTCAGCGCATAGAGCGACGCCCCCGCATTGCTCGGCAGATACGGCGTCACCGCGTCCGACCACGAATCCGGCAGCAACGCCATCAGCCCAGGCACCAGCAGGAACGTGCCCACCAGCGCCGAGATCCCGCCCGCCGTCGAGCGGAGCAGCACCCCCAGCGCCACCCCGATCACCCCGGCCAGCCCCAGGTACACCCCGGCACCCAGCAACCCTCGCACCACGCCCGCATCCGACAAGCTCACCGCCGAGCTCGTGCCCGACAGGATCGCGCTCGTGGCCAGGAACGCCACCAGCGCGCCCACCGCGCCCACCACGAACGCGATCACCCCGTACGTCGCCGCCTTCGCCCACAGGACCGGGAGCCTGCGGGGCACCGCCGCCAGCGTCGAGCGGATCATGCCGGTCGTGTATTCGGCCGAGGACGTCAGCACGCCCAGCACTCCCAGGGCGATCAGCGCGAACGTCACGCCGAACAGCGCCATGCTGTAGCCCGTCGCCCCTTCCGCGCCGGGCGCGTCGTTGCCCGTGCGGGCCTGCGCCGCGGCGATGACGCCGAAGCCGATCAGGAACAGCAGGGCCAGCCCGAGGGTCACCCAGCTGGAGCGCAGCGAGCGGAACTTCGTCAGCTCGGCGCGGGCCACGCGGCGCCGGGTGACGCCTTCGTACGTCGCGGAGATGCTCATGCCGCCCTCCCGGCGTACTCGACCGCGTCGTGGGTCAGGTTCATGAAGGCCTCTTCCAGGGAGACCTCGTGGCGGGTCAGCTCGAAGATCGGGATGCCGTGCTCGGCCGCCGTGAAGCCGATCTCGCGTGGGGTGCGGCCGGTGACCGTGAGCTGTTCGGAGCCGGGCCGGCCGGTGATCTCGACGCCGGGGCCGGCGAGCAGGCTGCGCAGCCGTACGGGATCGGCCGTCGACACCAGCACGGCGTCGCCGCCCGCCTCGCGGACCAGGTCGCGCACCGTCGTGTCGGCCAGGACCCGGCCGCGGCCCACGACGATCAGGTGCTCGGCCACCAGGGCCATCTCGCTCATCAGGTGGGACGACAGGAAGACCGTGCGGCCCTCCGCGGCCAGCTTGGTGAGCAGGTTGCGGATCCACAGGACGCCGTCCGGGTCGAGGCCGTTGACCGGCTCGTCGAGCATGACGGTCGCCGGGTCGCCGAGCAGCGCGGCCGCGATGCCGAGCCGCTGGCCCATGCCGAGCGAGAACGCGCCGGCCCGCTTGTGCGCCACCTGGTCGAGGCCGGTCTGCCCGATCACCTCCTCGACGCGGTGCCGGGAGATGCCGTGCGTGTGGGCCAGGACCATGAGGTGGTCGTACGCCGTACGCCCGGGATGAACGGCCTTGGCCTCGAGTAAAGCGCCGATCTCGCGCAGCGGCGCCGGATGGTCGGCGTAGCGGCGCCCGTTGACCGTGACCGTGCCGGAGGTGGGCCGGTCCAGGCCGACGATCATGCGCATGGTGGTGGACTTGCCGGCGCCGTTCGGGCCGAGGAATCCGGTCACCGCGCCCGGACGGACCGTGAAGGTCAGCCCGTCCACGGCGATCTTCTGGCCGTACGCCTTCGTGAGCTCTCGTGCTTCGATCATGTGTCCAGCGTCGCCGGACCGGGAGCGGGCGACGTCGTACCGCGGTTCGATCTTGCCTCGGCCCGGTGGTACCGCGGTACCACATCGCGGGATCCCGTGATCGACTTCGGTACCGTGGGGGCGATGACCGGGACCTGGAAGACCACGATCACGGCCCTGGTGGCAATGGCGGTCCTCACGGCGGCGGGATGCTCGACCGCCCCGCGGACACCCGCCGAGCCCGCGCCCACCTCGGCGGCCGGCGGCACGGCGGGCGGCGCCGCGGAGCAGTGGGTGGGCACCTGGGCGGTGGCCGTGCAGCGCGGCGGCCGCGAGTTCGGCAAGCAGACGGTACGCCAGATCGCGCACACCAGCATCGGCGGCTCCGGCGTCCGCGTCCGGCTGTCGAACGTCTTCGGCACCGGCCCGCTGACCCTCGCGAACATCCACGTGGCGCTCAGCACGGGCGGCGCTGCCATCGACCCCGCCACCTCCACCGCCGTCACCTTCGGCGGCTCGCCCACCGTGACCATCCCGGCGGGCCAGGCGGCCCAGAGCGACGCGATCGGCTTCACCCTGCCGGCGGGCGGCGACGTGGCGGTCAGCGCGTACCTGCCGAACGGCAGCGGGGCGACCACGCAGCACGCCTACGCCGGCCGGCACAACTACGTCGGCTGGAACGACCAGACCACGAACGCCACCATCCAGGACGCGCAGACCGTGGACAGCTACTTCTTCCTCGCCGGCGTCGACGTCCGCAACCCCGAGGCCGAGGGCGCCGTGGTCACGCTCGGCGCCTCGATCACCGACGGCCGCGAGTCCACGCTCGGCGCGAACCGCCGCTGGCCCGACCTGCTCGCGGCCCGGTTCACCGCGGCCGGGCGCACGGTCGGCGTGCTCAACACCGGCATCAACGGCGACAAGCTGCTCCTGGACGGCGGCGACCAGAGCGCGCAGACGCGCTTCGACCGCGACGCGCTCGACCAGCCCGGCGTGAAGTGGATCATCTTCTCGGACGCGGCCATCAACGACCTCGGCGACGAGCGCCCCACCGGCGACCAGCTGATCACCGCGCTGAAGAGCCTGATCCGGCGGAGCCACGACGCCGGCGTCAAGATCTTCTGCTCGACGCTGACGCCGTTCGAGGGCACCGGCTACTGGAGCGCCGAGGGCGAGACCGGCCGTACGGCGGTGAACGCCTTCCTCCGCTCCGCGGGCAGTGGCTGCGACGCCGTGGTCGACCTCGACACCGCCACGCACGACCCGAACGACAAGACCCGCTACCTCCCCGCGTACGACAGCGGCGACCACCTGCACCCCAACGACGCCGGCATGCGGGCGATCGCGAACGCCGTGGACCTGAGCCTGTTTCGCTGACCGGCCCGCCGCACGTGACACCTGGGGTGTCGCGTGGGTGACTGTGGCCGCCGTCCCGGCAGGCGCAGTGTCGGCTGTCAGGAAAAACTAGCGGGAGGTGCTCGCCGTGGAACCACAGATCCGCTGGGCGGTGCTGCCCGCCGACCGGTCCGCAGCCCGCAGCCGCACGCGGGCGCGCCAGGTGCGCGTCGGCGACCAGCTGCTCGTCTGGTCGCAGGAGGGCGACCCGGCTCCCGAGGCCGCGCGCCGGGGCACGGCCGAGTCCGAGCTCTCGCTGGTCACCCAGGTGGGCCGCGCCTTCCAGGACGCGCACCCCGGCGTGCCGGTCGTGCTCGACCACGGCCGGCACCTGATCGTCGACGCCGGCGTGGCGCTGCGCGAGCGGGCCGACACCTGCTGGCGGGTGGAGCCGCTGCCCGCGGACGGGGTCGCCGTCGACCGCCCCGAGCGCCGCGCCGGAGCCGCCGACCCCGAGGTCGAGAAACTGCTGCTGAGCGCCACGCGCCCCACGTACGAGAGCGATCTGACCTGGATCTCCCAGCTGGACACCCGCCACTCGCTGAGCGCGGGGTTCCGCCAGGCGGCGGACCGCGCCGAGGCGGCCCTCAACGCCCTGGGGTTCGCGACGTCGCGGTTCGCCGTGGTCGTCGGCGGCGGCCAGAGCGAGAACGTGATCGCCGACCGTCCCGGCACCGGCGAGGGCCCGCGCGGCGTCGTGCTCGTGACGGCCCACCTCGACTCGGTCAACCTGGCCGGCGGCCCGGAGGCGCTCGCCCCCGGCGCCGACGACAACGGCAGCGGCGCCGCCGGGGTGCTGCTGCTCGGCCAGGTCCTCGCCACCCGCGCCTGGCGCAACGACGTGCGGCTCATCCTCTTCGGCGGCGAGGAGCAGGGCCTGTTCGGCAGCCGGCAGTACGTCGCGGCGCTGCCACCCGCCGAGCGCTCGCGCATCCGCGCCGTGCTCAACATGGACATGATCGGCGTACGGAACAGCGCCGAACCCGCCGTGCTGCTGGAGGGCGCGCCGGTCTCCCGCGGCCTGATCGACGACCTGTCTGCGGCCGCCGCCACCTACACCCGGCTGCGCGTGGAGACGTCGCTCAACCCGTTCGCCAGCGACCACGTGCCGTTCATCGCCGCCGGCGTCCCCGCGGTGCTGACCATCGAGGGCAACGACAGCGCCAACGGCACCATCCACAGCGAGAACGACCGGCTCGCCAATATCGACTTCGACCTGGCCCTGGAGATCCTGCGGATGAACGCGGCCGCCCTGGCCGGTTGGCTCGTGCCCGGGTAGCGTTACCATTGCCGCGTTTTCATGCGGCTGCGGCTCCGGTGAGGTCGAGACAAACATGCGGTGGTTCCGGCGCGGGTCCGGCAAACAGAAGGACCCCGGCCAGCAGCACGCGATCGTCGAAGACCTCCGTCAGCGGTACGGCGCCCACGTGCCCGGCACGTTCCAGGGCCAGGCGGGCGAGGCCGCCGCCCAGCTGTCCGGCGACGACGGCCTGCTCGCCGCGGCCGCCATCCTGCGCGAGTTCGCCGACGCCGCCCACGCCGACGTGGCCGCCCAGGCCGCCGCGCTGGGTTTCGCCGCCGACCGCCGCAACTATCGTCCCCTGTGGCGCGACACGGCCGGCCGCCTCCGCTGGAACCTGTGGACCCTGCCCGGCGGCCTCCACCCGTACATCCACGTGAACGCCGCCGCGGCCGCCCTCGGCACCGACGCCAAGCGCGCCGTGCGCGCCCTGGACCCGCTGCCCACCCTGGCCCACCTCTTCGAGATCCTCGACCTCACCCTCGACGGCTGGGAGTTCGCCCGCGTCCGCCCCGACACCGACGCCGCCACCCTCGCCCACCGCCTGATCGCCACGGCCCGCGACCTGCGCGCCGCGATGAGCGACGAGCCCCCAC
This sequence comes from Paractinoplanes deccanensis, assembly GCF_016862115.1. Classification (GTDB taxonomy): domain Bacteria; phylum Actinomycetota; class Actinomycetes; order Mycobacteriales; family Micromonosporaceae; genus Actinoplanes; species Actinoplanes deccanensis. The sequence continues at coordinate 161,822 of NZ_BOMI01000114.1, forward strand.
TCCCCCAGCCGGTCCGCGAGTGGATGCGCCGCAACAACACCATCAACGTGTACGACCCGTCGTCCCCCGCGGTCGTCGGCGGCTTCAACCCGGGCAAGGAGATGCGCGAGGCGCTGCTCGCCTGACCCGCGCCGCTCACGCCCGAGCGGCGCGCGCCCCGACCCGGTCGTTGATCGCCTGGTGGATCTCGTCGCCCAGCCGCTCGAAGAACGCCGCCCGAGCCTCCCCGCGGAGCGCGTCGCGGTGTCCGGCGAGCTCCCGAATCTCGACGTCGAGCGCCTGAAGCTCCTCGTCGACCCGGTCGCGCAGCTTCGCCCACTGTTCGCAGTCGTCTCGCAGCTCGGGCACGTCGGGCAGCCACTCGGCGAGCACCGCGCGCTCCCGCTCGGCCGACTCGGGGTCGTTGAAGAACCGGATCTTCTGCGTGAGATGCTCGACGAGGGGCAGGCTACGACGAAGCGCGGTGTGCTTGGACTCGGCCGCCCGCAACGCGGCGTGAGCCTCGCGGTAGGGCAGGCCCACCGCCTCCGCGGTCGCGTACGTGCCGCTCAACGATGACGATGGCGATCGCGCCGGCGAAGCCGCCCACGCCGGCGAGGACCAGGTTGAGATAGTCCACCCAATCGTTCTGGGGATCGACCTGAAGAACAGCAAGCAGCACGCGCACAGGGTAGGAGTGCCCCGCACGACCCCGCACCGGCGGCCACGCTGTGTGGATTCGTGTTCACTGTGTGCTGACTCTCCGACTTAGACTGGCGGGGTCGCTCGACGGCGGCGCTCAGCGGCGGAGGTGGTCGGCGTGGGTGGTGGCAGGTCGCGGTGGATCTGGGCCGGGCGGGGCACGTTCGCGCTCGTCGTCGCCGCCCTGATCGTCTATCTCGCGGTGTCCGGGCTCGACAGGGCCGACAAGCTCGCCAGTGCGATCGGGGTCGTGGTCGCCGTCGTGGCGCTCGGCGCCCCCTACCTGAGGCGCCCGGCTCCCCCGGCCGACGCGGAACGCCCCGCGGACCCCCGGCACGGACCTCCGCCGGGCCCGGCACGGCCGCTCGAGACCGGCGCCCGTCAGCCGCTGGTCGTGGCCCGATCGGTCCGGGGCCTGCAGATCGGCAACGGCAACGTCATGGTCATGAACCGGTTGCCGCGTCTGCTCGCCTTGATGATCAACCTGCCGAGAAGGTCGCGGCCGCCCAGGGCCGCGAGGCCCGAGGACTGACCGTGAGCGATCCGAAGCACGCGACGCGCCTCAGGCTGATGTGGCTGTGGCATCGCGGTGACGGCCTCGTCCTGCTCCTCCACCGGGCGGCCGTGCACGGCGACCAGGTCGTCTCCCACTTCTGGCGCTCCGACCTGCTGCCCGACAGGGCCGGCTTCGGCGATCAGATCCCGCAACTCGACAGCGAATGCCACCGGGACCTCCTGGCCGGCGACGCGCCCGAGCAGGCACGGGTGGTGCTGCGCCCGCGTGGCCTGGTCCTGCCGCTGTGGCGCATCGGCCCGCAGGAGGTGCTCGGGGCGCTGCCGCCGGTCAGCGAGTTCGTGCACGGCGTGACCGAGGCGACCGACACCGCCGACCTGTACTCCTCGGGGCTCCACCCGGCGGGTCCTCCCCTCGGCACCCCCTTCGACGAGACGATCTCGCTCACCACCCGCGACCTGGGTCCCGCGGACGCCACCGTCGGCGTGACCCAAGCCGCGATCATCGAGCTGGTACGGGTGCGAGCGGCGCAGGTCGGCGACGGCGGCGTGCAGGTGGTGACCTTCATCGCGAAGGCACGCACCATGACGATCCGATTCGACAGCGTGCTCGAGTCGTCCGCCGTGCGGCGCGCCGTGCAAGCGCTGAGGAACGACCCGGCCAACACCGCACATCGGGCGGACCTCGTCGACAGGCTGGCATCCTCCGGCAGTCCCGGGGGCGGCGACCAGCTGGTCGTCGACCGGAGAACGACCCTGCTCGGCTTCCTCCGCGAGCTGCTCCTCGGCGACGTGACCGGCGTGCAGATCGGCGACTTCAACCGCCAGGAGGTGTCGTTCTACTACCGGGTCACGGAGCCGCCCCGGGCCGAGGCGCTGCTCAGCTCCCAGCCCGGCCTGGCCGAGGAGCTGGCGGAGACGTTGTGCCCGAGCCCTGGCCGGGAGGGGCAGGGCACCGCCGCCCTCGACAGCCGCCTCCGCGACATCGTCGAACGGCTCGACTTCCACCCGGCGGGCGCCCTGCAGCTCGGCGCCTGGTACCCGATGCCCGAGCCGGGCGAGGAGCTGGTCGTCGCCGACGTCGACGGCGCCGCCATCGGCGACGTGATCCAGCTGCACGAGAGGGTCACCCAGATCCCCCACGTCGAGACGGACATCGAGCCGCCCAAGCCACCCGAGCAGCCCAAGCCACCCGAGCCACCCGAGCCGCCCAAGCCACCCGAGCCGCTCCCGGACGATCCGTGGCCTGACCACCCCGGGGGGATCTCCCTCTGACCGCGTTCGCGGTTCGGTGCCCGCGCCGGGCGGCGGAGAGTTACCGTGGCTCGGTAGTCGTCCCGCGTGCCCCGGGCGGGTCGTGCTCGTGCACACCTCGGGAGCGCCATGCAGCCAGTGGGACCACTCAGTTGCGATGACCGCGTGCTGCGCAACCTCCAGGGAGTGCTGGCCGCCGCACCGCACGCCTATGTCGCGATCGACGAAGAGGGCCTGGTGGTCGCGTGGAACCCGGCCGCGCACGCCATGTTCGGCTACTCCTTCGAGCAGGCCTGCGGCCGGCCGATGGCCGAACTGATCATCCCGCCGTCGCTGCGCGATGCGCACCTGGCCGGGCTCGCCCGGTGCGTGGCGGACGGCGGCTGCCGGATCGTGGGACGGCGCATGCAGGTCAACGCGATGCACCGCGACGGTCACGAGTTCCCCGTCGAGCTGACCGTCACGGTGACCGAGGACGCGGACGCGCGGCTGTTCCACGCGCTCGTGCAGGACGTGACGATCGGGCAGCGGGTCAGCCGGTTCGCCGCTGTCGAGGCCGCCGTCTCCCGCGGCCTGGCCGAGGCCGAGTCGAGCGACGTCGCGGCCGCCCGCGTCGCGGAGGCGCTCGGCGTGCGGATGGGCTGGCCCGTCGCGGAGTTGTGGCTGGCCGACGAGGAACGGCAGGTGGTCAGCTGCACGGCCCGGCACGTGCGCGGCGACCTGCGCCTGAACGCGTTCGGCCTCAAGGAGCTGGAACCCGGCATCGGGCTGCCCGGCCGGGTGTACGCGCAGGGCGCCCCCGACTGGATCCCGGACCTCGCCGCCGACGTCACCTCGTTCCGCAGCCGCGCCGCCGCCCGCATCGGCCTGCACGTCGCCGTCGGGGTGCCCGTGTCCAGCGGCGGGCACACCCTGGGCGCGCTGTGCGTCTACGGCGACCGGATCGAGGACCCCGAGGACACGCTGATCGCGTTGCTGTCCGGCATCGCCGCCCAGGTCGGCCAGTACCTGGAGCGCCGCCGCGCCGAGGAGCTCACCGTCGAGCTGGCCAAGACCAAGGACGAGTTCCTCGCCCTGGTCACCCACGAGCTGCGCAACCCGCTGTCCGTGATCACCGCCGCCACCGCCCTGCTGGACGAGGACCTCGAGAGCCTGACGACCGAGCAGCAGCACGAGCAGCTGAGAACCATCGGCCGCAACGCGCAGCGGCTCAGCGTGATCGCCTCCGATCTGCTCGACCTGGCCCGGCTGGAGGCCGGGCACGTGGCCATCGACCCGGTCGAGACCGACCTGAGCGCCATCCTCGGCGAAGCCCTCGCCGCCCATCGCGAGGCCGCCGCCGGCAAGAACCTCACGATCGTGGTGAACGTGCCGGAGCGGCTGGCCCTGCACGCCGATCCCCACCGCTTACGGCAGGTCGCCGACAACCTGCTCTCCAACGCCGTCAAGTACACCCCGACGGGCGGGACCATCACGGTCACCGCCGCGGCCGACGACAACACCGACGAGATCATCTGGGCGGTGACCGACACCGGCATCGGCATCCCCGCCGCCGAACGCCCCCACCTGTTCCGCCGCTTCTACCGCGCCTCCACCGCCCGGGAGCGCCGCATCCCCGGGACCGGCCTGGGCCTGGTCATCACCCGCACCATCGTCGAACGCCACCACGGCAGCATCACCCTGACCGGCACCACCGGGCCGGGCTCGACCTTCACCGTCCGGCTCCCCCGCAGCAAACCCGACACCACAGCGGCACCCGGCGCCCCGGGATGACCACCCCGCTGCTGAGGCGTACGACCGAGGTCTTCGACGTGGAGACCGGCCACTGGCACCTGCTCAAGGCGCAACTACCGGCGGGCCGTTCCAGCCTGGCCGCCGCGAATGTGCATGACCACACCGTCTTGGCGATCGGCGGCGCAACGGGAGCCGCCGCGATGCCGCAGGCCACGGCGGAGGTCCACGCGCTGAGCCTTCGGCGCTGGCACGGCGCTCATTGACCTTTCCCAGCCGGCCTTGCGGTTCCGAACCGATGTGGCGAGCCCGGACATCGGGCAGGCCAAAGCGCCATGGGCCGCCGGGTGGGCCTGGTGACATCTCGCCGAGGGCCGTCAGGAGGGGACGGGAGCCGGCTCCTCGGCGTAGCGGCGGCTCAGCCGGCGGTAGGGCGGCTGCGCAACGCGACAGTCGTGGCGAAGATGCCGATCATTCCGGTGAGGACGAAGACCAGCGCCAGGCCGCGGTCGGCTCCGGTGCCGAACCAGTCGCCTATCAGGCGGGCGCCGGCGCCGTCGGTCATGTACGGGATGAAGACGAACTGGGCTATCGGGGAGATGAGGAACGCGGTCAGCGGTGAGGCGGCCTGCTCGACGCTCTGGGCGAAGCCGAAGACGCGGCCCTGGCGTTCGTACGGGACGACCTTTTGCAGGATGGTCTGCTCGGCCGCCTCGGCGTAGGGGACGACCAGCATGTAGATGTAGAGGCCCACCGCGAGCCAGACGGTCGACGAGCGGAGCGGGAAGAGCAGGGTCACGGTCCAGAGGACCATGTTGACCATGAGGAGGAGCCAGACGGGGTTCTTGCCGAGGCCGGTGCGGGCGATGAGCAGGCCGCCGACGATGAAGCCGGTGCTCAGGACACCCCACAGCAGGCCCCACGCCTGCACGGAGACCAGGGACAGGCCGTAGGCGTCGAGCAGGGCCATGAAGATGCCGCCGAGCAGGTTGTTGAAGGCGGAGAAGGCGATCAGCGCGGGCAGGCCGGGCACCTCGCGGATGACCCGGACGGTGCCGCGCAGGTCGACGGCGCGTCCGGTGCCGGCGGCGGCGGGCTCGGTGGCGTTGCCGGGCAGGCGCAGCGGGGCCAGCGCGAGCAGGGCGGCGGCCAGGACGGCCAGGGCCAGGACGAGGACCCAGAGCATGCCGCCGAGAGCGACGAGCAGGCCGCTGATCACCGAGGTGACCAGGAAGCTGACGCCGGAGGCGGTGCCGACGAGGCCGTTCGCGCGGTCGCGGCGGGGCTCCTCGATGAGGACCGTCACCAGGGTGGGCAGGGCGATCGTCCGGACGTTGCCCGCGATCACGCCGAACATCAGGAGCACCACCAGCAGCCACAGCCGGGCGCTGGTGGGGTCGCGGAACTCGGCGGCTGGGGTCATGCGGTAGAGCAGGAGCGCGGCCGCGTACAGGATGAGGGACGTGGCCGCCGACAGTTGCATGACGGTCTTCTTGCGGTAGTGGTCGACGAGGCTGCCGAACCAGATGCCGGTGAGCGCCGTCATCACCAGAAAGATGCCGGAGATGACGCCGGTGGCGAAGACCGACCGGGTCTCGAGGTAAACCCAGAAGGTGACCGCGAACCACACGGTGAAGTTGGTGACCGAGACCAGCAGCGTATTGATCAGGAGCTGGAGGAACACGCCCATCGGCACACCGTACGACTTGAACCTCGCTTGAGGTCTATGAGTTGGTCCAGTAGAGGGCGCGGGCGAACTGGGCGTACAGGCCCTTGGGGTGGGCCCGGAAGAGCGGCTCGGTGCCGAAGAGGACCGCGCGGCTGCCGCGCGCCGTGGTGCCCGAGACGACGGCCGCCTGCCCGGCCGCCTGGGACGGGCCGCCGGCGCCGGGCGCGGAGGGCAGCCAATGGCCGGCGACGAGCGGGTCGTCGGCGTACCGCTGCTCGACCGTGAATCCCGCGCCGGTGAACCAGAGCGGGGAGTAGACGAACGAGTGGGGCAGCGACCCGGCCCCGACGACGGTGCCGGTGTTGCGGACGGCGACGACCCCGTTGGCGTCGCCGCGGCCCGCGACCGCGGTGGCGGGGAGCAGGCCGGCCGCCGCGTTGAAACCGGCGCCGGTGACGCCCCGGGTGACCACGCCGCCGCGGCTGAGCAGATCGTCGACCTGGGCCCTGGCGGCCGCGTTCAGCTGGGTGTAGCTCAAACCCGACGAGACCACGAGGCCGGTCACGCCGGTCAGGTCGGCGCCGGCGTTGAGGGTGGCGGTCGAGACGGTACGCACGTCGAAGCCCATCTCGCGCAGCGCGAACAGCTCGTCGGCGGAGACGGCCGCCGCCAGCACCGGGCGGGAGATCGGGGCGCCCGCGCCGCCGTGAGGGGCGGCGGTGAACCGTACGCCGAACTGGCCGGCCACCGACACGGCCAACGCTCGCGAGGCGGCCGGGACCACGACGGTGTCAGCGCCGTCGAGACGCAGCTTGACGCCCTCGTCGAGCAGGGCGTTGACGGCGCGGACGTCGGCGGGGTCGCGCAGCGTGAGAGCCAGGTCGCGGGCCCACGGCACGGAGCCGGTGGACGCCGCCTTGATCACCGGGACGGTGGCGACGCGCGGCGCGGCGGACCGGCTGATGTCGACCGAGGCGCCCCACAGCAGGCGGTGGCTCCAGCCCGAGATGTCGTACATCTGGGGAACCAGCTCGGAGATGTCGCGCCCGGCCTCCAGCAGCACGTTGGCGAGGCCGCGCTTGGGCTGGTGCATGTCGACGACGTACGAGCCGGCCGGATAGCGGCGGCCGTTGAGCGTGAAGCTGTGCCGGGCCTTCGTGACGCGCACGTCGTGGGCGACCAGGTGGTCGACGAGGCGGGCGGCGGCGGGCGCGGACCGTTGCGAGTCGCCGGCCGGCACCACGTACGCCCGGGGGAACTCGGTCGAGTAGCGGTCCTCCGGCCCGAAGCCGGGCACGAAACCGTCGGGGATCTCGCGCTGCGGCTCGCCGGCCCAGCCGCGGCGGAACTGCTCGATCTGGTCGGCCAGCAGGGCGGAGCGGTTCGTGTCGGCGTACGTCAGCGCGGCCTCGATCGTCGCGGCGGCCACGTCGGTGTTGATGCCCGACCGGCGGCGCAGCTCCTCGACCGGCAGCGTCGTGTACTCGGCGCGGTTGACCCGCAGCGGGATCTCGACGGTGTGGCCGATCGCGCCGTGGTACATCGCGTACATCGGCGTGAAGATCGGCGGCCAGTCGTCCCAGTCGCCGGGCGCGTAGTCGCGGAACGGGATGTCGGCGCGGGCGGTCTCCGGGTATCCGAGGCGCTGGATGGCGGCCTCCATGCCGAGCGCGTTCGGCAGGGCGTGCTTGATGTAGAGGTCGTACTCGTAGTTCTGCCCGTGCGGCGGGGTGGCCGGCTCGATCAGCGTGGTGCCGGTGTAGCCGTGCTCGTCGAGCATCACGAACGGCTGGGTGGCGATCACGACGTCCCGCACGGCGCGCGACTCCGGCTGCGAGCTGGTCGCGTGGTCGCGGTTGACGTCGAAGCCGGCGCCGTTGGCCCGGGTGCCGGCGACGCGACCGTCCGGGTTGTTGGTGACGGTCACGTAGACCCGGCTCCGGGCGAGGAACGCCCTGGTGGCGGGGTCGGTGGCGGTGGCGAGCCGCTCGATGACGCGCAGCGCGCCGTCGGTGCCCTCCCACTCGTCGCCGTGGATGTTCGCGTTGATCCAGACGGGTGTCTTGTAGCCGCGGGCCAGCGACCGGTCCCGCTTCGCGGCGGCCGGATCGTTCTCGATCAGCTCGCGCCAGCGGTCCTGGCGGGCGGCCTCGGCGGCGGTCTCGGGCGCGGTGACGGTGACGAGGTAGAGGTCGCGCCCGAGCGCCGAGTGGCCCACCACCTCTGCGGAGACGCGGTCGGACGCTTGCTGCAGGGCGTTCAGCTTCGGGGCGATGCCGTGGTACGGGATGAGCCCCAGCTTGATCGCGCGGTCGTCCGGATTGTCGGGGTAGACCCGCAGCTCGTGCCGGCGTGGATAGCCCTGGCGCCCCGGCTTCCATGCGGTGCCCGCCTCCGCCGCGAGGATCCGCGCGGCCGCGCTGTCCGGCGCGGCGACCTCGTTGCGCTCGGGCCCGTTGCCGAACTCGCGCGTCGAGGGCCGGTCGCCGTCGCGGTCGCCGGCCCGTGCGGGAACGGCCGAGACGGTGATGAGCAGAGCCGCACCGATACCCGCGGCGAGCCTTGAGAGGTCCACAATGCACTTTGACCCATCGCGGGCGGTCGATGGTCATACCGCTTGGGTCATTCCCCTCGCGCGATGGACGTCGTCGCTCACCGGCACGCCGAGCTCGCTCCAGAGCGCGACCGCGCGATCGAAGTGATGCCGTGCGCGAGCCGTGTCGCCCAGCGCCGCGTGGGCGTGGCCGAGGCCGGCGTCCGCGCGGGCCTGCTGCTCACGCGCGCCGATCTCCGCGGCGACGGCGGCCGCGGCCGCATGCCGGTCCAGCGCCTCGGCGGCGCGCCCGGCGGCCAGCTCGGCCTCGCCGAGGCCGTTCAGCGCCCACGCCTCGCCGTCCCGGTCGCCCGTGTCACGGCAGATGCGGACCGCCTCCCGGTGATGGGTGGCGGCCTCGCCGGGCCGGCCGAGACGGGTGTGCAGCAGGCCGAGGCTGTCGAGCGCCTCGGCCTCGCAGGCCAGGTCGCCGAGCCGGCGGTGCAGGGCGAGGGCCTGGCGCAGGTGGTCGCCCGCCGCGACGTGGTCGCCGAGTTTCGCCTCGACGTCGCCGAGCCCGTTGAGCGCGTCGGCCTCGCCGGACGGGTCACCGGCCAGCCGGTAGAGCTCCAGGGCCCGGCGGTAGTGGCGCAGCGCCGCCCGGCAGTCACCGGTCCGCTCGGCGATCATGCCGAGGCCGTGCAGCTCGCGCGCCTGGCCGTCCCGGTCGCCCGACCGCCGGTACATCGCGAGCGAACGCCGGTAGCGCGCGGCGGCCTGCGGGTAGCGGCCCAGCCGTTGCTCGAGGTTGCCGAGGCTGTGCGAGGCGCGGGCCTCGCCGGCCGGGTCATCCGCCCGCCGGAAGAGGCCGAGCGCCCGGCGGAACAGCTCGGCGGCCTGGTCGGTCCGGCCCAGCCGCACCTTGCCGAGGCCCATGCCCCACACGGCGTACGCCCGATCGGCCGCGTCGCGGCCGGCCTGGTACGCATGGGCGTGCACGGTGACCACGTCGGCGCCGTTGCCGCCCGAGAGGTACGGCAGCAGCACGCGGGACAGCGCGACGGTGTGCCGCGGCCACCCCTCGGCGGCGGTGTGGGCGACGACCGCGATCAGCGTCGGCCGCTCGGTGTTCAGCCAGGCCAGGGCGTCGTCCGGGCGGGAGACGTCCGGGGCCGGGGTGACCGCCGCGGGTAACGTGGGCTGCCCGGAGCCCTCGGCGAGCCGCAGCGTGGCAAGGGCCGCGGCGGCGGTGGTCAGGTAGTGGTCGAAGAGCCGGGTGAGCGCGGCCCGGCGCTCCGCGGGGCGCTCCTCGTCGTCGGCGCGGACGGCGGCGTAGGCGCGGACCAGGTCGTGGAACGTGTACCGGCCCGGGGCCGTCTGCTCGAGCAGGTGGTCGGCGCAGAGCCGCGCCGGCCGCGCCAGGTCCAGGCCGTCGCCGGTCAGCGCCGCCAGGGCGTACGCGTCGAAGTCCTGCCCCGGGTGCAGCGCGGCCAGCCGCAGCATCCGGCGCTCGGAATCCGGGAGGTGCCGGTAGGACAGGTCGAGGGCCAGCTCGACGCCACCGTCCAGCCGCCGGTCGCGGTGCCGCTGGTCGAGGCGGTCGGCGTGATCGGTCAGGGTCCATCCTGGCTTCTGCCGGACGTGCGCGGCGATCAGGCCCAGCGCGAGGGGAAGGTGACCGCAGCGCCGCGCGATTCGCGCACCCGCTCCGGCGTCGGGACCCACCGGCGCCGTGGGCACGGACTTCGCGAGGAACGCCTCGGCCTCGGCCGTGCTGAAGACGCCCACCGTCAGGCGGGTCGCGCCGAGCCCGCGGAGCCGCCGCCGGCTGGTGATCAGGGTCCGGCATCCGGGCGCGCCCGGCAGCAGCGGGCGCACCTGAGCGGCTCCGGCCGCGTTGTCCAGCACCACGAGCGCTCGCACCCCGGCCAGCTCGCGGCGGTAGAGCGCGGCCCGCCCGTCGAGGTCGTGCGGGATCCGCTGGCCCGGCACCCCGAGCAGCCGCAGGAAGCCGTCGAGGACCGCACCGGGATCGGCGGGCGGCTGGGCCGGGTCGTCGTGGAAGCCGCGCAGGTTGACGAAGAGGACCCGCTCGAACGGCTGATCGCGCGCCATCAGGTGGCCGGCGTGCACCGCGAGCTGGGTCTTGCCGACCCCGGCCATGCCCTCGATCGTGCAGACCGGCCCGCGCAGGCTCGCCAGCTCGGCGGTGCGGCCGGTGAACTCCGCCAGGTCACGGGGCAGCGTGTCGCGCACCCGCACCTGCGACGCCGCCTCGGTCTCGCCGGTCACGACGCGCAGCGCCTGGCGCCACTGGGCTACGTAGCCCCGGTCGGGGTGCAGCGCCTCGACGACCGCGACGACCAGGTCGGCGTTCACCCGCCGCCGTCCCGCCCGGAAGCAGTCGGCCACCGTGGTGCGACCGGCCGCCTCGCCGGCCGGGAGGCGGGCGTTGACGCGTTCCTTGATCGTCTCGTACGACGGGTCGCCGGCCCACGCCTTGAGCAGCCGCAGGCGCGCCACGAGCTGGTCGAGACTGCCCGCCTCGGCCGGGTCGGGCAGCTCCGCGAAGGCCGCCATCCATCGAGGCTAGTCAGGGCCGGCCGGTCCGGTCAGCCCCCGGGACTGTCGCATTCGTTGTACCGTGTGGCGGTACCGCGTGGTAGCGGGTCGTCCGGTGGAACGCGCTTGCAGCGCCCGCGGGGAGGTCCGCCCATGTCGATGTTGATCCGCCCGTTCCTTCGCGGTGACCGTGAGCAGGTCACCGACCTGGTGAACGCCCACGTGGCCGCCGTCGTGCCCGGGGTGTCCGTTTCCGCGCAGGGCCTGATGAGCCAGCTGGAGCGGCAGCCCGGCGAGTTCGTCGTCGACCGCTGGGTGCGCGATCGGGTCACGCTCGTCGCCGAGCAGCGCGGCCGTGTCGTGGCCGCCGCCCACCTGCTGCGCTACGCCGACGACGAGGAGACCGCGCCCGAATACCGCAATGCCGGGGAGATCCACTGGCTGACGTGCTGGCCGGACGCGCCGTACTGGCCGGACGCCTCGGAGGCCGGTGACGCCCTCGCGGTGGCGTGCCACGCCCAGTTCCAGCGCTGGGGCGTCGCGCGGCGCTACGCCGACGGCATGCTGCCCGCGCCGGCCGTGTACGGCGTACCGGAGCAGTGGCCTCATGTCCGGGCGCTCTACGAGCGGGCCGGGTTCCGGCACGACGGGCGCACCGAGGTGGTCTATCTGGCGGCGGTCGACGAGCTCCGCCGGCCCGAGACGCCCTCGGACGGGCTGGCGGTGCGGCGCACCCTCGGCGTCAACGGCACCCGGATCGCCGCGGTCTGCGGCGACGGCGAGGTGGGCTACATCGAGATCGACACCAACCTGGACGCCGGCCCGCGCATGTCGCGCGTGGGCGCCTGGGCGGACGTCGGCAACCTCTGGGTCGAGCCGGGCCACCGCCGGTGCGGGATCGGCGGATGGCTGGTCGGCCAGGCCGCCGCCTGGCTAGGGCTGGGTGAGACCACCCGGCTGCTCGACTACTGCGACGCGGACGACGAGGCGTACGCGGCCTTTCTGACCAAGGTGGGCTTCACCGCCCTGACCCGCACCGCGCGCGGCTTCGCCGCCTAACGCTCGACGACGCCGACCTCGGAGGACCCATCGAGTCGTACGAGGTACGCGCTCGGCGGGCCGTGCCGCTCCCACCTGGCGCCGACCACGGTGCCGGGGTGGCCGTCGACGCTGATGCGCGTGCCGGGCGGGTCGCCCGCGTACGGCTCGACCAGCAGCGCGTCCAGGATGTGCCCGGCGCCGTCGAGCGAGCCGCGCAGGCTGGTGCTGCGCAGCTCCCGGCCGAGGACGGTCGCCGCGTCGCGGACCCGCCGGTCGGGGTGCGACTCGCCGGCGGTGAGCGCGGCCTCGACCCGCACCCAGAGCCGCCACCGGTCGTCGTCGAGCAGGCGCCGCGCCGCCCGGTCGGCCTGGGCGCAGGCGATGTCGACGCCCGCGTCCTCGCCCAGCTCGGCGGCCCACGCCAGCTCGCCGGCGGGCGGCAGCAGCTCGGGCGACTCGTGCTCGACCACCGCGTACAGCATCGCGAGGGCGGTCTCGCGGCCCTCGCCGTGATAGAGCGGGCCGAAGCCGGCGGTGACGCGCAGCGGCGGGAAGCGCGTGGTCAGGTGGGCGGCACGGCCCAGCGGGAGATCGGCGGCCTGCCGGGCGTCCCGCACCCGGGCGGTGAACGTCCGGTGTTCGCGCGCAGCGAACATCCACGCGCGGTGCTCGCCGGCGCCGACCGGGAAGACCGGCCGCCGCTGTCCGGCGGAGGACCGGCCCCGCTCGGTGAGCAGGCGCGCGGCGACCGAATAGGGCACGCCCAGCTCGGCGGCCAGGGCTCGGATGGCACGTTTGCGGGCCCGGTCGGGCACGGGCCGGCGGCTGCGGGTCGCGTTCATCGTGGACCTCCTTGCGGGCATCGTAGGCCGGATCCGTTGTACGGTTGGGGCGCAGCGCGCCTGCACGAGCGTCGCGAGGCCCCCCACGCGGGCCCCGCTGCCGACGCCAAGAGGCTCCGACTCAGCGCGATCACCCCCATCCGCTTCCGCACGCCCGCGTGCGTTCCTTGGGCGGAGGGCGTGGGGCTTCGCCGCGAGGACGTGAGTGTCGTGTTCGAACGGTTCACCGACCGTGCCCGGCGGGTGGTCGTCCTGGCCCAGGAGGAGGCCCGGATGCTCGACCACAACTACATCGGGACCGAGCACCTGCTGCTCGGCCTGGCCCACGAGGGCGAGGGCGTCGCCGCGCGGGCCCTGGAGGGCCTCGGCGTCGCCCTGGAGCAGGTGCGGCAGCGGGTCGAGGAGGCCATCGGCCGGGGGCAGCTGACCCCGGGCGGGCACATCCCGTTCACGCCCCGGGCCAAGAAGGTTCTCGAGCTGTCGCTGCGCGAGGCGCTGAAGCTCGGGCACAACTACATCGGCACCGAGCACATCCTGCTCGGCCTGATCCGGGAGAGCGAGGGCGTGGCCGCCCAGGTGCTGGGCAAGCTCGGCGCCGGCCCCGACCGGGTCCGCCGGCAGGTCGTCCAGCTGCTCGGCGCCCCGGAGACGGCACCGGCCGAGGAGCCGGTCCCGCGGCCGATGTCCGCCGTCCTCGACCAGTACGGGACGAACCTGACGCAGCGCGCCCGCGAGGGCCGGCTCGACCCGGTGGTCGGGCGCGAGCGGGAGATCGAGTGGGTCATGCGGGTGCTGTCCCGCCGGATGAAGAACAACCCGGTGCTGACCGGTGAGCCGGGCGTCGGCAAGACCGCTGCGGTGGAGGGCCTGGCGCAGTCGATCGTCACCGGCGACGTGCCCGAGACCCTGAAGGACAAGCAGCTCTACACCCTCGACCTGGGATCGCTGGTCGCCGGGTCGCGCTATCGCGGCGACTTCGAGGAGCGCCTCAAGAAGGTCCTCAAGGAGGTCGGTACGCGAGGCGACATCATCCTGTTCATCGACGAGATCCACACCCTCGTGGGTGCCGGTGCCGCCGAGGGCGCGATCGACGCGGCGAGCATCCTCAAGCCCATGCTCGCTCGCGGTGAGCTCCAGCTGATCGGGGCGACGACCTCGGACGAGTACCGCAAGTTCGTCCAGAAGGACAAGGCCCTCGAACGCCGGCTGCAGCCCATCCCGGTCGCCGAGCCCACGCTCGCGCACACCATCGAGATCCTGCGCGGACTGCGCGACGCGTACGAGGCCCACCACCGCGTCAGCATCACCGACGCCGCCCTGGTGGCCGCGGCGACGCTGGCCGACCGGTACATCG
>NZ_BOMI01000115.1 GCF_016862115.1 Paractinoplanes deccanensis
CCATGCGCCTAGGTCAAGGACGCGCCGGCGTGGCTCAGGCGCGCAGGTAGCGCAGGACGGCCAGCACGCGGCGGTGGTCGGAGCGGTCGTGCGGCAGGTCGAGCTTGGTGAAGATGGCCGTGACGTGCTTTTCGACGCTGCGTTCGGCCAGGTGGAGGGCCTCGGCGATGGCGACGTTGGAGCGGCCCTCGGCGAGCAGGCCGAGGATCTCCCGTTCGCGGGTGGAGAGCCGGGCCAGGCCCGCGTCGGCCGCCGGGGCGGCGAGCAGGTGGCGCACCACCTCGGGGTCGAGGGCCGTGCCGCCGGCGGCGACCCGGCGCAGCGCCTCGACGAAGTCGCCGGTGCTGACGATCCGGTCCTTGAGCAGGTAGCCGACGTGGCCGCTGTGTTCGGAGAGCAGGCGGCGGGCGTAGCTCGTCTCGATCCACTGCGAGAAGACGAGCACCGCCACCCGGGGGTGGTCGGCGCGGATCGTCAGCGCCGCGCGCAGGCCCTCGTCGGTGTGTGTCGGTGGCATTCGCACGTCCACCACCGCCGCGTCCGGCTGTGCGGCGGCGACCGCGTCGAGCAGTGCCGGCGCGTTGTCCACCGCGGCGGCGACCTCGATGCCGTGTTCGCGGAACAGCAGCGCGATGCCGTCGCGCAGCAGCGGGTTGTCCTCGGCTATGACGACGCGCATCTCACTCCCGGGGGACGGTCAGGGTGACGGTGGTGGGTCCGCCCACCGGCGAGCTGACGTGCAGGCGGCCGTCGAGGGCCTCGATGCGGCGGGCCAGTCCGCTGAGGCCGGTGCCGCCCGCATCGGTGGCCGCCCCGCCGCGGCCGTCGTCGTGCACGACCAGCGTGAGCCGGTCGTCCTCCTCGCGCAGGCGGATCTCGGCTCGGGTGGCGCGCGCGTGCCGGGCGATGTTGGTGAGCAGTTCCGCCGCGGCGAAGTAGAGCGCCGACGCGGTGGCGCCGGGCGGAGGCGTGCGCAGGTCCACGGTGACCGACGCGGGCACGGCGCTGCGGCCGGCCAGCGTGCTCAGCGCCACGCCGATACCGTCGTCGAGGGCCGGCGGGTGCATGCCGCGCACGATGTCGCGCAGCTCGGCCAGCGCCTCGGTCACGGTGCGCCGTGCGTCGGCGGCGACCTCCCGCACCGGTTGCTCGCTGGTGCGGTGCTCGATGCGCGACAAGGCCACGCCGAGCGCCACCAGCCGGGCCTGGGTGCCGTCGTGCAGGTCGCGTTCGACGCGGCGGAGCAGGGCCGCGGAGTCCTCGCGCAGGGCCGTGCGCGCCGCCTCCAACTCGGCGATGCGCCGGGCGGCCGCGGTCGGCTGGAGCAGGCCCCGTACCAGCAGACGGTCGACGGCGACGGTGAGGCGCACGAGCCACGGCGCGGCGAGCAGCAACAGCAGGCCCAGGGCGGCCTTGCCCCAGGTCTGCGGCCACGTGTGCGCGTCTGCGCCGAGCCCTCCGGGGTCGATGAACCACCAGGCCGGGTAGGTCGCCGCCGCCAGGCCGCTGCCGAGGGCGATCGCCGTGCCGTACGCGCCCGTGTAAAAGACCGGAAAGCTCAGGAAGCAGTACGCCAATGCGCGCCACGCCGTCGCGTCGCCGAAGAGTGCGAGGAATCGGCCCCACCCGGTCGGCGCCCGCAGCGGCTGCGGATCGGGCCAGTCCCAGCCGAGGATGCGGCGGGCCGGGACGCGTAGCCAGCGCGACGCGCGGCGGGCCAGCACGAGCACGGCGGCGAGCAGCACGAGCCCCAGGACCAGCACGGACAGGGCACACGCGACGATGCCGAGCAGCGCGAGCGCGAACGCCGGAAGCCGGAGCGCCGCCGCGACGAGCACGTACAGCAGCTCCCGCCACGTGCGGCGGCTCGCCCAGACCCGCAGCAGGATCACCCGGCCACCTCGATCGGCGGCCGGCGCAGCCCGGCCGCGGCCGGCGCGACCATACCCGCGAAGACCAGGGCGGCGGCCGCCGTGACACCGGCCACCAGCCAGGACACCGGCAGCCACGGGCGCCACGTGCCGAGCGCGGTGTGCAGGAGCGGCAGGAGGGTCGTCGCGGCCACCACCGCCCCGGCCGCCAGCGCTGTGCTCGTCACGATCAGAGCCTCGCAGACAACGACCGCCAGTGTGCGCCCGCGGGTGCCGCCGGCCAGCCGCATGACGGCCAGGTCGCGCCGCCGCGCGTGCATGACGGTCAGCAAGGTGTTCACCGCCGCGATCGCCGCGAACGCGGTGTAGGCGCCGGTTCCGGAATACTCCAGCCAGCGGTCGGCGGACGGCGTCGCGACGCCGGTGACGTGCGCGACGGTGGTGCCCCGCACGATCGTGAACGCCGCGAAGGCCACCGCCAGGGTGAGCGGCACCAGGGCGCCCGACAGCGACCGGGCATGGGCGGTCACCGAGTCCGCCGCCAGGGTGCCGATCGGGCCGAGCCGCCGGGCCACGAGCGCCGCGGCGCGCAACAGCACCGGCCCGAGCAGGCCCGTCCCGACGCACATGGCGAGCATGACGAAGAGCCCCGCCTGGTCGGCCGTCGCGGCGTCGAGGTCGCTGATCACCACGGCGAGAGCGACGCCGCCGGCGACGAGGAGCAGGCCCAGTGGCGTACGCACGCGGCCCGTGCCCCGCCGCGGCACCGCCGCCTCCGTCAGCGCCACCGCGGGCCGCAGCCGCGACGGCCGGATCGCCGCGGCCATCGCGCCGAGCAGGGAGGTGCCGACCGTCACCGCGTACGCGATCGGCACCGTGCCGCCGTGCACCCGGAAGGCGACGCCGGCCGGCACCACCCCGCTGCCGGCGAGCCCGTGCAGCCACGCCTGCCCGGCCAGCAGCCCCAGCGGGATGCCGAAGGCCGTGGCGGGCAGCGCGACCAGGACGGCCTGCGCGGCGATCGCCCGCCGGACCCGCCCCGGGGTGGCGCCGACCGTGCGTGTCAGGGCGATGTCGCGGGCCTGGCCGGCGATGGCGGTGCCCATGGTGACGCCGACGATGAGCACCGCGAGGTAGACCGACGAGATGGTGAAGATGAGCCCGATGTCCGCGACGTCGCTGTCGCCCAGCCGGGCGCCGTCGAAGGAGGCCACCAGGCACAGCCCGGTCGTGACGAGCGCGGCGGCGAGGGCCTGCGTGGCGGCCGGGCCGAGGAAGGCCCAGGGGTTCGCCCGCAGCGCCTGGCGGATCACGCGGCCACCGCCGAGACGCCGCGCAGCCGCTCGGCGATCTCCGCCGCGCCCGGCGCCGCCCGGTCGTCCGCCACGGCCCCCTCGCGCAGCAGCACCAGACGGTCGCTCCACGCGGCGGCGGCCGGGTCGTGCGTCACCATCAGGACGGTCACCCCGTCGCGGTCCGCCGCCGTGCGCAGCAACCCGAGGATCTGCGATCCGGTCGCCGGGTCCAGCGCGCCCGTCGGCTCGTCCGCGAAGATCACCGCCGGCGCCGTGACCAGCGCCCGGGCCACCGCGACCCGCTGCCGCTGCCCGCCGGAGAGCTCGCCCACCGGGCGCTCGCCGAGCCCGCCCAGCCCCACCTGGCCGAGCACCTCGTCGACGGTGCGGGCGCGCGGCCCGCCGAGGCGCACCGGCAGGGCCACGTTCTGCCGGACCGTCAGCTCGGAGAGCAGGTTGTACGACTGAAAGACGAACCCGGCCCGATCGCGCCGCAGCCGGGTGAGCCGCGCCTCCCGCATCCGGGTGATGTCCTGCCCGGCGAGCCGCACCCGCCCGCCCGTCGGCCGGTCCAGCCCGGCGGCACAGTGCAGCAGGGTGCTCTTGCCCGATCCGGTCGCGCCCATGACGGCGGCGAACTGCCCGGCCGGTACGTCCAGCGACACGTCCCGCAGCGCGCACACGCCCCGGGGATAGCGCCGCGACACCGCGTCCAGCGAGATCACGAAGTCCATGTGTCCACTCTGGCCACCGGCCGGCCCGGGCACATCCGTGCGAGCCGTCCCCGCGAGGTGCGGTTACCCGCACCCGTGCGGCGTCAGCGGGCCGTCGTGCTCAGGGCGGCGGCCAGCTGGCGGCGGCCGCTCACGCCGAGGCGGGGGTAGATGCGGTAGAGGTGGGCGCCCACGGTGCGGTGCGAGATGAACAGGCGCTGGCCTATCTCGCGGTTCGTCAGGCCCTCGGCGGCCAGTGCGGCGATCTGCATCTCCTGGGCGGACAGCTTGTCGCTCAGGTTCTCGTGGCGGCGGCCGCTGGACTCGCCGGTGGCCCGGAGCTGGTCGCGGGCCAGCTCGGCCCAGGGGCGGGCGCCGAGGCGGTCGAACTCGTCGCGGGCGGTGCGCAGCGGGGCTCGCGCGTCGAGCTGGCGACGCTGGCGGCGCAACCAGCGGCCATGGTTGAGGTGCAGGCGGGCGCGGACGAGCTGGAGCGAGGCGGGCAGGGTGGCGAACGCCTCGGCGTAGCGGTTCTCGGCGTCGTCGTCCGGTGCCAGGACGGCGCTCGTGTACGCGTACGCCATCGTCATCATCTCGGTCGGCAGGCGCCGTGCCAGCGACGGCAGCTCGGCCACCAGCTCGCGGGCCTGCTCGACCGTGCCCGCGGCGAGCGCGGCGTCGGCGAGGTCGGGGGCGACGAGCCAGCGGCTCACCGAGTGGAAGTGCGGGTCGGCCGGGTCGAAGACGCGCGCCAGCTGGTCGTACGCCTCGTCGGCGCGGCCGCCGAACAGCGCGAGCAGGCCCTCCACCTGGAGCGTGATGGATGACGCGAACGGCATGCCCATGAGCAGCGGGTCGGCGCGCAGGTCGCGCACCATCTCCTCGGCCGGGCCGGGCTCGCCGCGGGTCACCGCCACCAGGCCCGCGACCGAGCGCACGCCGAGCGAGACGATCGCCTCGCCGGTCTCCTTCGCCAGCGCGACGCCCTCCGCCGCGTCCGTGCGGGCCTGGTCGAGCTGGCCGAGGTAGTAGCGCGGCCAGGCGCCGGCCAGCGCGCGGGCCAGCAGGCCGAGGCGGCCCTGGGCGCGCCAGATGGCGGCCGCCTGGGCCAGCCAGCGGGTGCTGTGGGTGAAGTCGCCGAAGCCCATCGCGCCGCTGCCGAGGTAGTGCAGGGTGCGGCCGTCGGCGCGGTCGGGGTCGAGCCGGTCGAGGTGGGCGAGCACGTCGGCGCCCCGCTCGTACGGCTGCGCGTAGGCGCGCACGGTCAGCACGACCGGATCGTCCGGGCTCGCGTCCCAGCCGTCCGCGGCGGCGCCGAGCTCGGCGCGCGTGGCCGCGTCGCCGTCCTGGAAGAAGCAGCGGGCCGCGGCCCGCCAGAGCAGGTTGTCGGCGACGTCGCGGGCGCCGGCCGCGGCCGCACCCGAGGCGGCGGTGACCATGTCGTGGATGCGCCGGTGCGGCTCGTCGGGCTCGAACGCGGCGCTGTCGCTGACCAGGAGCAGCCGGGCGCGCTCCACCGGGCCCATCTCGCCCGGATCGGCGCCGGCGAGCAGCGCGCGGGTGCGGCGGCGGTCGCTCAGCTGACCGGACAGCTCGGCGGCGCGCACGAGGATGCCGGTGCGGCGGCGCGGATCCCGTACGAGCGAAGCGGCCTGTTGCAGGGCCGGAACCGCCGCGGCGACCTTGCCCCGCGCCTGGGCCGCGTCGGCGAAGCGCTCGAGCCGGCCGGCCAGCTCCTCGTCGGGGCCGATGGTGGCCGCCGCCTCGTGGAACAACTGCCGGTCGGGCCGGTCGGCGAGGACCGCGGCGAGGGCGCGGTGGGCGGCGAGCCGGTGGGTGACCCGGGCCCGGTTGTAGATCGCCGAGCGCATCAGCGGATGGCGGAACTCGGGCCCGTCGGCGGTCATCGTGACCAGGCCCGCGTCGACCGCCTCCTGGAGCGCGTCGATCGTCACGATCGAGCCGGTGACCTGCCCGGCCGCCTCCAGCAGACGGTCGAGCGGCGCGTGCGGCTCGGCCGCGAGCACGAGCAGCAGCGCCCGGCACGACGGGCTGGTGGAGTCGGTCCGTGCGGCGAACGCCGTCTCGAGGCGCTGCGTGAGCGGCAGGTCGTCGGTGCCGGCCGGCGTCGCCTGCACGGCCTTGGGCAGCTCGATCAGGGCGAGCGGGTTGCCGGCGGCACGGTCGAGGACGAGCGCGCGCAGCCGCGGGGACAGGCCGGGCGCGCCCGCGTCGAGCAGCTCGGCGGAGGCCGGCTCGTCGAGCGGGCCCAGCGCCAGCTCGGGTGTGTAGCCTCTGCCGACCCGCCCGGTGCCCTCGGGCCGGGTCGCGCCGAGCACCAGCAGGGCGTGCCCGTGTGCCCGCCGGGCCACGAAGAGCATCACGTCGCGGCTCGACGGGTCCATCCACTGGACGTCGTCGGCGACCGCCAGCACCGGCCGCTCGGTGGCGGCCTCGGCGAGCAGCTCGAGCACGGCCAGGCCGACCCGGTAGACGTCGGGCTCGGCGTCGTCGGCGCCGAACGCGACCCGCAGCACCGAGCGGTGCGCGGCCGGCAGCCGGTCGATCTCGGCGAGCAGGGGCTGGAGCAGCAGGTGCAGGGCGGCGAAGGGGAACCAGCGCTCGGCCTCGATGCCGGCGGCCCGCAGCACGGTGAAGCCCCGGACGGTCGCCTCGGCGGCCACGGCGCGCAGCAGGGCTGTCTTGCCGACCCCGGCGGGGCCGTGGATCAGCAGGGCGGTGCCGTTGCCGGCCGCCGCCTCGTCGAGCAGCCCGCGGGCCATGCCGAGCTCGGCATCCCTGCCGATCATGCTCGCCACGCCCGTCACGCGGGTATTTTAAGCCCGCCCGTAGACGAGCCGGGAGATCGCCTCCGTCAAGTCGTCGACGGCCTCGCGCAGCTCGTCGTCGGAGGCGCCGGCGAGCTGCTCGTAGCGGGCGTCGCGGATCGCCGAGATCATCTCGGCCAGCCGGTGGGCCGCGATGGCCGTGGTCGCTGTGCCGGCGGCCTGATCGCGGCGGATCTTCTCGGCGGCGCGCTCGTCGTAGCGGGTCCGGACCCGGCCGACGAACTCGCGCAGCTCCGGCGAGGTGGCCATCGCGCTGGCGGCACACGACAGGATGCCGGCGTTGTCGCGCCACAGCCGCGCCGAGGCGGCGAGCTGCTCACGGAGCAGGCCGGCGGCGGGGCCCTCGGCGTCGAACCAGACGTGCGACGCGGCCAGCTCGTCGCCGACCCGCGCCATCAGCGCGGTCAGCACGGCGGTCTTGGTGGGGAAGTAGAAGTAGAAGCTCGTGCGCGAGATGCCGGCGCCACCGGCCAGATCGTCGATGGTGATCGACTCGTACGGCCGCTCGGTGAACAGGGCTCGAGCGGCCTCGAGGATCGCGGCCTCCCGCAGATCGCCCTTGGACGGGCCGGTGCGGCGCCGTGTTACCTGACTCATGTTTCCGATCATTCCCCATGTGATCATCGACGCGGTGACCACAAAAATCGACACCGCGTCGATAGTGTAGGCGGACGTGACCACACCCCCACGCGCCGCTCGCCCGGGGCTGCTCCTCGTAGCCGCCGCGGCCGCCAGCTTCCTGCTGTCGCTCATCCAGTCCATCCCGGTCCCCGTGCTGCCGCAGATCGCCGCGCAGCTCGGCGCCGACGCGACGACGGTCGGGTGGGTCTCCACGGCGACCCTGCTCGCCGCCTCCGCCTGCACCCCGCTGCTCGGCCGGCTCGGACACGTCCTCGGCGTCAAGCCGGTCTTCGTGGCCACGCTCGTCGTCACCCTCGCCGGCAGCGTGCTCGCCGCCACGGTCCACGACATCGGCTGGCTGATCGTCGCCCGCGTCCTGCAGGGCACCAGCTTCGCGCTCTTCCCGCTCGGCATCAGCCTGCTGCGTCACGAGCTGCCGCCGAGCAAGCTCACCCACAGCATGGCCGTGGTCGCCTCGACCCTCGGCGTCGGCGGCGGTGTGGCGCTGGTCGCCTCCGGCCTGCTCACCCAGGGCGACGCCGACTACCGGCGCATCTTCTGGCTCTGCGTGGCGATGAGCGCGGTCGCCCTGGCGCTCGCCCTCACCCTGCCCCGGCGTGCCGGAGCGGGCGGCCGGGTGGACTTCGTCGGCGCGGCGGTCCTCTCCGCCGGACTCGTGAGCCTGCTGCTGCCGATCTCGCAGGGGCACACCTGGGGCTGGGGGTCGGCCCGCGTGCTGCTGCTCTTCGCCGCCGCCGTCGTGATCCTGGTCGGCTTCTACTTCCTCGAACGCCGTACGGCGGCCCCGCTCGTCTCCGTCGAGATGCTGCGCCACCGTCCGATCCTGGTGACCAACCTGGCGGCCATGTCGGTCGGCTTCGCGATGTTCGCGCTCCAGCTCGCCACCAGCTACTTCGTGCAGAGCCCGGCCGCGTACACCGGCTTCGGCTTCAGCGCGACAGTGCTCGAGACGAGCCTCGTCTTCCTGCTGCCGGGCGCGGCGGCCAGCGTCGTGATCGGCCCCCTCGCGGGCGTGCTGGTCGGCAAGCTCGGCCCGCGCGTCGTTCTCGCCCTCGCCTGCGGCATCGGCGCGCTCGGCATGGCCTCGCTGACCTTCCTGCATGACAACAAGGTGGAGACGATCGCGGCGTTCGTCGTGGCCAGCTGCGCCATCGCGATGGCGTACGCGTCGATGCCGGCCCTGCTCGTCAGCCACGTCAAGCCGGCCGAGACGGGCATCGCCAACTCGGTCAACTCCATCATGCGCACGGTCGGCGGCACGATCGGCAGCGCGCTGGTCATCACGATCCTCGCCGGCCAGACCAAGCACGTCGGCGCGGCGGCTTTGCCGACCGAGAACGCGTTCCGCATCAGCTACGCGCTCGGCGCCGTGGTCTTCGCGATCGGCGCGGCCCTGGTGCTGTTCTTCCTCGCGAGCGACCGCCCGGCGGCCAAGCACCGCGCGCCGGCGGCGGCACCGGAGCTCGTCGAGGCCTGAGGCCGGTGTCGGGCATCTGATCCTCCGCGGCCGTGGATCGCCGCGGTCCGGCGGGCCTAGCCTGGCGGGATGGAGAGCCCGGACTGGAAAGGGCCGCTGGGCGTGGCCTTCGACCACGCCGCGGCCTACCTCGGCGGGCTGCCGGGTCGCCCGGTGCGGCCGGTGGCCTCGCTGGCGCAGATGCGAGCGGCGCTGGGCGGCCCGCTCCAGAAAGAGTCGCTCCGGCCGGAAAAGGTGGTGGCGGACCTGGTGGCGGCGGCCGAGCCGGGCGTGATGGCGTCGTCGAGCGGCCGCTTCTTCGGCTTCGTGGTCGGCGGGGCCACGCCGGCGGCGCTCGCGGCGGATTGGCTCACGTCGACCTGGGACCAGAACGCCGGGCTGTACGTGCTGGGCCCGGCCGCGAGCGTGGTGGAGGAGACCGCGGGGGCCTGGCTGATCGACCTGCTCGGGCTGCCCGCGCGGTCGTCTGTCGGCTATGTCACGGGCGGCCAGATGGCCAACTTCACGGCGCTCGCCATCGCGGTCCGTGCGGTCCTGCGGCGCGAGGGCTGGGACGTGGACGCGGACGGGCTGTGGGGCGCGCCGCGCGTGCGCGTCATCGTGGGGGAGGGGCGCCACGGCACGATCGACCGGGCGCTGCGCCAGCTCGGCATGGGCACCGGTTCGCTGGTCACGGTCGCGATGGACGGCCAGGGCCGGATCGTCCCGGCCGCGTTGGCGCGGGCCCTGGCGGCGGAGGACGCCCCGACGATCGTCTGCGCCCAGGCGGGCAACGTGAACACCGGCGCCATCGACCCGATCTACGAAATTTCGGAAATGTCCGGAGTGGGAACCCAATGGGGGGCGGCTGCTGGGGCGAGCGGGGGCGGTGTCGGGTCGGGCGGTGTCAGGTCGGGCGGTGTCGGGCCGGGCGGTGTCGGGCTCGGAAGCGGGCGGCGGGGTGGCGCCGGACGGCGTGCGGCCTGGCTGCATGTTGATGGGGCCTTCGGGCTGTGGGCGGCGGCGAGCCCCCGGCTGCGGCCGCTGCTGGCGGGGATCGAGCGGGCCGACTCGTGGGCCACTGACGCGCACAAATGGCTGAATGTGCCGTACGACTCGGGGCTGGTGATCTGTGCCCATCCGGAGGCGCACCGCGCCGCGATGGGGGTGCGGGCGAGCTATCTCATGCACGCCGAGCAGGGGGAGCGGGACGCGCTCGACTACAACCCCGAGCATTCGCGGCGGGCGCGCGGGTTCGCGGTCTACGCGGCGATGCGCCAGCTCGGCCGGGACGGGATCGCGGAGCTGGTCGAACGGTCGTGCGCGCTCGCCCGCCGCTTCGCCGAGCGGCTGTCGGCCGCCGGTGCCGAGGTGCTCAACGAGGTCGTGCTCAATCAGGTGCTGGTGCGCCTCGGCGACGACGACACGACCCAGCGGGCCCTGCGCCGCCTCCAGGACGAGGGGACGGCCTGGATGAGCGGCACCACCTGGAACGGCGCCGCGGCCATCCGCGTCTCCGTGTCGAACTGGTC
This sequence comes from Paractinoplanes deccanensis, assembly GCF_016862115.1. Lineage (GTDB taxonomy): Bacteria > Actinomycetota > Actinomycetes > Mycobacteriales > Micromonosporaceae > Actinoplanes > Actinoplanes deccanensis. Next base: position 10,359 of record NZ_BOMI01000115.1, read on the forward strand.
GACCGACGAGGCGGACGTCGACCGCACCGTGGACGCCGTCATGGCGGCCCGCGGCTGAGACGCGGCACCCTCTCCGCTGCGAGTCGGCGCCCGCGGCGGAGAGACCCGCGCCCGTGAGCCGCGTCAGAGGGAGGCGTTGTCCAGGGCCCTCGTGGCCAGGGCGCGGCCCAGGGCGACCATGTCGGCGGCGCGGTGGAAGTCCATGACGCGGCAGGCGTTGACCGGCACGGCGATGTGGACGTCCGGCGGCAGGCCGGCCATCCGGTAGCGCGCGATCATGTCCTGCATGGCGTCCAGCGACGAGCCGAGGACGTCGGCGATGCGCAGGTTGGCGGGGAGCGGCACGGGATCGGCGGCACTCGGCCGGCTACTCGAGCCGCCTCTAACCGACATTTCCGAAATGTCGGTTAGGGTGCCGGGGGTGCCGGGGGTGCCGGCACTGCCGGGGAGGCCGGCACTGCCGGTGCCGGTGCCAGTGCCGGTGCCGGTGCCAGTGCCGGTGCCAGTGCCAGTGCGGCCGGTGGGCAGGCCGGCGGGCTCGGTACCGCGGCCGTCGCTGGGCAGGGCGGCGGCCGCCGCGCCGGGCAGGTCGAGCGGTGCCGCGGGGGGTGTGCCCGGCAGGTCGAGGGGCATGTCGACGGGCCCGTCGATGGCGTCGAGGGGGGCTTCGGCGGGGGCCGCGCGGCCGTTTCTGGTGTGGAAGACGTGGCGGAGGCGCTCGCGCCAGTCCTCGTACCAGTGTGGGGCCGCAGCCGCCCGCACCGGGGCCGCCGATTCGCCCTGGGGGCGTGGGGCCTGCAACGAGACGGCGATGGTCAGATCGGCGCCCGAGGCCGCGGTCGGCTCGATGGGTACGGGGTTGAGCAGTCCGCCGTCGGCGAGCAGGCGACCGTTGATCACGACGGGGGTGATCAGGCCGGGGATCGCGATGGAGGCCCGGATCGCCGAGCGGAGCAGGCCGCGCTGGAACCACACCTCGCGCCGGGCGTTGATGTCGGTCGCCACCGCCGTGTACGGGATCGGCAGGTGCTCGATCTCGGCGTCGGCGAGGAAGTCGTTCAGGTGGTTGATCAGCCGATCCGCGGCCATCGCGCCGGGCAGCGCCCACTTCGGGTCGATCAGGCGCAGGATGTCGCGCTGCTTGAGCCGCACCGCCCAGTCCGTGAACTCCTTGAGCCGCCCGGTGGCCATCACCCCGCCGACCAGCGCGCCCATCGACGACCCCGCCACCGAGCAGACCTCGAAGCCACGCTCCTCGAGCACCTGCACGACCCCGATGTGCGCGAACCCCCGAGCACCCCCGGAGCCCAGCGCCAGCGCCACCCGCCGTCCCCCGGACATCCTCAGATGCTATCGGAGCCCGGATCCGCCGCGGCCCGCATCAAGGTCAAGACCTCGGTGTCCAGTTCGCGGGCCACCGCGAACGCCGGTTCACTTCCGTACGGGGCGATCGAGCTTTCCATCGTGTCGTACGCGAGGTGCACCGCGCCGCCGTCCTCCCAGACCAGGATCGACACCGGGGCGTACGAGCCGGCCTCGGGCACGTGGCGGGTCAGGCGCGCCATGGTGAGCGGGTTGCCCGCGATGATCCGTTCGAGGCGGCGCGGCGGCACGCCCGGGAGTTTCGCCAGCGCCGCGCCCTGGTCGAGCGGCAGGAACTGCATGAGACCCGACGGTCCCGCGGCCTCGGCGATCACCTTTTCGAACTCCTCGTACGAGGTCGCGCCGAGCCAGGCACGGGCGGCGGCCGCGATGTCGGGGCGCGAGATCCCCTCGTACAGGCTGGTGAGAACGTCGTCGAACGTACGCCCGGAGGTCAGGGTGATCCGCTCGACGGTCACCCTGCTCCGCGTCTCGTTGTAGGTCATGCCTCGACGCTAGGCAGCCGGGCGGCCGCCTTCATCAGTCATCTGACTCGCCGCGCTTGTCGCGGTCGAGCGCCAGGTCGAGCGCGAGCACGCTGCCGATGATCAGCAGCGGGTCGGCGCCCTCGGCGACCTGCACCGCGTACGTGTCGCGGATGGTCAGCCAGCGCTTGGAGACGGCAGCCACCTCGCGGCCGTCCTGCTCGATGACGTATTCGTGGTCGAGCAGGTTGCCCTTCATCTCCAGGTCGTCCGGGCCCGGCACGTCGATGGTGAACTTGTCGCGGAAGGGCGTGAACAGCTTCTTGCGCACCTCGGCCGCCTTCTCGCCGCCGATCCTGATCTCGTACGTGGGCCGCAGCGCGACCAGGTGGCGGTGGACCGACGCGACCTCGTCGCCGTTCACGTCCTCGATGACGACCCGGTTACGGACGCTGAAGACCTTGCCGTCGACGTGGAACACGCGGTTGCCGTTCTCGTCCTCCACGTCGAAGTCGTCGCCGATGGAGAAGAACCGTTCCTTGATCACATACATGGTTCCAGTGTGCTGCGCGGCCCGCCGCGGCGAAAGCGGGCCGCGCAGCGTCCTCACTAGGGGAGCACCCAGCGCTGGTTGGCGCCGGCGAAGCAGTCCCAGATCTGGAGCCGGGTGCCGTTGGCCGAGCTGTTGTTCGACGCGTCGAGGCACTTGTTGCTGACCGGGTTGAGCAGTGTGCCGTTCGACTGCGACCGCCATTGCTGCGCGCCGGTGCCGTTGCAGTCGTAGATCTGCACGAGCGAGCCGTTCGCGGTGCCCGCGGCGGCCACGTCGAGGCACTTGCCGAGGCCGCGGATCGTGCCGTCGGTGCCGACGGTCCAGTTCTGCGCGGTGGTGCCGTTGCAGTCGTACAGCTGGACGGCCGTGCCGTTGGCGCTGCTCGCGCCGGCGATGTCGACGCACTTGCCGGCGATGCCGGTGATGCGGCCGGTGCGGCCCGACGGCGGCGGGGTGGTCGGGCCGCCACCGCCCATCACGGTCTCGTAGATGGCGCTGACCAGCGAGTTGGCGCCGGTGGCGTCCTGCGAGAGCTCCCAGTTCATGATGCCGCCGGCGTTCGCCAGCGCCCACTGGGTCTTGCGGCGGATCGTCGGCAGGCCGTTGTAGCACTCGCCGGACGGGGTGCAGTCGCGGTTCGCGTTGGCCGGGTCCTGCGCCACCAGCTGGGCGTACGTGAGGTAGCCGGGGCGGCTGTAGAAGGGCACCCCCAGCACGGTCTTCGCCTTGGGCAGGCCGCGGCCCTTCCAGAAGTTGGCGCTGGCGATCGCCCAGTCGTAGTTCGCGTGGGGGCTGCCGCCGTCGTACGCCATGATGTTGAGCCAGTCGACGTAGCCGAAGACCGCGGGCTGGACGCCGTTGGCGGTGGTGCCCTCGCTGACGACCGCGGCGGTGAGCAGCTTGCCCTCGTTGTGCAGCGCGGTGCTGAGCTGCTGCATGAGCGCGGTGTAGTTGTTACCGGAGGTTCCGGGGTCGGGGTACTCCCAGTCGATGTCGACGCCGTCCAGGTTGTACTGGCGGACGGTGCTCATGACGGTGTTGACGAACGTGGTGCGCGTGCCGGAGTTGGCGGCGAGCGACTCGAAGGCCGAGTCGTTGCCGTCGTTCCAGCCGCCGATCGCCAGCGAGACCTTGGTGTTGTTCTGGTGCCCCAGCGTGACGAGCTGCTGGAGCTTGGACGTGTTCTCGATCGGCTGGAGCGTGCCGTTGGCGTTGGGCAGCGCGAACGAGTAGTTGATGTGCGTCAGCTTCGAGTACTGGATGCTGGTGACGCTGCCGGCCCAGGACGGCATGTAGCCGACGCTCTTGAAGCCGTTCGGCAGGACGGCGGCCTCCGAGGTGCCCTGCACAGCGATCGCCGTGATCGTGCCGACCGCGGCGACGGTGAGCGCGGCGGCCGAGGCCGCCCACCTGCTTCTTCTCTTGATGGCCATGGGGATGGCGACCCTTCGTGTCCGGCGCGGGGGAGCGCCGTGGGGATGACTACGGGCGGGGAAATCTTAGGAAGGTTAACTAATATTCGTCAATATAGGACTTCATAAAAGCCCTGAGCCGATGGACAGCGGATGATCTACTAGCGCGGTGAGTGATCTTCGGGAGCTTGTTGTCCGGTGGCAGCGGGGATGGGGAGTCGCGCGCGGACTCCCGGCGGCCGATGATCTCGGCTCGGGGCTGCGGGTCCGGTGCCTTCAGATCGGGCGGGACGTCGAATACGTGGCGCTCGACGGGGTGGCGTCCGTCGCCGGGCTGGCCGGGCTGGTCCGGCGCGAACAGGAAGTAACGTGGCTGACCGTGCCGACCGTCGAGCCCGGCCGGGCGGCCGCGGCGATCGAGGCGGCCGGGCTGGTGGTGCTCAAGCGCTCGGAGAAGCTCATGACGGTCGAGCTGGGCGAGCAGCCGCGCAGCGCGCCGCCGCCGGGCTATCGGGTCGAGTCGCGCGTCGAGGACTCGGTCGTCCGGGTGGAGGTGCTCGACCGCGAGGGCGACGTGGGCGCGCGGGGCACCATGGGCGTCGTGGGGGACGACGGCATCGCCGACCGGATCGAGACGCTGCCCGCCCACCGGCGCCGCGGGCTGGGCAGCGCCGTCATGAGCGCGCTCGCCGAGGCCGCGCCGGCCCGGCACGGGCTGCTCATCGCCAGCGAGGACGGCCAGCGCCTCTACGCGAGGCTCGGCTGGCGGACGGTCGCCGATGTGCTGATCGCGTCGACGCCCGGCGTCACGTACCCGGAGTGACCCCGTACCGGATGATGGTCCTGAGCCGCTCGGGGGCCGTGCGCCGAGGGTCGCTCAGGTAGATCTCGTGATGGCGGCCGGTCACCTCGCGGCCGTGCTCCCGGGCGAAGGCGAGCAGGCGGCCGATCGCGGCGGTCTCCCGGTTGTATGGGCCCACGTGCAGGACCTGCACCGACGGCCCCTCCTCGAAGGTCTCCAGCCGCACGCCCGCGGGCATCTCGACCGGCGACGGGGGCGCGCCCAGCGGCAGGAGCAGCATCATGGTCCATTTCCAGCCGGTACGGTCGCCGAGCCCGTCGCCGACGTCCGTCCACAACCCCTCCAGCGGCGGCACCTTGTACACCTCGCCGCGCGCCTTGAAGACGGCGCGGATGCGGTACGCCGTGCGGTACAAGCGCTGCACCGCGTCCACATAGGCCGGTCCATTGGGGTCGCCGGCACCGTCGACCATCAGGTAGGCCAGCGCCGGCACGTCGACGAAAGCCGGCGATGTCCTCGCCGTGAAGAGCGTCACGACTCCTCCTCGACAGCAACCACGAGCCGCGTGACGAGCTGATCGGGCTCCGTCCCGAAGGCACCGACCGCGATGTGCATCTCGCCGCCCAGATCGGCCGGGAATAGGCCCCACCGCGGCACCAGCCCCGCCCGCACCAGCCGCGCGGCGCAGGCTCCGACCGCCGCGCCGAGCTCCTCCTCGGTGGCCGTCGCGCGGTGGCCGGGTCGACCGCCGCGGGCTTGAGCAGCCCCACCTCGTCGTAGTGGCGCAGCTGTTTGACGCTCAGCCGGCAGAGCCGCGCGAAGCTTCCGATGGTGAGCAGCACCGCCTCATCCTGAACCCTCCCACAAGGGCAGGGTCAAATCCGGGCCACCGCGTCGAGGATGGTGCCGGCGACCTCGGCCGGGCGCGAGACGGGCAGGGCGTGCGAGGCGCCGGGGACCTCGTGGACGCCCTTGGCGCCGGCGCGGTCGGCCATGAAACGGTGCAGCGCCGGCGGCACCGCGCGGTCGGCGTCGCCGAAGACGAACCAGGACGGTGTCAACCGCCAGGCCGGGGTGGCCGCGAGCAGACCGGTGGCGAGGGCGGCCTGCGTGACGGGCCGCTGGGTCGCGCCCATGACGGTGGCGCGCTCGGCGGGCAGGTCGGCGGCGAAGTGCTCGTGGAAGGCCTCCGGGCGGACGGCGTGCTCGACGCCGCCGGCGGTGAGGTGGTAGGAGGTGAGGGCCGTGCCGAGCCTGCTGCCGGGGAACTTCGCGGTCAGGGCGAGCGCGGACTCGCCCTGGTCGGGCGCGAAGGCGCTCACGTAGACCAGGGCCGCGACCGTGGGCAGGCGGGCCGCCGCCTCGGTGACGACCATGCCGCCGTAGGCGTGGCCGGCCAGCACCACCCGCGTGCCGAGGCCGGCGACGACGTCGCGGACGTACGAGGCGTCGCCCGCGAGGCTGCGCAGGGGATTGGCGACGGCGACCACCGGCACGCCGTTCTCCTTGAGGTGTTCGACGACGCCGTTCCAGCTCGCCGATTCGGCGAAGGCTCCGTGCACGAGCACGACGGTCGGTGTCATGGCGCTGTCCTTCCTGGACGTCATTGCCGGCCGGGGTGAGAGGCGGAACGCAGGGCCCGGATCGCCCGCTCGACGGCGCCGGTGGCCGCGGGCGACGCGCGCAGCGCGTTGAGCATCATGAAGTGGGGCGGGGCACCCTCGTAGGTGACGGTCGTCGTGCGGACACCGGCCGCTCGGAGCCTGCCGGCGTAGGCAGCGCCCTCGTCGTCGCCACGCGCGACGACGAACGTCTCCGGCGACCGGGACGGGTCCGCGACCTCGCGGAGGCCGCACGGGTAGTACAGCGACTGGTGGATGAAGGGGATGCCGGTCGCCGACAGCGCGGCCGCCAGGGCGCCGCCGGCCTCGTCGCCCGCGACGGAGATCCGGGCGCCGTCCAGCCCGGCGAACCGGCCCCGCGCCGCGATCCACCGCGCCACGGCGTACGACTGCTCCCAAGCCTCGGCGAAGGCGCCCTCGTGCTCGACGAAGGCGATCGCCACGTGCGCCCCGACGGCGAGCTCCCGCACGAGCCGGTCGTGGGTGCCGGCGTTGCCCATCACGAAGCCGCCGCCGTGCAGGTAGAGAACCGCCGGCAGCACCCGGGTGGCCCCGGGCGGGCGCACGATACGCACCGGCACGTCGCCCACCGTCACCCACGTCTCGTCGACGTCGAGCTTCGGCGCGGGGGCGGCCTGTGCGGCCTCCAGCGCTTGGCGAGCCGAGTCGTCGCCGCGGGCGCGGTCGTCGTTGCGGGTGCGGTCGCCGGGGAGAAGCATCATGCCAGCCGAGACAGGACGGCCGTGGTTTCTGTGACAGAAGCTTGGTGATTGCCGCGGCACGGATCAGGATGGGCAGGTGACGACGGATCTGGACGATGCCACGGCGGTCTTCCTCGGCGTGCGCCCGCGGCTGTTCGGCATCGCCTATCGGATGCTCGGCAGCGCCGGCGAGGCCGAGGACCTGCTCCAGGACGTCTGGCTGCGCTGGCAGGCGTACGACCGCAGCCAGGTCACGAATCCGGCCGCGTTCCTGGCGACCACGACCACCCGGCTCGCCATCAACGAGCTCCAGTCGGCGCGCGCCCGCCGCGAGACGTACGTCGGGCCCTGGCTGCCCGAGCCCGTCGACACGAGCGCCGATCCCTATCTGGGCGCCGAACGAGGCGAGGCGCTGGAATACGCGACCCTGCTGCTGATGGAGAGGCTCAAGCCCGCCGAGCGCGCCGCCTACGTGCTCCGGGAGGCGTTCGACTACCCGTACGCGCAGATCGCCGGCATCCTCCAGACCTCCGAGCCCGCCGTGCGCCAGCTCGTCAGCCGCGCCCGCAAGCACCTGACCGAGTCGCGGCGCACACCGGTGGCCGCCGACGAGCAAAAGAGGCTGCTGGCCGCGTTCCTCGAGGCCTCCCGCGGCGGCGACCTGAGCGCCCTCGAGAAGCTGCTCGCGCCCGGCGTGGTCAGCCTCTCCGACGGCAACGGCGCGCCCGGCGTCGCCCGCCGTCCGGTCGAGGGAGCGCTGCGGGTCGCGAAGTTCATGATGGCGCTCTCCGAGTGGATCTGGGACGGTGCCGAGCTGCGGTGGCTGGCGAGCAACGGCCAGAGCGCGCTGCTCATCCGGCTGGCCGACGGCCGGACGGCCTACCTCACGGCCGGTGCGACGGCGGAGGGCATCGACCGCGTTCTCTGGCAGATGGTTCCCGAAAAACTGTCACAAACGCTGGGGTGATCCGGTCTAAGGGGTGACTGCGAGAGAAACAGAGGACCCCATGCGGACGATCCTGGTGGTGGGCGGCGGCTATGCCGGCTTCTACACGGCGTGGAAGCTGGAGAAGAAGCTCCGCCGTGACGAAGCGCGCGTCGTCGTGGTCGACCCTCGTCCCTACATGACCTACCAGCCGTTCCTCCCCGAGGTCGTGGCCGGCTCCGTCGAGGCCCGTCACGCCGCCGTGTCGATGCGCCGCCACCTCACCAAGACCAGGATCATCGCCGGTACGGTGGTGAAGGTCGACCACGCGCACAAGACGGCCACGATCCGCCCCGCCGAGGGACCCGAGTACGCGTTCCCGTACGACATCATCGCCGTCACCGCGGGCGCCGTGACGCGCAAGCTCGACATCCCCGGCGTCACCGAGCACGCGATCGGCATGAAGCACGTCGAGGAGGCCGTGGCCATCCGCGACCGCCTGCTGACGAACTTCGACCGCGCCGCCACGCTCCCGCCCGGCCCGCAGCGCCGCCGGCTGCTGACCGTCACCTTCGTCGGCGGCGGCTTCTCGGGTGTGGAGGGCTTCGGCGAGCTGCTGTCGCTGGCGACCGCGCTGGCCCGCAGATATCCCGAGCTCGACCCGGCCGAGCTCTCCTTCCACCTGGTCGAGGCGCGCGGCCGCATCCTGCCCGAGGTGACGGACAAGCCCGGCGAGTGGGTGGTGCGCTCGCTGGAGAAGCGCGGCGCGCACATCCACCTCAACGCGGTGCTCCAGTCGGCCGACGGCGGCCACGTGGTCCTGTCGACCGGCGAGGAGTTCGACTCGGACCTCATCGTGTGGACGGTCGGCAACGCGGCGAGCCCGCTCGTGCGCAACCACACCGACCTGCCGATCGACGGCCGCGGCATGCTGATGGTCCGCGCCGACCTGCGCGTGGGTGACGCGTCGTCGTTCGTGCCGGACGCGTGGGGCGCCGGCGACGACGCGGCCGTGCCCGACCTGGCGCTGGCCGGCGCCAAACCCGGCGCCGCGACGGTGCCGAACGCGCAGCACGCCGTCCGCCAGGGCAAGCTGCTGGCGAGGAACATCGTCGCGAGCCTGCGGGGCCGCGAGCCCAAGCAGTATTTGCACCACAGCCTCGGCGTGGTGGCGACGCTGGGCCTGGGGCGGGGCATCTTCCAGTACAAGGGAATCGTCATCAAGGGCTTCCCGGCGTGGGTGATGCACCGGGGCTATCACGTGCTCGCCGTGCCGAGCTGGGAGCGCAAGGTGCGCGTCCTGCTCGTCTGGGTGACGGCCGCGTTGTTCGGGCGCGACATCGTGTCGCTGGCGTCGGTGCAGCACCCGCGCCGCGCCTTCGTGACGGGCGGCGAGGTGCCGGCCGCGTCCGAGGAGCCGGCCGCGCACGAGGTGCAGGCGGTCTCCGCCGGAGCCTCGCGTGAGCATGCCCCCTCGGCATGACGACGCCGTGCGGAGGTTTCTGGCCGCCTGCCTGACGGGAGACACCGCGGCGCTGGGAGCCGCCCTGCACCAGGACGCCGTCGCCACGTGCGACGGCGGCGGGGCGGTCCTCGCGGCGCTCAATCCTGTGCACGGTGCGGAGAACGTCGCCGCCCTGGTGTCCGTGCTGCTGTGTGTGCCGGGCACCGAGCTCACCCTCGCGGCGGTCAACGGCCGCGCCGGCCTGGCCCTGCGCCGCGCCGGCCGCGCCGAGGCCGTCGTCGCCACCGATTGCGCCGGCGACCTCGTGGCGGCGCTGTGGATAGTGCTCAACCCCGCGAAGCTGTCCCGTTGGCATGTCACCACAGAACATGGTTAACAGCCCTTCGCCGCGCGAACGTTGAGGCACCACGTTCCACAGGGAGTAATCGTGAGAAAAGTTAGCCTCGATTCGCAGAATCTCACCGGCCGGCTGGCCCTCGTCACCGGCGCCAACAGCGGTGTCGGCCTCGGCCTCGCCACCCGCCTGGCCGCCGCCGGCGCCGAAGTGCTCCTCGCCGTCCGCGACACCGCCAAAGGCGAGTCGGCCCTCGTCCGCATCCGTGACGAGGTGCCCGCCGCCAAGCTCTCGCTCCGCCCTCTCGACCTGGCCTCGCTCGAGTCCGTGCACGCCCTCATCGACGGCCTGCTGACCGCGGGGAGGCCCGTCGACATCCTCGTCAACAACGCCGGGGTGATGGCCCCCGCCACGCGGCACACCACCGCCGACGGCCTGGAGCTCCAGTTCGGCACCAACTTCGTCGGCCATGCCGTGCTCACCCAGCGCCTGCTGCCGCTGCTGCGCGAGGCGAAGGCCCGCGTCACCACCGTGACGAGCAGCGCCGCGCGCCAGGGCCGGCTCGACTTCGATGACCTCCAGGCCGAGCGCCGCTATTCGCCGGTCAAGGCGTACAACAACTCCAAGCTGGCCGACCTGCTCCTCGCGCTGGAGCTCGACCGCCGCAGCCGCGCCGAGGGCTGGGGCATCGTCAGCAACGCCGCACACCCCGGCACCACGCTGACCGGCCTCTACGCCGCCGGCCCGAACCTGGGGCGCCCCAAGCCCGCACCCCACGAGGCCGTCATGACCCGGTTGGCGCGCTGGGGAATCCTGGTCCAGGCCGTCCCCCAGGGCGTCCTGCCGATCCTGTACGCGGCCACGAGCCCGCATGCCGAGGGCGGCCGCCTCTACGGCCCCGACGGCTTCGGCCAGTTCACGGGCGGCCCGGCGGAGCTCACCGTCTACAAGTCCGCGCGGGACGAGGCCGCCGCCGCGCGCCTGTGGGACTACGCCGCCGGCGTACCGCAGCGAACGAAGGGCTGAGATGGACCGCGCGAGACTGGCCGAATATCTGCGCACGCGCCGGGAAGCGCTTCAGCCCGAGGATGTGGGGCTTCCGCGCGGGCAGCGGCGGCGGACCCGTGGCCTGCGCCGCGAGGAGGTGGCGGTGCTCAGCGACATGTCGATCGACTACTACAGCCGGCTCGAGCAGCCGCGCGGGCCGCATCCGTCCGAGCAGATGCTCACCGCTCTCGCGCGCGGGCTGCGGCTGTCGATGGAGGAGCGCGACCACCTCTTCGAGCTGGCGGGATATGCGACGCCGCGCCGGTCGGTCGACAGCGAGCACGTGAATCCGGGCATGCTGCGCATCTTCGACGGGCTGGCCGACGCGCCGGCGATGGTTGTGTCCTCACTGGGCGAGACGTTGCTGCAGACGCGGCTCGCGGTGGCGCTGCTGGGCGACGAGAGCATCTACAGCGGGCTCGACCGGAGCAAGCACTACCGCTGGTTCACCGACCCGGCGACACGAGCGCCGCACCCGCGCGAGGAGTGGGACGAGCAGAGCCGGCTGATCGTGGCGGACCTGCTCCAGTCGTACACCCGCGACGGCGCGGACTCGCGGGCCGGCGCTCTGCTCGAGGCGCTGCTGCCGGCCAGCCCGTCGTTCGCGGCGCTGTGGAAGCAGCATCCGGTCGCCGGGCCCTACTGCGGGCCGGTGCGGCTGCTGCACCCGGAGGTCGGGCCGCTGGAGCTGGACTGCCAGCGGCTCCTCGACCCGGACCGGTCGCAGCAGCTCGTCGTCTACACGGCGAAACCCGGCTCCCTCTCCCAGGAACGGCTCCAGCTCCTGTCGATCATCGGCTCGACACCCACTCCTGATAGGTCGTCCTCGTGATGACCGCGCCGTCCCGGGCGATGATGGCGTCGCCGTGCACCGCCGCGAAGAGGCCGGCGCTCTCGTCGACGACGACGGGGCGCCGGTCGCCCTGGAAGGCCAGCGTGATGCGCCCGAGCTCGTCGAGCGGAAAGACCTCGGGGCCGGCGTAGTCGCGCACCCCCATGAGCGGCTCACCGGCCGCGACCTGCGCGACGGCGTTGGCCACCTCGGCCGAGGCCATCGGCTGCACGAGCGTCGACGGCAGGCGCACCGCGGTGTCGTCGGAGGTCCACGACATCACCGCGGTGACGAACTCGAAGAACTGCGTGGCCCGCACGATCGAGTACGGGATCTTCTCCTGCTCGGCGAGCAGCGTCTCCTGGAGCACCTTGGCCCGGTAGTAGGCGAGGTCCGGCACCCGGTCGGCGCCGACGATCGACAGGATGACGATGTGCTCGGTGCCGGCGTCCTCGGCCTCGTCGATCAGGTTCTCCATGGTCTCCCGGAAGAACACCGCGGAGGCGTCGTCGAAGGTCGGCGAGTTCGTCAAGTTGATGACCGTTTGCGCGCCCTTGATGGCCTCCGCGACGCCCTTGCCGCTGCTCAGGTCGACGCCGTTGGAGAGCGAGTAGGGCGCCGCCTCGTGCCCCTGAGCGTTGAGGAGCTTGACGACCTGCGAGCCGATCAGCCCGGTGCCGCCGATGACAGCGATCTTCATGGTCCTGTGCCTTCCGTGGTCGTGTTTCCCCAAGGACCACGGGGCCCGGCCGGATGTGACACCGGCCGGGCCGCGCCTCAGCGGTACCACCTCAGCGAGACCGGCCCGAGCAGCCCGTAACCCTGCCGGGCGGCGATGCCGAACACCTCCGGGCTGGTGGTGCGCAGCCGGTTGAGCAGGGTGGTGGCCACCTCGACCTCGATGGTGTTGCGCCCCGCTCGCAGCGCCACGTCGGCGACCGGCTGGAGCACGTCGATCGGCGGGAGCGGACGGCCGTTCACCCGCACGCGGCAGGTGTCGACCACCTTGCCCAGCGTCAGCAGCGCCCGTCCCGCCTTCTCGGCCGTGACCGTGGTCCGGTAGGTCCCGATGCCCGACACGTCGGCCAGCTCGGGGATGGACGACCACGGCAGCAGCTCGGTGAGCGTCAGCTCGTGCCGGGTCACCCCGCTCGGCTGCCAGTCCTCGACGGACAGCTCCCAGCCGGTCAGGGCGAGCGGCGGGTCCACGAAGGCCCGGACCGGGATGTCCGCGCGGCCCCGCTGGAAGGCGAGCAGCATCGACTGGCCGGGCTGCAACGTCGCCCGCACCCGCACCCGGTTGCCCTCCCGGGTGTACGCCACGCCGGTGCGCTCGCCGGTCCACGCGTCGATCCGCACCGGCACGCTCCACCGGGACGTCGTGGTGAGCCACACGTCCTGGTCGATCGCCGTGATGGTCCGGTTCTCCGCGTGCCGGGCGTTGGCCAGGTAGTAGTAGTCCGCGTCGCCGTCGACCCGGTGCACGGTCATCAGCGACGACCGCTCGTACTCGACGTCGCGCCGGACGCCGAGCGCCTCCAGCGCCGCCGGGATGCCGGTCTGGTCCGCGGCGACGCGGGTCTTCGGCGCCGCCAGCAGGTCCGCGACGATCGGCTTCAGCGGTGCCGGGTGCACGTCCGACCAGTCGCCGACCACGACGACGGGCAGCCCGGCCCGGGCGAGCGCCACGAGCTGGTGCGCCGCCCGTACCGACAGCGTGTGGTCCTTGCCCCGGAAGACGTCGCCGTCGAGGATCAGCGCCTTGTAGCGCGGCGGTCCGAGCCGCCCGTCGCGCACCTTCGCGGCCGGCAGCGCCAGCGACGCCTCGTCGGCGAAGCCGTGCGTCCAGCCGATCGGGATGCCGTCGTTGGTGGCCCACGGCGCGCCGATACCGGTCGCCGTCCACCCCTTCTGCCGGAAGAAGACGAGGTCGGCACGCGCCGTGCCGGTCTGCAGCACCTTCTGGGTGCGGGCGAACCAGCCCGCCACGTCGCCCACGTGCCGCCACGTCGGCTGCCGCGGGCCCCACGCCTCGGCATAGCCGATCCCGTTGCCGTTGTAGGGCGAGAACGCGGCGAACCCGGGCCACGCCGCGCCCGGGGCCTGCTTGTAGGCGAAGCCGTGCAGCACCGCCTGGTTCACGCCGCCGGCGAAGACGCTGCCCATGGTCTGCAGCACCTTGTTCCACGTGGTGCTGTAGGCGCCGTTCGCGTACGCGGCCGACTCGCACGACAGGATCCGCTTGCCGGCCATGTCGCGGGCCGAGGCGAGCACCCGGTAGTCGTCCAGGTTCTTGAAGCCGAGCGATTCGCCCTCGGCCACGTCGAGCAGGGTGGCGCTGCGGATCGCGTCGGTGTTCAGCCCGTACGGCTGGGCCCGCAGCTGGAGCCCGAGCCGGTGCGCGAAATCGCGCAGCGGCACGAGGTGGTGCTCGTGGTAGAGGTCGGACAGCACCTGGTCGGCCGCGTCACGCACGTGGTTCGTGGTGTCGCTGTCGAAGGCGTACAGGAACTTGCCCTTGGGGCGCAGCAGGATGGGCAGCACCGAGAAGAGATCGGTGCCGGTCCGGCGGGTGAACTCCGCGGGGAAGTCCGGCGTCCACAGGGTCCAGTCGGTCTCCAGCTCGATGGAGTCCTCGAAGAGGTCGCCGCCCGCCTCGCGCAGCAGCTGCCGGATCGGCCTTGTGAGCACGAGCCGGTCCCACGTGTCGACGATCGCCCGGGTGCCGGCCGCGCTGAAGTGGTCGACGACGTAGGACGCCGGGACGGTGTGCGGGCCGCCCTCGGGCTCCTGCCCGGATCCGCGCACCTTGTAGGTGAACAGCAGCCACGACCCCTCCGGCACGGTCACCTCGACCTGGCCGCCGGCGGGCGTCAGCGTCCGCACCGAGGCCGGGTCGAGCACGTTGGCCGAGACGAGACGCGCGATCTGCACGGCGAGGACGTCCGGGTCCACCGGCGCGGTGATGCCGCCGGTGAAGGGCGTGACCGTGTGCACGAGCTCCTTGGCGGCGGCCGGGTCGTCCGGCGTGATGCCCGGCACGGCGGCGGGCCAGCTCGGGCCGACGGCGATGTCGATGGTCAGGCCACGCCTCTTCGCCTGGCGCAGCGCCGACTCGACGGCGTCGCGCCACGGCTTGGTGCCCCAGCCGTGCCCCGCGGCGTCGAGGTCGGCGCGGACGCTGTGGTGCACGTCCTGGATCTCCGCGCCGGCGAAGCCCGCGTCGGCCATCTGGTCGATCTCCCGCGCGATCTCGGCCGGGTCGACGAGGCCGTGCGGCCACCACCAGCGGAACTTCGCGCCGGTGTTGCTGGCCTTCAGCGGCGTGGCTTCGGCGGCGGCGGAGGGCCACGGCAGCGCCGCCGCGGCGCCGAGGGCAAGGACGGTACGGCGTTTCATCGGGTGGCCTCCAGCTTGGCGGTGCGGACGGCGCTCGGCCGCAGGGTGACGGGGCCGGCCAGTCCGGACGGCAGGACTTTGTTGCGGGAGTTGGCGAGCGTGTTGGTCACCTGGGCCGCCGGAAGGGTGCCGTCGGTGAGGTGAGGCTGGTCCCGGCCGTCGCGGAGGGCGACACCGTGGGCGGGCGTCCCCAGGACAACGGTGATCGGAGGTGCGGCGGTGACGAGCTTGCGTCGCAAAGCGGCTCCTGTCGCGAAATCGTTTCAACTCACGACGAGCCAGCGGTTCGACTAAAGAACCGCCAAATTCTCGGCGCAAGCAGTGACCAGCGACAATCGCGGGGGAGCGCGATTGTGAAACGTTTTAACACGGTGGTAACGATCACGTTAATATGGCGTCATCAATCACGTCAATAGCCCCGGAATGGATGCGCGCGGCCTGGCCGTGTGTCGGAGGCGTGGCCGCGCTTGACCGGTTCGTCCCGCGCGGCCCTGGCGCCCCAGCTTCCCGCCCAGCGACGCCGCGTCCGGCTTCTCCCTCCAGGCTCATGCCCTGTCAACCCCCACGGCGCTCGGTGGGCGACCCGCGACGGGCCTGGCGGCCGTGCAGGTCGGGTAGCCTGCGGAGTCGCTGTCCTCCTCGGTCAGGCGCGACGGCGGCCGGTCGGCAAATCCTCGAACTTCACGACGCTGCAAGCTCGTCGTCGAACCGAGCCGCACGGTCGCGCCGGTTGGGACGTGTATGCGCAGCGGGCCGGCCTGCTCGCGGTTCGCCGCGTTGGAGACGGGTGCGTCGTTCCGCGTCCACACCTGGTGTTTGTATCCAGGAGGAGCGCGCCGCCGCGGCGCCGAAGCTGGTGGAACCCCTACCGAGCGTGTCCCCGGGCGCCGCGCTTCACCGGGCTGGGTGGGTGCGGCGGGCTCGGGGTGGCAGTTGCACGCCGCGAAGGGTGTGCAGGGCTGCCTGGGCCCGCGGGCGGCGGCGGTCCGGCCGAGGGCGCGGGTGCACTTGGAGGTCGATGGTCATCTTGGTCTGTGATGCCGTGGCGGGAGCCGGCCGCCGGTACAGCTCGTCGGCCTCGTCGAACGCGGGCGCGAAGTCCGTGGGGAACGCCTGCTGCGGCAGGGGAGCCGGCTCGAAAGGTGCGAAGGAAGGGTCCTTGGCGGTGAGGAAGGCGTAGGCGGCGAGCAGGTTGGCGAGCCCGAAGACCGCGGCCAGCAGGACGATCTCGGTGTGCCACATCAGCAGCGACACGAGCACGCCGGCGACGCCCGCGCCGAGGGCGGCGGTGGCTCCGGCGAGGCGGGCGAAACGGGTGGAGCTCCTGGCGAGGACGAAGGCGGCGGCCGTCGTCCCGGCGCCGCTCACGCAGGCGATGACCCAGGTGCCGACGTACGGCCAGAGGCGCTGCCAGGTGCCGGACTCGTCGGCGAAGACGAACATCAGGAACGGCACGCCGGCGACGGCCACCACCACGAACAGGGCGGCGTCGACGCTCACCGTGACCGCGGCCGCCATGACCGGATCGATCCGGCGGCGCGCCTCCGGCAGCTCGTTCACCTCGATGACGTCGACCATCACCCATGTCCCCTCGTCCGTTGATCAGGGACCGTAACGTATCGACGCCAACGGCGACGCCCGGCGATCAGACGCGCTGCCCCCACGCGCCCGAGTCGTGTGCCCCGGCGCTGCCCGGCTGGGCAGAGTCCACGCCGGCTGGCTCGGCAGGGCCGGGGTTGCCCGGCTGCGAGGGCTCGGGGCCGGCGGGGACGAGGCGCCACGCCAGGGCGCCGGCCACGACCAGGAGGGCCGCGGCCACCAGGGACGTCGCCTCCATGGCGTGGGCGAAGGCCGAGCGGGCGCCGTCGAGCAGGGTGTTGCCGTGCAGGGCCTGGGTTGCGGTGGCCAGCGACTCGGTGACGGCGTTCCGGACGTTGGTGGGCAGGGTGGACAGGTCGGGAAGCGATGCGCGGTAGAGGACCGTGTGCAGCGTTCCCAGCAGGGCGATGCCGGTGGCCACGCCTAGCTCGTACGCCATCTCGGAGACCGCCGAAGCGGAACCCGCGCGCTGGGGCGGGACCGAGGCGAGGACCGCGTCCGTCGCGGCGGTGAACGCGACGCCCACGCCGAGGCCGATGACGACCAGGCCGACGGCGAGCACGGTGTAACCGGACGCGCCTTCGCCGGCGGTCAGGACCGCGAAACCCGCGGCGGTGACGAGCAGGGAGAGGCCGAGGGCGCGGCCGACGCCGAGCCGGTTCATCACGCGGACGGCGATGAGGACCACGGCGATCGAGGCCAAAGTCAACGGGAGTTCGCGCAAGCCCGCCTGGAGCGGCGAGTAGCCGCGGACCAGCTGGAGGTACTGCGAGAAGAAGAACAGCAGGCCGCTGAAGGCGAAGATCGCGATGACGCTGGCGGCGACCGTGCCGCTGAACGCGGGGCGGGCGAAGAGGGTGACGTCGATCAGCGGGGTGGTGAGGCGGCGCTGGCGGCGCACGAACCAGGTGCCGGCGGCGAGGCCGAGGAGCGCGGCGGTAAGTGAAGCGGTGTTCGCGCCGGAGTGGGCCGCGTGCTTGATCGCCCAGACCAGCGGCACGATCGCGGCGACCGACAGCAGGGCGCTCACCGGGTCGAAGCGGCCGGGCGCGGGGTCGCGCGACTCGGGCACGAGCGCGGCCACGGCGAGCAGCACCAGCAGCATGATCGGCACGTTGATGACGAAGACCGAGCCCCACCAGAAGTGCTCCAGCAGGACGCCGCCGACAAGCGGGCCGAGCGCCGCGCCGCCCGAGGCGCCGGCGGACCAGATCGCGATGGCGCGGGTGCGCGGGCGCGGCTCGGGGAAGATGTTGCGCACCAGCGACAGCGTCGACGGCATGAGCGTCGCCCCGGCCACGCCGAGCAGGGCGCGGGCCGCGATGAGCCAGCCGGCGCTGGGCGCGAAGGCCGCCAGCAGCGACGCGGCGCCGAAGCCGGTCACGCCGAGCAGCAGCAGCCGCTTTCGGCCGATGCGGTCGGCCAGGGTGCCCATGCTGATGAGCAGCCCGGCCAGCGCGAACGAGTAGACGTCGCCGATCCACAGCAGCTGGTTGCTGGTCGGCGACAGGTCGGCGGTGAGCGCGGGCACCGCCAGCGCGAGAACCGTGCCGTCCACCGCCAGCAGCGTCACCGCCAGCGTCAGGGCGGCGAGCGCGCCCCAGCGGCGTCCGTTCGTCATCATGGCCTCGACGATAGCCGACCATCCGGTCGGTAGTACAGACCAAATGGTCGGCTACTAATGTGATCCGTATGCCACCGAAGGACCGTGACACCGGCGCGCCGCCGAGGGGACGTGACGCCGGCGTGCCGCCGAGGGGACGGGATGCCGGCGTGCCGCCGAAGGACCGCGACGCCGGGGCGCCGCCGAGGGGACGGGATGCCGGCGTCCCGCCGAAGGACCGCGACGCCGGCGCGCCGCTGAAAGGGCGGGATACCGCCCGCACCCGGCGAGCGGTGCTCGACGCCGCCGCGCGCACCGTGGCGCGGCAGGGCGCCGGCGTGAGCCTCGACGTCATCGCGCGGGAGGCCGGGGTGTCCAAGAGCGGGCTGCTGCACCACTTCCGCAGCCGCGACGAGCTCCTGCGCGCGCTCACCCAGGACCAGGTCGACAGGTTCGTGGCGGACGTGCGGGCGGCCGTCGACCCGGCCGATCACGCGCCGGGGCGGCTCGTCCGGGCGTACGTGAAAGTGATCTTCGAAGATCTGGACGACGAGGCGGTGGTCTCGGAGCACCTGCTGCTGGCCGCCGCCCTGTCGACCGTGCCCGGGGTCGCCGGGATCCTTCAGGAGGACGCACGGCAGTGGGAATCGGCGTTCACCGCCGACGGCCTTCACCCCGACCGGGTGCTGCTGATCACGAAGGCCGCCGACGGTGCCTCGCTGGCGACTCTCTACGAGGGAGGCAGCAATCCCGCGGCTCTGGAGCGCACCCGCGACCTCCTGCTCTCGCTGAGCCGGGGCGAAGGCCCGTTCACCTGACGATGAGGTCGGTCAACGTGAACGACCCTTCGCGCGCCGGCAGCACGGGCTGCCAGTCCGGCTCCAGGCTCAGGTAGCTCGCCGGGTCGGCGCGCAGCAGACCGATGAGCACCTCGGCGACGATGCGGCCGCCGACCGGGCCGAGGCGGTCGCCGCCGCCGAGCAGCTCGGACTCCTTGAGGATGTAGAACCACAGCGGCGTGCCGTGCGGCCAGCCGTCGAGCGCGGGCGGCTCCACGCCGAGCTCGCGCGCCACCGCCTCGCCGCTCGGCAGGCCCGTGCTCTCGCCGCGCAGCAGATCCCGTACGGCGAGAGAGTGGTAGGCCTCGGTGTCCACGGCGCCGGTCACCTGCACGGGCAGGCCGATGAGGCTGGACGCCAGCCGCCCGTCGAGTCGCTTCGCGCGCTGCGCGGGCGGGCGGCCGGGCACGTCGAAGATCTGTGCGAGGTCGATGCGCCGGCCGGCCCCGAGCGGCCCGAAGCCGACCAGGTCGGGAAAGAGCGGCACCTCCGGGCCGCCCTCGACCAGGCGGTAGGTGTGCCGGATCTGGCCGTGCCCGTAGCGGAACGCGGCGTCGGCGAACTCGAGCGGGATGTACCCGCGCCCCGGCTCGGGCGCGAACCAGCGGCCGCCGTTGGCGAGCACGTCGTCGACCATGGCGGCGCCGACCAGGCGGGGCAGGAAGTCGTGCACGACGATCCACTGGTAGTGCCACGTGAGCGTGATGCGCGAACGCTCGTAAACATCGGTCTCGGGGGCGCCGCCGTCGCGGAGCCGGTCGACGATGCGGTTGTGCGCGTGCAGCAGCGCCACGTGCAGGGTCAGCGCGAACCGGTGGACGTCGTTGCGCGGATCGCCGATGAGCGCGACACCCTGGGAGTTGCGCGGCACGTCGCCGCCGTCGACGAGGAACTTCGCGGGGTCGTTCACATCGAAGAGGTACGGGGATCCGACCGGCCCGTCGGAGTACAGCATCTCCAGGTTGAGCTTGGGCGCGCGGGCGTTCTTCAGCGCCTCGGGGTCGACGCCGCCGGCCAGGGGAGAGCGGTCGGCTGTGATGTCGTGAGCGATCAGCTGGCCGAAGAACGGCCAGCCCGCGGCCTCGGTCGCGTCGTCGCCGCCGGCGTTCAGCCGGTCGAGCAGCGGCGCCGCGTCGCAGATGCCGCCGGTGTCGCCGGCGCGCATCAGCAGCTTCGGGTCGCCGCCGAGGGGCTCCAGGCCGGGGAACATGCGGCCGTAACGGGCCGCGCCGGTGGGCCGGTCCACGGCGCGGACGAGGCTGAGGCAGTGGTCGCGGGTGGGAAGGGTCATGCCCTGGTGACCGCGCGGCCGCCTATTTCGTGACGAGCGTGATGAGCGCCTCGACGTCGTCGTCGGCCATCGGCTCGCCGGTCATGCCCATGCGGTGCAGCAGGGTGCCGACGACCACGTCGATGATGAAGAGCACCTCCCGTTCCGGCAGGCCCAGGGCCTTTTCCACGGCGATCCGGTACGGGTCCTGGAGCTGGGCCGACAGGATCACCCGCAGCTCGGGGTCGTTGACCGCGTCGGTGAAGACACCGGCGAAGGCGGCACCGATGCCGGGCTCGCCGATCTTCGCCGCGATCCAGCGGATCGCCGTCGCCAGGATCTCGGTGCGGCTCGCCCCGGTCAGCGGCGCCGGCCCGAACGCGTCGACCAGGGCCGCCGTCAGCAGCGCTCCCTTGGACGGCCAGCGGCGATAGATCGTTGTCTTCGCGATGCCGGCCTCGGCGGCGATGCGGTCGACCGTGGCCCGGGCGTACCCGAGCTCGTGCACCGTCTTGAGGGTCGCGGCGAAGACTTCGGCGTCGATGCCGGAACGGGGTCTGGCCATGCCGCCACCCTAGCAGTTACGCTACTGCCAGTTTCGATACCGCTAGTATCGTTATGGAGGTGGCCCATGCTGGGCTTGCGCATCTTGGCCGCGGTGCGGAAGGAGCCGGACTGGACGGCGATGACGCCCGATCGGCTCGCGACCCTGCGCGACGCGGAGAACCGCCGGCGATCGTCGCCGCTGATCCGGGTCGTCACCGGCTTTCCCGCACGCGGCGTGCGGATCGGGTGGCGGGACGTCGCGCTGCCCGACCGCGTGGTGCGAACCCGCGTTTACCGTCCATCGGCAGAGGCTGATGCGGTACGGGGTGGTCGCCCGCTCGTTCTGCACGTGCACGGCGGCGGGTTCGTCGGCACCGCCGTACAGAGTGATTGGATCAACAGCCACATCGCCGCGAGGCTGCGGGCCCTCGTCGTGTCGGTCGAGCACCGGCTCCTGTCGTTCGACACCCCGCTGGCCGCGATGGTCGAGGACGGCTGGGACGTGCTGCGCCACGTGCTGACGTGGGACGAGGTCGATCCCGGGCGGGTCGCGGTCTTCGGGGAGAGCGCCGGCGGAACGGTGGCCGCGATGGCCGCCCTGCGCGCGGGCCCGGCGATCCGGGCGCAGGTGCTGGTCAACCCGTGCGTCGACGTGACGCCGTCGGCGCTCGGCTATCCGTCGATGAGGGAGCACGCCGACAGTCCCACCCTCACGCTGCCGCAGATGACGTTCTTCCTGCGCCTGGCCGTTCCGGAAGGCGCGGACCCGCGGGCCGTGTCGCCCCTGTACGCCGGGGACGCCGACGACCTGGCCCCGGCGCTCGTCGTGGTGCCGACGCTCGACCCGGTCGCCGATCAGGGATGGGCGTACGCACGGCGGCTGCGCGACGCGGGCGTGCCGGTGAACGTCGCTGAACATCCCGGGGCGCCGCACGCGTTCGTCAGCACCCCGGGCCTGGTGTCGCGGGCCAGGGTCGCCCGTGCCGAGATCATCGACTTTCTGCGGGCCCGCCTGGGCGCCCAGCGGCCGCAGGTACGAAGATCGGGAGCATGACCGAGCTGTCCGCCATCCACCAGAACCTCGTCGACACCGTGCCGGCCGGCGCGGGCGCCCGCATCGAGGACGAGACCGTCGCCTACGAGCACGACGGGCAAGCCCTCGAGGGGTACGCGGTGCACGACGCCGCCATCACCGACCGCAAGCCCGCGGTGATCGTCATCCACGACTGGTCGGGCCTGCGCGAGTATCCGAAGGCCCGCGCGCAGATGATCGCCCGCCTCGGTTACTTCGCGTTCGCCGCCGACGTCTACGGCGCCGGCGTCACCTTCGACAACGACGAGCAGTCGTCCGCCGAGGCCGGCAAGTACTACGCCGACCTGCCGCTGCTGCGCGCCCGGGTCCAGGCGGCGTACGACCTCGTCGCCCGCGACCCGCGCGTCGACCCGGACCGCATCGTGGTCATCGGCTACTGCTTCGGCGGCAGCGCGGCCCTGGAGTTCGCCCGATCCGGTGCCCCGCTCGCCGGCACGGTCTCCTTCCACGGCGGCCTGGTCACCCACGACCCGGCCGACGTGGCGGCCATCACCGGCCCGCTGCTCATCCTCACCGGCGCGGCCGACCCGGTCGTCCCCGACGAGGCGGTCGTCGCGTTCGCCGATGAGCTGCGCACCCGCGAGGACCTCGACTGGCAGATCACGCTCTACTCCGGCGCCCCGCACGCCTTCACGCTGCCCGGCATCCCGCTCTACCACGAGAAGGCCGACAAGCGCAGCTGGCGAGAGTTCGTGAACTTCCTCGACGAGGTCTTCTGACCGCAGGCCGGGCCGGGGGCTTCGTGAGCCCTCGGCCCGGGCGCCCTCACGCGACGAACGCCTTGGCCAAGTCGCGGGCCTGTTCGTGGGCGAGGCGGCGCCCGGTGGCCGCGTCGGCGGTGACCAGGTTGGGACGGAAGTGGACGGCGCGGACGTCGCCGACGCCGGCCCAGCGCAGCCAGTTTTCGAAGTAGGGCGCCTGGAAGTCGGCGCCGAACTCGGGCCCGCGCCCCGGCCCGTAGACGGCGCTGGTGTAGATGACCGCGGCCCGCTTGCCGCGCAGCAGCCCGGTGTAGCCCGCGTCCGGGTCGAAGCCGAACACCAGGCCCGGCTG
The DNA here is from genome assembly GCF_016862115.1 of Paractinoplanes deccanensis. GTDB lineage: Bacteria > Actinomycetota > Actinomycetes > Mycobacteriales > Micromonosporaceae > Actinoplanes > Actinoplanes deccanensis. Next base: position 33,301 of record NZ_BOMI01000115.1, read on the forward strand.
GCTGATCACATCGATGAACTGCTTGAGGATGTACGGAATGCCGGCGTTCCACATGGGCACGCTGAACAGGTAGCGGTCGGCCGCGTCGAAGCGCCGGAACGTGGCGATCGCCGCCTCCCAGGCCTCGGCGGCCTTGCCCTGCGGCTGCTCACCGGCGAAGACGGCCATCTTGGCCGCCGCCGCGTCCGGCCCGAACGCCGGCAGCGTGCCGTCCCAGAGGTCGTACTCCTCGACGGCGGCGCGGTCGTCCAGCGAATCCCGGACCACCTCCAGGAACGTGCCGGCGAGCGCCAGCGACTCCGAGCGCGGCCCGCGGGGCGAGGCGGAGATGTGCAGGACCTTCATGGTGCCTCCAAACAGTCGTTAACTTCCGCATGCGCGCGCACGCACGTAAGGGGAAGCGTCGGCAGTGAGGTGGGTGTTGCTTATGCGCGCGCACGCACATAAGCGGAAGCGGTGGCAGTGCGTTGGGTGGATGAGGATGGGTGCTTATGCGCGCGCACGCACATAAGCGGAAGCAGTAGTGCGGTGGGCTGGGTGGATGGGGGTGCGCGGGCCCGCGCACCCGCGCACCCGCCGATGCCCGGGATGTGGCCGACCGCATCGCGCGGCAGGCGAGACGATGATGCGTGTGCACGCACATTTCTACGCCGATGCGTGCGCACGCACAAGAGGTGGCTATGGTGCGGTGATGAGCGACACCGATGCGGCCGCCTGGGCGGCTCTCCTGCGGGTGCATGCCGCCCTGGTCCCGCGCCTCGACAAGGAGCTTCAGGCGAGCTGCGGGTTGCCGTTGACCTGGTACGACGTGCTGCTGGAGCTGAACTCGGCGCCGGGGCGCAAGCTGAGCATGGGCGAGCTGGGGGAGGTGGCCGTGGTGAGCCGCACCCGGGCCAGCCGGGTGGTGGACAGTCTGGCCGACGCCGGCCTGGTGGTCCGCGAGACGAACCCCGACGACAAGCGTTCCGCCTACGCCACCATCACGGAGGAGGGGCGCCGGCGCCTGCGCGAGGCGGCCCCGGTCTACCTGGACGGCATCCACCGCCACTTCACGTCCCGCATGACCGCGAACGAGGCCCGCACCGTCGCGCGGGCCCTGGAGAAGGTCCTGGAGCCAGGCCCGCCACCGACGCGCGGTGAACGCTGACCGCAGGGAGACCGGCGCCGGCCCAATCGAGCGCCACCGCCCCGAGCGCCGGCCCACCTGAGCGCCGGCCCGAGCCAGGGCCGGCCAACCGCCGGCCCGAGTCGGCGTCAGCTCCAGGCCAGGCCCGCCCGGCGCGCCCAGTATTCGCCCGGTGGCTCCGCCAGCTCGGCGAAGGACTCCGCGTCCACCGGCATCGTCAGGGCGCGCAGGTTGGACTCGAGCTGGCCGGCCGTCGCCGCGCCCGAGAGCACCACGTTCGCCCACGGCTGGGCCAGGGCCGCGGCCAGGGCCACCGCGTCCGGGGCCTCGCCCAGGGAGCGGAGGGCGGCCAGGCGCCCGTTCGCCATGGCCTCCTTCACGATCACCAGGCAACCCGCGTCGTGGGCCTCCGCGAGCGCCGGGCCGGCCGAGGGCTCCAGCAGGTTCCATGTGGCCTGGACGCTGCGGAACAGCGGTTCGCCGTCGACCCGTACCGCCAGAGCCTCTCGGATCGCCGCCGCCTGGGACGGGCCGCTTGTCGAGAGGCCGACCACCACGCCCTGCGCCGCCAGGCCGGCGAGGCGGCGGTGCAGCACCCGGTCGGTCAGCGCGGGGCTCTCCGGCGTCACCGAGTGGATGTGGTAGATGTCGAGCCGGTCGCCGAGCAGGTCCTGCGTCTCGCCGATCTGGCGGTCGAACGTGGCGACGCCGTGGTCCTTCACCTCGTGCACCTCGGCGTCGACGCGCCACTCCGCCGTGTACGTGTAGCCCCATTTGCTGCCCACCACCGCGTCGTCGTGGGCGTGCTTGCGGAGCCAGTCGGCGAGAAACTGCTCGGCGCGGCCGTACGAGCGGGCCACGTCGAAGTAGCGCACCCCTCGGGCGTACGCGTCGTCGAGCAGCTCGAAGACCCGGGCGCGCAGCGCCTCCACCGTGCGCTCGGCCGGCAGGTCGGCGTCGCGGCCGAGGTTGATGTACCCGGGGCGGCCGACGGCGGCCAGCCCCAGGCCGATGCCGCGGACCGAGATCAACGGCTGGAGGCGGTACGGGCGGCGATCATCTGGGCGGCCGTCATGCGGTCGGCGGGCACCGAGGCGCTCGGGCGGCGGCCCGCGCGGCGGAAGCCGTCGTCCGTGCGGGGCGCGATCAGCTCGGCGCTCTCGATCTTTGTCGGGGCTCCGGCCTGCGGGGACGGCGTCGAGAGGTCGGGATACCGTGCCTCCCACGCTTGGCGTACGCGATCGGGAATGTGCAGGTGACGCCAGAGCCGGCGGAGCAGGCCCGGGTGCAACAGGTCGTTGATCTCGCAGCAGTCGGCGGCCTGGCAGAGCACGGTCTGGTAGGCCAGGCGCTGCTGGGCCGGGTTCTCCAGGTCGAAGATCCGGCGTGACTTGTGGCCGGCGGCCATGTGGTGCGGGAGCTCCAGCACCCCTACGCTGTGGCCGCGCAGGTCGTCGAGTCGTTCGGGGACGGAGGGTGCCCGATCCTGAGGGCCGCGCTGCCGGCGGCCGTCGCGGGCGGCGACGTACGGCATGGGCCCAGGCTAAGCCCGGGGACGCGCGCCGGGTACCCGCTCGGCCGGATCGGTTACGCGGGTGCCGAAAGTGACCGTGTTCCGCAAACGCCGTTTCACGCCGCCCGCCGCCCGGTTCCGCAGGCGGATGAACGGGTTCACCGGCGGCGGCTCGACCGGCCGGTCGAGTGACTCGGCGTGACCGAGCATGCCGACGATCGTGTCGATCGCCGCCTCCAGCACCTTTGTCTCCGGCAGCTGGTCCGGGGTCGGCCCGTCCGCCGGGATCGCCACCGGCCGCAGCTCCTCGAGATCGCCGGCGACCTGGCAGGGGTACGCGCGCAGCGTCTCGATCTGCTGCTCGGCGACCGCCATCACCCACGCCGCCCGGTCCGCCCCGATGCCGAAGCGCAGCGCGTTCGCCCGCTGCTTGAGGACCGCGTCGACCAGGTGTTTCTGCACGACCCGCTGGTACGGGACCCGGTGCGGGTACAGGTCGCCGAGGGCCTGGTTGACGCGGCGCAGGAGCTCGACCTCGGCCGCGCCGAGCGACACGTTCGCGGTCGGCGCGGCCACCGTGCAGAGCCCGTCCGGGATGCCGGTGACCCCGGCGAAGCGCTGCCAGAGCGTGTCGTGCGGGGCCCCGGCGGGCGGCACGGTGATGAGGTGGCGCTGCGTGGGCGGCACCAGGTCGCCCCACCGGCGCAGCATCCGGTCGGCCGTGTGCTCGTCCCAGAACGCCTGGTAGCGGCCGTGCTCGACGGCGGACAGGAAGTCCTCGAAGCGCCAGGTGCTGCGGCCGCGGATGCTCTGCTGCCACATCGACGGCAGCGTGCGCCACAGGTCGCGCCCGGCCACGATGATGTGCACCTCGGCGCCGCCCAGCGACGCGACCGCCCGCGCGGCCTGCTCGCTCGTGGCCGCGCCCAGCCCCTCGCTGCTGATCACCACGTCGCCGGGCCAGGCCACGGCCATCGCCGCGAGCCGGTCCCACGTCCAGCCGGAGTCCGGGTCGTGCCAGGCAACGCCGCGCAGGTCCGCCATCGCCTGGTCGTGCGCGTAGAGCGAGTGCGGCACCAGCACGCCGGCGCGGTCACGCAGGGTGTCCGCGTTGCCCCACAGGACGTTCTGGATGTAGGTGCTGCCGGTCTTGGGCGCACCGATGTGCAGGAAAACTCGCTGGGCCAATGCTGCCGCCTCCCCAGGTGTCACGCGCGCACCCGTCGGGGGTGGTCAAAGGAAGATGGCACCATCTGATCAAAGTCGACTGGGAAAGTCGTAAAACACTCCCAGGAGTTCGCCCAAGAGGCGTAATAGCCGCATCCCGGGGTGAAGTTCGCGCGTTCAGCTGACGGCCGGTGTCAACGCGGGTACGCGGCGCAGGTAGCCGGCGAGCACGCCGCCGATGCCGGCGAAGACCGAGGCGAGCGCGACGACGGCCGGCCACGAGCCCAGTGACCAGGCCGTGCCGGCGAGGCTGCCGAAGACCGACGAGCCCGCGTAGTACGCGAAGAGGTAGAGCGACGCGGCCTGCCCCGCCGGCACCCCGCCCGCGTGTGCGCGCACCGGCACCCAGCCGCTGGCCACGCCGTGCACGCAGAAGAACCCGGCGGTCATCACGGCCAGCCCCACGACCATCACCGGCAGGCTGTCGGGCAGGGTGAGCAGCAGGCCCGCGGCGGTCAGGACGCAGCCGAACGGCATGACGGCGCGCCGCCCGTACCGGTCGGCCAGCCGCCCCGAGACCGCCGAGCTGAGCGTGCCCACCGGGTAGACCAGGAAGACCGCGCCGGCCGCGCCCGCGCCGAGCAGGAACGGCGCGCTGGTGAGCCGGAAGCCCATCGCGTTGTAGACCGAGACGAACGCGCCCATCGAGCACGCCCCGATCGCGTACAGGCTGAGCAGGGCCGGATCGGTCAGCGCCCGCCGGGTCGTCGCCGCGCGCGGCCGGGGCACGAAGTTGCGCGAGGCCGGCAGCAGCAGCGCGACCACGATCGCGCAGGCCACCCCGACGAGCGCCACCACTGCCATGGCCCATCGCCAGCCGTACGCCTCCGCCACCCAGCCGGTGATCAGCCGCCCCGCCATGCCGCCGAGCGCGGTGCCGCCGATGTAGAGGCCCGCGGCGCGTGCGTGCGTGTCCGGGTGCAGTTCCTCCCGCAGGTAGGCGGTGGCGACCGCCGGCAGCCCGGCGAGCGTCACGCCCTGGAGCAGTCGCAGCCCCAACAGCACATGCCAGCCGGGTGCGAGCGCGCAGGCGAGCCCCACCGCGGCGGAGAGCGCCAGCGACAGGTGGATCAGGCGGGTGCGGCCCAGCCTCTCCGAGAGCGGCCCGGTGATCAACAGCGCCACGCCGAGGCCGATCGTGGCCAGCGACAGCGACCAGGCGCTCTGGGCGGGCGTCAGGCCGAACGCCGTCGCGAGGTCGGGCAGCAGCGCCTGGGTGCTGTAGAGCAGTGCGAACGTCGCCACGCCCGCGGCGAACAGGGCGAGGCAGATCCGGCGGTAGCCGGGCGTCCCGGCGCGGTGGGTGCTCACACGATCGACCTTTCGCCGGCGTACGGCATGCGTCCAATGCATGGAAACCATGGCCCTCATGCGCCGGACGTATGATCGGAGGAGTGCTGATCGAGGATCTCCGCGCGCTGCTGGCGCTGGGTGAGCATCGCCACGTCACCGAGGCCGCCGCCGCCCTGGGCACCACCCAGCCGACCCTCTCGCGGCTGCTGTCCCGGGTCGAGGCCGAGGTGGGGGCACGGCTGTTCGAGCGTGACGCCCGCGGCGTGCACCCGAACCCGCTTGGTGAGGTCACCCTGGCCGCCGCCCGCGACATCGTGGACCGGCACGACCGGCTGCGGCGCGACCTGGCCGGCCTGCTCGACCCGGAGTCGGGGACGGTCCGGCTCGCGTTCCTCGACTCGATGGCCACCTCGCTGGTGCCGCGCATTCTCCGGGACGTACGCCGGCGAGCGCCGCACATGCGCATCGAGCTGCGCCAGGAGCCGGGTCACGAGATGCTGCGCGACCTGGACGCCGGGGTCTCCGAGCTGGCGATGCTCTCGCCGCGCCCGTCCGGGCCGTACGGCTGGGTGGCCCTGCAGACGCAAAGCCTGGCCCTGATCGTGCCGCCGGGCCACCGCTGGGTCGCGCGCAGCCGGGCCGTGCCGCTCGCTGAGGTGGCGCGCGAGGACTTCGTGACGATCCCCTCGGGGTTCGGCTTCCGGCGGCTGGTCGACGACCTGTTCGCGGCGGCCGGCGTGACCCCGCGGATCGCGTTCGAGATCGGCGACCTGGCGACGATCGAGGGCCTGGTCGGCGCGGGCCTGGGCGTGGCGCTGGTGCCGGAGCAGTTCGTGGGCGCGTCCGGCACGGTCGGCCTCGCGCTCGCCGCGCCGGGCGCCGAACGGGTGGTCGGCCTGACCTGGCGAACCGACCGCCGGCTCGGCCCGGCGGCGGCGCGCTTCCGCGACTTCGTGGAACGGGCCGCGCCGTACGGGTTAACGAGTGGTTAACGCAGGGTGGCCACTCGTCGGGTACGGTTGTCCGGGTGACTTCAAGATCTTCCATGGGGGGCTACTGGCAACCCGCGTCGGACCAGGCCGACGACGTGCGGGTGCTGACCCGCAACGCCGACCTGGTGGAGCTCAAGCTCCTGGTGCCCGACGGCGGCCCCGTGCGCGGCCAGGCGCGGAAGGTCTATTTCCTCGACACCCCTGAGCTCGACCTCAAACACCACGGCATCGTCGTCCGCGTCCGCGAGCGCGCCGGCCGACCCGACGACGTGGTCGTCAAGCTGCGCCCGATGCACACCCGCACGGTCCCCGGCTGGCTCCGGCGGGCCCCCGGCTTCCACGTCGAGGTCGACGCGATGCCCGGCCGCTACGTGTGCTCGGGCGCGCTGAAGAGGCGGCTCGACAAGGGCAGCGTCGCGCGGGCGCTGGCCGAGGGCAAACCGCTGACAAGCCTGCTCTCCGCGCGGCAGCGCCGGCTGCTCGCCGCGTACGCCCCGCGCGAGCTCGGCGACCTGACCACGTTCGGCCCGGTGGAGGCCCGCAAGCGCCGGGTGAGGGTCCGCGACGTCACGCTGGCGGCCGAGCGCTGGGTCTACCCGGACGGCTCGGCGCTGCTCGAGCTCTCCACCAAGTGCCCGGTCGACGAGGCCGCGGCGGTGTCGGCGCGGGTCTCGCGCGCGCTGCGCAAGGACGGCATCGAGCCGGCCGAGATCCAGCACACCAAGACCGAGCTGGCCCTGGCGGGAGCCGCGGCGGGCACGTCGGCGGCCTGAGCGGCGGCCGCTCAGGCGACGCGGACGCCGGCCGGGATGGCGAGGCGCGAGACGACGCGCTGCACGGCGGCGCGCAGCATCGGGGCGCGCCGGGAGTGCACGGCCGCGTTGGGTGAGCCGGGGCCGTGGCGGCGCAGCATGTCGGCCATGCGCTCTTCGAAGTCCATGCTGCGCCCGTACGGGCCGACGGTCTGATCGGCATATGTCAGGCCGTCGCTGACCGGCGTGCTCTCCTGCGGGAACTCGGCGAGCGCCGCGCCGAGGCCCCGGACGTGCGCGACGCAGATCGCGCCCGAGTGGTGGGCGACCAGGCCGGCGATGCGCAGGGGCCAGGCCAGGTCGCGCAGGTGCCGGGCACCGTCGATCGGGTGGAAGCCGGTGTCGTGGAGCGCCTCGGCGTAGCCGATGTCGTGCAGCCAGGCCGCCGCCACCAGGACGTCGGCCTCGCCGGCCGGCACGGTCGCGCTGATCTGCCCGGCCCGCTCGGCGACCCCGACGGTGTGCTGCCATCGCTCGGGCAGGTCCGTGAGCAGCCGTTCGGCGAGATCGCGGGCGTCGGCGACGAGCGGGCGGATCATGCAACAAACGTAAACCCGCCAAGGTGAACATCGGATGACGAGCGGGCGTACGTTGGGTGCGCTACGCGCTCGGCTCCTCCCGGTCGCGGCGGAAGACCGTCAGGGCCGCCGGGCCGGCCGTGTCGACCGTGGTGAAGCGGAAACCCGCCGGCGTTCCCCCGTCGAAGAGGCGGTCACCCCGGCCGAGCACCTCCGGAATCGTGATCAGGCGGTACTCGTCGACCAGGTCCGCGGCGGACAGGGCGCGCACCAGGCTCAGGCTGCCGATGACCACGATGTCCCGCGGCTCGCTCCTGACCCACGTGAGCGGATCGGTGTCCAGGGCCGCCGAGTTCGGCCACGCGGCTACAGCTGAACGCCCTGCTCCATCACCTCGCCCAGGCGGAACTTGTCGTCGCCCACGGGGCCCGGGCCGTGGCGGAACGCCCAGCCGCCGTGGTCGGTGCCCCAGCGGCCGTCGGGGTCGGAGACCACGCCGTCGAGGGTGCTGAACTGGATGACGTGGCTGCACCGCATCGCCACCAACGTCTGCCTGACCGCGCTGGAGGGCCGCGCGCGACGGCCCCTGCCGAGCGGCCTGGGAGCCGCCGGTGACCCGGCCGGCGCCGTCCAGCAGCGCGCCGCGCTCCGGCTCGCCTTCGTCGCCGCCCTCCAGCTGCTTCCCGCGCGGCAGCGGGCCGCCCTGGTGCTGCGCGAGGTGCTCCAGCTGACGGCCGCCGAGGTGGCCGAGGCGCTGGACAGCAGCGTCGCCTCCGTCAACAGCAGCCTGCAACGGGCCCGGGCGGCGCTGGCGGCCGCCGGCCCGGTCCTCGACGAGGTGCGGGAGCCGGCCGATCCGGGCGAGCGGGCGGCCGTCGAGCGCTACGCCGCGGCGTTCGAGGCGGCCGACGTGCCCGCGCTGACCCGGTTGCTCGCCGACGACGTCGCGCATTCGCTTCAGGTCTTCGCCGTGCGGGCCGGTCTCGTCCGGCGCTGCGTCACGTTCGCCGACCCGGGCCTGTTCCCGGCGTTCGGCCTCCCGCCGCGGCTGTCCTGACGGTAATCGGGTTGCCGATTTCGCTCGGCCGGGCAGACTCGGATCACGTGACACAGGTATCCATCGAGGAACATCCGGTGCCCGGCGGTCCCTACGCGCTCGCGGCCGGCCCCGGCAACGGGCTCTGGTTCACGCTGGTGGACAGCGGCCGCATCGGGCGGCTCGACCCGGCGGCGGCCTTCGAGGCCGGGCCGTCCGCCCGGCCGACGATCGTCACGGCCGGCCCGGACGGCGCGATGTGGTTCACCGCGTACGGCACCCATCGCATCGGGCGCGTCACCACGGCCGGCGAGGTGACCGATTTCGCGCTGCCCACCCCGGAGTGCGGCCCGTTCGGCATCGCGGCGGGACCGGACGGGGCGCTGTGGTTCACCGAGACCACCGCCGACCGGCTCGGCCGCATCACGACCGACGGCGAGGTGACCGAGTTCCCGCCGCTGGTCGCCGGCTCGTTCCCCTCCGCCGTCACGGCCGGCCCCGACGGCGCGATGTGGTTCACCCTCAACCAGGGCAACGCGATCGGCCGCATCGACCTCGACGGCACCACCAGCCTGCATCCGCTGCCGACCGAGGGCGCCGCGCCGGTGGGCATCACCGCCGGTCCGGACGGGGCCCTCTGGTTCGTCGAGATCGGCGCGGGCCAGATCGGCCGCATCACCCCCGACGGCGCCGTCACCGAGTTCCCGCTGCCGGACCGCGCCGGCCGCCCGCACGCCATCACCACCGGCCCGGACGGCCGCCTCTGGTTCACCGAGTGGGCCGGCAACCGCATCGGCGCCATCGCCCCGGACGGCACGATCGAGTCGTACGCCCTGCCGACGGCCCGCAGCGAGCCGCACGGCATCACGACCGGCCCGGACGGCGCGGTTTGGGCGGCCCTCGAGATCGGCGCCCTGGTCCGTGTCGAGGTGCGGCACGGGTACGCTGCGCGGGCATGAGGCCGAAGATCGACGCCGTGATGTGGCCGGACGGCCCGTGGCCGCAGCTGCGGCGCGAGTGGGAGCACGCCGAGCGCCTCGGCATCGGCCGCGGCTGGCTCTGGGACCATCTGGTGCTCGGCGGCCGGCCGGTCTGGCACGACGCGTACGCGATCCTCGCCGCCGCGGCCGCCTCGACGAGCACGATCGGCGTCGGCACCATGGTGACCGCGCCGAACTTCCGGCATCCCGTCACCACCGCCAAGGCGGCCCTCGCGCTCGACGAGGTGAGCGGCGGCCGTTTCGTGCTCGGGCTGGGCGCGGGCGGTGCCGGGGCCGACGCCGAGGCCCTGGGCACGCCACCGCTCACGCCGGCCGAGCGGGCACGGCGGTTCGCCGAGTTCACCGAGCACGTGCACACCCTGCTCACCCGGCCCGCGCCGACGCTGGAAGGGGAATGGTTCACCGCCCGGGCGGCGGAGCTCGGCGGCGGTCTTCCCCGCCGGCCGCCCCTCGCCGTCGCCGCCACCGGGCCGCGCGGCATCGCGCTCGCGGCCGAGCGCGCCGACTGGTTCGTCACGCAGGACATCGTCAGAACGGCCGCCACGCCGTACGCCGAGGTCGCCCGCCAGTTCGCGATGCTGCGTGAGGCGTGCTCGCGGACCGGCCGCGCGACACCGTCCAGTGTGGTCGTCCTGGGGTACGGCGGTGAGCGGCCGCTCGACTCGGTGGAGGCGCTGCACGACTGCGTAGGCCGCTATGCCGAGCTGGGCGCGACCCGCGTCGCGGTGCTGTGGCCGCGCGGCGACGAGGCGGCCCGGCAGCTCGCGGTGCTGGAGAAAGCCGAGTTTACGGCGTAGAAACCTCCGATACTTCTCGCGGTATCACGCCGTCCTTAGTTTCTTCTCAGCTTGAGTCTCGCGGGCCATTCCTCGTATTCGCCTCGCACGGTTCTCCGGCTCCATCGACGATTTCCATCTGTCTGGAGACCGCTATGTCAGGACTGTTCGCATGAGCGGAGAGATCCGCGTCACCGGAGTGCGCCGGGTCTACGACATCGGCGCGGGAAACTCCCTCGTCGCCCTCGACGACGTCGATCTCACCGTCGAGACCGGCACCTTCGTCAGCGTCATCGGGCCCAGCGGCTGCGGCAAGTCCACGCTGCTGCGGGCGGTCGCGGGCCTGGAGAAGCCGGACGCGGGCCACATCACGGTCGGCGGGCTCACGCCCCAGCGGGCCGCCGCCGACAAGATGCTCGGCCTGGTGCCGCAGACCCCGGCGCTGCTGCCGTGGCTGTCGGTCCTCAAGAACGTGTCGCTGCCCAAGAAGGTGAACCGCCGGAAGGGCCGCAGCACCGCCGACATGCCCGACCTGTTGCGCAAGGCCGGGCTGGGCGACGTCATGCACAAGCTGCCGTCGCAGATCTCGGGTGGCATGCAGCAGCGGGCCGCGATCGTGCGCGCGTTCGGGCTGCATCCCGACGTGCTGCTGATGGACGAGCCGTTCTCGGCGCTCGACGAGTTCACCCGCGAGGCCCTCCAGGAGCAGCTGCTCGACCTGTGGGACGAGCTCAAGGCGACCGTCCTGTTCATCACCCACTCGGTGAGCGAGGCCGTCCGGCTCTCCGACCGCATCGTCGTCATGGCGCCGCGGCCGGGCCGCATCACCGACGTCATCGACATCGATCTGCCCCGCCCGCGCGGGCAGGCACTGCTCAAGACCCCCGAGTTCCACGCGTACGAGGACCTCGTGCGCGACAGGTTGCGGGGCGCCTTCCACCACGCGAACGCGATCGCGTCATGACGGTGACCGAGCCGGAGGTGATTGCGGAGGCGCGCAAGCTGATCGCGCCGCCGCGCCCGGCGAGGAAAGTGAGCCTGTCGTTCCTGCACCCCGCGAAGTGGCTGCCGCTGGTGCTGATGCTCGCGGTGCTCGGCGCGCTGTGGCAGTGGGGCGCCGGCCGCATGCCGTACCTGTTGCCGCCGCTCGGCGACATCGGGCGGACGCTCACCGAGGACGCCGGCTACTACGTCGAGAACGCTCTGGTGACGCTGCGGGAGGCGCTGGGCGGGCTCGCGATCGGCACGGCGGTGGCCTTCGTGCTCGCGGTCGTCGTCAGCGAGTTCACGCTCGCCCGGCGGGCCATCATGCCGGTCGCGGTGATCCTCAACGTCACCCCGCTGGTGGCGATCGCGCCCGCGCTGGTGGTGGCCTTCGGCTTCGGCGCGGCGCCCAAGCTGATCGTGACCGGGCTGATCTGCTTCTTCCCGGTGCTGATCAACATGTCGATGGGCCTGCGCGCGGTGCCCGTGCCGGTGTTGCAGGTGTATCAGACCATGCACGCCTCGCGGCTCGAGACGCTCTGGTACATCCGGGTGCCCAGCGCGCTGCCGTACCTCTTCGCCGCCCTGCGCATCGTCTTCCCGCTCTCCGTCGTGGGCGCGGTGGTCGCGGAGCTCTCGGCCGCGGGTTCCTCCGCCGGCCTGGGTACGGCGATCAGCCTCGCCTCGTCGATGAACCGGCTCGCCGCCGTCTACGCCTCGATCGCCATCCTTGCCGTGCTGGGCGCGCTGCTGCTGCTCGTGGTCACCCTGCTGGAGCGCCGTCTCCTGCACTGGCACGAGACCCGCCAGGGCGCTTCCAAGTAAAGCGCCCTTCCTTCGAAGCGCCGGCGGATCGCTCCCCGGTGCCCTCACGAACACCCCTTTACTAGTAGCCCGCCCGATCTGGGAGGAATCAATGAGAATTCGCCATGTTGTGGCGGTCGTTGCGGCGGCCGCACTTCTGAGTACGGCCGCGGCCTGTGGATCGTCGGACGACGACGCGGCGCCCGCGGCCGCCGCGGGCACTGCCATCTCCGCGGACCGGTGCGCCGCGAACAAGGCGGCCGGGAAGATCACGTACCTGTCGGGCTACCAGTGGCAGGCGTCGGCGTCGATCCTCGAATACGCGGCCGCCGAGAAGCTCGGCTACTTCGACTCGCTCTGCCTCGACGTCGCGATGCAGCCGGGCACCGGCGACACCAGCCAGAACACCAAGCTGCTGGCCAGCGGCAAGGTCACGTTCAGCCCGGTGAGCCAGCAGGACGTGCTCTCCGCGAACGCCAACGGCATCAAGGTCACGGGCATCTCCTCGTACTCGAACGTGGGTCTCGAGGTCCTGATGACCAAGACCGACGTGACGGACCTGAAGCAGCTCGACGGCACCACGCTCGGGCAGAAGGGCGCGATGCCGGTCGGCGTGCAGGCGATGCTCGTGCAGGCGGGCGCCGACTTCGGCTCCATCAAGCAGGTGACGGTGGGCTACGACCCGTCCGTGCTGACCCGTGGCCAGGTCAAGTCGCTCACCGGGTTCATCTCCAACGAGCCCAACCAGCTCAAGGCCGCCGGCACGCCGGTGACGGTGTGGCGGCCGTACGACTACAAGGTCCCGGGCTCGCTGGGCGCGATGGCCGTCAACCCGGACTTCGCCGCGAAGAACCCGACCGCGGTGCAGGACTTCCTGCGCGCGGGCCTGCACGCCTTCGCCTACTGCGAGAGCAACGCCGAGGAGTGCGTGAAGGCGGCCGCGGACCTGACCGGCGCCGGCTACGACGAGAAGCAGAACCTCACGGTGTGGCAGACCGAGGACAAGGTCGTGCGCGACAGCCTCAAGGCGGGGACGCCGCTGGGCACCATCGACACCGCCAACGTCACCGCGCTCGCCGAGATGCTGAACACGTACACGAAGACCTCGATCTCCCCCGCGCAGGCGACGAGCGAATTCGACCCGTCGTTCCTCTCCGCCATCTACTCGGGTGACAAGCTCATCTGGCCGGCACCGTAACGCGAACGGGGATTCACATGGGTACCAAGGAATACGGCGTGTTCCTGCCGATCGGCAACGGCGGCTGGATGATCTCGTCCACCGCTCCGCACCCCGAGGCGACGTACGCCTACAACCGCCGGGTCGCGGTCGACGCCGAGCGGATCGGCCTCGACTTCATCATGTCGATGGCGAAGTGGAAGGGCTTCGGCGGCACCACCGACCACTGGGGACAGACGCTCGAGTCGATGACGATGATGTCGGCGCTCGCCGAGGCCACGTCCACGGTGAAGATCTGGGCGACCATGCACGCCAACATCCATCACCCCGCGATCGCGGCGAAGATGTTCACGACCCTCCAGGACGTCTCGGCGGGCCGCGCCGGCATGAACATCGTCAACGGCTCGTACGCCGCCGAGTTCGAGCAGATGGGCCTCTGGGACGCGGAGCTGTCGCACGCCGACCGCTACCGGATGACCGAGGAGTGGACGCAGGCCGTCACCCGGCTGTGGACCGAGGACGTCGTCACGATGAAGAGCGACTTCTTCACCCTCGACGCCTGCGAGTCGCGCCCGCACCCCGCGACGCGGCCCACCATCATCAGCGCCGGCCGCTCGGCCGCGGGCCGGGACTTCCAGGCCAGGTACGCCGACGGCGCGTTCCTGAGCGCCGACAACCTCGACCAGATGCGCGAGTTCTCGCGGTACGTCCACGACAAGGGCGCCGAGCACGGCCGCCAGGTGAAGACGTACTCGATGCTGACGGTCGTGCTCGACGAGACCGACGCCGCGGCCGAGGCGAAGGCGGCCCGCTACGGCGAGGGCCTCGACAGGGAGGCGCTGATCGGCATGCGCACGTCCTGGGGCATCCCGGCGGACACGGCCCGGGCGTGGGCCGAGGGCGCGACCGGCTCGGAGGCGTTCCAGACGCCGTACGTGACGGGCGGGCCGCAGAAGGTCCTCGAGCACATCCAGCAGATCACGAGCGAGGCGGAGCTGGACGGGCTGATGCTCATCTTCCCGGACTACCACGCGGACATGCTGCCGTTCGGCGAGGCCGTGCTGCCCGCCCTGCGCGCCGCGGACGGCACCGAGTGATGGCGGCGTCGCGCGAGGACCGGCCTGCGGAGCTGCGTGAGGGCCGGCCTGCGGAGCTGCGTGAGGGCCGGCCGGTGGCGCTGCACGAGGCTCAGCTGGCGGCTCTTCGAGGGATGGAGCCGGCGCTGATCGTCGTCGACGTTCAGCGGTCGTTCGCCGACCCGGAGATGATCGCGGACTACGAGCCGGATTTCGACGCGGTGGCGGCGGCCGTCAAGGCCACCGGCGCGCTCGTGAACGCGGCCCGGGCGGCCGGGGTCACGGTGGCCTGGGTGGAGCTGGGCAGCGACCCGGCGCAGCCGTGGCGGGCGAGTCAGTGGCTGCGCACCGGTGATCCCGCCGCCCCGTACGGCCCGGAGGAACCCTGTGTCGCCGGCACGCCGGGGGCGCAGTGGTACGGCACCGGCCCCGCCGACGGGGAGATCCGCGTGGTGAAGCGGGGTTACAGCGGCTTCCTGGGCACGGACCTGGAGGCGGCGCTGCGGGAGGCGGGCATCGGATGGGTCGCGGTCTGCGGGCTCACCACCGAGTGCTGTGTGGCGGCGACGGCCACGGACGCGTTCCAGCTCGGCTGGCCGGTGCTGCTGCCGGTCGACGCCGTGGCGGCGTACCAGAGAGAAGTTCATGAGAGTTCGCTCAGCGCGCTGGCGATGAACGTCGCGGTGCTCACCGGCGGCGACGAGCTCGCGGATCTGTGGGTGACGGCATGAGCGGCATGCATCTCGCCTTCGACCTGTCGTTCACGCACACCGAGGGACGCTGGGCGCGGCGCGGCTCGTGGGTGGGCCGCGACTTCCCGGACCCGCGGATGTACATGGAGCTGGCCCAGACCGCCGAGCGCGCCGGCATCGGCCTGCTCTTCTTCGGCGACGGCACCGGCATCCCCGACACGTGGCGCGGCTCGATCGACGCGGCCGTGGAGTGGGGCGTGCAGTGGCCCCGGCACGACATGAGCCCCATCATCGCGGCGATGTCGACGGTCACCTCGCACATCGGGTTCGGGCTGACGTACTCGTCGACGTTCATGCACCCGTTCTACGTGGCCCGGCTGCTGAACTCGCTCGACCACGTCACCGGCGGCCGGATCGCCTTCAACGTGGTCGCGTCGACCCGCGGGGCGGACGCGGCGAACTACGGCTTCGACCAGCTCATGGCGCACGACATGCGCTACGAGCGGATGGAGGAGTTCATCGACGTCTGTCAGGCGCTGTGGCAGTCGGTCGACCCGGACGCCATCGTCCGCGACCGGGAGACGGGCCGCTTCGCCGACCCGGCCAAGGTGCGGGCCATCCACCACCACGGGAAGTTCTTCGACGTTCGCGGCCCGCTGCCGAGCGTGCCGAGCCCGCAGGTCGCGCCGATGCTGGTGCAGGCCGGCAACTCGCCGCGGGGCATCGCCGCGTCGGCCCGCTTCGCCGACCTGGTCTTCGGCTTCGGCGGCAGCCTGCCGTCGCAGCGGCGGCACCGCACGATGCTGGACGCGGCGCTGCGCGAGCAGGGCCGCGACCCGGCCACGGTGGGCATCCTGTGGGCCACCCAGGTGATCGTCGGCCGGACGATGGACGAGGCGAGAGCACGCCGCGACGAGGTGCTCAGCTTCTGGAGCGAGGAGGCGGTCGGCGCGTTCCTGTCGCACAACGCCGGCATCGACTTCTCGAAGCTGCCGTCGTCGTTCCCGCTCGGCGAGCTGCGGCGCCAGGCCGCGCAGGCGCAGGCCACCCCCGGCGGCCTGATCGGCACGCTGCTGGCCGAGCACGGCGAGGACTACCAGATGAGCCGGACGGAGTTCTTCGAGCACGGCTGGAGCAGCGCCACCGGCATGGACCACACGGTCCTCGGCGACCCGCCCACCGTGGCGGACGCGCTGCAGGAGAACTTCGAGGCGACCGGATCGCGCGGCGGCTACATGCTGTCGAGCCCGCTGGCGATGCCGTCCGGCCTGGCCGACCTCGCCGAGCTCCTGGCGCCCGAGCTGCGCAGGCGCGGTGCGCTGGCGCCACGCTACGCGGGCCGAACCTTGCGAGAGAACCTTGCGGTCACCGGCGGCTGAGCAGACCGTGCTGGTCTGCGCGCTGATCGGCACGGCGCAGATGACGTGGGGCGTCACGGTGCCGATAATGCCGTTGTACTTGGACAGCTACGGCATGGCCGTCGGCCTGCTCGGACCGCTGGTGGCGGCCTTCGCCGTGGGGCGAATCGTCGCTAACATCCCGGCCGGGCTGGCGCTGCGCCGCCTCCCCGCCCGTGCCTACCTGCGGACGGTCCTGCTGGCGCTGGCGGCCGTGACGGCGCTGACCGGCCTGGCCACCTCGGCGCCCGCTCTGCTCGCTTTTCGCCTGGCGGCCGGCGTGCTCGGCGGCGCGGCCGTCACGGTGGGCTTCGCCCTGCTCGTGGCGGGCGCGCCGGCCGAGCGCCGGGGCGCGGCGATGGCCACGGCCACGGTCGTGCAGATGAGCACGGCCGGCGCGGGCGCGCTGCTCGGCGGCGCGGTGGTCGGGCTGGTCGGCCCGGCCTGGACGTTCGCGGTGGCGGCGCTGCCGGTGCTGGCGTGCCTGCTGTGGGACGCTGCCCGGCCGGCGGCGCGCTACTGGTCCTTCGGGACAACGGCCGATCGTGGGACACACCGGCCGCTGCCGGGGCGGCGATTCGGGGCGAGGCCGAGCTGGCTGCTCCTGGCCCTGTGCGCGGAGGCGTTCGCGACGTTCTTCGTGCGGTTCGCGGGGGAGCAGGGCCTCGTTCCGGTCCTGGCCTACGAGAGCGGCGGCCTGGAGCCGTTCACCCTGGGCCTCGCGACGGCGGCCGGCACGGTGGCGAGCCTCGTGGCCATGCCGTTCATCGCCAGGTGGGTCGATGCGGGCGCTCGGGTGGCTCTGTTGGTGCCGGCCGGCACCGCCGGGGCGGTGGCGTTCCTGTGCCTGCCGTTCCTGCACGTGCCGATGGGGTTCGCGGCCGCGATCGTCGCGTATTCGCTGGCGACCGGCGTCATCGGCGTGCTGCCGGGTGTCATCACCGGCGATGCCTACCCGCCCGCGGCGGCCGGGGGAGTCATCGGGTTCACCCGCACGGCGGGAGACCTCGGCGCCGCGCTGGGGCCGCTCGCGGTCTTCGCGGTTGCCGGGTTCGCGGGGTACGAGGCCGCCTGCGCCGTGCTCGCCACCCTCTTCGTGGTCGCGGCGGGCGGTCTGGTGGCGGCTCTGCTGCGCCACCGCTCCCTCGCCACCACCACGGCCGCCGCCTTGGCGGCCGCGCGGTGACAGGAAAGACGACATGGAAGGGGAAGGGGATGCGGATCCTCACGGCGCTACGGGAACACCCGGCGATGACCCCGGGCGAACTCGGCGCCCGTACGCTGTTGACCATGGATGACGACGCCGAGGAGCGTGGCTGGCGGCGGTTCGGGCCGGACAGCATCGAGCGCGCCATGCTGCTCGCCCTCAGCGCCGAGCTCGGCGTCGAGCTGCGGCCCCGTTCGATCGACCTCGGCGACGGCACCCGGCTCGAGATCGAGGGCGCCGACGAGGGGCATCGCCTGCTCGTGCAGATGGTCGGCAACCAGGGGACCTTCCGTTCCCTGCACCGCAACAAGGTGATGGCCGACATGTTCAAGCTCACCTGGCTGCGGTCCTCGATGTTCCCCGACAGCCGCATCGTGCTCTGTGTCAGCGAGACCGTCGCCCAGGTCTTCTCCCCGTCGGGCTGGACCACCCGCGCCGCCCGCGACCTCGGCATCGAGGTCCTGCTCTACGACGCCGACGGCAAGCTGGGCACGCTCGTCCAGCCCTGAGGCCGTACCCCCGAAAAAGATCTCCGCAGACGGCCGGTCTCATCCCTGATGTGCCTGGCGACCATTCCGGACTGCTCCGCGGTGGCTGATGTTCCGTGCTAGTGAAGGAGTGCGCAGCCATGCGAATCACTGTTCTCGTGGGCAATCCCAAGCCCCTGTCCCGTACGCGCCTGACCGCCGAGTCCGTCGCGGACCACTTCCCGGGCGAGGACCGCCTCGTCGTCGACCTCGCCGACCACGCGAGCCGCCTGTTCACCTGGCCCGATCCCGAGCTCGACGAGCTCACCGCCCGCGTCGCCGCCTCCGACGTGCTGATCGTGGCCTCGCCGACCTACAAGGCCACCTACACCGGGCTTCTCAAGGCCTTCCTGGACCGGTACGGGTCCAACGGCCTCGCCGGTGTCGTCGCCGTCCCGGTGATGACCGGCGCCGCCCCCGACCACGCCCTCGCGGTGGAAACCTATCTGCGCCCCCTGCTCGTGGAGCTGGGCGCGACCGTGCCGACCCGCGGCCTCTACATGGTGATGTCCCGCATGGAGTCGCTCGCCGAGATCACCGAGGAGTGGGCCAAGGCGCACGCCGGCGTCCTGAGCGAGCTGGGGGCACGCCGTGCCTGACACCGCCATCGCGAGCCGCGAGTTCCGCCGCGTCCTGGGCGGCTTCGCCTCGGGCATCACCGTGGTGACCGCCGTCGTCGACGGCGCGCCGGTCGGCATGACCTGCCAGTCGTTCTTCAGCCTGTCGCTCGATCCGCCGCTGATCGCCTTCTCGCCGTCGCGGGCGTCGGTGTCCTATCCGCGGATCCGCAGCGCCGGCGCGTTCTGCGTGAACATCCTGGAGGCGGGCCAGGAGCAGTTGTGCGACCAGTTCGCGCGTACCGGCACGGACAAATGGCGTGGCGTGAGCTGGCGGCCCGGCAGCACCGGAAGCCCGGTCCTGGACGGGGTTCTCGCCTCGATCGACTGCACGCTGGAGCAGGAGCACGAGACCGGCGACCACTACCTGACGATCGGGCGGGTGGTGGCGCTGGAGAGCCACCCGGACCGGCACCCGCTGCTCTACTTCAACGGCGGCTACGAACGCCTGCACCGCCCGGCGGCCTGAGTCAGCGCACGCGGGCCCGGTGGTCCTTCGCGAGGCCGTGCAGCTCGCACGGCTCGCGGGGCGCGCGGGGGCAGAGGACCCACAGGTCGCTCACCGAGGCGCGATAGAGCCGGTACCCGGACGGGGCGGTCACGTCGTCGCGGGTCAGCAGCGTGACGTCGCGGCCGTCCCGCCGGGGATAGAGCGCCAGCGCCCGCTCGACGTCGCCGGCGGGCACCTCGACGGCTTCCGCGTCCGCATAGACGGCGCGCCCGTGATAGGGCTCCACCGCGGAGTCGAAGACGGCGAAGCTGACCCGGGGCCGCTCGGCCAGGTTGACCGAGTGCCGCGCGGTCGTCTCGGAGGCCCAGAGGAAGTCGCGCTCGCCCGCCGGCGCGAAGTAGACGGGCGAGGTCCACGGCCGCCCGTCCGCGTCGACGGTGCTCAGCACCAGGTACAGGTTGGACTCGATGATGTCCCGTGCGTGCGAGGCGAGCGACATCGTTCGATTGTGCCCCGTCAGTCCGCGGCCCGCCCGAGCCCGGCGAACGCGTCGGCCGGCTCCGGGTGGGACGCCGTCGCGGCGCGGATGACGGCGCGCCTGCGGTCGGCGGGGTCGTGTTGCAAAGCATCGGTGCGGCCCGCAACGGTTGAACGGACAGCAATATTTTGAACAATCCCTCACGGTCTCGCCATTTTTGCCCTTGTACGGCACCATGCTCGGGTGCAACGAACCCAACTCGTCTCGTTGATCATTGCAGTGGTGGTGGCCGCCGGCGGTGGCACCCTGATCTATCAGGGGCTGTCGGGCAGCGAAGACTCCGCGGGGTCACCGGCCTCGCGCGGCCCGTCACCGACGCGCAGCACCGTCGATCCGGCGGTCGCCCTGCGCGCTCAGCGCCGCAAGCAGCTCACCGCGGCGCTCACGAAGCTGGCCCCGACGGTGCCCGAGTTCTCCGTCGCGGTGCTCGACCGCAAGACCGGTGAGCGGTTCGAGTTCAAGGGCACCGAGAAGTTCGACACCGCCAGCGTCGTCAAGGCGTCGATCCTCGCCTGCACGCTGCTCCAGGCTCAGGACGACGACCGCAAGCTCACGGCGTCCCAGCGCCAGCTGACCGCCAAGTCGATCCAGAACAGCGACAACGACGCCACCACCGCGCTCTTCACCGCCCTGGGCAAGGTCTCCGGCCTGACCGCCTGCAACAAGCGCCTCGGCCTGACCCAGACCGTCGTGAACAGCGCGTGGGGCCTGACCCGCACCACCGCCGACGACCAGGTGCGCCTGCTCAGCGAGTTCGTCGACCCCAAGAGCCCGCTGTCGGTCAACTCCCGGCAGTACGCGTTCCAGCTGATGACCACCGTCGCGGAGGACCAGGACTGGGGCGTGCCGGTCGTCGCCAAGGCCGGTGAGACCGCCACCGTCAAGAACGGCTGGGACACCCGCCAGGCCGACGGCGGCCTGTGGGCCGTCAACACGATCGGCCGCGTCACCTCCGCCGACAAGAAGACCGACGTCTCGATCGCGGTGCTCTCCCACAACAACCAGACGTACGAGGACGGCATCGCCCTCGTCGAAAAGGTCGCCACGCTGACGAGGCAGTACCTGAAGTACTGATGAGCGCCGCCGTCATCGGGCAGGCGATCGGCCTGTTCGCGGTCACCAACGTCGACGACCTCCTGCTCCTCGCGCTGTACTTCGCGCAGGGCTCCGGCCGGCCGCATACGGCCCACGCCATCGCGCTCGGGCAATACCTGGGCTTCGCCGGCATCCTGGCCGTCGCGGTGGCGGCCGGGTTCGGCGCCGGCCTCCTGCCCGACGCCGTCCTCCCGTGGCTGGGCCTGCTGCCGTTGGCCCTCGGCGTCAAGGCCGCCGTCCAGTCATGGCGGCACCGCCACGACGACGAGGGCGAGTCGGAGCGGCGTCAGAACGGCCCGCGGGCGCTCGAGGTGGCCGCGGTGACCTTCGCCAACGGCGGCGACAACATCGGCGTGTACGTGCCGGTCTTCGCCACCGCGGGTGCCAGCGGCACGGCCGTCTACGCGACGGTCTTCCTCGTGCTGGTCGGGGTCTGGGTGGCGGCGGGCCGCTTCCTCGCCACCCGCCCGGTCATCGCCAGGGCGCTCAGCCGCTGGGGCCACATCGTGCTGCCCGTGGTCCTGATCGGGGTCGGGCTGCTGATCCTCCTGGAAGCCTAGGTCCCGAAGGCCGCGAAGAGCGACGTGAACGCGTAGTCCGTCTGCGCGATGCCGCTGCACGAGCTGCTGACCGTGCCGTCGGCGCAGCCGTCGTTGTCGCGGTTGACCGACCAGAAGCGGACGTAGCCCAGCTCCTTCTCCTCGGCGTAGCCGAGCAGCGTCTGTGCGTTCGCGACCGTGGTGGTGGCGCCGCTGTCGTTCACGCCGATCATCGGAGTGACGCCGAGCATCGCGTACACGTCGGCGTCGCTCAGGCCGGTCCAGACGGCCGCCACGTCGTCGCGCACCGACTCGGCGGCGCCGGTCATGGCGGTGCCCCAGTCGCCGGAGCCCTCGAAGTTCATGGTCATGACGTTCACGGTGACGTCGACGCCGGCGCTCTTCATGCTCTTCAGTAGCGCGACGGCGTCGCCGGTCAGGCCGTCGCCGTCCTCCGCGACCGGCACGGTGATCGACACGACGGTGTCCCGCGCGTCCTGCACGGCCTGCAGCGCGGTGGCCACCGTCGCCGCCGTGACCTGCTGGCCGTCGCCGATGAGGATGTCCACGTCCAGGCGGTTGCTGCCGGCGGCGTCCAGGGCTTTCTCGTACGCGGTGGCGAGCTCCGCGGCGGTGCAGACCGCCTCGAGGTACGTCCCGTCGGCCCCGCCGGTCGCCACCGTGATCTGCCCGCCCAGGTCCGCGATCGCGTCCAGGCCGGCCTGCACGTCGCTGTCGTCGAGCGCCGCCGAGCCGCCCCACGTCGCCGTGCAGTCGCCCGCGCCGTTCGCCACCACGAACGCGACCGTGTAGTCCGCCTGCCCGGTCGCCTCGGCGATGGCCGTGACGTCCGCCGTGCCGCTCTCGAGGTCGAGGTAGGGCGAGACGCGGTGGTTGCCGGTCACCGACACGCTCGGCGCCGGTGCGGCCGCGTCGTCGCCGGCGCCCGCGCATCCCGCGGCGAGCAGCAGCACGCCGGCCGCCAGACAGGACAGGACCCGCATGTCCCCATCGTCCCATCCGCCCGTCCCCGGAACCCGGCGAATCGGCGGAGCCGGGCGGACGCGCAGCGGCCCGGGAGAACCTCCCGGGCCGCGTTACCGAGGAATGGTCAGCGCGTGGCGCCGATGGTCGCCGTGCCCACCCACGTGGCCGTGTTGCCGGCCTTGTCGGTGGCGGTCGCCGTCAGCGTGTAGGTGCCGCGGAGCTTGCTGGTGATCCACTGCATGCTCCAGGGCGCCCTGGTCGTGGAGAGCGTCGTGACGTGCGCGCCGCTCTCGTCGGTCACCGCGATGGTGACCTTCGTGACCGCGAGGTTGTCGCTCACCGCGGTGGTGATCTTGGCGAGGGACGGGTACGCCGCCGGCAGGGTGACGTCGATCGCCGGCGCCTCGTTGTCGACGGCGAACGTGCGGTCCAGGGTGGTGACGTTGCCGAGCCGGTCGGTCGCGCGCAGGGTCAGCACCTGCGTCGGCGCGAGCGAGGTCGTGTCGATCTCGATCTGGTACGGGGCGGCGGTGTCCTCGCCGAGCACCTGCCCGTCGGCGAGCACCTCGACCGACGCGATCCCGGCGCTGTCGACGGCGGACATGGTCGCGAGGACCGTGCCGCGCAGCGGGACCGACACGATCGGGTTGGGCCACGCCACCTTCGGCCCGGTCACGTCGACGGCGACCTTGCGCGTGGTGCTCGCGGTGTTGCCCACCTGGTCGGTGGTGCGGACCGTCAGGGTGTACGAGGCGGAGCTCGCCGGCGTCCACTCGACCGCCCAGGGTGCCGACTCGGTGCTCCCGGCGGTCCTGCCGTTGACGAGCAGCTCCATCCGGGCGGTGTCGCCGGACGGGTCGCTCAGCTCGACCGTCACCGGGCCGCCGATGACGGCCGGCACCTGGGCGGCGGCCGACGGCGCGGCGTTGTCCACCTCGACGGGCGTCGAGACGGTCGCCGTGTTGCCAGTGGTGTCGGTCGCGATCAGATCGAGGGTGTACGTGCCGGCGAGCTTGCCGGTGTTCCAGGTGAGCGTCCACGGGGCCCGCGTGGCGACCGTGGTCATGACCGTCTTGCCGTCGCCGTCCGTGGCGACCGCGCGGACCTGCTTCACCGCGACGTCGTCCTCGGCGGTCGGATTGATCTTCACGGTGCCGCGAAGCACGTCCGGCACCGAGACCTCGACGGTCGGCGCGCCGTTGTCCACGGTGACGCCGCGGGCGATCGTGGTCTCGTTGCCGAGCGTGTCGGTGGCGCGCAGCGTGAGGGTGTCGCCGCTGCTCAGTGCGGTGGTGTCGACCGCGATCTGGTACGGCGCCGCGTCGTCGGCGCCGATCACGTCGCCGCCGGCCAGCACGTCGACCGAGGTGACACCGCTGAGGTCGGAGGCCGTGGCGGCGACGGTGACGGTGCCGCGCAGGCCGCCCTTGGCGGACGGGCTGACCCACTTGAGCGACGGCCCGTTGTTGTCGACGGTGACCGTGACGCTGGAGGCCGTGATGGCGTTGCCGGACGTGTCGGTGACGCGCACCTTGACGGCCCGCGTGCCGCTGAGGCCGGTGGTGTCCCAGTCGATCGTCCAGGGCGCCGACGTCGTGGCGGCCACGAGCTTGTCGGCGACGAGGAGCTCCAGGCGGGCGGTGTCGTCCGACGGGTCGGTGAGGCTGACCGGGGTGGTGCCGGCGACCGCCGCGGCGACGCTGAACGCTGTCGACGGGGGAGTGGAGTCCCGGACGTCCGGGGCGGGAACGACGCCACCGGTGATCGCCTCGAGGGCCGCCTGCGCGTCGACGCGGCCTTTGGCCACCCACGCGCCGACCGGCTCGGCGGTGCTCTCGATCGCGGCGCGCACCTCGTCGGCGGTGGCGGACGGCTGCGCGGCGCGGGCCAGCGCGGCCACCCCGGCCACGATCGGGGCCGCGGAGCTCGTGCCCGCGTACCAGAAGAACTTGTTGTCGGTGTTCTGCGAGTAGTTCTGGCCCGGGGCGGTCACGTCGACCCATGGGTTGCCGGCGCCGTTGTAGTTGGACCAGGTGAAGCGGGCGTCCTTGCTGTCCGACCCGGCGACGGCCACGGCGCCGGCGACGGCCGCGGGGAAGCGCTCGCTCGTCTGGCCGTCGTTGCCGGCCGAGGCGACCACGACGACGTCGTGGTCGGCCGCGTAGGCGAGCGCGTCGCGCACGACCTGCGTGTCGGTGGGCGTGCCGAGCGACAGGTTGATGACGTCGGCGTCGTGGTCGACGGCGTAGACGATGCCCTTGGCGATCACGTCGGTGGTGCCCTTGCCGTCGGCGCCCATCGCCTTCACCGGCAGGATCTTGCAGGTCCAGCAGACGCCGGCGATGCCCGTGGCGTTGTCGCCGGCGGCGGCGATGACCGAGGCGGCCTTCGTGCCGTGGCCGTTGTCGTCGGCCGGGCTGGAGTCGTCGTTGACGAAGTCGTAGCCGGGCAGCAGCCGGCCGGCGAGCTCGCTGATCGCGCTGACGCCGGTGTCGACGACCGCGACCACGACGCTGTTGCCGGTGGTGTAGGCCCAGGCGCCGGAAGCCTTGATCTTGTCGAGGCCCCACTGCTGGCCGTAGAGCGGGTCGCTCGGGCTCGCGGTGGAGGTCACCGTGGCGACGGCGCCGGCCTCGACGTAGGTGACGTCCGGGTTGGCCCGCAGCGCCGCGACGGCGTCGGCCCGGTCCGCGGCGGGCACGGTGACGGTGAGGCTGTCGAGGGCGGGCGTCGTGTCGCTGGCGAGCACGCTGACGTCCGGGTCGGCGTTCAGGGCGCTGACGGTGGCGGCCGCGGCACTGTCCGAGCGCAGGCCCACCACCAGCGAGGACGGGGCAGGGCCGGTCTCCGCCGCGAGAGCCGGCGCGGCGGTGACGGCGGTCAGCGAGGCGGTCGCGAGGACCGCGGCGGCTGCTGTCTTCATTCGGTGGGCCACGAGCTTGTTGTTCGGTCGGCCGCCGCCGAACGCGTGAACTATTCGTCCGGACCGTGCCGCCGAAAGGACCATCTGGCATCGACCGAAAGGGGGAACGCCGCCCGGGAGAGCCTCCCGGGCGGCGTTCCGCGGCGATGCCGCTGTCAGGGCGTGTTGTCCACCTCGGCCGGCCCCGTCCAGGTGCCGGTGTTGCCGGCCCGGTCGGTGACGGTCACCGTGATCGTGTACTCGCCGGTCAGCCGGCCCGTGCTCCACGGCACGGTCCACGGGCTGCGGGTCGAGCCCAGCGTGGCGACGGCCCGGCCGGTGGCGTCCGTGACGACCACCCGGACCTGCTTGACCCCGACGTTGTCGGCCACGTCCGGCGCGAGCGTCACGGTGCCGGACAGGGTGCCCGGCAGGGTCAGGTCGGCCGTCGGGGCCTCGTTGTCGACCGTGTAGGTGCGCGCCAGGGTCGTCACGTTGCCCAGCCGGTCGGTGGCACGCAGCTCGAGCTCCTGGCTCTGCGCCAGGTCGGCGGTGTCGAGCGGGATCGCGTACGGGGAGGTCAGGTCCTCGCCGACGACCTGGCCGTCGGCGAGCAGCTCGACCTTCGCCACCCCGGCCGGGTCCGTCGCGCTCGCGGCGACGGTGACCGTGCCGCGCAGCAGCGTCGTGGCGGCCGGCGCCGACCAGGTCAGCCGCGGGCCGGTCGTGTCGACCATGACCCGCCGCGTCGAGCCGGCGACGTTGCCGGCGGTGTCGGTGGTGCGCACCACGAGGGTGTACGCCCCGGCGGCCGACGGCGTCCACTCGATCGCCCACGGCCCCGCCGAGACGGTGTCGACGACCTGGTTGTTGACGAGCAGCACCATGGTCGCGGTGTCGGCGGACGGCGCGTCGAGCTCGACGGTGAGCGCACCCGCGGTCATGGCCGGCACGGTGGCGGCCGCGGACGGGGCGGTGTTGTCGACCTCGGCGGTGAGGTTCTCCGTGGTGGTGTTGCCGGTCGTGTCGGTCGCCGTCAGGGCGACGTCGTAGGTGCCGGTGAGCTTGCCGGTGTTCCACGTGAGCACCCACGGGGCCTTGGTGGCGCTCAGCGTGGTGACGACCCGGCCGGTGGCGTCGGTGACGACGGCCTTCACCTGCTTGACCGCGACGTTGTCGGTGACCGCCGGGGTGATCCGGACGGTGCCGCGCAGCGTGTCCGGCAGGGTCACGGCCACGGCCGGGGCCTCGTTGTCGACGGTGACGGTGCGGGCGATCGACGTGACGTTGCCGAGGTTGTCGACGGCGCGCAGGGTCAGGGCCTGGCTGTCGTCGAGCGCGGTGGTGTCGACGGTCATCGCGTACGGCGACGTGAGGTCCTCGGCGATGAGCTCGTCGTCGGCGAGCAGCTCGACCGTGGCCACGCCGTTCAGGTCGGTGGCCGTCGCGGTGACGCTCACGGTGCCGCGCAGGGCCGCGGTGGCGCCCGGGGCGGTCCACCGCAGCACCGGCCCGGTGTTGTCGAGCGCGACGGTGCGGGCGGCCGAGGTGGTCACGTTCCCGGCGCTGTCGGTGACGCGTACCTTGATGGACTTGTTGCCGTTGAGGCCGGTGGTGTCCCAGTCGATCGTCCACGGCGCCTCGGTGGCCGTCGCGGCGACCCGGTCGGCGACCAGCAGCTCCATCAGGACGGTGTCGTCCGCCGGGGCGGTCAGGGTCACCGGCACGGTGCCGGAGGCGGGCGAGGTGACGCCGAACGCGGCCGACGGCGGCGTGGAGCCGCCGGTGATCAGCTTCTGGAGGGTGCCCTCGGCGTCCACGCGGCCCTTGGCGACCCAGGAGCCGACCGGGTCGGCCTGGCCCTCCATCGCGGCGCGGATCTGCGCGGCGGTGGCGGTGGGCTTGGCGGCGCGGGCCAGCGCGGCGACACCGGCGACGACCGGGCCGGCGGAGCTGGTGCCGACGTACCACCCGTAGGCGAAGGTCGGGCCCTGGGCGTAGTTGCTGCCCGGCGCGGCGAGGTCGACCCACGCGTCCTGCGCGCTGTTGTAGTTGGACCAGTTGTAGCGCAGGTCGCTCGGGTCGGAGCCGGCCACGGCGACCGCCTCGGTGTAGGCGGCGGGGTAGAAGCGGGTGGTCACCCCGTCGTTGCCGGCGGAGGCGACCACGACGACGTCGTGGTCGGCGGCGTAGCGCACCGCGTCCTGGAGGACCTGGGTCGCGGTGTCCGAGCCGAGCGAGAGGTTGACGACGTCGGCGCCGTGGTCGACGGCGTAGACGATGCCCTGGGCGATGACGTCGGAGTAGCCGACGCCGTCGGAGCCCATCACCTTCACCGGCAGGATCTCGCAGTCCCAGCAGACACCGGCGATGCCGGTCGCGTTGTCGCCCTTGGCGGCGACGACGGTCGCGGCCCGGGTGCCGTGGCCGTTGTCGTCGGAGGGGTCGGCGTCGCCGTTGACGAAGTCGTATCCGGGCAGGACGCGCCCGGCGAGCTCGTTGGTGGCGGTGACGCCGGTGTCGACGACCGCCACCACGACGCCGTCGCCGGACGACGAGGGCCAGGCGGCGGGTGCCTTGATCTTGGAGAGGCCCCACTGCTGGGCGTAGTAGGGGTCGGTCGGTGCCGCTGTGCTGACGACGGACGCCTCGACCTTCGGCTCGACGTACGTGACGTCGGGGTTGGCCCGCAGCGCCGCGATCGCGTCCGCGCTGTCGGCGGCCGGGACCGTGACGGTGACGGCGTCGAGCGCCGGCCGCGCGGTGCTGGCCAGGACGCTGACGTCGGGGTCGGCGTCCAGGGCGCTGACGGTGGCGGCCACGGCACTGTCGGTCCGCAGGCCTACCACGAGCGAGGACGGGGTTTGACTGGTCGAGGGCGCGGCGAGAGCCGGCGCGGCGGTCACGGCGGTCAGTGAGGCCGTCGCGAGGGCCGCGGCGGCAACAGTCTTCATTCGGTAGGCCACGGGCATGTCGATCGGTCGGCGCGTGCCGGACTGGACCGGAGAAAGGCGGAACCGCCCTCGTCCGAACGGCCGATGGGTGCGCCGCCGCCGCTGGCAGATTTAGGACAGCCGGGCCGAAACGGCGATCATCTGCGGCATCCTCCGGTGTGCAGAACCCGACCCGGAGGGGACCATCGTGCCGATCCTTGCCGACGCACCCACGATCCAGGGCAACATCCTGCTGCCCTTCGGCGGCCGCTACCAGGCCTTCCTGACCCTGTCGTTCCGCAGCGACCGGGACGGCGCCCGGAGGTGGCTGCGCGAGGCGGCCGGCCGGGCCTCCGGCACCGACGATGTCGAGCGCGCCCTCGACGGCGACGACGACGGCCAGGGCCGCGCGCGCCGGGGCCGGCGCATCCAGAGCTCGGCCTCGCTGCTCAACATCGGCCTCACCGCCACCGGCCTGGTGCTGCTGCGCGCCGAGGTGGCCGGCGACCTCGTGCCCTACGAGGCGTTCTGGCGCGGCCCGCTCGGCGCGCGGCTCGACGAGGCCGGGCAGCTCACGACCGCGCCCGCCCTGCTGGGCGACATCGGCGACAGCGACCCCGGCAACTGGGTCGTCGGCAAGCCCGCGGGCGCGCCCGTCGACGCGCTGCTCACCCTCGCCGCCGACGACGACGAGACGCTGACCGCCGCGCTGCGCGCCGAGAGCCGGGCCGCGACCGATGCCGGCCTCGAGGTCCTCTGGTCCGAGCGGGGTGAGGTGCGGCGCAACGCCGCCCACCGCCGGGTCGAGCACTTCGGCTTCACCGACGGCATCTCCCAGCCGGGCATCCGCGGCTTCAGCGACCCCGACCAGGTCAACAAGCTGATCGCGGCCGGCGAGTTCGTCCTCGGTTACCCCGGCGAGCGCCGCCCGGCCAACTGGGCGCCGCGGCCCACCCCCGCCCCGTGGATGCGCGGCGGCTCGTTCCAGGTGTTCCGCCGGATGAACCAGGACGCGGCGGGCTGGTGGCGGCACATGGGCGGCAACGGCGACGACGCCGAGTCCGCGGCGGCCAAGGCGCTCGGCCGCTCCCTCGACGGCACGCCCCTCGAGCCCGGCGCCACACCCCAGGACCAGAACGACTTCTCGTACGGCAGCGACGAGTCCGGCCGGCACACGCCGCTCTACGCGCACATCCGCAAGATGAACCCGCGCGCCGACGACGTCTTCCGCGACCGCGGCCACAAGATGCTGCGCCGCGGCATCACCTTCGGCCCCGCGTTCGACCGGGAGAATCCCGACGACCGCGAGCGGGGCATCCTCTTCAACGCGTACATGGCGAGCATCGAGGACCAGTTCGAGTTCCTGCTGCGCCACTGGGCGAACGATCCGAAGTTCCCGACCAGCACGCTCAACGCGTACGGCCGCAGCCTCGCCGACCGCGACCGGGTCGACGGCCTCGACCCCGTCGTCGGCCTGAGCGAGCGGCAGGCACGCGAGCGCCTGCCGAAGGAGGTCGTCGACCGCATCCCGCGGCAGGCCTTCGGCGGGTTCGTGACGACCACCGGCGCGGTGTACGCCTTCGCGCCCTCGCTGCCCGCGCTCAGCCTGCTGGCGGGCGAGGACCCGCTGGGCTGACCGGCCCGTCGATGCGCCGCAGCAGCGTCACCAGGTCCGGGCCGCTCTCCGCGGCGATCCACTCCGGCAGCTCGGGCAGCGGCGGCCCGGGCGGCAGGAGCACGCCCGTGAGCCGGCGGTACGCCTCGCGGTACTCGACGCTGGGCGCCCGCTCGTACAGCTCGCGGTAGATACCGGCGGCGGTGTCGCGCGCGCCCGTGTCGTCGGGGTCGGCCTGCCACACCGCGTCCAGCAGGATGGCCGCCTCGTGCGGCTCGCTCCACTGCTTGACCGCCTCGCGCAGCATCGCGGCCGCCCGCGCGGAGTCGATCTCGCCGGCGGCCGCGCGCAGGCGCACCGACAGCACGAAGGCGTGCACCAGGGTGTCGCGCTCGCTGTGCTCCTGGGCCACGGCGAGCGCCTCCTCGTTGAGCCGCCGGGCCGCCGCGGGGCGGTCCGCGGCCAGGTGCAGGCTCGCGAGCCGGTGGAGCCCCGCGCAGAGGTAGTACGGGGCGTCGAGGTCGCGGGCCAGCTCGATCGCGCGCTCCAGCAGGCGCTGCGCCTCGCCCGGGCGCCCCTCGGCCGCGGTGATCAGGCCGAGCCCGGCCACCAGGTCGGCGACGCTGGAGGCGTCACCCAGCTCGACGGCCACCCGCAGCGAGTGCATCACGCAGACGCGCGCCCGCCGATAGTCGCCCTGATCGCGGTAGATCTCGCTCATGTTGCCGACGATGACCGCGCCGGTGTGCCGGGCGCCGATGTCGCGGGCCACCGCCAGGGCCTGCCGGTACGACGCGATCGCCTGCACGTGGTCGGCGCCGCGCAGCGAGGCCCAGCCGAGGTTGTTGGCCGCGTGCAGGATCCAGTGCCGGTCGTCGGCGCGCTCGGCGGTGGTGAGCGCGCGGCGCAGGTGGTCGAGCGCCTCGGCGAGCCCGCCGGTGTTGAGGTGCACCAGGCCGATGTGGTTGAGGGCGGCGCTCATCGCGGACAGGTCGTGCGCGTCGGCGGCCATCGACAGGTGCTGCCGGGCCATCGCCAGCGTGTCGGCGTACGCGCCCTGGCGGAACAGCGCGAACGTCATGCGCTCCATCGTGCGCGAGACGCCGGCGGGGTCGCCCAGCCGGTTGAACCCGTCCAGCGCCCGCTGCAGCCAGCTCACCGACTCCGCGTACGAGTGCGTGTACATCAGCAGGTCGCCGAGCTGGCGCTGCCCGGCGGCGAGCACCTCGGGCTGGCCGGTGCGCTCGGCGAGCAGCATCGCGCGCCGGTAGTGCGCCTCGGCGTCGGCCCACTGCCCGGTGTGGTGGTGCACGTCGCCGAGCTCGATGTGCAGCGCCGCCTGGTCGGGCTCCGGCAGCAGCGGCAGCAGCCGCCCGTAGTAGTGCAGGGCCGCGTCGTTCGCGAACGTCGCCTTCGCGCGGTCGCCGGCGGCCCGTAGCCAGATCCGTTGTTTGTCCACTCGCGCGCTCCGCGTGTAGTGGTGGGCGAGCATGTCGACGTACTGCGGGAGCCGGTCGGCGTACAGCTCCTCGACGAGCAGGCCGACGCGCTCGTGCAGGGAGGCCCGCGTGTCGTACGTGATGCTCTGGTACGCGGCCTCCTGCGTGATCGGGTGCTTGAACTCGTACTCCGGCGCGGGCTCGGTCTCCACCTGCGGGGTGAGGTCGAGCGCGTGCAGCCGGCGCAGGTTGTTGGTGATCTGCTCGGCGGTGCCGGCCGGCGGGTAGACCGAGGCGATCCAGGGCGGCTGGAAGCGGCGCCCGATCACGCTGGCGACCTTGATGGCCGTCTTCTCGCCGTCGGTGAGCTCGTCGATGCGCGCCATCACCAGCCGCTGGAGGCTGTCCGGCAGGCGCATCTCGGCCAGCGCGCGCGGGTCGCCCGGGTCGACGCCGCGGCCGTGCAGATAGGTGACCAGCTCCTCGATGTAGAACGCGTTGCCGCCGGCCTCCTCGCCGATCCGCCCGACCAGGCCGGCCGCGATGTCCGCGTCGCCGCCGAACCGCTCGCGGAGCCGCACCACGGTCAGCTGCTCCGCGTCCGTCATGGCCATCTGGATCAGCGGCATCTCCACCGCGTGGTCGCGCGCGGCGAGCCGGCCCGGTAGCGGCTCGCGCGAGGTCGCCAGCACCAGCACGGGCAGGTCGGCGATGTGCCGGCCGACGAGGTCGAGCAAGGTCAGCGAGGCCGGGTCGATCCAGTGGCAGTCCTCCAGCAGCAGGACCAGCGGGCCGGCGGAGGCCCGGTCGAACAGGCAGGCCAGCAGGGTGGAGCGGAGCAGGTGGTCGCGGCCCGCCGGGTCGAGCTGGGCGGTGAGCGCCGACTCGGGCATCGGCAGGTTGATGAGGCCGGCCAGCAGCGGGGCGCGCTGGCCCGTGCCGTCGTACCGGGCGGTGCGCTCGGTGAGCGCCGCCTGCTGCTCGGCGATCGGCAACGTGGGGTCGATCTCGAGGATCTCGCGCAGGATCGAGCGCCAGACCAGATATCCGGCGCTACCGCCGTGCGACCGGCAGCTGTCCCGGTAGCCGGTGAAGCCGAGCTTGGCGGCCAGGCGGCACGTCTCCGCGGCGAGCCGGGACTTGCCGACGCCGGGCTCGCCGTGCAGCCAGACCAGCCGGCCGCGGCCCTCGCGCGCCTCGTGCACGAGGGTGTGCAGCTCGGCGAGCTCGCGGGTGCGGTCGACCAGCCGGCCCGGCCCGGGCGCCGGCAGCGGGGCGGGCGCGGGCAGCTCCCACGCCTCCCGGACGGTCCACACCGGAATCGGGCCGGTCTTGCCCTTGGCGGTGATGACGCCGGGCCCCTCGGCCGCCACGAAGCCGTGGGTGCGCTCGTAGGTCGCCTGGTCGATGAGCAGATGACCGGCCGGCGCGGCCTGCATGAGGCGGGCGGCGAGGTTGACGGCGTCGCCCACGACCGCGTACTCGCGGCGGACGTCGGAGCCGACCTCGCCGCAGTAGACCGGCCCGGTCGTCACGCCGCCCCGGTAGGGCCCGCCGGGCAGCGCCAGCAGCTCCAGGCAGCAGCGCAGCGCCCGTTCCTCGTCGTTCTCGTGGCTCACCGGGGTGCCGAAGACGGCGACCAGCACGGTGCCCTTGTCGTCGGCCATCAGGTGGCGCAGGTGGCCGCCGTACCGGTCGATGATGGCCACCCCGGCGGCGAGGAAGCGCTGCAGCGCCCGCACGGTGGAGGGGTCGTCGGCGGACAGGTCCGGCAGGCGTACGAAGGCCGTGGAGACCTTGCGGTGCTCGTTGACCAGCTCGTGGCGGCCGGAGCGCAGCCGCTGCCGGATCGCCGGGTGCAGGAAGGGCGTCAGCAGCCGTTCGAGCTGCTCGGGCGGCGGCTGCGGCGACTCCGGCGCCGGGTGCTCGGGTCCCTGCTCGGCGGCGATGTCCCGCAGCGCCTCGTCCACCACGATCTCGCCCTGCTCCGCCCGGTGCAGCGCGTCGATGGCGAAGTCGAGGGCGGGCCCGGCGATCAGGTGCTGCAACCGGATGGCCGGGTCGCCGACGAGCATCACCTGCAGCGGGCCGAGACCCAGGCCCACCCGGATGGTCAGCGAGCGGCGCCCGCCGTCCGGAGTGGACACCGGGGGAACCGAGGCGGTGGCCTCGCGGATGAGCTCGGCGCAACGGATCGCCCGGCGAGCCGCCGCGGGCGCCGAGTCCGGGGCGTGCAGGAACATGCCGACGAGCGCGTCGCCGGCGAAGTCGACCACGCTGCCGCCCGACTCGGCGATGGCCTTCGCGGTCACCCCGAACCAGCGGTTGATGATGCGCGTCAATTGCTCGGTGCCGTAGCTGCCGGAGCCCGCGAAGCTCTCGGTCATGGCGGTGAAGCCGACGACGTCGGCGTAGAGCACGACGGCGCCGGAACGCTCGGTGATTGGCGGATTGCTGACACTCGGCGTGCCGAGCAGCATGCGGAGGATGTGTTCGGGCAGGTAGGAGCGCCAGGTCGCGGACATCGCGCTCACGGTCCGTGACGATGGGGTCACCGGGAGGTCCTTGGCCACGCCTTGTGCCGCCACCCTTCGCCAGCCTACTGTCGGGCTCACATCATCGCCCCAGGCTCTCCAGTCGCCCAATGAGGATATAGACATGGGTCAGCCGACCAGCGACGCGGCCTTCGAACTCGTCGGCGCGTGCGTCCATTCCCTTCGATTCGCCTTCGGTGCGCCGCTGCGCTATCCGTATGCTCCGACGATCTCGGAGGAGCATCCGCCGCCGGCCATCTTCCGCCGCCTGCAGGCGGTGTCGCCGCCGCCCGGCCGGGGCGGGGGCGAATGGTACGAGGGCATGACCCTCGACGACAAGCCGTTCCGGCCCAACGGCATGCCCGTGCGCCTCGACGAGGTCCGCCACGAGGAGGGCATCCCGTCGCTCGACGGCGCCGACCCCGACAAGGTGGTGCTCGACAGCTGGTTCCGCGTGCCCCGCCGGGCGAAGAAGATGTTCTTCCCGGGGCCCGACCGCGGCAGATACCTGCTCTCCATCGGCTATTGGAGCCCCATCCCGCCGGGCGCCACCGAGACCGAGCGCGAGGTCGCCTACTACGACGAATACCGGATGAACTGGAGCCGGCGGCCCGAGGGGCAGTGGGTCGCGGTGAGCTTCGACGCCTTCTATCCGCCGGAGCGCGACAGCGCCGACCTCATCATCCCGATCGGCGACTGCGACGACTCCTGCCCGCGGTCCTGACGCTTCATTGACGAGCGTCACATCGACGTGGTCCGATCGGTGCATGTGGCGCCGCCTCGCTGTCCTCGCCGTCCTGTCGCTCCTCGTGCCCGCCGCTCACGCCACCCCGGCCCGGGCCGCCCTGCCGACCGCCGCCGTCGCGCTGGGCGACAGCTTCATCAGCGGTGAGGGCGCCGGTGCCTACCAGCCCGTCGTCGACGCCTCGGGACAGGCGCAGTCCTTCCCGGGGTGGTCGGCGCCGAACAGCAACGCGTACTTCTGCCACCGCTCGGCCAACGCCTCGCTGCTGAAGGCGAGCCTGCCGGGCATCCAGGACCGGTTCAACCTCGCCTGCTCGGGCGGGCAGCCCGCTGACATCACGCACGCGTCGAGCGCGCGCGAGAAGGGCCGGACGGTGGCCGCGCAGCTCGATCAGGTGCGCGCTGTCGCCCGTACCCATGACATCGATCTTGTGGTGATCGGCCTCGGATCGAACAACGCGTCGTTCACCTTCGGCGACGTCGCGGTCAAGTGCGCGAACCGGTTCGTGGCGGATGCGTGGACCGGCTGGTGGGAGTTCTGGGCCTACCTCGGCGGCCCGGTGCCGCAGGAGCCCTGCACGGCCGAGGACCTGGCGACACCGGCCCAGCTCGCGGCCGCGCAGGCCGAGACGGCCACGGCGGTCCGGGCCGTTCTGCGGACCCTGGACGAGGTCGACGCGGACGGCGTGCATCGCGTGGTCTTCCAGGACTACACCAACCCGCTGCCCACCGAGCTCGAGAGCAGCCTGCACGAGGAGGACGGCCGGGCGGACGACCGGGACAAGTTCCGTGCGCTCGGGGCGGAGCGCTACCGGGCGGGCTGCCCGATCCACCGGGCCAGCCTCGGGCCGGGGCACACCTTCTCGGCCGGTCTGGGCGCGCTGGTGGCGGGCGTGCACGGCACGATGAGCGCGGAGTTCCCGGGCGAGGACCTGGTCCTGCTCAACGTGCAGTCGGCCTTCGACGGGGCGCGGCTGTGCGAGCGGGCGGGCAGCCCGGGCAACGCGCTGGCGACGCCGATCCGGCTGCAGGACGGGCCGACGGGGGTGTTCCTGACCGACCTGGCCGGCTTCGACAAGCTCGACGTCCAGCGGGTCGCGAACGCCTGCGTGACCTCCTTCCAGACCTGCCAGGAGTCCTGGCACCCGAACGCTGCCGGGCACGCGGTGCTCGGGCAGTGCCTGTCGGGGGCGGCGGTCACGGCCGCCCGGTCGGTGCGCTGCACCCGCTCCGCGGACGGCACCGTCAGTGTGACCTGACGGCACCTGTGCCGGGCGGGGGCTCAGCGGGCGGCGACGCGGAGCTCGTCGTCGAGGGCGGTCACCAGGTCGTCGTCGGCGGCGAGGGCCGGGTCGAGCTCGCCGAGCAGGTCGCGGGCGGTGGCGGCGGACGCGAAGCGGGCCGCGCCCGCGTCGTTGACCGGCGCGCCGGCGCCGTGCAGGTGCCGGTGCCAGGCGGCCAGCACCCGGACGGCGCCGACCGGCATGCCGCCGCGCTCGCGGGTGCGGCGCAGCACCGGCAGCACCCGGATCGGGATCTTCTGGGAGCCGTCCATCGCGATCTGCGCCAGCAGGTGCCGGATGCGGGCGTTCTCCCAGCGCTCGACCAGCGCCGCCCGGTAGTCGCGGATCTCCTCGGCGGGCAGCGGCAGGCAGGCGGCCGCCTCGTCCCACCAGGTCTCCAGCAGGGTGCGGCACTCCGGGTCGTCGACCGCCTCGGCCACGGTGGTGAGGTTGCGGGCGCTTCCCACGTACGCCAGCAGGGAATGCCCGCCGTTGAGCAGCCAGAGCTTGCGCTGCTCGTGGGGGAGCACATCCTCGACGAAGCGGGCGCCGGCGACGTCCCAGGCCGGGCGGCCCGCGGGGAAGGCGCCCTGGAGCACCCACTCGTGGAAGGGCTCGGTGACGACCTCGGGCGGCGCCGACGCCGGGGTGATGCGGTCCACCATCGTGGAGACGAAGGAGACGTTCTCGGCGATCCAGCCGGCGAGCGCGGGATCGGTGCGGCGGGCCGCCTCGGTGACCACGCGCCGGGCGACCTCGCCGTTGCCGGGCAGGTTGTCGCACGGCACGATCGCAAGTGAACCGGTGTTCGCTGCTTTGCGCGCGGCGAGGCCCGCCACCAGGCGGCCCGGGACGTCGTCGCCGGCGTACGCCGCCTCGGTCACGGTCAGCGTGACGATCGCGGTCTCCGGGCTCGCGACGGCCGTCGTCCATGCCGCGCGGTCGAGCCCGGAATGCGTCGACGTGATGGCGCCCGGCCAGGAGATCTCGTCCGTCTCCGGGCCCCGGGTGATCAGCTTGTAGCGAGGGCCGGGCGCGTGCGGGGAACGGCCGGTGAACGCGGCGATGCCCCACCCGTCGTTCGCCTCGGCCGTGTACCAGGCCTGGTGGGCGCGGAAGAAGTTGCCGAGGCCGAGGTGCACGATGCCGGTCACAGCTTGAAGACCTTTCGGGGCTGGTCGGTGACGAGGGCGGTGAGCGTGTCCAGGGCCTCGTCCTCGTCCAGGCGGTGCGTGCGGACCAGGCCGGCGAGGTAGCCGGCGTCGAGGCGGCGGGACATGTCGTGCCGCGCGGGGATCGAGCACAGGGCGCGGGTGTCGTCGATGAACCCGGAGAGGCGGCTGAACCCGGCGATCTCGGTGACGGACTCCTGGAAGTGCCGGATCGCCGCCGGGTTGTCGAGGAACCACCACGGCACGCCCGCGTAGACCGAGGGGTAGAAGCCGGCGAGCGGCGCGATCTCGCGGCTGTAGACGGTGGCGTCGACGGTGAAGAGCACCAGGTGGAAGCCGGGATCGGTGCCGTGCCGGGCGAGCAGCGGCGCCAGCGCGCGGGTGAACTCGACGGTGGTGGGGATGTCGTGGCCGGTGTCCGCGCCGTAGCGCTCGAAGGTGGCCGGGTGGTGGTTGCGGTGGATGCCCGGGTGCAGGGTCATGACGAGCCCGTCCTCGGACGACATCCGCGCCATCTCCAGCATCATGTGCCGGCGGAACGCCGTGCCCTCGGCCTCGGTGATGTCGCCGGTCAGCGCCCTCTGGAAGAGGCGGTCGGGGTTGTCCACGGGCTCGGCCCGGGCATCGGCGTGGCTGTGGTCGGCCGAGACCGCGCCGTGCGCTATGAAGTGCCGGCGCCGGTTCTCGAGCGCCGCGAGGTAGCCCTTGTAGTCGGCGATGTCGGTGCCGGCGGCCGCGGCCAGCCGTTCGATCCTCCCCGCCCAGCCGGGCCGTGCGGGTTCCAGATAGGCGTCGGGCCGGAAGGTGGGGGCGATGCGGGTCCGCACGGCCCCGGCGAGGGCGGCGTGCGGGGCGAGGTCGTCCGCGGGATCGTCGGTGGTGGCGAGGAAGTCGATGCCGAACCGGGCGAGGAGCTCCCGCGGGCGTGCCCGGCGGTCCGCGATCAGGTCGTAAAGTACGTCGGCGTTCGCGGCGGAGGGGCGCTCGGTGATGCCGAAGATGTCCTCGAACTCGGTCTCCAGCCAGTAGCGCACGGGCGTGCCACGCAGCAGTCTCCAGTTCTCGCAGAGCAGGCGCCACGCGTCACGGGACGCTCGTTCGGTCAGGGGTCCTTCGCCCACGCCGAGCCGGTCGAGGCCGATCCCGCCGGCGTGCAGCAGCCGGGTGACGTAGTGGTCCGGCGTGATGAACAGCGCCGTCGGATCGGTGAAGGGCGCGTCCTCCAGCAGCATGCCGGGATCGACGTGCCCGTGCGGCGAGATGATCGGCAGGTCGCGCACCGCCTCGTAGAGCCGCCGAGCCACGGCCCGCGTCCCCGGATCCGCCGGCAGCAGCCGGTCCTCCCGCATTCCCCGGCCCCCGCCGGCCGCCCCGTGCTCTCGCGTCGCCATGGTGTCGAGGCTTCCGGTGCGGGCGCGCGGGCGGCAAGCGGTTGCCATGTGTTGCCCGGTTCGCTTGCCACGGCGCGGCGGGCGGGCGGAGGGTGGGAGCCATGATCGAGCTCCTCGGCGGCCCGGACACGACCCTCGGCGACGAGGCGGTGCGCGACTACGTGCTGCGTACCCTCGGAAGTGAAGATCTTGACGGGCGCAGCGTCTGCGTGATCGTGCCGGACGGCACCCGGAGCTGCCCGTTGCCGATGCTCCTCTCCGCGGTGCACGAGGCCCTGCACGGGCGCGCCTCGCGGGTGACCGTGCTGGTCGCGCTCGGCACGCACGCGCCGATGACCGGCGAGCAACTGCTCGCGCACCTGGGCGGCCCGTACGAAGGCTTCACCGTGCGCAACCACGAGTGGTGGCAGCCCTCGGCCCTCACGTCGATCGGCGTCATCCCCGCGGCCCGCGTGGCGGAGCTGTCCGAGGGGCGGATGAGCCAGGACGTCGACGTGGTGCTCAACCGGGCCGTGGTCGAGCACGACGTGTGCCTGGTGATCGGGCCGGTCTTCCCGCACGAGGTGGTGGGCTTCTCCGGCGGCAACAAGTACTTCTTCCCGGGAGTCGCCGGCCAGGAGATCATCGATTTCTCGCACTGGCTGGGCGCGCTCATCACCAGCGCCTCCATCATCGGCACGCGCGGCATCACACCGGTCCGCGCCCTCATCGACCAGGCCGCCGCGCTGATCCCGAGCCGCCGGCTGGCGCTCTGCCTGGTCGTGCGGTCGGGCACGAGCGAGCTGCACGCGGCGGCGCTCGGCGCACCCGAGGAGGCGTGGGCGGCGGCCGCGGACGTGTCGGCCCAGACCCACGTGCGATATCTGGACGCCCCCGTCCACAAGGTGCTCTCGATCATCCCGGCCAAGTACGACGACATGTGGACGGGCGCGAAGGGCTTCTACAAGGTCGAGCCGGTCGTCGCCGACGGCGGCCAGGTGATCCTCTACGCGCCGCACATCACCCGGATCGCGGCCATGCACCCCGAGATCGAGAAGATCGGCTACCACTGCCGCGACTACTTCCTCAAGCAGTGGGACAGGTTCAAGGGCTACCACTGGGGCGTGCTGGCCCACTCGACCCACCTGCGCGGCGCCGGCACCTACGACCCGGCGACCGGCGAACACCTGCGCGTGACGGTCACGCTCGCCACCGGCATCCCGGAGGACGTCGTACGGGCCGCGAACCTCGACTATCTCGACCCGTCCGCGGTGCGCCTCGACGACCCGGACGCGTTCGTGGTGCCCCAGGCGGGCGAGGTCCTGTTCCGCCTGCGCTCCGCGTGAGGGGCGGGCCCCTCCCACACCGCGCGGCCGCCGCCTTTCTCACGCCGCGCCGTCGAGGCGCGCACCACCAGCCGGGACGGCAGCACCATCGGCTCAGTGGTGTGCGGGACCGCCCCGTTCGCGATGGCCAGCACGTTCACCACGGCCGTGCGCCCCATCGCCCGCAGCGGCGTCGCGACCGTCGTCAGCGCCGGCGTGACGAGCTCCGCCGCCTCGACGTTGTCGAAGCTGACCACACTCACGTCCCGGGGTACCCGCACGCCCATCACCGTGAGCCGCCGGATCAGACCGATCGCCATGGCGTCGTTGTACGTGACGACCGCGCTCGACGGCGCCCGCAGGAAGTCGGCCGCCGCCGCACCGCCGCCGGGCACGCTGGGCGCGTACGGCCCCAGCCGCCGGCTGCCCGGAGCCAGCTCCCGCAGCGAACGCCAGCGCATCCCGTCGGCCCACGAGGCCTCCGGCCCGGCCACGTACGTGAACCCCTCATGTCCGAGCCCCGCGAGGTGCTCGACCACCCGGCGCATCCCGTCGGCGGTGTCCGTGAGGACGCTCGGCACGTCGGTCACCGCCCGGTTGAGCACCACCACGGGCCGCTGCTTCGCGATGGCCCGGATCGCCGAGTCCGACATGCGCGATGTGGCCAGCACCAGCCCGTCCACCGTCGTGACGGCCCGCTCCAGGGCTTCCCGCTCCCGCGCACCGGACTCCCGGGCGTCGGTGACCAGCAACGTGTAACCGGCCTCCGCCGCCGCGTCCTGCGCCCCACGGATGATCTCGGTGTAGAACGGGTTCCCGATGTCCGCGACCCCGAGCCCGATCATCGACGTACGCCCCGCCGACAGCCCCCGGGCCAGCGGGCTGACCCGGTAGCCGAGCTCGGCCGCGACCCGCCGGATCCGCTCCGCCGTCGCGAAGTTCACCCGCCCCGGCCGCGCGAACGCCCGCGAGACGGTGGACGCCGCGACACCGGCCGCCTTGGCCACGTCGTAGATGGTGGGCGGTCGTTCGCTCACCCCGCACCTCCCGCAACATGTGGCAACCGCTTGCCGCTCCGGCCGTACCGGCATCAAATAAGGATCATGACCGATGATTCCACCGTGGCCGCCCCCACCGGGCGCTTGCCCGAACCGCCACCAACTTCCGGCAGCGGCCGTGCGGGGGAGTCGCCGGCTGTCGACGGCGTGCTCCGGCGGATCGCGGGTCTGCTGGCGGGCGTGGACCGGCTCGGGGTCGCCTTCTCCGGCGGTGTCGACTCGTCCGTGCTGCTCGCCCTGGCCGCGCGGGTCCTCGGCCCCGGCCGCGTGGTGGCGATCCTCGGGGTCTCGCCCAGCCTCGCCGCCGACGAGCGGGCCGGCGCTCACGCGGTGGCGCGCCACATCGGCGTACCCGTGGTGGAGATCCAGACCCACGAGGGCGACGTGCCCGCCTATCAGGCGAACGGCCCCGACCGGTGCTTCCACTGCAAGAACGAGCTCTTCGCCCGCATCGGCGACGAGGTCGCCACCGCGCACGCCCTCGACGCCGTCGCGTACGGCGAGAACGCCGACGACGCCCGCCGCCCGGACCGCCCCGGCAGCCGCGCCGCGACCGAGCACCGCGTCCTGCGCCCGCTCGCCGACGCCGGCCTGGACAAGGCCGCCGTCCGCCGCCTGGCCCGCGCGTTCGGCCTGCCCAGCGCCGACAAGCCCGCCGCGCCGTGCCTGGCCTCGCGCATCCCGCACTTCACCCCCGTGACCCGCGAGAAGCTCCACCAGATCGAGTCCGCCGAGTCCGCCCTGCGCCGCCTGGGCCTGGGCGACCTCCGGGTGCGCCACCACGGCGACGTGGCGCGCATCGAGCTGCCCGAGCAGGACCTGGTCCGAGCCGTCACCACGCTGCGCGAAGAGATCCACGCCGCCGTGCGGTCCGCGGGCTTCCGTTTCGCCGCCCTCGACCTGGCCGCCGGCATCCAGTCGGGCGCGTTCACCCTCCCGTTGGTCACGGCCACCCATGCCTGACCACGACAATCCCGAGGCCGGCGGTCTCGTGAAGGTGGCGGACTTCGCCCAACTGGACGCCGAACGCCACGCGCGGCGCGGCTATCCCGAGGCCGTGTACTGCGAAGGGAAGACCCCGGCGCAGGTGGCGGCGATCGCCGCGGCGAGTGGCGGCTCCGGAGTCACCCTGTTCACCAGGGCGAATGAGCAGCACGCCGAGGCGGTGCTGCGGGAGCGCCCGGACGCCTTCCACGACGCGGACGCGGGGCTGCTGGCCTGGCCGCCGGAGCCGCCCGCGCCGTCGGGCGGCCTGGTCGTGGTGG
The DNA here is from genome assembly GCF_016862115.1 of Paractinoplanes deccanensis. GTDB lineage: Bacteria > Actinomycetota > Actinomycetes > Mycobacteriales > Micromonosporaceae > Actinoplanes > Actinoplanes deccanensis. The sequence goes on from NZ_BOMI01000115.1 coordinate 75,326, forward strand.
TGGCCGCGGGCACCTCCGACCTGCGCGTGGCGAAGGAGGCGATGCTCACGGCCCGGTACCTCGGCCGGGAGACCGAACTGGTGGTGGACGTCGGGGTGGCGGGCCTGCACAGGGTGATCGCCCAACTGCCCCTCCTGCGCCGGGCGCGGGTGGTGGTGGTCGCCGCGGGGATGGACGGTGCCCTGCCCAGCGTCGTCGCCGGCCTGGTGCCGGCGCCGGTCGTGGCGTTGCCGACCTCGGTGGGCTACGGCGCGGCGTTCGGCGGCCTGGCCCCTCTGCTGTCCATGCTCAACGCCTGCGCCCCGGGCGTGGCGGTCGTCAACATCGACAACGGGTACGGGGCGGGGCACCTCGCGGCCCAGATCGCCGCCCCCGATCCGTCATGAGGCACGCCTGGATCGACGCCTCGGCCGGGGTGGCGGGCGACATGGTGCTCGCGGCCCTGCTCGACGCCGGGGCGAACGCCGACGTCGTCCAAGGCGCAGTCGACGCCGTCGTCCCGGGATCCGTGCACGTCAGCGCGCGTGCGGTGACCCGCGCCGGCCTGCGCGCCCTCAGGGCCGATGTCAAGCCGTTGATCGACAGCCCGCCGCAGCGCACCTGGCGCGGGATCCGCGAGCGGCTGATCACAGCCGAGCTGCCCCCGGCGGTACGAGACCGGGCCCTCGCCGTCTTCACCCGGCTGGCCGAGGCGGAGGCGACGGTGCACGGCGTCCCGGCCGGCGACGTGCACTTCCACGAGGTCGGCGCCCTGGACTCGATCGCCGACGTGGTGGGCGTGTGCGCGGCCCTCGACGACCTGGGCATCGGCACGGTCTCGGCGGGCGAGGTCGCCCTCGGCGCCGGCCGTGTCCGCACCGCGCACGGCGAGTTGCCCGTGCCGGCCCCGGCGGTCACCGAACTCGCCCGCGACTGGCGCGTCCGCGCCGGCGGCACCGGAGAGCTCGCCACCCCCACCGGCATGGCCATCATCCGGGCCCTGGCCGAACGCTGCGAGAACCTCCCGCCCATGACCCTGCAGGCCACGGGCGTCGGCGCCGGCGGCCGCGACACCCCGGACCGCCCCAACATCGTCCGAGTCCTCATCGGCACTCCGCAGCCGGGTGGCCTCGCACCGGGCTCCGCGGCGGTGGACGCCGTGCTGCTCGAGGCGAACGTCGACGACCTGGATCCCCGCCTGTGGCCCGGCGTCCTCGAGGGCCTGCTGGCGGCCGGCGCCTCGGACGCCTGGCTGGTGCCGATCCTCATGAAGAAGGGCCGCCCCGCGCACACCCTCAGCGTGCTCTGCGAACCCGGGCGGGCCGCGGCGCTGCGCGCCAGGATCTTCCGCGACACCAGCACGCTGGGCGTTCGCGAGTCGCCGCGCGCCAAGACGGCGCTGCCCCGGCTCTTCGTGCCCGTGCGGGTCGGCGACGCCACCGTACCGATCAAAGTCGGTCACCTGGAGGGCGTGATCGTCCAGGTGATGCCGGAGTTCGCGGACGTGGCCGCCCTCGCCGGGCGGGAGGGCCGGTCCGAGCGAGCCGTGCTGCAGGAGGCTCTGGCCATCGCGACGGCCGCCGGCCTCGTCCCCGGCGCGCCGCTGCCGGACCCCGTGGCGCCGTCCGTCACGGACGAGCCGCCGGGGCTCATGGGCGGGATGTCGGCTCCAGACCGCGCACCAAGGCCTCCGTCAGACGAGTCAGGCGGGGAGTGAAGTCCGAGGCGGCGTGGGCCACGCGCTCGTCCTCGGCGTACAGCCGGGCCAAGGTGGCGGGCGGGTGGGACACCTGCCAGAGGCTGCCCGCGATGCTGGTCACGGCGGCCACGAGGTCCTGCGCGGCGCCGCGGGACAACGCCGTCACGCCGGTGATCGCGTCGAGCAGCACGTCGAGCGCGGCGACGGCGGTGAGCTTGTAGTCGCGTACGGCCTCGGCCGACACCTCCCGCTCCAGGCTCAGCGGCACGTGCGCCAGCAGGTCGCAGAGCAGCGGGCGCTCCGCGAGCGTCCCCGCGAGCACTGCGGCGAGACCACCCTCGGCTGGCGGTGCCGAGGTGCCGGACGCCAGCCGGGTGCTCACCTCGTGGGCCCAAGCGGTCCACTCCTCGGCCGCGAGCGTCAGGAAGATCTCCTCACGAGAGCCGAAGTATCGGCGCACGCCGGAGACGTGCACGCCCGCCGCCTGGGCGATGTCGGTCAACGTGACCGTTCGCAGGCCCTGCGGCGTGGCCAGGGACCGGGCCGCCGCGAGCAGGGCGCCGATGCGTTCCTCCTTGGCCTCGGGGGAGCGGGCGCGCTGAAAGGTGTGTGGCACGACACCATGCTAACGCAATCGCCTTGCGTTGTTAACGCAAGGCGATTGCGTTAACTTCGATGCAGCAGCAAGCAACGAAGGAGGAGGACATGACCGAGCAGGTCTGGTTTGTCACCGGCAGTTCCCGCGGCCTCGGCCGAGCCGTCGTCGAAGAGGCGCTCGTGGCGGGTCACCGGGTCGTCGCGACCGCTCGCAAGCCCGCGGCGCTCGACGACCTCGCCGCGAAGTTCGGCGACCGCTTGATGGCCGTCGCACTCGACGTGACCGACCCGGAGCAGGCGCGGCGCGCTGTGGACGAGGCGATCGGCGCGTTCGGGCGGATCGACGTCGTCGTCAACAACGCCGGTTACGCGAACCTCGTGTCGATCGAAGACATCAGCCTCGACGACTTCCGGGCGCAGATGGACGCGGTCTTCTACGGCACAGTCTACGTGACCAAGGCCGTGCTGCCGCACTTCGTCCAGCGAAGGGCCGGTCACTTCATCCAGGTGACCTCGGTCGGCGGGCGGGGGACCGCCCCGGGCGTGGGCGCGTACCAATCGGGCAAATGGGCCGTTGAGGGCTTCTCCGGCGTCCTCGCCAAGGAGACCGGCCCGCTGGGCGTCAAGGTCACGCTGGCCGAGCCGGGCGCCATGCGTACGGACTGGTCGGGCTCGTCGATGGAGATCCCGCCCGTTTCGGCGAACTATGCGGCCACCGTCGGCGCGATGGGGGAGTTTCTGCGTGGCCGCGGCGGGCAAGAACCGATCGACCCGGTCAAGGTCGCCCGCGTGCTGATCGACGTGGCCGCGATGGCGGAGCCGCCGCTGCACCTGCCGCTCGGCAGCGACGCCGTCGACATCGTGCGTCACGAGATGGCGGTCCTCAACGCCGAGGACGCGAAGTGGGCCGAGCTGGGGCGATCGGTCGACTTCGACTAGGTACGGTGGGGTTCGTGCTTGACATCAGCAGGATCTACTACGAGCCGGCCGCGGCGGAGCTGCCGCGCGGCAAGGAGATCCTGGCGCGCTTCCCGGGCGCGACCCTCGTCGAGGTCGAGAGCCACCATCGCATCCCCGAGCTGTACGGCGATGAGTCGAACGTGAATCGGTGGGTACGTATCAAACGCGAGGCACTCGTCCTCGGGGTGAAGAAGTCGCTGAGCGCCCGTCCGAACGGGCGCTCAGCCGACTTCATCGCGCCCTCGACCGCCAACGGCTGCGCGATGGCCTGCGCCTACTGCTACGTGCCCCGGCACAAGGGCTACTCCAACCCGATCACCGTCTTCGCCAACATCGACAAGATCCTCGGGTACGTGCAGAGGCATGCCGGCCGTCAGGGCGTGAAGCCGGCCCCGAACGAGTGCGACCCGCACGCGTGGGTCTACGACATCGGCGAGAACTCCGACTGCAGCGTCGACGCGCTGGTCAGCGACAACGTGCGCGATCTGGTCGAGCTGTTCCGATGGCTGCCGAACGCGAAGGCGTCGTTCGCCACGAAGTACGTCAACCGCGATCTGCTCGGCTGGGACCCGCAGGGGCGCACCCGGGTGCGCTTCTCGCTGATGCCCCAGGCCGACGCGAAGTTACTGGACATTCGCACCACGCCCGTCGCGGAGCGGATCGCCGCGATCGACGACTTCGTGGCCGCCGGTTACGAGGTGCACGTCAACTTCAGCCCGGTCGTCGTGCGGGACGGCTGGCTGGAGGCCTGGTCGGAGCTCTTCGAGCAGCTCGACGCGGGCATCGGCGCCGCGGCCAGGCGACAGCTCGCGTGCGAGGTCATCTTCCTCACGCACAACCGCGATCTCCACGAAGTGAACCTCGGTTGGCACCCCAAGGCCGAGGACGCGCTCTGGCGGCCGGACCTCCAGCAGCCGAAGCGGTCGCAGAACGGCAGCTGGAACGTCCGCTACCGCACCGGCAGCAAGGGCCGCTACGTGCAGGCCCTGACGGACCTGATCGCCGAGCGGATCCCCTACTGCCGCGTGCGGTACGCGTTCTGATCGCCTACTTCGTCGCGCGGCCGGTGAGCTTGTCGCGGAGGCGGTCGACCAGGCCCACGCCGGGACCGACGAGCTTGTGGAACAGCTCGGCGTTCGGCGCGCTCGGGTGCGGCCGGGTCGGCGCCAGCTTCTTCGCCGTCTCGACCTTGCCGGCGAGCTCCACCAGCTCCTCGCGCGGCACCACCCGGCGCAGCTCGGGGAACTGCTCGGACTCCTCGTCCTGCACGTGATCCCGCAGGACCGTCTCGAGGTTGCGCAGCGCCTCGTCGAACTCCGGGCTGGAGACGTCCACGTCCTCGAGGCGCTTCATCGTCTCCTCGAGCTCCTTGTGCTCCTCGACGTCGTGCTCGACCGCCTTCTCACCGTCGGGCAGGTACTTGCGCATCGCCGGGTACACGTACATCTCCTCGGCGACGGCGTGGCGCACGAGCTCGCTGATCGCGGTGTCGGTCAGATCCCGCCGCATCATCGGGTCACGGATCGTCCAGATCTCGCCGATCAGGGCGGTGACGTCCCGGTGGTCGCTGGTCAGGACGTCGACCACGTCATTGGTCATGATGGCTCCCTCGACATCGATGGGCCGTCCGAGTACCCCGGTGGACCCGGTCTATCCCTCGCGCCACTCGTCGGTCGTCAGATGCGAGCCGGCCTGGGGCCCCATCAGCAGCATGCCCCCGTCGACGACCCAGGACGAGCCGGTGACGTACGCGGCCTTCGGGTCCGCCAGCATCGCGACGACGGCCGCCACCTCGTTCGCGTCGCCGGGGCGTCCCACCGGGATGCCCGGGCGGTCCACGGTGAACGGGTCGACGTCCTCGTTGCCGGTCATCGGCGTGGCGATCTCGCCGGGCGCCACCGCGTTGACGGTGATGCCGTGGCTCGCCAGCTCCTGTGCCATCACCTTGGTGAGCAGGCCGAGGCCGCCCTTCGCCGCGCAGTACGCGCCCGAGCCCACCCGGGGAGCGTGCTCGTGCACGCTGGTGATGTTGATGATGCGCCCGCCCCGGCCGGCCGCGGACATGCGCCGGGCGGCCCGCTGCGCGCAGAGGAACGGCCCGTCCAGGTCGACCGCGAGCACCTCGCGCCACTGCTCGTATCCGGTGTCGATGACCGGCGTGGAGATCCCCGTGCCGGCGCAGTTGACGAGCACGCCGAGGCCGCCGAGCGCGTCCGCGAGCTCGTCCACCACGCTCGCCGCCTCCGGCAGCTTCGTCAGGTCGAGCCGGCGCAGCTCGGCCTTGCGCCCCGCCGCCCGCACCTTCTCCGCGGTCTGCTTGGCGCCGCCGTCGTCCGACCGGTACGTCACGCCCACGTCGAAGCCGGCCCCGGCGAGCGCGACGGCGATCGCCTCGCCGATTCCGGAATCCGACCCCGTCACCACCGCAACCCTGTCGTATTGGTCATATCGCACAGTCATGCCCTGGCGAATACCCCGTCGCGAAGCGGTCACACATCGAGGTATTCATGCCATTCGGTTTAGGTAATTCCCAGGTTCCGCACATTGGCGGGACAAGTTCCGGAAATAGCTTTCTCTCTGCAAGCGCCGCAAGGCGGAAGTCAAGAGAAGGGGCATTCATCATGCCGATCAACAACATCCTCCCCAAGAAGAAGGACGAGCTTCCCCGCCCGCCGGCGCAGCCGAAGAAGAAGGCCAAGAAGGCCAAGAAGTTCGACCCGCGCGCCGACTGGAAGTGACCAGGAGCACGCGGTAGCGAATGGAGTGGGGCCGGTCCGCCGGGCCGGCCCCCACTCCTGCGGGCAGGGAGCAACGGGATGAGCGCGTGGCCGATGATAAAGCGATTCTGGCCACTTGTCGCGACCGATCGGAAGCTGGTTGTCTGGGGTGGCGTCCTCGCCGTCGCGGCGGCCGGAGCCGAGGTGGCCGCCGTCTATCTGTTCGGCGTCATCACCGATGAGGTGCTCGCCGCCGGCCATCTGAACGCCTTCTGGGGCCCGGCGGTCACCTGGCTGGCGATCGCGGTCGCCGGTGCGGTCGCCTCTTTTTCGGCGGGCGTTCTGGTGTCGCTCGCGGGCGAACGATTTCTGCTCCGATTACGTGATCGGCTGTTCGCGCACGTGCAGCGCATTCCCCTCGACTTTCTCGACCAGAGCCGTCTCGGCGACCTCATGGCCCGATTCACCGACGACCTCGAGTCCGTCGAGAATTTCGTGGTCTCCGGACTGGTCCGCAGCGCCACGGCGGCGATCAGCGTCGTCGCGTTCGCCACGGCCGCATTTCTCGTACGATGGGATCTCGCTCTCGCCGCCTGCGTGCTCGCGCCGCTTTTCTGGCTGGTCTCACGCGCGATCGGCGGCCGTTTCCAGGCCGTGGCCGCGGAGGAGCGGGCGGGCAACGGCGGCATGGCGACCGTGGTCGAGGAGAGCCTTTCCAATCAGGCGGTGGTGCGCGCGTACAACCGTCAGGAAGCCGAACAGGAGCGCCTGCACCGCCAGGGCGTGGTGTGGCTGCGGGCGCGGATGGCCGAGACCAGGCTGGGCTCGCTCTACGGGCCGGTGGTCGGCGTCGTGGAGACGGTGTGCGTGCTGACCGTGCTGGGGCTGGGCGCGTGGGAGCTCGCGGCGGGCCGCGTCACCCTCGGCGGCCTGCTGTCGTTCGCCGGCTACCTCGGCTACCTGTACCCGCCGATCCAGTCCCTCGGCCAGTTCCCCCTGAACGCCGCCGAAGCGGCCGCCGCCGTGGACCGGCTCGACGACCTCCTGCGCGTGCGCCCCGCCGTCGAAGATCAAGCAGAAGTTCATGACCCTTCGCCCCACGGCGCCGTGACCGGGGCGGGATGGGCCGCGCTCGGCCGCAGCCGCCTGGCCGGGGCCGGCGGTCCGTCGGCCGCTGTCCGCCGTCGTCCGGCCGGTGCCGTGGCCCCGGGTCCGTGGCCCGCGCTCGACCGCAATCGTCCAGCCGGCGAGGGCCGAGGCGCCGCCGGCCGGGTGGACGTCATCGACGTGTCCTTCCGCTATCCACAGGGTGACCGTCCCGCCCTTCGGCATTTGTCGTTCACGGCGGACCGCGGCGACCTGGTGCTCCTGGCCGGCCCGAGCGGCGCCGGCAAGTCGACCGTCACCAAGCTGCTGCTGCGCTTCTACGACCCCACCGCCGGGCGCATCCTGCTCGACGGGGTCGACCTGCGCCGCATGTCCCTGCGCTCGCTGCGCGCCACCGTCACGCTGCTGCACCAGGAGAGCCAGCTCTTCGCCGGCACCGTCCACGACAACATCGCCTACGGCCGCCCGAGCGCGACCACGAGCGAGATCGAGGCCGCCGCCCGCGCCGCCGACGCGCACGACTTCATCGCGGCCCTGCCCGACGGCTACCGGACCGACGTCGGCCACCGCGGCCGCCTGCTCTCCGGCGGCCAGCGCCAGCGCCTCGCGATCGCCCGCGCCCTGCTCCGCGACACCCCGGTCCTCGTCCTCGACGAGCCCACCACCGGCCTGGACCGCGACTCCGCCGCCCGCATCATGGTGCCGCTGCGCCGCCTGATGGCCGGCCGCACCACGATCCTGATCACCCACGACACCCACCTGGACGTGTCACCGACCCGGATCGTCCACATCCCGGCCCACCCGGCGGTGGAGGCCCCACCAACGCGTTACATCGGCCGGGTGCGCCTCGACCGCCTGGCCCGGTGACCGCTGGGCGCCAACCGTGTGCCGGGGTGCTCAGATCAGGTCTCAGCTCAGCGGCGTGCCCTTTGCCGCGGCGCGGGTGGAGCGTCAGATCGGGTTCCGGCTCAGTGGCGTGCCTTTCGCCGCGGCGCGGGTGGAGCGTCAGATCGGGTTCCGGCTCAGTGGCGTGCCTTTGCCGCCGCGCGGGTGGAGCGCTGGATCGCGTTCCGGCTCAGTGGCGTGCCTTTTGCCGCGGCGCGGGTGGAGCGTCAGATCAGGTCCCAGGTCAGTGGCGTGCCCTTCGCCGCGGCGCGGGTGAAGCGGCGGCCCAGGACCCGGTCGATCTCGGCGGGTGGCAGGCCGTTGGCCGGGCGGATCGAGCGGACGTTCGCCGGGGTGACGGGTTCGCCAGCCTCGACGTCGGCGACGACGTAGAGCGAGCGCCGGAACCGCAGGCCCTCCCGCTCCGACTCGGTCGGCCCGATGTTACTGGTTCCTCGCGCCTGCCACGCCCGCTCGGTCTCGTCCACGAGCACACGCATCTCGGCCGGGGTCAGGGAGAACGCCGAGTCCACGCCGCCGTCGTCGCGGGCCAGGGTGAGGTGCTTCTCGATGACGGTCGCGCCGTACGCCACGCTTGCGATCGGCACGCCGACGCCGAGCGTGTGGTCCGAGAGGCCGACCTGCACGCCGAAGGTCTCCGCCAGCACGGGAATGCGCCGCAGGTTGCTCTCGTGCGGCGCCGCGGGATACGACGCCGTGCAGGCGAGCAGCACGATCTGCTCGGCGCCCGCCCCGCGCGCCGCCTCCAGGGCCTGGCCGATCTCGGCGACGCTCGCCATGCCGGTGGACATGATGAGCGGTTTGCCGGTCCGTGCCGCGAGCCGCACGAGCGGCAGGTCGACCAGCTCCGACGAGGCGATCTTGTACGCCGGCGCGCCCAGCGATTCGAGCAGCGCGATCGCGCTCGGGTCGAACGGGGCCGAGAACACCGTCAGGCCGTGCGCTGCCGCTCGTTCGAAGAGGGACTTGTGCCACTCGTACGGCGTGTGGGCCTTGCGATAGAGCTCGTAGAGGGTCTGCCCGCCCCACAGCTCGTGCCCGTCCGAGAGGCGGAAGTCGGGCCCGTCGGCGTCGATCGTGATCGTGTCCGGGGTGTAGGTCTGAAGTTTCAACGCGTTCGCCCCCGACTCCGCGGCCGCGTCGACGATGCTCAGCGCCCGCTCCAGGGAGCCGTTGTGGTTGCCCGACATCTCCGCGATGACGTACGGCCGGTGCCCGGGCCCGATCAGGTGGTCACCGATCTTGATCGTGGTCATGCGGCCAGTCTCGGCCCGGCCGGCGCGACCGGTCCAAGACACAGATCCGGTGCGGTGACAGGATTCGGTTATGAACGCAGGTGAACAGCGGTCCGACGGCATCGACGCGCGCCTGCTTCGCTACTTCCTGACGCTCGCCGAGGAGCTGCACTTCACCCGGGCGGCGCAGCGCCTCTTCGTCTCGCAGCCGGCGCTGAGCAACCAGATCCAGCGCCTCGAACGGGCCGTCGGCTCACCCCTGTTCGCCCGCTCCACGCGCGGCGTCACTCTGACTCCCGCGGGACAGGCCTTCCTGCCGTACGCCCGCCAGGCGTTAACGGCCATTCGCGCCGCGCTCGCCGCGGCCGCGCCCTCACCGGTCCTCCGCGTCGACGTGCTGGACGCCGAGTTGGCCCTTCCCCGCGCGGTGGTCAAGCGCCTCCGAACCGACCACCAGGGCATGCGGCTGGCGGTCACCGCCGAGGGCAGCGTCAGCCAGCGCCGCCGCCTCCTGGCCGGCGACCTGGACGCCGGCTTCTGCGGCCTGGGCGCGGCCGGCGACGAGAAGTTAACGATGGTTCCCCTCTGCCACGAGCCAGTCGACCTGATCGTCCCCACAGGCCACCCCCTCGCCGCCGTCCCGGACGCCGCTGTCGCTGACGTCGACTCGGCGCCTGGAGCGGTCGGGCTCGCGGACGCGGCGGGGGAGACCTTCTATCTGCCGCACGACACGCTCGCGCCCGAGTGGCGTGACTTCGTGCTCGGCGAATGCCGCCGAGCGGGTTTCGAGCCGGCCCGCTATCCGGTGACCACCGCCAGCGCGGCCTCGGCCTTGGACCTGGTCGCTGAGGGCGATTGCGTCACCCTCAGCCTGCGCTCCACGCCGCTGCCGGAGGGCACCACGCGGCTGCGGCTCTCGCCGAACCTCGCCTACCCCTGGGCGATGGTCTGGCACCGCGACCGCGGCGACGACCCCGCCATCACATGGCTGCGCGAGGCCGCGGCCGCGGTCGGCCCCTCCTACGCCTGACCACTCCGCCGTCACGCGCCCGCATAAGGCCGTGTTCGCGCGGCCTTACGTGCGGTGTGGCTGGGTGAGGCCGTGTTCGCGTGGCGGTTCGTTGTGGTGTGAGGCCGTGTTCGCGTGGCGGTTCGTTGTCGCGTGGCTGGGTGAGGCCGCGTTCGCGTGGCGGTTCGTTGTCGCGTGGCTGGGTGAACCGTGTTCGTCTGGCGGGTCCGATGTCACCTGGCCGCGTGGGCCCGGCGGCGGTCAGCGGGCGAGGCGGGGAACACTGGCGAGCAACTTCCGCGTATACGGATGCGACGGGCTGCCCAGGACCTGCGATGTGTCGCCCTGTTCGACCAGGCGGCCGCTTTCGAGGACGGCGGTGTGCCGGCACAGCTCGGCCACCACGCCGAGGTCGTGGGAGACCAGCATGATGGTGAGGTCGCGTTCGGCGCAGAGGGACGCGAGCAGGTCGACGATGCGCACGCGGGTGGTCAGGTCCAGGGCGCTGACCGGCTCGTCGGCGAGGAGGACCTTCGGGTCGCAGACGATGGCGCGGGCGATGGCGACGCGCTGGCGCTGGCCGCCCGAGAACTCGTGCGGGTAGCGGGACGCCGTGTCGGCGGGCAGGCCCACCGCGTCGAGGGCGGCCGCCACCCGGGCCGGGTCGGCGCGCAGGCCGAGGCCGCGCAGCGGTTCCGCCACGATGCGGCCGATCCTGTGGCGGGGGTCGAGCGACGAGTACGGGTCCTGGAACACGGCCTGCACCGCGCGGCGGTATTCGCGCAGCCTGCCCCGCGTCAGCGGCCGGCCCGCGAAGCGGATCTCGCCGGTCGTCGGGCGGGCCAACCCGAGCAGCAGCCGCAACAGGGTGCTCTTGCCGGCGCCGGACTCGCCCACCAGGGCCACGTTGCGCCCGGCCCGCACGGTCAGCGAGACATCGGTCAACGCCGGCGTGCCGCCTCGATACGAGAAGCCCACCGAGTCGGCCTCGAGCAGCGCCACCGAACCGGGAGAGTCAGCCACTGCCACATCGGACGATGGCCGGGGATCGTTGCGGGGTGAGTCAGTCACGGGCGGTCCGCTCCAGGGCGGCGTCGAAGCGCCGGGCGCTGTCGACGAGGGTTCGGGTGTAGGGGTGTTCGGGGTGGTCGATCAGGCTGTCGATGGGACCCGACTCGACCACGCGGCCGTTGCGCAGCACGTGAGTGTCGCGGATGACGCGGGCGGCCACCGGCAGGTCGTGGGTGATGAAGACGAGCGCGGTGTTGTGCCTGGTCACCAGGCCGTCCAGCAGGTCCAGGATCTCCGCCTGCACGGTGACGTCCAGGGCCGTGGTCGGCTCGTCCGCGATGAGCAGGCGGGGGCGGCAGGCGATGGCCATCGCGATCGCGACGCGCTGGCGCTGGCCGCCGGAGAGCTGGTGCGGGTACGAGCGGGCGATCCGGTCCGTGTCGTCGAGGCGCACCTCGCGCAGGGCGTCGCGCACGGCGAGTTTCAGGGCCTCGCCGCGCAGGCCCCGGATGCGGCGCAGCGGGTCGGCGATCTGGCGGCCGGCGCGCATCAGCGGGTTCAGGGCGGTGAGCGGCTCCTGGAAGACGATGGCGGCGACCGGGCCGCGCACGGCGGTTCGCTGCCGCTCCGGCGCGGCGATCATGTCGACGCCGTCGAGGCGTACCTCTCCGGTCGCGGTCAGGCCGGGCGGGAGCAGGCCGGTGACCGCGAGGGCCGTCAGCGACTTGCCGGAGCCGGACTCGCCGATCAGGCCCACCCGGTCGCCCGGCGAGACCTCGAACGAGACGCCGTCCACCAGAACGGAAGGCCCGGAACGCACGGAAAGCCCGGAAACAGTCAGCAGACTCATCGATCCCCCCGAGGAACAGCGTCGGCGGCAGCGGAGTCGGCCGCAGCGGCCAGCGATGGGTTGACGACGCTGCCGTAATCGGCGAGCTCGAACGGATCCGCCGGCCCGGTGGCGGCCGCGGAAGCCCCGCGACGGGTCGGGTCGGTCAGGTCGCGCAACCCGTCCGCCGTCAGGTTCATGCCGACCACCAGCACCACCAGCGCGATCCCGGGCGCCAGCGCCGCCACCGGGGACGTCAGCACCGTTGCCTGGGCCTCGTAGAGCATGCGCCCCCACGAGGCGTTCGGCGGGGGAGTGCCCAGCCCCAGGTACGACAGGCTCGCCTCGGCCAGCACCGCCAGCCCGGCCTGCAACGCCAGGTTCACCATCACGACCGGGCCGATGTTCGGCAGGATGTGGCTCGCCACGATGCGCGGCCACGAGACGCCGGCGACGCGGGCCGCCGTGATGTAGTCGCGGGCCAGCACCTGCTTGACCAGCACCCGCACCAGCCGGGCCACGATCGCGGCCATGGCCAGGCCGATCGCCAGGATCGCGGTGCCCAGCGACGCGCCCGTGCCCGCCACGATCAGCATCGCGAGCAGCAGGGTGGGGAAGGCGATCAGGATGTCCAGCACCACCGCGAAGGCGTCGTCGAGCCACCGCGTCGCGAAGCCCGCGAGCAGGCCCGCGCTCACCCCCAGCACGCCACCCACCGCGACCGAGCCGAGCGCCGTGCCGATCGCGATGCGCCCGCCGATCAGCAGCTGGGTGAACAGGTCCCGGCCCAGCTTGTCCGTGCCGAGCAGGTGGTCGCCTCCGGGCGGCGCGAGTCGTCCGCCCGACGTGTCGTCGGGGGCGAAGGGCAGCCAGAGGTACGAGACCAGCACCGCACCGGCCACGACGAGCACGAGCACGAGCCCGGCGGCCAGGTGAAGCGAACGACGGTTCACGACGCGCTCCGATGCAGCAGGCGGGGGTCGACCAGGCGCTGCGCCACGTCGCCGAGGAAGCCGACCAGCAGGACGGTCGCCGTGCTGACCAGCATCACGCCCTGGATGACCGGGAAGTCGTGCTCGCTGATGCCCTTCACCAGCAGGCCGCCGAGGCCCGGCAGCGCGAAGACGCTCTCCACCACCACGGCGCCGAGGAAGGTCGTCGCCAGCTCCATCGCGAGCACCGCGATCACCGGGACGGCCGCGTTGCGCAGCCCGTGCCGCCAGAGCGCCCGCGCCGGGGAGGAGCCCAACGATCTGGCCGTACGGAGATAGTCGGCGCCGCGCACTTCCAGGACGGCCGCTCGTACGTACCGGATGAGCGAAGCCGACATGACCAGCGCGACCGTCACGACGGGCAGGACCAGCGACTCGGCCGCGGCGCCGAACGACGCCCAGCCGTCGGGCGGGAAGCCGCCGGCGGGAAGCACCTGGAGCCGCAGGGCGAAGACCGTGACGAGCAGCAACCCCACCCAGAACGCCGGCACCGCGATGCCGAACTGCGCGACCGCGTTGAGCACCACGCCGTACCAGCGGTCGGCCCGCACGGCCGCGAGGGTGCCGACCGGCACCGCCACGACCACGGCGAGCACGAACGCCGCGAGCGTCAGCGGCACGGTCACCGGCAGCCGCGCGGCGATCTCGGGGCCGACCGGGAACGTGCTGATCAGCGACGTGCCCAGGTCACCGGAGAACAGGTCGCCGAGCCACGTGACGAACTGGGTGAGCAGGGGCTCGTTCGTGCCGAGCTCCCGCCGGGCGACCTCGATCTGCTCGGGGGTCGCGCCCACCGGGAGCAGGGCGTTGGCCGGGTCGCCCGGCAGGAGCCGCAGCAGCACGAAGAGCGCCACCGCGGCGAGGAACAGCGACCCGATCAGGATCGCCGTTCGCCGCACGAGGTATCGGGTCATCAGCTCTTGACGATGTCGTACGCGTAGAACTGCGCGTTGAGGCCGTTGACCGGATAGCCGGAGAGCTTCGACGAGGCCACCACGATCTGCGGGTAGAGGTAGAGCCAGTCGCTCGCCGCGTCCGTCGCGATCTGCTTGTTGGCCTGCTTCAGCAGCGCGGTCTGCTCATCGGTCGTCTTGGCCTGCTCGGCCTGGTCGATCCACTGGGTGACCTGCTTGTTGTCGTAGCCCCAGTAGAAGGTGGGGTCGCCGTACCACACCACGTCCCGATCGTTGACGTGCTCCTGCATCGTCGCCTGGAAGTCGTGCTTCTGGTACACCTTCGTGTACCACTGATCGGCCGTGATCGTGTTGATGTTCACGGTCACGCCCACCTTCGCGAGCTCCGACTTGATGAACGTCGCCGCGGTCGGGTGCGGATCGTAGTTCGGGGTGTCCAGCGTGAACGTGAAGCCGTTCGGGAAGCCGGCGGCCGCCAGCTTCGCCTTGGCCGCGTTCACGTCGTACGCGTTGATCGAGGTCAGGTCCTCGTACCACGGGTCGGTGGGCGGCACCATCGAGCCGATCACCGTGCCGTACTCGCCCCAGATCGAGGTCAGCAGCTTCTTCTTGTCGATCGCCTGGGTCAGCGCCTGACGGACCTCGACCTTGGTGAACGGCGCGACCTTGTCGTTGAACGCGAGCAGCAGCTTGGTGGTCGACTTGCCGTCGTTCACCTTGTACGAGGAGTTGCCCTTGAACTGTGCCAGCGCGTCCGGGCTCTGCTCGCTGGTCACGACGTCCACCGCGTTCGTGAGCAGCGCGTTGTTCAGCGCCGTCGCGTCCGTGTAGTAGTGGAAGACCACCGAGGCGTTCTTCGCCGGCGTGCCCCAGTAGCCGTCGAACTTCGTCAGCGTGAGCGTCGAGCCCCGCTTCCACTCGCCCAGCTTGTACGGGCCGGTGCCGTCGGCCTTGGTCGTGTAGTCGGATGCCGACGAGTTCACGACCCAGACGTAGCTGAGGTTGTAGACGAACGAGATGGACCGCTTCGAGAGCGTGACCACCACGGTCGAGTCGTCCGGCGTGGCGATGCTCTTGACGACCTCGAGGTTGCTCTTGCGCGCCGACTTCGAGTTCTCGGCGGTGACCCGCTCGATGCTGGCCTTGACGTCGGCCGAGGTGAGGGCCTTGCCCGAGTGGAACTTGACGTTCGGCTGGAGGGTGAAGGTGTAGGTGAGGCCGTCCTCGCTGACCTTCTGGTCCTTGGCGAGCAGCGGCTCGACCTTGCCGTCGTCGGTGAGCTTGAACAGGCCCTCGTACACGTTGCCGTTGAGCGCCTCGGTGACGCCCTGGCCGCCGCCTGCGGTGTTGTCGAGGTTCTGCGGCTCATAGACGGAGCCGACCTGGATGGTGGCGTTCGCGCCGCCCGAGCTCGACGACGAGCCGCCGCCGGACGAACCGCACGCGGCCACGAGGCTCAGCGCGGCGACCGCGGCCAGCGAGGCCAGGAGCTTCTTCATACTTCGAATCCATTCGTGAAGAGCGGGAGCTTCTCGCCGGCGAGGACGGGCACGGCGATGCGGTTCTGCGGCGGCGGCATCGGGCAGTTGTAGTGCGACGAGAAGCCGCACGGCGGCACGAACGCCTTGTTGAAGTCGAGGACGACCCGGTCGGTGCCCGGCGTCAGGGTGGGGAAGAGGAACCGCCCCGAGTGGTACGTGCCGGCGCCGTTGGTCGGGTCGCCGAAGACCAGCAGCAGCGTGCCCTCGTCGTCGAAGGCGCTCACGGTGTAGTCGCGCCCCGCAAGGGTGAGGTGAATATCACCCGGCACCGGAAGATCACGCGTGCGCCCCTCGTCACGGGCGTGCTCGAACGGCAGACAGCGGGCTCCCGGCACCTCGGTCCAGGTCCCTTCCAAGACCCAGTCCTGCGCATATGGGTACGCGTCGATGCCCTTGAAGTTCTTGATCGCCTCGGACTCGGCGTCCCAGAGGCGGACGCCGTGCTGCTCGATGCCCGTGATCAAATCACGGCGGACGAGCGTGCTGGCGGTTACTGTGGGTGCCTGGCCGACAAGAGCAGCCGCTGGGTCGTCGGTGCCCCAGCGGGTCTCGATAAGGGCGAGATTGCCGGTGGGCGCGGTGACCTTGCGCTCCCGGTCTTCCCGCCACGCAGCGTATTCCTCTGCCGTCATGGATGGGCCCCAGTTAGTTGATCATGTTGTGTGCCTCAGCAACCCTACTATCTCCATGGGTTTAATAGCATGGTCGGTCTCGTCACACTGAGCGACGGAATATCGCTGGGCGGGACCTGATTTGATCTGAACCTAGGTTGAGGTTTTACAGTTAGGTTTGCCTAACGTCGATCTTGTTAAGGAACCGCGACCATGAACCGCCCTCTGCGGGTTGCCGTCATCGGCGCCGGCCCGGCCGGCATCTACGCCGCCGACCACCTCATCAAGGCCGTCGAGAACGTCACCGTCGACATCTTCGACAAGCTCCCGACCCCCTACGGTCTGATCCGGTACGGCGTCGCCCCCGACCACCCGCGGATCAAGGAGATCATCAACGCGCTCCACCGGGTGATGGACAACCCGCGGATCCGCTTCATCGGCAACGTCGCGTACGGCGTGGACGTCAAGCCCGAGGAGATGAGCCGCTTCTACGACGCGACGATCATCGCGACCGGCGCCGAGAAGGACCGCGAGCTCGACATCCCCGGCATCGACAAGCAGGGCAGCTTCGGCGCCGCCGACTTCGCCTCCTGGTACAACGGGCACCCCGACGTCTCGCGGGACTGGCCGCTGAACGCCGAGAAGGTCGCCGTGATCGGCGCCGGCAACGTGGCCATCGACGTCGCGCGCATCCTGGCCAAGACGGCCGACGAGCTGCTCGAGACCGAGATCCCGGACAACGTCTACCAGCACCTCAAGAACAGCCCCGTCACCGACGTGCACCTGTTCTCGCGGCGCGGCCCGGCGCAGGTCAAGTTCACCCCGCAGGAGCTGCGCGAGCTCGACCACTCGCCGAACGTCGACGTCATCGTGCACCCCGAGGGCATCGAGTTCGACGAGGGCAGCCTCGAGATGATGCGCCAGACCCGGCACGTCAAGATGTGCGTGGACATCCTGCAGAACTGGGCCGTCCGCGACCCGCGCGAGGACCGCCCGCGCCGCCTGCACCTGCACTTCCTCCAGGCGCCGGTCGAGGTCCTGGGCGACAACGGCAAGGTCGAGGGCCTGCGTACGGAGACGCAGGAGCTCACCGGCGACGGCTGGGTGCGCGGCACCGGCGAGTTCACCGACTGGGACGTGCAGGCCGTGTACCGCGCGGTCGGCTACCTCAGCACGGCGCTGCCGGACCTGCCGTTCGACACCAAGACCGGCACCATCCCGCACGAGGCCGGCCGCATCCTCGACCTCGACGGCGAGCACATCCCCGGCATGTACGTGACCGGCTGGATCAAGCGCGGCCCGGTCGGCCTGATCGGCCACACCAAGGGCGACGCCAACGAGACGGTCACCAGCCTGCTGGCCGACGTCGAGGCGCTGCCGGTCGCGCCGTCGCGCGAGCTCGACGACGTCACCGCGTACCTCAAGGGCCGTGGCCTGCCCATCACCACCTGGGAGGGCTGGCAGAAGCTCGACGCCCACGAGGTCAGCCTCGGCGAGCCGCACGGCCGCAAGCGCATCAAGGTCGTCCCGCGCGACGAGATGACCACCATCTGCAACGGCTGATCAGAGCGGGCCTTCCCGGTCGGTGACCGGAAAGGCCCGCCGCACCTCGGCCAAGAACACCCCACGATCGGAGCCGTACGCCGTGACGGCCGCCCACAGGGCCTCCAGCGCGGCTTGCAGCGGGTCGGGCTGAGCGGCGGCGGTCAGCGCGGGCAGCGCCATCGCGACCCGGTTGACCGGGCCGCTCAGCATGTCGTCGTCCAGGCCGTGGTGGAGCTGGTGGAGAGGGCGGATGGTGGCCAGCGAAAAGGTGACGAGCGGCGCCCCCTCGATGCGGGTCAGCAGCGCCATGCCATCGGTGAACTCGGCGGGCAGCGGCTCGCCGTTCTCCAGCGCCGCCCAAGCCGGCGCCAGCCAGTCGAGGTCCGCGATGCCGGCGTAGGCGAACGCGTGCCGGGCCGCCCAGATCGCGACGCGCCGCTGGACGGCGTCACCGGCCTCCGCGACCCCGTCGACCAGGTCGCGGTCGACCCGGGCGAGACCGAACACGTTGCCCTTCACCAGGCGCAGCCGGTCGCTCGGCGCGCGGCCGCCCCAGCGCCGCGCCTCCTCCCGCAGCCGGTACTCCTCGGCGCGGCGTTGCCGTTCGCGCCGGTCCTCCTCCACCGCCCGGATCTGCTGTTCCAGCGTCGGCGGCGCCGGCAGCCGGGCGGCCCAGCCGTGCCAGTAGGCGGCCGCCCCGCTGGTCTGCCGCACGATCGCGTCGGCCGTGGGTGGTGCCGGCCAGAAGCACAGCAGGTACCGGTCCGGGCGCTGATCCATGTACGTGTAGTCGCCCGCCTCGATCTCGTCCGGGTTGAACCCGCCGAACGGGTCGCGCCCCTCGTCCATGCCGGCCGCGCAGTAGCGCACGCGGTAGGAGCGTTCCGGGAGCTCCAGCTCGGCCAGGGCGCCGTCGCCCCAGGGCACCAGCCCGGCCCGCGCCGCCCGGGGCTGGAGCGAGACCTCCACGACCTCCTCCCACCCCTCGGCGGCGGGCGGTGGCTCCCGCTCGTGCAGCTCGATCGTGAGGTGCACCTGCCCGTCGCTCGTGCCCGTCATCAGGAAGAGCGTCCCGGGATCACCGGCGCCGCAGAGCCCGTTCGCCTGCCCGGCGAACGCCCGGTCCATGTCCGGCAGCTCCCGGCTGGTCACGTACGCCTGCCCGTAGGCGACCGGCAGCCCGCCGTCGAAGAGAATCCGCATCGGTCGATCTTTTCATCGGCCCTTCGCCTCGTATGCCCCGCGGCTCGCCTCGATCTCGGGCAGGTGCTCCATGGCCCAGCCTGCGAGCGCCAGCGCCGGGGCGATCAGGCTCTTGCCCATCGCGGTCAGCGCGTACTCGACCCGGGGCGGCACCTCGGCGTGCACCGTGCGGGAGACCAGGCCGTCGCGCTCCAGATGGCGCAGGGTCAGGGTGAGCATCCGCTGCGAGATGCCCGGGATCTGGTGTTGCAGGTCGGTGAAGCGGACCGTGCCCTGGTCCAGCGTGGCGACGATCAGCAGCGTCCACTTGTTGCAGATCCGGTCGAGTATCGCCCGCAGCGTCCGCCCGCCGTCGCCTCGGATCATGCACGTGTGCTCGTACTGCGACATGACGTCTCCCTGTGCCTGAGGCACACGGATGTGCCTTTTGTAAGCCCCTCGAAAGTGCCCCATGATGTGGCTACTTCCGGATGATAACCATCCTGCTCAGAGGGGTCATGCAATGGAAATCGCCTACTGGATCGTCGCCGCGCTGCTCGCCCTGGTCTACCTCTACTCCGGCGGCAAGAAGGCGGTGCAGAGCCGCGATCAACTGCGGCCCATGATGGGCTGGGTGGACAGCATGCCGCTGCCGCTCCTCCGCGTCATCGGGGTGCTCGAGATCCTGGGCGCGGCCGGCCTGATCCTGCCGCCCCTGACCGGCGTCCTGCCCGCGCTCGCGATCGCGGCGGCCGTGGGCCTGGTCGCCCTCCAGATCGGCGCCATCGCGCTGCACCTGGCGCGCGGCGAGGCGCGCTTGATCGGCTTCAACATCGTGCTGCTCGTCCTGGCCGGCCTCGCCGTGTGGCTGGCCACCACGGTTGCCTGACGGCGCGCCTCAGCGCCGGCGCAGCGAGCCCCAGCCCCTCCGCCGCGGTGTCTCGGTCCGGGCCGCCTCCGGCTTGATCTCCTTGGCGGCCACCGGCTCGGCCGCGGGCTCCTTGGCCAGGCCCTCGGCCCGGCGGTCGAGGAATCCGGTCGCCAGCTGCTGGGCATAACCCAGCACCAGCGCGTACGCGAGGATCTGCTCCTGGGAGTCCAGCCCGGACAGGCCGGGCACGAAGTCGCCCCGGATGGCGACCAGGCCCACGACGGCGGTCAGGGCGCCGGTGGGCACCTTCAGGGTGGCGAGCACGACCGGGATGTCGTACGGCGTCGCGCTGCCCTGCACCTTGCGGATCGAGACGGCCGCCGCGAGCGAGCCGCCGAGCAGCCCCATGAGCGCGACCATAACGATGTCGAACGACGAGGCCGGCGAGTCGTCGTTCGCCGGTTCCCCGGTCGGGCAGCTGGTGACCACGAACGCGGTCACCACCTCGGCCGTCGATCCCGGCCGCGACGGGTCCGTGGGCGTCGTGCCGGTGGGCGCCTGGGCGCCCTCGGCCTGCTGGACGTTCTCGAAGCAGAACGGCATGAACGACGGCTTGATGAAGACCAGCGTCCCGACCAGCGCCATGAGTACCGTGATGCCGATCGTCGCCAGGACGATGATGTTGCGGAAGCTGCGCTGGCGGCGGTGCCACTCGTCGGAGGCGGTGTAGGCGGCCTCGAAACAGGTGCGCAGCGCGACCCGCCGGGCCTCGTCCGACCGGATGGACGCGAGCTTCTCGGCGGTCGCCCGGCGTGGGTCGTCCCGGTCGAGCTCGCGCCGGATCCTGGCCAGCGCGGCCGGGATGGCGGTCTCCACCTCCTCGTCGTCGTAGAGGTCGATCATCTGCACCTGCGCGGCGTGCAGATATTGGTAGGCCGCCTCCAGCAGCGGCGCCCGCCACCAGTTCGTCAGACGCCGGTACGGCGGGTTCTCGCCCTTCGCCGCCGCGCGGGCGCTCTCCAGCAGCGACGTGACGCCGTCGGCGATCGTCTGCCGCTCCCTGGGCACCTGCTCGTGCCGGGCGAGAAGCACCTCGAGCCGCTTGGTCATGGCGTCGGCGGTGGCCACCACGTCCTGGACGAAAACGCGCTGCGCTGGGCTCGCCACGGTGTCCTCCGAGAGCTGCGAACGGGCCTTTCCCGACATGGTGCCGCAAATCGCCTCATCGCGGGGGTCCACGTCACTTCTCCGACACGTATGAGCTAGTCACGCGCCTAGCATCGGCCGGGACGCGCTCGTCTAGGGTGACCGGCATGACGAAGATCGGTTTCATGTTCGACCGCGACCGGCAGCCGGAGGAGCTGACCGGCTTCGCCGCCGACGTCGAGCGGCTCGGCGCGGACGACCTGTGGGTGATCGAGGACCTGGGCTGGACCGGGTCGATCAGCTCCGCGGCGCTCGCCCTCGCGGCCACGTCCCGGCTGCGCGTCGGCATCGGCATCGCCCCGGTGGCGCTGCGCAACCCGGCGCTGCTCGCGATGGAGCTCGGCAACCTCGCCCGCGTGCACGAGGGCCGCCTGGTCGCCGGTGTCGGTCACGGCGTACCGGAATGGATGCGCAAGGTGGGCGCCGACCGCGACCGGAAGCTCGCCCTCCTGGAGGAGACGGTCGTCGGCGTGCGGGGCCTGCTCGACGGCGAGACCGCGACCCTGCACGGCCGTGAGGTGACCCTCGACGGCGTCTCCCTGGTGCACCCGCCGCGCGTCGTCCCGCCGATCGTCACGGGCGTGGTGCGCCCCAAGTCGCTGGAGCTCTCCGGCCGGGTCGCCGACGGCACGATCCTCGCCGAGGGCGCCGGGCCGGCCGAGATCGCCGCGGCGCGCGAGCACATCGAGCGCGGGCGCAAGGCCGGCGACCGGCCCGCGCACGAGCTGATCGTCTTCACCTACCTGCGTACCGACGACTTCGAGGTGACCCGGCCGATGGTGGAGGGCCAGGCGGCGTGGCTGGGCGTGGACCCGGCCGACGTCTTCTCGCTGATCGGCCCGGCCGCCGAGATCCCCGGCAAGATCGCGGCGCTGCGCGAGGCCGGCGCGGACACGATCGTCCTGCGCCCGCTCGGCCCCGACCCGCTCGGGCAGGCGCGCACGGCCATGGGGGTCATCGCCCCGCGATAGGCCCTCGCCGGGATTATCGACGGACATCGATAGATGGCTACGGTGTGTCCTCTACCGACCTGGAGGAGGACGAAACCATGCGCATCCTCGCCCGTACGCTCGTCGCGGTCTCCGCGGCGGCCGGTCTGCTGGCGCCCGCCACCGCGGGCACGGCAGCGGCCGCCGATCCCGCTCCCAGCACCAACGTCGTCAACGGCCGGCCCGCGAGCGAGAACTACTCGTTCATGGTCTACGTGTCCGGCTGCACCGGTTCCCTGATCAAGGCGAACTGGGCGGTCACCGCCAAACACTGCCCCACCCCGTCATCGGTACGGGTGGGCAGCGTCGACCGGTCCAGCGGCGGCACCGTCGTGTCCGTGCGCCGCGCCGTCAACCACCCCGGCATCGACGTGAAGCTGCTCGAGCTGGCGAGCTCCGTCTCGTACGCCCCGGCGCCGATCCCCACGGCGTCCGGTGCCGTCGGCACGGCCACCCGCATCATCGGCTGGGGCCAGACGTGCCCGACCCGCGGCTGCGGCTCCACCCCGCGCATCGCGAACGAGCTCGACACGTCGATCGTGGCGGACAGCCGCTGCTCCGGCATCAACGCCGCCTACGAGATCTGCACCAACAACACGAACGGCAACGCCGGCGCCTGCTACGGCGACTCGGGCGGCCCGCAGGTCCGCGCGATCAGCGGCCGCTGGTCCCTGATCGGCGTGACCAGCCGAGCGGGCAACAACAGCTCGGTCTGCGCCACCGCCCCGTCCATCTACGGCGACCTGCCATCGATCCGGACCTGGGTGAATCAGCAGGTGGGCGGCCTGCCGGCCTGAGCCCGGCGAGAGGGCCGGCGCGGTGCGCGCCGGCCCTCGAGTGGTGCGAGGTCGTCGGCAGCTGCCCCGAAGACGTCCACGTCCCTCTCGGCCACGAGCGGCATTCCAAGAAGCTTCCACAGTGTTGCTTGCATGAGTATGGCCAGATGCAGGTTGCCGGCGCTCCTCGCGGACTGCGCCGCTTCAAGGATTTCGGTTGAGTGGTCTACGACCGTGAGGAACTCGGAATTCGGATCGTCCACTGCTTTCCTGAGGATCCCCAGGCCTTCTGCGGCAATTTGATCGGCTGTCTTCCCCGTGGGGTCGATCCTGCCGGAGGAGACGAGCGCGGCGACGACACGATGTGCAATGGATTTGGTGGGGCCTTGACGGCGCACCGCCCCGTTGCGGCGATCAATCGTTTCGGCATCGATTCGAAGGAAGGCGTTACCCGCAATGGCTTACGTCTTCACCGCGAGCTCGCCTGAGTCGCGAAGGTGGAAACGTTGCCAAGATGCAGATTCACGGTGTGGCGGTGAAGCGGCGCCGGTAGTGCGCCGGGCTCACGCCGACGTGGCGCTTGAACAGGGCCCGCATGTTCGCGCCCGTGCCGAGGCCGGAGCGGCGGGCGACGGCTTCGAGGCCGTGGGCGCCCTGCTCGATGAGGCGGCAGGCCAGGGTGACGCGCTCGACGGTCAGCCAGGCCAGCGGGGTGGTGCCGAGCTCGGCGCGGAAACGGCGGTGCAGGCTTCCCGCGCTCATCCCGGCCCGGAGTGCGAGGTCGGCGACGGTGATCGGCTCGTCCAGGCGCTGCTGGGCCCAGGCCAGCACGGGGGCGAGGGACTGGCCGGCGGCGGGCGGCATCGGGCGTTCCACGAACTGGCGCTGGCCGCCGTCGCGGTAGGCGGCGAAGACGAGACGGCGGCTGACGTGGTTGGCGACCTCCGCGCCGTAGTCGCGCCGGACGATGTGCAAGCCGAGGTCGAGGGCCGCGGCGCTGCCCGCCGAGGTCAGCACGTCGCCGTCGTCGACGAACAGGACGTCGGGTGCCAGCGTCACCGCGGGAAAGCGCGCCCGGAACTCCTCGGCCAGATCCCAGTGCACCGTCGCCCGGCGCCCGTCGAGCAGGCCGGCCTCGGCGAGGGTGAAGGCACCCGTGCAGAGGCCGACGAGGCGCGCTCCCCGCCGGTGGGCGCGGCGCAGGGCCGCGAGCAGCGCCGGGCGGGTCGGCGTCGCGACATACGGCCGGTTCGGCACGATCACGGTGTCCGCCCGGTCGATCTCGTCGAGTCGCCCGACCGCGCCGATGCTGAACAGCGCGTCCCGCATGGGCGTCGAGCGTCGCGGGGCGGCCACGCGCAGGTCGTACAGCTGATATCCGATCTCGGGCCGCAGCGGGCCGCCGAAGATCTCACAGGCGCACCCGACCTCGAAGGGGTTGGACTGCTCGTCGACGACGAGGACGACCCGGTGTGAGGATCCTTGCGGCATCGGTCATTCCTACCACTGCCGTTCGCCCGCCGGCGCCTTCAAGATCAGTGCATGCTCACGAAACACGCCGTGGCCGCTGAGGCGGCCGGCCTCACCGAGTTCTGGTCCCAGCGGGTGCTCGCCTCGGCGAACGGCAACCTGCTCAAGGTGGCGAAGGGCACGGGGTCGACGAACTGGCACGCGCACGACGACCAGGACGAGACCTTCCTGCTGCTGTCCGGGCGGATGACGATCCAGCTGCGCGACGGCGACGTGCCTCTGCTCCCCGGCGACCTGCTGGTCATCCCGCGCGGCGTCGAGCACTGTCCCCGGGTCGACGGGGACGAGGCCCACTTCCTGCTGATCGGCCCCGAGGTGACCTCGAACGCCGCCGGCGGCAAGCCGGACTGGAGCGCCGGGGCCGAGCCGCCCGCGCGGCCCGGCCCCGGCCCCGGGCGCTAGCCGGCCCAGGCGTAGACCTGGGGCGCGACGGCCGCCGCGGTGGCGAAGTTGGTGTTCACCGTGGTGGCCTCGCGGGTGCTCGGGTAGGCGTTGGTGCACGACACCGGGGCGCTGCTGCCGGACATCAGGTCGGAGCAGAGGCCGGTGCGGCGGTCGGGCAGGCCGAGCAGGTGGCCGAACTCGTGCGCGGCGATGCGGGGCTGGTAGTAGCCGTCGTTGACCGCCTCGCGGCCCATGTACCAGCGGCCGTTGCCCAGGGACGTGGTGATCGCGCGTGGCCAGCCGTTGTCGGCGTACACCCGGATGTTGGGGGTCTGCCCGGCCGGGACCGGCACCAGGCGGACGTTGGTGACGCGGCTGTTCCAGATCTGCGCGCCCTGGTCGACGACCGAGCGGAACTCCTGGGCCTGGCCGGCGTCGTAGTAGAGCACCCGGGGTGCGGCGGCGGCCGGTCCGGCGCTGGTGGCCTGCACTCCCACGGCGGCCAGCGCGGTGGCGCAGAGGGCCGCGGCGATCCTGCGTAACAACATCTCTCCTCCTCGGGGGTTACGTCCGAGGCTGGCCCTCTTATCGAGGCATATCAATACGTATGGCCATACCGGATTCGGTCTCTGCGAGGTGTGATGCCGGGCACCGGGTGCCGCGCTAGCGTTCAGGAGATTGATCGACAGGGAAGTGGAGCACCATGGCTACTCTCGGCAATTCCGGCATCGACGTCTTCCCGCTCTCGCTGGGCGGCAACGTCTTCGGCTGGACCAGTGACAAGGACGCCTCGTTCGACGTCCTCGACCAGTACGTGGCCGGCGGCGGCAACTTCATCGACACCGCCGACGGCTATTCGGCGTGGGTGCCGGGCAACTCGGGCGGCGAGTCCGAGACGATCATCGGGGAGTGGCTCCGGGCCCGCGGCAATCGCGATCGGGTCGTCGTCGCCACCAAGGTCAGCCAGCATCCGCAGTTCCGGGGGCTCTCCGCGAGCAACGTCGCGGCGGCCGCGGACGCGTCGCTCACCCGGCTCGGGGTCGAGCACATCGACCTCTACTACGCGCACTACGACGACGAGTCGGTGCCGCTGACCGAGACCGCCGCCGCGTTCGACGCGCTGGTGCGGGCCGGCAAGGTCCGCGCGATCGCGGTGTCGAACTACACCGGCGCCCGCATCCGCGAGTGGATCGGGATCGCCGAGCGGGAGGGCTTCGCGCCGCCGGTGGCCGTCCAGCCCCACTACAACCTCGTCGCCCGCGCCCGGTACGAGGAGGACATCGCCCCGGTCGCCGCCGACGAGAACCTCGCCGTCGTGCCCTACTACGGCCTGGCGAGCGGCTTCCTCACCGGCAAGTACCGCACCACCGAGGACCTGTCGAAGTCCCCGCGCGGCGGCGGCGCCGGCACCTACCTGAACGAGGGCGGCCTCGAGGTCGTCGACGCCCTCGACCGGATCGCCCGGGCGCGCGGCGCCGAGATCGCCACCGTCGCCCTGGCGTGGCTGCGCGGGCGCCCGCAGGTCGTCGCCCCGATCGCCAGCGCCAGCAAGGCGTCGCAGCTGCCGGCGCTGCTCGCCTCGGCGACGTTCGACCTCACCGCCGAGGAGGTGGCCGCCCTCGACGCGGCGTCCGCGAAGTTCGCATAACCGCAGCTCAGGTGCCCTGGAATAGCGGGGCACCTCCGCTGGTTGTGGTGGTCGATCCTTTGGAGGAGAGAGCCATGAAGAACGGCATTCACCCCGATTACCACAGCGTCGTCTACCGCGACCGCAACGCTGACTTCGCGTTCCTCACCCGCTCGACGGAGACCAGCCGTGCCACCGTCGAGTGGACCGACGGCCGGACGTACCCGGTGATCGACGTCCAGATCTCCTCGGCGAGCCACCCGTTCTGGACGGGCCGCACCCGGGTCCTGGACACCGCGGGCCGCATCGAGAAGTTCCGCGCCAAGTACGCCCGCCACGGCAAGTAAAGAGAGCCACAGCCGCCATGCCCGGCCCCAGGGGGGAGACCGGGCATGGCGTGTCTTCGCCGGGTCAGGCGCGCACGCCGGCGGTCGCCGGGCCCCGCAGCGCGCGGCGGGTGGTCTGGATCGTCGCCGCGGCGGTCAGGACCACCGCGAGGGCGACGATGACCCCGTACTGCCAAGGACTCGCCGACGGCCAGAGCTCGCCGGCACGGGCCGAGCCGAACGGCACGATGGTGAACAGCGACGCCGAGGAGCCGCCGAGCACGCCGGCCACGGTCACCAGCACGACCTCCAGCGACACCATCCCCAGCAGCTGACCGCGGGTGGCGCCGGCCAGGCGGTGCTGGGCGAACTCGCGGCGGCGGCGCGTGGTGGCGGCGACGAGCGTGTTGACGAGCATCACGGCCACGAAGACCGCGATCATCCCGACGACCACGTAGTTGAGCGTCTGCACGTCCTGCGCGTACTCGGGCTGGATCTGGCCCTCGGCGGCGCGGTCCTCGATGCCTTGCATGTACACGGTCCCGGTGGCCACGCCGGTGAAGATGAGCACCGGCATGACGGCCGCGGCGAGCTGCCGCGCCCGGGAGTGCACGCCGGTCACCGCCAGCTCACCCGCAACGCCGCCGAAGGCCCGCACGACCGGGCCGATGACGGCGGTGACCAGCCGCAGCAGCTCGGGAGCCAGCAGCGCCAGGCCGATGGAGGCCCAGATGCCGGCCTGCCCGGCGGTCTGCATCGCGTCGACGCCCTTGCCGTCCATCAGCGTGGCCGTCAGCACCGAGCAGTTGGCGCCCGCCAGCAGGAAGATCACGGCCCCGACGCGGCGCAGACGCGGCCTTTCCGGCCTGCCGCCGGCCTTTCCGGCGGTACGGCGTGCCGTCGCGTACGCCGCGGCCACGGCGCCCAGCAGCGTCACGCCGAAGCCGGTGCCGAGCGCGATCGGGCCGAACCGGTAGCCGACCGACTCCGCGACCTGGCCGGTGTCCTGCAACAGCGAGAGCAGGACGCGGCCGAGCGCGTACCCCACCGGCACGGCCGCCGCCGAGGCGATCAGCGCGATGGCCGCCGCCTCACCGACGATCATCCGGCGCAGCTGCGGGCCGGTCGCGCCGGCCGAGCGCAGCAGGGCCACCTGGTCGGCGCGCTGCCGCACCGACAGGCTCAGCGTCGACGTGACCGCGAAGGCCACGATGACGAGACACCAGCCGCCGCCCACCACGGCCGTCGTGGTGAGCGACTCGGTGTCCCCGGTGTCCATCAGGGACGCGAACGCCATCAGCAGGGCGGCGCCGAGGAACGCCGACACGAAGGTGGCCACGAAGCCGCCCGGCCGGTGCTTCAGGTTCCGCAGCGCGATGGCGATCATGCCGCGGCCCGGGTGGTGAGGTCACCCAGGTGGGCGAGGCGCTCGGCCACGGCGTCGGCGCTCGGGTGCGCCATCGACCCGGCCAGCCGCCCGTCGGCCAGGAACAGCACGGCATCGGCGTGTGCCGCCGCCACCGGGTCGTGGGTGACCATCACGACCGTGCGCCCGTACTCGTGCACGACCGCCCGCAGCAGGCCCAGCACCTCCCGCGCGCTGCGCAGGTCGAGCGCGCCCGTCGGCTCGTCGGCGAAGACGACCGCGGGCTCGGTGACGAGCGCCCGCGCGACCGCCACCCGCTGGCGCTGGCCGCCGGAGAGCCGCTCGGGCAGCTCGTGGGTGCGGTCGCCGAGGCCCAGCCGGTCGAGGATCTGCCGGGCGTTCGCCGGCCGCCGCTTGCCGGCCAGGCGCAACGGAAGCAGCACGTTCTGCTCGACGGTGAGCGACGGCAGCAGGTTGTAGTCCTGGAAGACGAAGCCGACCCGGCTGCGCCGGAACTTCGTGCGGGCAGTGTCCTTTGTGGCCGTCAGCTCGGCGCCGCCGATGAAGACCCGCCCGGCGGTCGGCAGGTCGAGCCCGGCCGCGCACTGCAACAGGGTGCTCTTGCCCGAGCCGGACGGTCCCATCACCGCCGTGAAGGTCCCCGAGGCGAAGCGCGCCGACACGCCGTCGAGCGCCGTCACCCCGTTCTCATAAGTCTTGTACAGCGATTCCACACGGACCGCGTCATTCATGCTGGTGCCCCTCCCGTGTTCGGATGAGTACACCGTACGGGCGCACTACCTGCCGGGTCGGTAGTGCTAACCCCACCATTCGACGTGGTGCTTCGCCCTGTGGTGCACTAGTGCGGTGGAGCCCCTGTACCGGCGGATCGCCGCCCAGATCGCCGCGCAGATCACCGACGGCTCGCTGCCGCCGGGCGCGCCCGTCCCCTCGACCAGGCAGATCATGGCGTCGTACGGCGTCGCGATGGCCACCGCGACGCGGGTCATCGGCCAGTTGCGGGACACCGGCCTGGTGGAGACGCGGCCCGGCCTCGGCACGGTCGTCTCCGGCGGCACCGCCCCGCCCGACCGTGACCGCATCGTCCGGGTCGCCATCACCGTCGCCGACGCCGAAGGGCTGGGCGCGGTCTCGATGCGCCGGCTCGCCGGCGAGGTCGGCCTGCCGACGATGGCGCTCTACCGCTACGTCGAGGACAAGGAGGACCTCGTCCGGCTGATGACGGACCGGGTGATGGCCGAGCATCCCCCGCCGCCCCACCTCGATCCCGGCGTCGACGACTGGCGCACCTGCGTCGAGGCGCTCGCCCGCCTCCAGTGGGCGATGTACCGCGAGCATCCCTGGCTGGCCCAGGCGATGTCCTTCACCCGGCCGCCGCTGGCCCCGCACGGCATGGCGCACACCGAGTGGACGATGCGCGCCCTCGACCGGTGCGGGCTCGACACGAGCACCCAGTTCACGGCCGCGGTGATGATCGCCAATTACGTACGGGGCACGGCGGTCAACCTGGAGGAGGAGGCCCAGGCCGAGCAGGAGACCGGCATGACCGAACAGCAGTGGATGGAGGCCCAGCAGGACCGGTTCGCGGCCGTCCTGGCCACCGGCAAGCTCCCGCTGATGGCCCGCTTCATGGCCGGCGACCACGAGTTCGGCCTCGACCTGCTGCTCGACTACGGCCTCCAGCGCCTCCTCGACGGCCTCGCCGCCGTGATGAAGCCCTAGAGACGCTCCAGCTCCGCCAGGCGCGACTGCAACGACGCGCGGATCGCCGCGACGGCGTCGCCGCCCACCGGCAGGCGCAGCGGCGGCGCGTCCATCTCCGTCACGGCGAGGATGGCGTCGGCCACCCGCGCCGCGTCCCCCGGCGCGTGGCCTTGCTGAGCGTCCGGTCCTGAGGCGGTTACCGCGCCTGCTGCCCCGGCGTGCCGGCGGCGTCGCCGGTGGCCGGGTCGTGGTCCGGGCGGCGGGTCAGGACGAGCGGGCCCGTCTCGGTGACCGCGACCGTGTGCTCGGAGTGGGCCGTGCGGGATCCGTCGGCGGAGCGGATCGTCCAGCCGTCCTCGTCGAAGCGGATCTTGTCGGTGGTGACGAGGAACCACGGCTCGATGGCGATCGTGAGGCCCGGCATGAGCCGCATGCCGCGGCCGGCGCGGCCGTCGTTCGGGATGTGCGGGCTCTCGTGCATGGTGCGGCCGATGCCGTGGCCGCCGAACTCGCTGTTGACCCGGTAGCCGTAGTCGCGGGCCACCGCGCCGATCGCGGCGGAGATGTCGCCGAGGCGCCCGCCGGGCTGGGCCGCCTCGATGCCGGCCTCCAAAGCCACCTCGGTCGCCTCGATGAGGCGCAGGTCCTCGGGGGCGGCGGTGCCGACGACGACCGAGTACGCCGAGTCGGCCGTCCAGCCGTCGATGGCGACCGCCATGTCGATGCTCAGCAGGTCGCCGTCGCGCAGCGCGTAGTCGTGGGGCAGGCCGTGCAGGACGGCGTCGTTGACCGACAGGCACAGCACGTTGCGGAACGGGCCGCGGCCGAACGACGGCGCGTAGTCCCAGTAGGACGACTCGGCGCCGCGCTTCTCGAGGAGGCCGCGCGCGTGCTGCTCGAGGTCGAGCAGGTTGACGCCGGGGGCCGCGGACGCGGCGACCTCGGCCAGCACCTCGCCGACGAAGCGGCCGGTGACATGCATGAGCCCGATCTCGGCGGGGGACTTCAGCTCGATCACGGTATAGTTATACCACGCCGGTTTGGGGTCTATAGTGACGGAATGGTTCGCCAACCGCACACCGCCGAACAGATCGCGGCCGGCCAGCGCCTTGGCATCGCCCTCCGGCAGGCTCGCGCCGGCCGCAGCCTCGTCGAGGTCGCCGTCGCCGCCGGCATGTCCCCCGAGACCCTCCGCAAGATTGAGGTAGGCCGCCTGCCGGCCCCCGCCTTCGGCACCGTCGTGCGCCTCAGCGACGTCCTCGGCGTCCCCCTCGACGCCCTCGCCGACGCGTGGCGCGCCGGCCTGCTGGTCCGCCAGGCCTCCTGACGACGCCCCTTCCGGGTGAAGTTGGCGCGCGCGACATATCCGCCCGGGCGGTGCGGTGCTAGCTTGAACTTCGCACGAACGCACGACCGCAAACCCGTAGCCATACGCCGGCTACGGGTTTTTTGTTGCCGACGTGAGCCTTCGAGGCGGAGGAAATGTCAAAACGGAACTCGTGCATCCGCTGGACCATCACAGCGGGATCGGCAGCCGCGGTCGGTGGTATGACCGGCGTTGTGGCGGGCCCGGGACCCGGGATTCTCGCCGGCATCGCCTGGGCGAATTTCATGAACTCGGTTCTGCCGAGAATCATGATGACCGCGGAACAGGAGGCCCTGTTGACCGAACCGGTCTCGGGGGATGTGCCTTTCGAGTTCCGGGTGCGATTCGGCCTACGGGTGGCGGACAGCGAGCAGGAGAGGCTGGTTCCCTGGCAGTGCGGCGCATCCGCGACGCCAGGGCAGACCTGAGCCTACCCCTTTCCCGCTGATCAACGAAATGTCTTCGTGCGGGGGAGGTCGGCAATCTCCCCCTTCCACCCCACCATTGCGACATCTATTTGTCTGGAGTGCATCATGGCCATTCACGACGGGAGCCTCAGGGCGGTCTCCAGTGTGCTGGCGATCGCGGCGTACGAGCTGGGAACCTCTATTTGGAGAACGGCAGCCTGGTCCGGGCCGAACACTGGCTGACGGTGGCCCGCGAGCAGGGCGCTGCCGGGGCGGACGAGTCCCTCGCCGAGGTTCGGCAGTTGCTCGAGGCGGAGGCTCGCGGCAGCCGCGCCCCGGTGGAGCCCGAATTCGTCCCGACCCTGTCCGTCGCCGTGCGCCACAGCGTCCGCCGGCCCCGGGTTCGCATCGTCGTCCTCGTCCTCGGTGTGCTTTCCCTCGCGTCGGCGTTCGTCTTCGCGGGCCACGAGGTCCGGCCGCTCGTGGCCGTGCTCACCGTGCTACTCGCCGTCACCTGGTTGATCCAGGCGGCGATCCCCCTGTGGCGGGTCCGGCCGCGGCCGCGGGACACCGTCTATGAGCAGGTCGAACGGAGGTAATGGAGAACCGCCTGGACCCGGCGGTGGCGGCCGCCGCCGGGTCCGCCCAGGCCCAGCTTCGCGAAGATGCCGGTGACGTGGCGTTCGACGGCGGGCACGGTGATGAACAGCCGGGCCGCGATGCCGGCGTTCGAGTGGCCCTCGGCCATCAGGGTGAGCACCTCGCGCTCGCGGGCCGTCAGCGTGCCGAGCGGGCCCTCGTCGCGGCCGCGGCGCACCAGGCCGGAGATGACGTCCGGGTCGAGGGCCGTGCCGCCCGCGGCGACCCGGCGGACCGCGTCGAGCAGGGTGTCCGCCACCGCGATCTTTTGCTTGAGCAGGTAGCCGACGCCGGTCGGGCCCGCCTCGACCAACTCGAGGGCGAACTCCTCCTCGAGGTATTGCGAGACCACCACGACCGCGCACGCGGGGCTGCCGCGCCGCAGTTCCCGCGCCGCCCACATGCCGTCGCGGCCGTCGCCCGGCGGCATGTGCAGGTCGGTGACGACCACGTCGGGGCGGTAGGCGCGAGCCTGGCCGAGCAGGCCGTCAGCGGTGGCGGCCGTGCCGAGGACGTCGACGCCGCCTTGCTCCAGCACGCGCACCATGCCCTCACGCACCAGGGTGTGGTCGTCCGCCACGACGACCCGAAGCGTGCCGTTCATCCTGCTACCTCCCGTACCGCCGATGTGGCTGCACCATGGTCCGGCGTCCGGCAATGGGGGAGCACCAGTCATTCGACTCGGGCGACGAGGGACACTTTCCTCGTGACTGCGCTCGTCGGCAGGTCCTCGGACCTGCACCACCTCCAGGCCTTCCTAGCCGCGACGAACGCCGCGACGAACGCCGCGACGAACGCCGCGACGAACGCCGCGACGAACGCCGCGACGAACGCCGCGACGAACGCCGCGACGGG
>NZ_BOMI01000116.1 GCF_016862115.1 Paractinoplanes deccanensis
AGCCGCGACGAACGCCGCGACGAACGCCGCGACGAACGCCGCGACGAACGCCGCGACGAACGCCGCGACGAACGCCGCGACGAACGCCGCGACGGGCACGGGAACGAGCGCGACCGGCGGGACGCTGCTGGTCACCGGCGATCCCGGCGTCGGCAAGACCGCGCTGCTCACCGCCGTCGCCGACACCGCGGACCGCCTCGTGATCCGGCTGCCCGGTGCTCAGTACGAGGCCGAGGTGGGCTTCGCCGGTCTCAACCGCGCCCTGCTCCCGTTGCTCGGCCATTTCGGCGACCTCGGCGGGGCCCACGAGCGGGCGCTGCGCGTCGCGCTCGGCCTCAGCGACGGGGCGATGCCCGAGCCGCTGCTGCTCTCCAGCGCCGTCACCCTCCTGCTGCGCCGCGCCGGCGCCCTGCTCGTCATCGACGACCTGCAATGGATCGACCGCGCCAGTGCGCAGGTGCTCGGCTTCGTGGCGCGCCGCCTCGGCGGCAGCCGGGCCGCGATGCTCGCCGCCTACCGCACCGGTGTTCCCGGCTTCTTCGACCGGTCCGGCCTGCCGGAGCACGAGGTGCGCCCGCTCGACGCCGGGGCGTCCGCCGAGCTGCTGGCCGCCCGCTTCCCGGCCCTCGATCCGGAGGCCCGCGACCGCGTCCTCGCGACCGCCCAGGGCAACCCGCTCGCCCTGCTCGAACTGCCCCGCTCGGTGCGCGACGTGCCCCGCCTGCCTCCCGTGTTGCCGCTGGGCAAACGCCTCCAGCAGCTGTACGCCGACCGGATCGCTGCCCTGCCGCCGGAGACCAGGCACACGCTGCTGCTCGCGGCGCTCGACGGCGACGCGGGCCTGGCGGTGCTGGCCGCCGCCGTGGGCGGCGACCGGCTGCTCGACGACCTGGAACCGGCCGAGCGCGACGGTCTCGTGCGGGTCGACGGCGACACCCGTCAGGTCGTGTTCCAGCATCCGCTCATCCGCTCCGCCGTGGTCACCGTCTCCACCGCCGCCGCCCGGCGCCGGGCCCACAGCACGCTCGCCACCGCCTTCGGCGACGATGTCGAGCGGCGCGCCTGGCATCTCGGCGAGGCGGCGACCGGTCCCGACGAGGCGGTCGCCGCGCTGCTGGAGCGGGCCGCCCAGCAGATGCTGCGCCACGGCGACCTGCAGGCCATGGTGGCGACGCTGACCCGCGCGGCCGACCTGAGCCCGTCCGCCGCCGAGCGCAGCAGGCGGCTCGCCGAGGCCGCGTACGTGGGCGCCGAGGCCCTGGGCGAGGCCCGCAGCGCCGCCGATCTGCTCGCCCAGGCCCGCAAGGCGGCGGGGGAGGAGAACGCGACGACGCACTACGCGTCGGCCGCCGCGCTCGTGATGCTCGACTCCGGCACCCCGGTCGACGTCGTGCACGCCTTCGTCCTGCGCGCGCTGGAGAGCGCCGACGGCCCGCCCGAGTCCGCACAGTGGACGATCGCGCTGCTGGCCTTCTTCGGCGGCCGGGCCGAGATGTGGCGGCCGGTGGACGGCGCCACCGACCCGGAGCTGCGGCTCGCCCTGGACACCTTCGCCGATCCGGTCCGCACCGGCGTGGCCGCGCTGCCCCGCCTGGAGGCCGCGCTCGACGTCGCGCTGCGCGATCCCAGCCACGACACCGTTCTGAACGTGGCCGGGTGCGCGATGTTCGTGGACCGCATCGGCGTGCTGCGCGGCCGGCTGACCCGGCTGGCCGGCGAGGGCGCACCCGCGCGGCAGCGCCTGGTCGCGCTCATGGACCTCGCCGTCGACGCCTTCCACCGCGGCGCGTGGGAAGAGCAGGCCGGGCTGACGGCCGGCGGCCTGACCGTCTGCGCCGCGCCGGGCACGCAGTTCTTCCGCTTCTACTTCTGGTATCACGAGGCGCTGCTGCACGCGGTCCACGGCCGGCACGACGAGGCCGCGGCGGTCGCCGAGCGCATGACCGACTGGGCGGCCGCGCACGGCGCCGGGCTCGCCGCGACGATGGCCCGGCACGCGCTGGTGCTCGCCGCGTACGGCCGGGAGGACTTCGACGCGGCGTACCGGCACGCCTGCGCGATCAGCCCGCCCGGCACGCTCGCCTCGCACGTGCCGATCGCCCTGTGGGTCGCCTTCGACCTGATTTACGCGGCGCTGCGCACCGGGCGGAGGCACGACGCCGAGGCGCACGTGCGCGCGCTGCGCGAGGCAGGTGTGGCTGCTCTCTCGCCGCGCCTGGCGATCCTCACGGCCGCCTGCGAGGCGCTGGTGGCCGACGACGATACGCTGTTCGAGCGGGTGCTCGCCCTGCCCACCGTGGAGCAGTGGCCGTTCGACGTGGCGCGGGTCCGGCTGGCGTACGGCGAAAGGCTGCGCCGCTCCCGCGAGGCCGTCGAGGCCCGCCTCCAGCTGGAGGCCGCGCGTGCCGCCTTCCGCAAGCTCGGCGCCGCGCCGTGGGCCGAGCGCGCCGAGGCCGAGCTGCGCGCCGCCGGGCAGGCGACCCGCACGGCCGCCGGTGCCCGCGGCGCCGAGGCGCTGACCCCGCAGGAGCTCCAGATCGCCCGGATGGCCGCCGCCGGGATGACGAACAAGCAGATCGCCGAGCGCCTGTTCCTGTCGCCCCGCACGGTCGGCGGCCACCTCTACCAGATCTTCCCGAAGCTCGGCATCACCAAGCGGGCCGCGCTGCGCGACGCCATCGGCGAAGCCTGATCACAGCTTCTCCCACGGCGTGTCGGACGGGTCGCTGACCGCCGCGCCGGGCACGTCGCCGAGCGTCCACCACTTCGCCTGGTAGACCACGTTGTGGTACTGCACGCGGTCGCCGGCCACGTAGGTGGCGGCCGGGTTCCACGTCGCGTACGCGGTCGCCGTGACCGTCGACGAGCCGGTCGCCAGCGGCGTCTCGCCTGCCAGCACCGGGCCGAGCAGCGTCCACGGCGTGTCCGCCGCGTTCGTCACCGGCGCGTCCGGGGTGTCGCCCTGCGTCCACCACTTCGCCAGGTAGACGTTGTGATGCCAGACGACCTTCGCGTTCTTGGCGTACGCGGTCAGCTCGTTCCAAATCGGGTAGGGCGACGTGGCGGGGTCGTCCGACGGCGGCGCGGCCGCGCTCGCGGGCGCCTTCGTGGGCGTGGTCGCCGTGAACTCGTTGAACAGTGCGGTGAACGCGCCCCGCTCCTGGTCGAGGCCGCTGCAACTGGTCGACACGATGGTGGTGTCGACGTAGTTCACGCCGCAGTTGTTGTCGCGGTTGGCCGACCACATCGACAGCCGCCGCAGGCCCTTCTCGCGGGCGAAGGCCAGCAGCGCCGACGCGTCCGAGAGCTGGAACCGCTCGTCGGCCGTGTCGTTCTGCCCGATCATCGGCGTGGCGGCCACCCGCTGCCAGCCCTCCTCGGCGCTCAGGGTCGTGCCGATCTTCCTGTACGAGGTGACGACCTGCCCGGCGAGCGAGGTCAGCGACGCCTCCACCAGGCTCGTCATGGTCCGTCCCGTGCCCGGCGAGCCGTAGTTCATGGTGAGCGCGTTGACCCCGGCGACCTCCACCCCGGCGGCGAGCATCGCGTCGAGCTCGGCCACGCCCACGCTCGTGAGCCCCGCCGTGCCGACCGGCAGCGTCAGCCACACGTCGAGGCTCTTGCCGGCGGCGACGCGCTTGCGCTGCACGGCGCGCACGGCGGCCGCCCGGCGGGCCATGACGGCCGCGGTCTCGCCGCCGTCCTCGAGGTCGAAGTCGACGGAGGTGATGCCGTAGCGGTCGACCACCGCCTCGTACGCGGCCTGCAGCTTGGCCGGATCGGTGCAGGCCGACGCCAGCTCCTTGTTGCTCGCCCCGCCGAAGGACACCGTCACGTCGCCGCCGCGCTGGCGCAGCCGGGCGATCCGCCGGTCGAGGTCGATCCCGGTCGACGCGGTCGCCAGCGAGTACGCCGTGCCCCAGCTCGGCCGGCACACCACGTCCGTGCTGCTCACCACGAAGCCCAGCACCACGGTGCCGGCCGCGTTCGCCGAGGCGTCCTCGAACGAGAACTGCGGCGTGTTCGTCACGTCCACGTACGGGGCGAACGACGACACCTGCGCGGCGCCCGCGTCCAGCCGGTCCTTGACCGTGCGGAACGCGAAGGGCGCGCAGACCGCAGCGGCCACGACCACGACGACGAGCAGGATCCGCGGGACGGACAGCCGGCGACGGGGCTCCGCCGCCGAGTCGGGGGATGACATGTGCGTTCCATCGGCGGCCCCCGGCACGACTTGAGGAACTTCCCTCAAGTGCGCGCCGCCGCGGCCGATCCGGGTCTCCGATCACCCTCCGACCCCCGGGGAGCCGTCCATGCCCGCGAAACGCAGGCGCCAGTGGGGCGCCGACCGGCGCACCCAGCCGCTGCCCCCGGTGGCCGCGCCGGCGAGCGACACGCTCATCACGATGGGCCGCCTCGGCATCGTCGTCACCCTGCTTGCCTGGGCGGCCTACATCGTCGTCACGGTCATCTCCCAGTTCGTCAACCGCGGCTTCCAGGGCATGCGGTTCACGTCCGAGACCGTCGTCTACGTCGCCATCATGTCGCTGCTGACGATGTCGTCGCTGCTCTACCTGGTGGCCCGGCAGGGCGCGCTCTACCGGACCCGCGCGCACCGGCGCGTGCCGCGGGCGGTCGTCGACGAGGCGTTCGACGACCGGCGGCCGCCCATGACGGTGCTCGTCCCCTCGTACCGCGAACAGGTCCCGACCATCCGCAAGACGCTGCTCTCCGCGGCGCTGCAAGAATATCCAGACCTGCGGGTCGTGCTGCTGCTCGACGACCCGCCCCACCCCACGCGCGCCGACCACGTGGCGGGACTCGTGGCGGCCCGGGCGCTCCCCGGCGAGCTCACCGAATGGCTGCGCGAACCGCGCGAGCGCTTCGCGCGCCTGCAAGCCGGCGAGATCGGCGACCTCATCGACGAATATCGCTGGGCCGCGGACTGGCTGCGCCGCCGCGCCGCCGAGGAGCTCATCGAGGACCACGTCGACCGGTTCTTCGCGGAGCAGGTCCTCGGCGCGCTCGCCAAGGACTTCGACGGCGTCGCCGGCGCGCTGGCCTCCGCGCTCGACGAGGGCGAATCCCTTCCGGACGAACGGAAACGGCAGCTCTGCCAGCGGCTCACCTGGACCTTCCGCTGCGAGATCACCAGCTTCGAGCGCAAGCGGTACGCGTCGCTGTCGCACGAGGCCAACAAGGCGATGAACCTCAACAGCTACATCGGGCTGATGGGCCGCAGCTACGAGGTGCGCGAGACTCCCGAGGGCACCGTGCTCGTGCCGTCGCCGGCCGGGACGATGACCGTGCCGGACGCCGAGTTCATCCTCACGCTCGACGCTGACTCGATTTTGCTGCCCGAATACTGCCTGCGCCTGGTGTACCTGTTCTTCCTGCCGGACAACCACCGGCTCGCGGTCGCGCAGACGCCGTACTCGGCCTTCCCGGGCTCGTCCACCCGCATGGAGCGCCTCGCCGGCGCCACCACCGACCTCCAGCACATCGTCCACCAGGGCATGAGCTACCACGACGCGACGTTCTGGGTCGGCGCCAACGCGGTCATCCGCAAGCGGGCGCTCGACGACATCGTCGAGGTCGAGCACGCGAGCGGCCACGAGGTGCGCCGCTACGTGCAGGACCGCACCGTCATCGAGGACACCGAGTCCAGCCTGGACCTGGCCATCCACGGCTGGCGGCTCATCAACTACCCGGAACGGCTCAGCTACAGCGCCACCCCGCCCGACTTCGGCTCGCTCGCCATCCAGCGCCGCCGCTGGGCCAACGGCGGCCTGCTCATCCTGCCCAAGCTGTGGCGCAACAGCCGCGAGCGCACCCAGCGCGGCGAGCACGGCAGCGCCGCGCAGACCTGGCTGCGCGTCAACTACATGGCATCCACCTGCTGGAGCAGCATCGGCCTGATCCTGCTGCTCGCGTACCCGTTCGACAGCAAGCTCCTCAGCCCGCTCATCGTCCTCGCGGCACTGCCCTACTTCCTGGCCATGGCGAGCGACCTCAAGCGCCTCGGCTACAAGCGCACCGACATCCTGCGCATCTACGGCTTCAACCTGATCCTGCTGCCGGTCAACCTGGCCGGCGTCGTGAAAT
This sequence comes from Paractinoplanes deccanensis, assembly GCF_016862115.1. Taxonomy (GTDB): domain Bacteria; phylum Actinomycetota; class Actinomycetes; order Mycobacteriales; family Micromonosporaceae; genus Actinoplanes; species Actinoplanes deccanensis. The sequence goes on from NZ_BOMI01000116.1 coordinate 6,106, forward strand.
CGTTGCAGCAGGCCGTCACCGGCAAGAAGATCCCGTTCGCCCGCACCCCGAAGGTCGCCGACCGCACCGCGACCTCGCTGCTGTTCGCCGTCTCACCGCTGCTCGTCATCGCGTTCTCGGTCTACACCGTCTGGCGCGACGTCCAGCTGCACAACTGGGGCAACGCCGCCTTCGCGACGCTCAACGCGCTCGCCGCGGCCTACGCCGTGGTCGCGTTCATGGGCGTGCGCAACACGATCGTCGACCTGTGGCTCGGCTTCGTCGAGCACCTGTACGTCCCCGAGCCGTCCGCCAAGAAGCCGGTCGTCCGGCGCCGCCGCCGTACGGCCCCCGAACCGGCCCCCGCGCCGTGGCAGGAAATCCTCTATCGGGGCGCCGCGGCGACCGCCACCGGCGCCTACCACGCGGAGGCGAGCGGGTCCTTCCACATCCTCGCCTCCCCACCGGCGGCGCCGCCTCAGCACAACCGGCGCGCCTCCGACCGGCAGCCGGGGCGAGCCGGGACCGCTGACGAAACTGTCGTACCCCTCCCGTAAGCTCCGCGGCGGCGAAGTCGTAGCGCAGAGGTCGTCGCGCCTTAGCTGCGAGCAGGAGGACGCCGGTTCGAATCCGGTCGGCTTCGCCCCTGACGTTCCGCGGGGGAGTGGGTGTGGTGATGCAGGAGCAGCCGGCCGTGCGGTGCCCGGCCATCACCGACCCGTCCCGCGGCCTCGCCGACCCGTCCGACTTCGACGGTCTGCTCGGCCGGCTCGCCTCGCCGTCGCCGGTGACCGCGCCCGAGGAGTTCGCCCGCGGCCTGGTCCGCCCCGACGGCCGGGTCGACCTGTGCAAGCAGGGCGTGGGGCCGCTCCAGGCCGCCCGCGTCATGCGCTCTGCGGCCGCCTCACCGCACGCGAGACACGTGCTGCTCGGCACCAACGGCCTGGGCGCGTCCGGTGCCCGCGCCGTGGCCGGTGAGTTGGTGCCGGGCCACGGGATCAGCACGATCTACCTCGGCTGCAATCGGATCGACGCCGCCGGTGCCGCCGCGCTCGCCGAGCGCCTCGCCTCCGACACGTCGGTGCGGGCGCTGTGGCTCAAGCGCAACCCGATCGGCGACGCCGGCGTGGCAGCGCTGGCCGAGGCGCTGGCGCACAACACGTCCCTGCGCACGCTCGACCTGGTCAACACCGGCCTCTCGCTCGCCGGCCTCACCCACCTGGCCGACGCGCTGGCCGAGCGGCCGCCCGCGATGCAGCGGCTCTTCCTCGGCGGCAACGGCCTCGGCCCGTCGGCGGTGCCCGCACTCGTGCGCCTCGTCGCCGAGGGCGGTGTCCGCGAGCTCTATCTCGCGGTCAACAGACTCGGCGACGAGGGCACCGCCGAGCTGGCGGACGCCCTGGCCGGCTATTCGATGGTGCTCGGGCTCGGCGGCAACGGCATCACCAGCGTTGCGCCGCTCGCCGCCCACCTCGCGGCCTGGCAGGCGCTCGACCTGGCCCGGCCGCCGTCCGAGCGGGCGCTCGGCGGACAGCCCAACGTGGTCGGCGACCACGGGGCCGCGCTGCTCGCGGCGGCGCTGCCGGGCAGCGCGCTGCGCCGGCTCGACGTGCGCTTCACCGGGGTCACCGGCCGCGGAGCGCGGCAGCTGCTGGCCGCCGGTGCCGGGCTCGACCACCTCGGCATCAACGGCGGCGTCCCGAGGCGCATGCGCCGGCTGGCGCCCAAGACCTCCACACCGCCGCACGCCGACATCGGCGCGATCGTGAGCGTGTACCGATGAGCGACCTCGCCACCTGGCAACGGATCCGCCGCTACGCGGTGCCCGAGCGGATGATCGCGGAATGCACGGCGGCGCGCGAGCGCGGCGACTGGCGCGCGGCGTGTGCCGCCGCCGACGTGGCGGTCGGCTTCGACTCCCCGGCGGGCGTCGAGGACCTGGTGGCCGGCTTCGCCCCGGACCTGCTGCGGTGGCATCTGCCCCGCGCCCTCGGCGGCTACACCACCCTGGCCACCGACGCCTCGTACGTCCTCTATGGAACCTCACCCGTGACGGCCGGCACCAAGGTGCTCGTGGTGCACGCGCCGGTGTCGGTGCTCGGGTCACAGCAGCTCCGGCTCGAGATCGCGGCATACGGGTCGCTGAACGCGACGCGGGTGATCCGGCTGGCTCCGCATCTCTGGGACGCGCGACGAGCCGGAGAGCTGCGAGCCGTGGTGGGCGGCCCCACGTCGCCTCATACCCCGCTCGGCTCCGGCGTGCCTGCCTGGGCGGAGGCCGGGGTCGAGGCGACGGTCGACGACGAGGGCTCCACACCGTTCGACCTTGCCCGCCTCGCGTGGCTCGACCCGTTCCTCCTGGCCGCCGAGGCCCGGCGCGTCGCGGCCCTCTTCGGCTCGCCGTCGTGGGCGATCTGGTTCGACTACAACAATCTGGCCAAGGTCGACGTCGAGGGCGGCGCCGTCCGGCTCACCGCGATCTCCCTCGATTGGCGCTCGCGCCGCCGCGAGGACCACAACCAGCTGCCACAGCTCAGCGCGGCGCTGCTGCGCCCGTCCGCCGACCTTGACCTGGTGCGCAGCGGGCGGACCCGAGTGACCGAGCTCCACCCGCTCGTGCGCGAAGCGCTCTTCCCGGCCGCTGCGGCGCCCGCCGCCGCGCCGGCCCCGGCCGAGCCTCCGATCCGGGTGCGCTGCCGGGGCGTGTGGCACGAGATCGAGCACGCGCACGGCCGTCTCGTCCTGCGCGAGCACACCGCCGCCGAGGAGCAGCGCGAGCGAGCCCTGCTGGCGTTCGGCGGCACGGTCTCGGGCTGCTTCGCCGCCGCGCAGGCCTGGTCCGGCAAGCCCGGCCGCCTGCCGAAAAGGCTGCGCGCGATCCGCGAAGACCTCTGGCAGCGCATCATCCACGGCGGCACCCGCACGGTCCTCGAGATGCTCGACGCCGGCCTCGACCCCGCACTGCGCAACGGCCGCGGCCACACCCTGATGCACATGGTCCGCTCGTTCGACCACACGCGCCTGCTGCCCCGCCTGCTGGCCGAGGGCGCTGACATCAACGCGCGTGACCGCCAGGGCAGCACCCCGCTCTACCTGGCCGTCACCCAGGACTGGCCCGCCGGCCTCATCCGGGCGATGGTGGACGCCGGCGCCGATCCCCGCGTCCCCAACCAGGACGACATGTCGGTGCTCGAATACCTCGACGAGATGCTCGAATACATGGAGCACCGCGGCGAGGACTTCCACGCCGTCGCCACATACATCCAGGAGCGGGCCGCGTGACCACCGGGCTGGACGCCGCCGACGAGCTGCTGGCCCGCATCGGGACGTCCCGCACCGAGCCGGTCGACGACCACCGGGCGGCAGCCCTCGTCCTCGCCGTGTCGGCGAACCTGCCGGTGCTGCTCTGGGGCGAGCCCGGCATCGGCAAGTCCGCCACGCTGGCCCAGCTGGCCGACGGGCTCGGCGCGCCGATGGAGACGGTCATCGCGAGCGTGCACGAGCCGTCCGACTTCGCCGGCCTGCCCATCGTGGGTGACGACCCGGCCACCGAGGGCGTGCCCATGGCGCCGCCCGACTGGGCCGTGCGGCTGGCGCGGCGGGGCAACGGCATCCTGTTCTTCGACGAGCTGTCGTCGGCGCCGCCGGCGGTGCAGGCGGCCCTGCTCCGCGTGGTCCTCGAACGTCGCGTCGGCAGCCTGACCCTGCCGCCCGCGGTGCGCATCGTCGCCGCGGCCAACCCGCCGGCGAGCGCGGCCGACGGGTGGCACCTGAGCCCGCCGCTCGCCAACCGCTTCGTCCACCTGCACTGGGCCCACGACCCGCGCGTCGTCGCCCGCGGCCTGGCCGGCGTCTGGCCGCACATCGAGGTGCCCACGGTCGCTCTCGACCGCGCGCCCAGCGCCCTGGCCCGCGCCCGCGGCCTCATCGCCGGCTTCCTCACGGCGCGCCCCGGCCTGACCCACCACCTGCCCGCGGACGCCGAGAGCCGGGGCGGCGCCTGGCCCTCGCCGCGCACGTGGGACATGGCGCTGCGGCTCCTGGTCTTCCACTTCTGCACGACGTTGGGACGCGAGGCCCTGGCCACCGCCCTGGTCGGCGCGGTCGGCGACGGCGCCGGCCTCGAGCTGGTCACCTACCTGGACGAGCTGGACCTGCCCGACCCGGAACGCGTCCTGGCGAACCCGGCCGCCTTCGCCCTGCCGGACCGGGGCGACCGTCAGCTGGCCTTCCTCACCGCGGTGGTGGCCGCCGTCGCATCGTCGGTGACCCGGGCCCGCTGGGAGGCGGCGTGGGAGGTGCTGGCCAAGGCCGTCGACGCCGGCGTCCCCGACGTGGCCGCCCGAGCCGCCTTCGACCTGGCGCGCATGCGCGACCCCGGCTGGCCGGTCCCGGCGGCGATCGACGCCTTCGTCGACGTTCTGACCGCCTCCGGGATCCTGACCGGTGCCGGCTGACCCGCCCGCAGGACCCGCCCCGCCGACCGGCTCCCGGCCGCCTGCCACGCCGGTGGCCGGTGGTCCCGCGATGCCGGCCGGCCCGCGGGCGCCGGCCTCGCCGGCGGGTGTCTCGCTCGATCGGACCAAGCTGCTGGCGGCGCGGCTCAAGGCGACCGGCAGCCATCCCTACCTTGCGTCGGCGCTCTACAGCCTCACCGTCGTGCCCTCGTTCGAGGTCCCGACCATGGGCGTGGACCGGCACTGGCGCTGCTACGTCTCGCCGGCCTTCGTCGACGCCACGCCGGTGCCCGCGCTCGCCGCGGTGTGGATCCACGAGGTGGCCCACCTGCTGCGCGACCACCATCGCCGGGCCGAGCTGCTGCCATCGGCCGTCCGGCACGACCACCACCGCGTCAACGTGGCCCAGGACTGCGAGATCAACGACGACCTCTCGTCGCTGCCGGCCGGGGCGATGAAGCCGGCGATGTTCGGCCTGCCTGACGGGCGGCTCTTCGAGGAATACCTCGGCGGCATCCCGGCCACGCCCCACCCGCCGCAATGCGGGTCGGGTGCCCACGGCGTGCCCATGCCGTGGGAGTCGTCGGCGGCCGCCCGGGTCAGTCCCGCCGAGGCCGGTGCGATCCGGCGGCAGACCGCCCAGGCCCTGCGGGCGCACGCGAAGGCGCGCGGCCGCGTCCCCGCCGGGTGGAGCCGCTGGGCCGACGAGATCCTGGAGCCCACGATCGACTGGCGCCAGGCCCTGACCGGCGCCGTGCGCGAGGCGGCGGCGTGGGCGGCCGGCGCGGTCGACTACACCTACCGGCGCCCGTCCCGCCGCGGTGCGGCCGTCCGCGGGGTGGTCCTGCCGAGCCTGCGCCGACCCATGCCACGCGTGGCGGTCGTCGTCGACACGTCCGGTTCGATGGGCGACGAGCAATTGCGCGCGGTGCTCGCCGAGGTCGCCGGCGTCCTGCGCGCGGTCGGCATCGGCCACAACCGCGTGGCGGTCCTGTCCTGCGACGCGGACGTCCACGCCGTACGCCAGGTCGCCACCGTCGGCGAGGTGACCCTGGAAGGCGGCGGCGGCACCGACATGCGCGTGGGCATCGAGCGCGCCCTCCAGGCACGGCAGCGCCCCCAGATCGTCATCGTCCTCACCGACGGCCTCACCCCCTGGCCCCCGACGGCCCCCAGCGCGGCCCGGGTCGTCGCCGGCCTGGTCGGCGACGAGGCGCCATCACCCCCACCGTGGATCGAGACGATCCGAATTCCCTCCCGTTGAGCGGATGGTTCTTCCTCGTCCGCGGGAGCGGCCGTTGGCTCGCGAGCCTCGCGCGCCTCGTCCTGGGCAGCGCGACCATGACCCCAGCGGGAGCACCATCGGGCCGGGCGGCACCTTCCCGGTCTCGGATCGCTACGGCGTGATCCCGTCGCCGACCTTCACGAGCGGCGGTGGGGGATCTCTTCGCCGGCGGAGGCCCGCTCCACCGGTCAGCGGTGCGAGGATCCGCGGCGAGCGATGACTGGAGCGATGTCCAGTTCGCGGACCAAGATGCGGCACTGTCGTGGTCGTAACCGCGGGCCGCGTAGATCTTCGGCACCCGGCCGCGGTCGGGTGGGCTCCGGCCGGTTTGGCCGCCCTTGAGCGCTCGGACGTGGCTGGAGTCGACGACCGCCCGGGACAGGTCCGACTTGCCGGTGGCGCGCAGTTCAGCGAGCCGCTCAGCGGAGCGCGGCCTCCTCGCGGTCCAGCCTTTCCTCCAGGTGGCGCAGGACGCTGTCGTCGATGCGGCCGGCGTCGCGCAGGCCGATCAGGGCGTCGCGTTTCGTGGCGATCAGGGCCAGGCGGAGGGCGGCGTCGCGCGGGGTGGTGCCGTTCAGGTCGTCGAGGACGCGGGCGGCCGCGCCGGGGGCGGCGTCGCGGGCCAGCGCGGGCAGGGCGGCTCGGGCGGCTTCGGTCATGGTGCGGGTGGCGAGGCTCAGCTCGTCGGCGAAGGACCTGTCGGTGGGGAGGCGGGCCCAGCGGACCACGCGCGGGAAGAGGGCGGCCTGGGCGACCAGCGTGACGATGATGACGCCGGTGACCGTGAAGACGATCAGGGTGCGGGCGGGGAAGCCGGGCGGGATCGAGAGGGCGACCGCCAGCGAGACGGCGCCGCGGAAGCCGGCTATGCCGCTGACCACGCGGGCTCGGGCGCTCACCCGGCGCAGGCGCTGGCGGGGGCGGCGATCCAGGGCCCTGATGACGTACGGGGTGGTGAAGAGCCACAGGAAGCGGGCGCCCACGACCGCGGCCGAGGTGACCGCCACGGCGAGCAGGCCCCGGGTGAGGGTGACGCCGGAGAGGTCCCGGACGGCGGCGTGCGCTTCGATGCCGACCAGCACGAAGAGAGCGCCGTTCAGCAGGGACGTGGCGAGGCCCCAGAAGGCGAACGTCTGCTGTCTGGTCCGCGGCCTGCCGAGCCGGGGGCCGGCCTGGCCCATCATCAGGCCGGCGACCACGACCGCCACCACCCCGGACGTGTGGGCCGTCTCGGCGAGCAGGTAGGCGGTGAACGGGATGAGCAGGATCGCGATGTTGTCCTGTTCGGCGTCGGCGAGACGCCGCCTCAGCCGCGTGGCGGCCCAGCCGATGAATGCTCCTGTGGCGCAGGCTCCCCCGTACGACCAAAGGAACAACCACCCGGTCAGCGCGACGCCGGGACGGCCGGAACCCACCGCCAGGCCGAAGATGACCAGGGCGGTGCCGTCGTTGATGAGGCTTTCGGCGCGCAGGACGGTGATCGTGCGGCGGGGCAGCGCGCCGGCGAGCGCGCCGACGGCGGTGGCGTCGGTCGGGGCGACGGCCGCGCCCAGCACCCACGCGGGGCCCCAGGCGAGGCCGAGCGCGTGGGCGGTGGACGCGACGACGGCGGCGGTGGCCGCGACCAGCAGGGTGCTCGTCAGCACGATGACGCGCAGGTTGCTGCGGATCTCGCGCAGCGAGGTGGTGATGCTCTCCCAGAACAGCAGCGCGGGCAGGAAGAGCAGCAGCACCACCTCGGGCGGCAGGCGGGTGCCGCGCAGCCCGGGCAGGAGGCCGAGGAGCACGCCGAGCGCGACCAGCACGACCGGCGCGGCCAGGCGCAGCCGTTCGGACACGAGGTTGCCGATCAGCAGCGCCAGGCCGAGGGCGACGACGAGGTCCAGGCCGGCCACCGTGGATCAGGGCAGTTGCGGAACGTACGGGAACGTCGCCGTCGGTTTCGTGGTGATGGACTCCTTGCCGATGCCGAGTGTGATCGGGGTGTTCGCGGCGAGGCTGAACATGACGTCGGGGGCGTTGTCGGTCAGTGACCGGCCGTTGAAGCCGGCGAAGCTGAACGCGGCGGGGGTGCCGACGGTGTAGGGCAGGATGTTCGGCAGGATCCGGTGGGCGACGGTCGTCGCGTACGCGGTGGGGTCCTCGGCGGTGCCGTACGCGGCGACGATGCCGGCGATCTCCCGGATCACCAGGGGGCCGTGCACCGCGAAGTCGTCCCTGGGCTCGCCGCCGTTGAGGCGGTCGCCGAGGTCCTCGTTGTACTGGGTGAACAGCGGGTGCATCATCGGCAGGCCGATCCGGTTGATGGGGCGCCAGCCGCCGGCGTCGGTCTGGAGCGAGGCGACGGCCCAGACGCCGATCGTGCCGGTGAGGTCGCCGAGCTCCAGCACGATCGAGTGGACGGTGTGGCCGGCGAACAGGTTGGCCGCGCGGGCGGGGGTCCAGTCGCCGAGCTGGAGTCGCGTGCCGTCCTGCACGGCGTGGCCCATGGCGTGCAGCACGTCCGGCTCGATCCAGAACGGGTCGCCGGCCTTGCCCGCCCAGGCCCGCAGGCCACCGGCGGTGACCTCCTCGCCGGTGACGCCGCGGGCGACGCTCCGCTCCCCACGGAAGATCTCGTACGCCTGGCGGCCCTCGGCGTCCCGCTCGGCGAACACGAAGCGGTAGGTGACCTCCTCGACCGCGTCGCCGTTCGTGTCGATCTTGAATTCGTACTTGCCCTCCGGGTGGAAGCCGGGCACCGGGATGTCGCCGGCGATCGAGTGGCAGACGTTGATGACCAGCGCGGTGCCGGTCTCGCCGCGGAAGACGTACAGGTCGGTGATGTCCAGGCGGACATCCTGCCGCGCGAGCGGCGAATCGAGATGGTGAGACATGTGATCCATCGTCGGCACGGCCGGGTCCGCCGTCTGTCGTGCGAGCCCGTGAACCGGCGTGGGGTTTTCCCGAGTACGCCAGTCGGGCGGGCGTCATGTCGCGCGGGCCGCGACCCGTCCACGATCGAGGCATGACGACGACGTTGCTGCTCCTTTTCGACGAGCTTCTGGCGCTGGTGGGCTCCGAGGACCCGTCGGCCGTACGGATCGCGCAGCTCGTCGGCCGCCACTTCGGCGGCGAGTGCCGGCTGCTCGACGCGCAGTTCCGGCTGCTCGCCGGGCCGGTGCCGGACGACCCGCGCGCCTTCCGCCGGCGGGTGGAACAGCCCTGCGGGACGACGGCGGTCGTGCCGCTCGGCGCGGGGCTGCTGGTGCTGGAGACGCCCGTCGCGCTCTCGCCCGATGAGCGGGCCGACCTGGACCGCGCCGCCCGGCTGGCCGCGCTCGGGCTGCGCCGCTTCGACGAGCTGACCCGCGCCCAGGAGCAGGTCCGCGGCGAGCTGCTCGACGAGCTGCTCACCGCCCGCGGGCCGCTGTCGCCGGGGGTGTGCGCGCTGGCCGGGCTGCGCGGGTTCGACGTCGACGTTGCGTACGTCGTGGTGGGTGTGCGCACCGCCGAGCCGTCGATGGCCGATGTGCGGGCGGTGACCGACGCCGCGTCACTGTTCGGCGGGCTCGGCGGACGCCACGGTGACGCTCTGGTGGCCGTGCTGCCCGGCACCTCCCCGGTCGACGCCGGGCAGCGGGTCGCCCAGCGGCTGCGCGCCCGGGGGCGCGGCGCGGCGGCGATCTGCGTGTCCGAACCGGTGCTGCCGCGCGGCGGCGGCGTCTCGGCGGCGGCCGGCGACGTGCTGCACGGCGCGGAGCTGCTGGTGGGGCTCGGCGTGAGCGGGCGCGTGGTCACCGCGAACGACCTGGTCGTCTACCGCAAGCTGTTCGACCCGCAGGGCGCCGAGGAGCTGCGCTCGTTCGCGCTCGGCACGCTGGAGCCGCTGCTGCGGCACGATCGCGAGCATCGGGGCGACCTGGTGCGTACCGTGCAGGTGCTGATGGCGAACAACGGGAACGCGACGCGGGCGGCGCGGGAGCTCTACATCCACCCCAACACCATGGGCAAGCGCCTCGACCGGATCGGGCGCCTGCTGGGAGAGGACTGGCAGTGCGGGCCGTTCAACCTGCACCTGCGGCTCGCAGTGCACCTGCTGTCGCTGGGCGCGGACATGGAGGCGGCGGCATGACACTGCTCAGGAGGGCGGCGGCGCTGCTCGTGGCGCTGCCGCCGCTCAGGAACCGGCAACGAGGAGAAGAAGTGGACAAGCTGGACGAGCCCGTCAAGCGGGCGGTCGACGCGGCGAACGCGAACGACATCGACGCCTTCCTGGCGTCGTTCACCGACGACGGGGTGGTCGACGACTGGGGGCGCGAGTTCCGCGGCGCCGAGCGCATCCGCGGCTGGAGCGACAATGAGTTCATCGGCAAGCAGGTCGCGCTGACCGTGCAGACCATCCGCAAGCACGGCGACGAGACCACCATCACCGCGCAGGTGGGCGGAAACGGCTACACCGGCCCGAGCCACTTCACGTTCCGCGTCGAGGGCGACCGGGTCTCGCGCATGACCATCCGGGCTTGATCGAGCGCCGATCGTCGGGTTGGGTCGTCTCATGGCTTTGATCGCGTACGACGACACGGACGCGTCGGCGTTCGAGGCGACCCGCCACCTGCGAGCCGACGCCCTCGCCGCCTGGCGCACGGCGATCGGCGAGCACCTCGCCCCGCGGCCGGGCGCGCGCCTGCTCGACCTCGGCTGCGGCACGGGCAGCTGGGCACGCGCGTTCCGGTCGTGGTGGCCGCAGGTCGAGGTGGTCGCGGTCGAGCCGTCGGCGGCGATGCGCGAACGCGCCGTGTTCCGGCCGGTGGTGCCCGGCACCGCCGCCGACATCCCGTGCGCGGACGACAGCCTTGACGGGGCCTGGGTCTCCACCGTCATCCACCACGTGCCGGACCTGGACGCGGCCGCCCGCGAGCTGCGGCGGGTGCTGAAGCCCGGCGCGCCCGTGCTGATCCGCTCGGCGTTCGCGGGCCGGCACGAGGCCATCTCGCTGTTCCGCTGGTTCCCCGAGGCGGTCGCCGTGCTCGACAGCTACCCGAGCGTCGCCGCCGTCGAGGAGGCGTTCGCCGGCGCCGGCTTCACCACGGCCGCCTGCCAGCCCGTACCGCAGGTGACCGCCGCGTCGCTGGCGGAGGCCGCCGCCACCCTGCGGCGCGAGGCACACACCCCCTTGCAACTGATCACCGACGAGGCGTACGAGGCCGGCGTGGCCCGCCTGCGCGAGGCCGCCCGGACCGAGACCGGCCCGGTCGTCGACGCCCTCGACCTGCTGGTGCTCCGGTGACCCGTCTGGCGGTCGTCACGGGCACGAGCCGGGGCCTCGGTGCCGCCGTGGCCGCCCATCTCGCCGAGCACGGCGGGACGTCGTGGCCTGCTCCCGCGCCGCCGCACCCGCACGCGACCGCGTCCGGCACGTGATGCAGGACGTCCGCGACCCGGTGGGCCCGGCGCTTCCTCTTCCTGGACGGCCGGGCCTCGCCTGGTGACCCGTCGGGTCAGCACCACCGTCAGGAGTGGTCCCAGCTCCACTGCGCCGGGGCGGGCGCCCCCGAGATGATCGACGCACATCGCGATCCGGGGGAGGAACCATGTCGCACACCATCAGCCGCCGCGTTCTGCTCGGCGGTGCCGCCGCGGCCGGAGCGGCAGCCGTCTGGCCGGGAGCGGCCCGAGCGGCGGCCGCGTCACCGCGTCTCGAGGACGACCTGATCGCCCTGCGCCGCGACCTGCACGCGCATCCCGAGGGGCCGGGCCAGGAGCGGCGGACCGCCGCCGAGGTGGCCCGGCGGCTGCGGAAGGCGGGTCTCGACGTCACCACCGGCGTCGGCGGCCACGGCGTCGTCGGCGTCCTGCGCGGCGACCGCCCGGGCCGCACGGTGGCCTACCGCGCCGACATGGACGCCGTGCCCGCGGGCGACCAGATCGGCGGCACGGGCACCGCCGCGCACCTGTGTGGACACGACATCCACACCACCGTCGGCGTGGGCGTCGCCACCGTCCTGGCCCGGCGCCCGTTCGCCGGCACCGTCGTCTTCGTCTTCCAGCCGGCCGAGGAGACCCTCACCGGCGCCGCCGCGATGCTCGCCGACGGTCTCCTCGACCGGCTGCGGCCGACGGAGATCCATGCCTTGCACTGCGGGCCTTTCCCGGTCGGCGAGTTCGCGGTCACCCCCGGTGTCGGCCTGCCCGGCCAGGACCGTGGCTCGGTCACCCTGCCGGATCCCGCCGCGGCCGCCGGTCTCGCCGCCGCCATCACGGCCCTGGGCACGGTGGCGCGCCCCGCCACGCCGGCCGACCTGGAACGCCTCGTCGCCGACCTCCAGCAGCCCGGCGGCCCGCTGTCCCGCTTCGTCTTCGCCCAGGCCCGCGCGATCGGCACCGAAGTCCCGTTCTCCTACCGCTGCTGGCCCCGCGAGCGGCACCCCGAGATCCGCGACCGCATCCGCGCCCTGGCCCGCGAGGCCGGCGCGACGGCGGTGACGTTCCCGAACGACCCGTTCCCCGCCCTGCTCTGCCCGCCCCGCGAGGCGCACGAGCTGCGCCGCCACCTGCAGCGCCGCCACCGGGTCCGCACCCTCCACGCCGCGATCCCCTTCAGCGGCGAGGACTTCGCCCTCATGCTCGACCGCCTTCCGGGCACCTACACCTTCCTGGGGGTACGCCGTCCCGGCGCCTCCATCGAGACCAGCTACCCGCACTTCGGCGCCTTCGACCCCGACGAGCGGGCCATCGCCCACGGCGTCCGCGCGATGGCCGGCTGGCTCACCACCCGCGCCCGGGGCATCATCACCGGATGACTCCGCAACGGCGGCACGTGCTCGA
>NZ_BOMI01000117.1 GCF_016862115.1 Paractinoplanes deccanensis
CCGGGTGGCGATCGACGGCCACTCCGCCGCCGGCAAGACGACGTTCGCCGACGAACTGGCCACCGTCCTGCCCGACGCGACCGTGCTGCGCGTCTCGCTCGACCACTTCAAGAAGCACGTCGACCTGCGTACGGCGTATCCGCCCGGCTCGCCCGAGAGCTACTACCACGAGATGTTCGACGTCGACGCCATCCGCGACGAACTCCTGAGGCCCCTCGGCCCCGGCGGCAACCGCCGCTACCGCACCCAAGTCATGGACCTCAGCGGCCATACGCCCGTCGACTCGGTACCGCACGAGGCCCCCGCCGACGCGATCCTGGTGGCGGACAGCGGCTTCCCGCTGCGCCCCGCCCTGGCCCCGCACTGGGACCTGACCGTCTACCTGCACATCGACCTCGCCGACGTCCTGCACCGCGGCACCCGGCGCGACAAGGCGTGGATGGCTTCGGCAGAGGCGGCGGCAGAGCGCTACCGCACCTACTACATCCCGGGCGAACAGCTGTATCTGGCCGAGGCGAACCCGGCCGGCCGAGCCGACATCGTCATCGACAACCGCGACTTCGCGGCGCCCGTCTGGATATCATCCGCGGAATGGTGACGAGCACGATCCGTGAAGACCTCGTCCTGCTCGACGACGCCGAGCTCGAGATCCTGGTCGGCGACACCGTAGTGGAGCGGCGAACCGTGGCCGAGTGGCCGCTGTCGTGGACGCAGAGGGTCGTCCTGGCGAGCGGTCGGGCGTTCGCCTACAAGGCGATGCTTCCGCCCCTGGTCGAGCCCGACTTCTATGCGGCAGCCGGTGCGGCTCCGCTGCTGCCGGGTCACCGGCGCACGGGCCAGATCGGCGACTGCGACACCCTTCTGGTGGAGTGGGTCGACGCGCCTTCACTGGCCGATCGCGATCTCAGCGAGGCGGAGCTCGTCGCGCACGGGACCGAGATCGTGCGGCGGATCGGCGAGCTCGGCCCGGACCTGCCGGTGTACCTCGACGTCGGCACGCCGGCGAAATGGTCGGCCGAGGCGACTACCACGCTCGGAAAGCTCCGGCAGCTGGTCGCCGACGGCAGATTCCCTTCGTCGTTCGCCTCGGCGATGGACGACGTGGAGGCGTGGGTCCTGTCGGCGCCGGTCCTCGACACCGTCGGCGCGCATTCGCGGCTCGTCCATCGCGACCTGAAACCCGCCCACGTGTTGACGACCGGCGACGGCTACCGCCTCATCGACTGGCAGCTTCCGGCGATCGCGCCCGCGGACATCGACCTCGTCTCGTTCCTGGACGAGGCCGGCATCGACTCGTTCCGCCAGGTCGGCCCGGTCACCTACGGCATCGCGTACTTCCTGCACCTGCGCTGGGCGACCGTCGCACAGCACGACCTGTTCCCCGAGACGGCGGTGCCGTTCCTGGAGACCTGGGCCAAAGGCGGTATCACCGGCGTCAACCGGGCGATCACCACAACGTAGGAGACGTCGTCGGAGAAGACGCGCGAGGCTCGCCGACCGGAGGTCGTTCTCGCGGGCGAGGAAGAACCCGGAGGGCCTACGGCGGCGACGGCCGAACGCCGCCGAGTCCATCACGCCCGGAATCCGACCGCCTGCCCGGGGCGGGTGACGGCGGGGCTCGTAAGGTCATCCGGTGAACGTCTATGACATCGTCCGCCGGCTGCCCTCGATCCCGGTGCTGCGCGACCGGTGCCGGGCCCTGGCCGTCCTGGAGTTGATCCAGGGCACCGGGTACGAGTACTACCGCTACACCGCCTGGGGTGACGGCGAAGCAGCGCTGATGAGCAACGGCGGCGGCGACGAGTACTCCATCGTCTTCGGCGAGGCGGGCGTGTTCATCCGGCTGTTCGACCACGAGTCCGCGATGTCGCCCCATGCCGCCGGTGACGGAGCGACGCTCTGGCCGGGACTGCTCGACGGGCTGCCGCCGGAGTTCGCCGGGCACGTCACCGAGCCGGCGTTCTGCGACGGCGACGACCTGAACGCGACGGCGGTGCTGTGGCGGCGGACCACCGACGACCGCTGGCACGCCGGCGCCGGCATCACGTTCCCGCCGTCCCGCGGCCCCTACGACATCAGCCCGGACGGCACCGACCGGCTCGGCATCCTGTGCGACGACATCGTCGACGCGTACGTCGACTTCGCCGGTGACTACTACGAGGCCGAGATCGACCGGGACGCGGTGGCGCACATCGCGGCGCTGCGGCCGCTCACCGACGACGTGGTCCGGGCGCTGAACCCGGAGTCGAGCCTCGCCGCGGTCCGGGCGGAGGTGGCCGCGACCGGCTACCCGATCGCACCGGCGGTCAGCCGGCGCCGTCCGGGGTGAGTGCGCCGAGGGTCGCGCCCAGCCTGCCGGCAACGGCGAGACGGTCTGCGTGCGCGAGTGCTTCCACGCGGACCGGATCGCTCGGCGCAGCGTAAATCGATTTACCGGGGCCGGTCGGGTGTGCGAGAGTCCGCTGCCGGCCGCGCCCACAGGCCGGCCCTCTCCCGAAAGGGCATGACACCAACAGATGACTCTTTCCACGCTCGCCGCCGAGGATGCCGATCGCTGCCGTCGCGCGCTCGCCGACGAGCAGGCCGCCAGCCTCGCCGCGACCGCCGACTGGGCGCATGTCGACAAGGACCAGGTCCACCGCGACTGGCACGACCTGTACGGCGAGATCGCCGCCGCCATCACCGCGGGCGCCCAGCCGTGCGACGAGGCGGTCCAGGAGCTGATCGCCCGGCACCACGCCGTCGTCAGCCGGTTTTACGTCCCGAGCATGGACGCCTACCTGGGGATGGCGCTGCTCTACGCCGAGGACGAGGGCATGCGCACCTGGCACACCTCCTACCACCCACAGATGGTCGAGTTCCTCGGCGCGGCGATGCGGCACTACACCGTCACCCGTCGCTGATCCGCTGGACGAGCGGGCCCGACCCGGTCGTCGAGTACGGCTCCATCGCCGAGCGTAGGTATTTGGCCTGCCCGAACGCCTCGTCGGCGGTGAACCAGGTGAACGGCACGTTCGCGTCGGCAGCGCGTTGCAGCATGTCGATCGCGATCCGCGGCTTGGTCAGCGGCTCGGCGTTCACGGAACGCCCGCCTGCCGGCAGCGCGCACCTGGCACCGGTGACCGGCGTACCCCGAAGCGGCGCCGGTCCACCGCGGGCCGGCCTGTCCAGCGGTGGATCGCCGCCGCGTCGGGCGCCGGGTTCAGGTCATGGGCAGGGTGAATTCGGGCAGGGTGAGGGCCGAGTGGGCCGGTCGTCCTCCCGCGGGGGGCATGGAGCTGAGACTGCGCAGCCGGATGTTGCGCTGCTTCAGATCCTCGGGCGTGGTCGGGAAGAGGCCGGCACCGCCCTTGCCGGCGAGCTGCTGGTTCGCGGTCACGAACTCACGGGTGTCGCGTTCGTAGGCGGCGAAGCCGGCGGCGTGGCCGCGGTCGGCCAGGGAACCGGCGAGCATGTACGCGCCGACCAGCGCGAGGCTGGTTCCCTGCCCGGTGAGGAACGAGGGTGCGTACGCGGCGTCGCCCACCAAGGCGACCCTGCCGCCGGACCAGCGGGGCAGGTGGATCTGGCTGACCCCGTCGACGTACACGTCGTCCGCGTCGCGCATGGCGGCAAGCATGCGCGGGACCTCCCATCCCGCGTCTGCGAAGACGGTGGCGACCAGGTCGCGTTGTGCCCGCGGGTCCGGCGACGCGCTGAGCGGCGGCTCCGGCTTCGCGAAGGTCAGGAAGGCGTGCACGTCGTCGTCGCCCGCGGCGTACAGGGCCGCGGCCCGGCCCGGGCTGTTCCACATCACGGTCTCCCGGGACAGCCCGAAGGTGTTGCGCATGGTGAACACGGCGAAGCGGTAACCGAGGTACCGGTGGAACTGCTGTTCGGGGCCGAGGACGAGCTCCCGGGTACGCGAGTGCACACCGTCGGCGCCGAACACCATGTCGAACGTACGCCGGCCGCCGCCGCGGAACGTGATCTCGACCCCGTTCCCGGACTGGTCGAGGGTGTCGATGGAGTCGTCGAACAGGAACTCCACGTCGTCACGGACGGCCGCGTACAGGGCGTCGGTCAGGTCGCCACGCCGTACCTCCAGGTCCCGTCCCTCGACACCGCCGGTGACGGCATGCGGGTTGAGCGACACGATCTCGCTGCCGTCCTCGTCCAGGAAGGTCAGCCGGCGCAGGTCGATGTGTGCTTCTCGTAGCCGCGGGAGGATCCCCATCCGCTGGACGACCTCGAGCGCGGTGCCGCGTACGTCGATGGGATAGCCGCCACTGCGGACCGTGCCCGCCTTCTCCACCACCGTGACGGCGTACCCGTACCGGTTCAGCCAGAAGGCCAGGGCGCAGCCCGCGACGCTGGCCCCCGATATCAGAACCCTGGTCGAGTCGGCGCGATTCATTGCTTGGCTCCTTTGCTCATGGTGCGGACGGCGAACAGGGACAGTGCTGTGACGACGCTCGCGATGACCAGGGCGGTGACGTAGGCCGATTCGGCCGGGATGTCGGAGCCGCCGGGGGTCCCGGCGGTAAGGACGGCGCCGCCGACCTGGGCGCCCGTGGCGAAGCCGAGGACCCGGATCACCATGACCAGGCTCGTGGCGGTGCCCGTCGTGCCCTCGTCGACGGAGGCGGCGGTCTTGATGACCAGCGCCGTGATGCAGGCGCCGTTGGCCAGGCTGATCAGCGCCTTGCCGACGACGAGGTGCCAGACCTCGGTGTGGACGAACGCCATGCCGATCAGCGCGGCCGTCATGAGAGCGATGCCGGCGGCGAGCACGGCGGTCGAGCTCAAGC
Organism: Paractinoplanes deccanensis; assembly: GCF_016862115.1. Classification (GTDB taxonomy): domain Bacteria; phylum Actinomycetota; class Actinomycetes; order Mycobacteriales; family Micromonosporaceae; genus Actinoplanes; species Actinoplanes deccanensis. Next base: position 4,791 of record NZ_BOMI01000117.1, read on the forward strand.
GCCGCGTCCCCAGCCCGCCGAGCGGCCCGCTGATCGCCGCCATCGCGGCGGCGGGCAGCAGGTACCACCCGATGTCGGTGAGACTGGCTCCGAAGCCGTATCCGTCGCCGGACACAGCGAACAGCTGCGGCACCAGGAAGATCGACAGCCCGGCGCCGACGCAGACGGCGAACGTGACCACATAGGACCGCCAGATCGCGGGCTTCGCCAGCAGGCGCAGGTCGAACATCGGCGAGGCTGCCCGGAGCTCGACGGCGATCCATCCGGTCACGAAGGCGGCCAGGAACACGAGGACGCCGACGATGAGGAGTGGCTGGGAGCCCATGTCGGGCGCCGTCGCGAGCCCGGCCATGAACGTCAGCACGATGCCGCTCAGCAGAGCCACGCCCGGCCAGTCGACCCTGGCGTCCGACCGGGTCCGTTGATCGTCCGGCAGCAACCGGTGCGCGAACACGGTCGCCACGACGATCGCGAGGGTCGGGATCGCGAACATCCAGTGTCGCGACAGCCCTTCCGCGATCGGCCCGGCGATCAGCGTCCCCACCATGCCGCCGCCCACGAAGAACCCGCTGACCACCCCGATGGCCACCGGTGACCTGTCCGCTGGGAGGAGCTTGCGCATCAGGATGAAGGAGAGTGGCATCGCGCCCACCATCGCGCCCTCCAGCACCTGCCCGAGCAGCAGCACCGGCAGGTTCGGCGCCAGCGAGGACACCAGGCCGCCGGCACAGACGACGACCATCAGCCAGACCATGACCCGTTTCCCGCCGTAGCGGTCACCGAGGACGCCGGCGATGGGCGCGGTGAGGGCGCCGGTGATGAGCATCGCGATGCTCAACAGCGCCCCTTGGGCGGGATCGATCGACAATTCGCGCTGCAACAGCGGAAGCGTCGGTGACACCACCGATTCCAGGACGCCGGTGGCGCCTGCCAGGATGCCGACGGCCCCGACGGCGGACCTCCCGATGCGGATCGGAGGAGCCGGAGGTGCGGTCATGGACGTCCCTGCCTTTCTTCGCGGGCTGATGAGAAGCACCCTTGGATCGTTCGCGGGCGCAGCCGTCCCCGTCATCGGCGTGCCGCGGTGACCTCACCCGCCGCGACCGCGGTGGCTCCGGGTGCCCTGCTACTGCGCTCGCAGGTGCTGTCTCAGCCGGGCGCGGCGTCGCCTACTGCGCCGGCAGTAGATCGTTTGTCGCCCGGCCACAGGCTGGCTACTGTCGCCTCGTGGGAGCTGACGTGCCGGCCGGCGGTCTGGTCGAGGACGGCGGACATCGCGCGGTCGCCTACCCGAAACGGGTGGCCGACCGGCTGCGGCGGCTCGCCGCCACGCATCCGACCGTCGCCCGCCTGGCCGGGGCCGGCGTCCTCCTTCTCCTCACCGTCATGATCACCGCGACGCCTGAGCGGTCCGTGTTCATGCCGACCGCGGTGGTCACCGCCGTCATGGCGGCGGCGAGCTTCGTCGTCATTCCCGCTCTGCACTGGCCGGCTTGGCTCATCCCCGCCATCGCGACCGCGGGCGTGATCGCGATGCCTTCCGCGGCGGCCGACTCGCCCGCCCGCACCGCGCTGGTCGTGGCGATGTTCCTGTTCTCCCTGCGTAGCGAAAAGGTCGCGGTAGTCGTCGTTGCCGTCGCGAGCTTCGCTTCGGTGCTGGCCGGCAGCGTGGTGGCCGCCGTGTACGACCGGGTCGAGTTCGGCGACGTCGAGGTCCTGCCCTGGGTCGTGGTTGCCGCCGCGGTGGGGCAGGCGGTCCGGGCAGATCAAGCTCGGCGAGCCATGCTCATGGAGCGGGCCCTGCGTGCGGAACTGGGCCGCGAGGACGAGGCGCGCCACCGCGTCCAGGCGGAACGGCTACGCATCGCGCGCGAATTGCACGACGCGGTCGGCCACCAGGTAGCGCTCATCAATGTGCAGGCAGGCGCCATGACCCTTCTGTTGGGCAGACACGACCTCACCCGGGCCCGCCAATCCCTGGAACACATCCAGAACGCCAGCGAAGCCGCGCTCTCCGAGCTCAAAGTCACCGTCGGCCTCCTGCGCCAGCCCGGCGAGCACGAGCCCGCCGAACCGGCCGGACGGCTCAGCCGCATCGACGAGCTGATCGCCTCCTTCACCGCCACCGGACTACGGGTCGTCTGCGACGTCACCGGTCCAGCCACCCCCCTGCCGGACGCCGTCGACCTCACCGCCTACCGGCTGATCCAGGAGTCGCTGACCAACACCGCCAAACACGCCGCCGGCACCTCAGCAACGGTCCGGCTCGAGTTCCGGCCCGGAACCCTCGCGCTGACCATCGAGGACGACGGGCCGGCGGTCGCCGCCGCACGGTCCGGAACCAGCGTCGAGGGCGGCACGACGGGGCACGGCATCATCGGCATGCGGGAACGAGCGGCCGCACTCGGCGGCCGGCTCTCCGCCGGCCCGCGCGCCGAAGGGGGCTTCCGGGTCACCGCCGAGCTGCCCACTCTCACCGGTGCCGCGGCGTGACGGCCGTGCGTGTACTGCTCGCCGAGGACCAGGACATCGTCCGCGCGGGTCTGCGTCTCATGGTCGACAACGCCCCCGATCTGACCGTCGTCGGCGAAGCGGCGACCGGCGTGGAGGCCGTGCGACTGGCCCGCCGCACGCGCGCCGACGTCATCGTCATGGACATCCGCATGCCGGAGCTCGACGGACTGGCGGCCACCCGCCGGATCTGCACCGATCCCGACCTCGCCGGCGTGAAGGTGCTGATCCTGACCACCTTCGAGGTCGACGACCACGTCTTCGAGGCGCTCCGCGCCGGCGCCAGCGGGTTCCTCGGCAAGGGCTCACGCCCGGAAGCCCTGATCGACGCCATCCGCACCGTCGCCCGCGGAGAGGCCCTGCTCTCACCCGCGGCCACCCGCGAGCTCATCGCCCGCTACCTCGCCACGGACGTCCGCCGGCCGGCCCCGGCCTCCAGCGCTCTCGACGGGCTCACGGAACGGGAACGAGAGATCGTGGCTCTGGTGGCCACCGGCATGTCGAACGCCGAAATCGCCGGCCACCTCACCCTCAGCCCGTTCACGGTCAAGACCCACGTCAACCACGCCATGACCAAATTGGACGCCCGCGACCGCGCCCAGCTCGTGGTCATCGCCTACCAGGCCGGCCTCCGCGGTCCCGCATAGCGCGGGGTGCCACCGCACCAGCGGTGGGACGCCTCGGCCTCTCCTGCCGTTGCAGTGCTAGGACGGGCGGGTCCAGTCGAAGGTTCGTTCGACGGCGCGCTGCCAGTTTCGGTATTCGGTGGTTCTCAGGCGGGGGTCCATGGTGGGGAGCCACTGGGCGGCGCGGTGCCAGTTCTGGCGCAGGCCCTCCAGGTCGGGCCAGTAGCCGACGGCCAGGCCGGCCGCGTAGGCGGCGCCCAGCGAGACCGTCTCGGCGGCCAGGGGGCGGACCACCGGCACGTCCAGGACGTCGGCGATGAACTGCATGAGCAGGTTGTCGGCGGTCATGCCGCCGTCGACGCGCAGGGTGGTCAGGTCGAGGCCGGAGTCGGCGTTCATGGCGTCGACCACCTCGCGGGTCTGCCACGCCGTGGCCTCCAGGACGGCGCGGGCCAGGTGACCCTTCGTGATGTACGAGGTGAGGCCCACGATGACGCCGCGTGCCTCGCTGCGCCAGTACGGGGCGTACAGGCCGGAGAAGGCCGGCACGATGTAGCAGCCGCCGTTGTCGGCGACCGTGCGGGCCAGGGTCTCGATCTCCGGGGCGCTGGCGATGAGCTCGAGCTGGTCACGGAACCACTGCACCAGCGAGCCGGTGATGGCGATCGAGCCTTCCAGGGCGTACGCGGTGGGGCCGCCCGCGATCTGGTAGGCGACCGTGCTGAGCAGCCCGTGTGTCGAGCGCACCAGCTCGCCGCCGGTGTTGAGCAGCAGGAAGCTGCCCGTACCGTACGTGCACTTGGCCTCTCCGGGGGTGAAGCACGTCTGCCCGAACAACGCCGCCTGCTGGTCGCCGAGGGCCGCTCCGATGCGTACCCCCGGGAAGGCCGCCACCGCCTTGCCGAAGACGCCCACCGACGGGCGCACCTCGGGCAGCATGGCCCGGGGGATGCCGAAGAAGGCCAGCGCGGTGGGGGACCAGTCGAGGGTGTGCACGTCGAGCAGCATGGTGCGGCTGGCGTTCGTCACGTCGGTGACGTGCAGGCCGCCGGTGAGCTTCCAGATCAGCCAGGTCTCCATGGTGCCGAAGAGGACTTCGCCGCGTTCGGCGCGGGCGCGCAGCTCGGGGTGGAGGTCGAGCATCCAGCGCACGCGCGGGCCGGAGAAGTAGGTGGCCAGGGGCAGCGCCGAGTCGTGCTCGACGAGCTTGGCGTCCGGGCGGTCGCGCAGGTCGCGTACCAGATCGTCGGTGCGGGTGTCCTGCCAGACGATGGCGTGGCCGAGCGGCGCGCCGGTGTCGCGGTCCCACAGCAGCGTGGTCTCCCGCTGGTTGGCTATGCCGACCGCCGCCACCTGCTCCTCGGTGATGCCCGCGCGCCGCAGCGCCTCGGGGGCGAGCCGTTCGACGTTGCGCCAGATCTCGGCGGCGTCGTGCTCGACCCAGCCGGGCTTCGGGTAGTACTGCTTGTGCTCCTGCTGGGCCAGGGAGACGAGCCGGCCGCGCCGGTCGAAGACGATGCAGCGGGTGGACGTGGTGCCCTGGTCGATGGCGACGACGTAGCGCTCGGTCATGGTTCCTCCCGAGGGTTTGGCGGGCTCAGCGGCGGGCGGCTCCGAGATCGCGGGAGATGGCGCGAGCCGCCTCCCGGACGAGGGCGACCAGGTGGTGGTGCGGGTGGTAGTGGCTGTCGCAGACGCGTTCGACCAGGCCGCTGATGCCGACGGCGCCGACCACCAGCCCGCCGTAGCCGCGGATCGGCGCGGCCAGTGAGGCGGTGCCGGGGGTCATCTCCTCGACCTCGCGGCTCCAGCCGGCGTCGCGCACCTGCTGCAGCTCGGTGGCCAGCGCCTGCGGCGTGCGGATGGTGCGGCGGGTGAACCGGTCCAGCTCCTCGGCCGGTGCGCTGCCCGCGGCCCCGTACGCCAGCAGCACCTTGCCGAGCGCCGTGGCGTGCAGCGGCAGCAGGCTGCCCACGTCGAGGGTCTGGAACGTGTCGTCGGGGCGGAACACATGGTGCACGACGAGCACCTGCCCGTCGGCGACCGTGCCGACGCGCACCGCCTCGCCGCTGCGGGCCGCGAGCGGGTCCGCCCAGTTGATCGCGTGGGAGCGCAGCTCGTTGACGTCGAGATGGCTGGTGCCGAGGTTGAGCAGGGTAGCGCCGAGCCGGTAATGCCCGGAGGCGCGGTCCTGCTCGACGAAGCCGACGTGCCGCAATGTGCTGAGGATGCCGTGGACGGTGCCCTTGGCCAGATCGAGCGACCGGGCGATCTCGCCCAGCGCGAGGTGCCCCGAGGTGCCCGCGAGCAGGCGCAGGACCGCGGCGGCGCGCTCGATGGACTGCACTGTTCCGGGCACGTTGCCGACTCTATGCCACGACGTGAACATCAACTGTGACCGATGTTCGACATTGTCGAACGGCCGTCATTGCCCGTGTCCTGCCCGCTACCTAGCGTCCGGTACAACTCGCAAGGAGGGCACATGGCAGAACGTCTGAAGATCCCGAGCTTGCTGGGCGAACTGCTCGCCGAGTTCGCCGGGACCATGATCCTCATCCTCTTCGGCGTGGGCGTCGTCGCGCAGGTGGCCGGCGCGGGCATCGGCGACCACGACAGCATCGCCTGGGCCTGGGGCCTGGGCGTGACGCTCGGCGTCTACGTGGCGGCGCGCATCAGCGGCGCCCATCTCAACCCGGCCGTCACCATCGCGCTCGCGGCCTTCAAGGGCTTCGAGTGGCGCAAGGTCGCCCCGTACTCGATCGCGCAGATCCTCGGGGCGTTCGTGGCCGCCCTGCTGGTGCGCTGGAACTACACCGAGGTCCTGCACGCCGCGGACCCCGGCCTCACGATCAAGACGCAGGGCGTCTTCTCGACCCTGCCCGGCAACGGGACTTTGCCGGTGGGGGAGTGGGGCGCGTTCCGTGACCAGATCATCGGTACGGCGATCCTGCTCTTCCTGATCCTGGCCGTCACCGACGCCGCGAACACGGCGCCCGCCGCGAACCTGGCGCCGTTCATCGTCGGCCTGATCGTGGTCGCGATCGGCATGGCCTGGGGCACGAACGCCGGCTACGCGATCAACCCGGCGCGTGACTTCGGCCCGCGACTCGCCAGCTTCCTGACCGGTTATGGCGGGGCATGGCGGGATCAGACAGGGTATCTCTACTTCTGGATACCGATCGTCGCGCCGATCATCGGCGGCCTGATCGGGGCCGGACTGTACAAGGTGCTCGTCGGGCGGTTCCTGCCGGTGGCGGGGCCGCAGGAGCCGGGCCGCGTCCCGGACGAGAGAGTGGAGGCAACCCGTGGCTGACTTCGTCGGCGCCGTCGACCAGGGCACGACCAGTACCCGTTTCATGATCTTCGACCATGCCGGGAACGAGGTCGGCCGCCACCAGCTCGAGCACGAGCAGATCCTGCCGCAGGCCGGCTGGGTCGAGCACAACCCGGTCGAGATCCTGGAGCGCACCACCACCGTCGTGCGCACGGCCATGCAGAAGGCGAACCTCCAGGCCAGCGACCTGGCCGCGCTCGGCATCACGAACCAGCGGGAGACCGCCGTGGTGTGGGACCGGCGCACCGGCCGGCCCTACTACAACGCGATCGTCTGGCAGGACACCCGCACCGACCGCATCGCCTCGGCGCTCGACCGCGACGGCCGCGGCGACGTGATCCGCCGCAAGGCCGGCCTGCCCCCGGCGACGTACTTCTCCGGCGGCAAGATCCAGTGGATCTTGGAGAACGTCGACGGCGTCCGCGAGGCGGCCGAGCGCGGCGACGCGATCTTCGGGAACACGGACAGCTGGCTGCTCTGGAACATGACCGGCGGCGTCGACGGCGGCCGGCACGTGACCGACGTGACCAACGCCAGCCGGACGATGTTGATGAACCTCGAGACCCTGGACTGGGACGACGAGCTGCTCGGCTTCTTCGGCATCCCGCGTTCCATGCTCCCCGAGATCCGGCCGTCGTCCGACCCCGACACGTACGGCGTGGCGCGCTGGCCCGGTCCGCTCGGCGGGGAGGTGCCGCTCACCGGCGACCTCGGCGACCAGCAGGCGGCCACGGTCGGCCAGGTCTGCTTCGCGCCCGGCGAGGCCAAGAACACGTACGGCACCGGCAACTTCATGCTGCTCAACACCGGCACGGAGCTCGTACGGTCGGAGAACGGCCTGCTGACGACGGTCTGCTACAAGTTCGGCAACGCGGCGCCCGTCTACGCGCTGGAGGGCTCGATCGCGGTGACCGGCTCGGCCGTGCAGTGGCTGCGCGACCAGCTCCACGTGATCAACTCGGCGGCCGAGAGCGAGTCGCTCGCGTCGACAGTGCCCGACAGCGGCGGCGTGTACTTCGTGCCCGCCTTCTCCGGCCTGTTCGCGCCGTACTGGCGCTCCGACGCCCGCGGCGCCATCGTCGGGCTGTCCCGCTTCAACACCGGCGCGCACATCGCCCGCGCCACCCTGGAGTCGATCTGCTACCAGAGCCGCGACGTGGTCGACGCGATGGCGCAGGACTCCGGCGTCACCCTCGACGTGCTCAAGGTCGACGGCGGCATCACGGCGAACAACCTGTGCATGCAGATCCAGGCGGACGTGCTCGGCGTGCCGGTCAGCCGCCCGGTGGTGGCCGAGACGACCGCGCTGGGCGCCGCCTACGCCGCCGGCCTCGCGGTCGGCTTCTGGAAGAACACCGACGAGCTGCGCGAGAACTGGAACGAGTCGCAGCGCTGGCAGCCGCAGTGGACCGAGGAACAGCGCAACGCCGGGTACGAGAAGTGGAAGAAGGCGGTCCAGCGCACTCTCGACTGGGTGGACGTGGACTGATCATGACGGCTCTGTCACCGGAATATCGGGACTCGGCGCTGGCCGCGCTGGCCGGCGCCGAGCTCGACGTGCTGGTCGTGGGCGGCGGCGTGGTCGGCGCGGGCTGCGCGCTCGACGCCACCACCCGCGGCCTGTCGACCGGGCTGGTGGAGGCGCGCGACTTCGCGTCGGGCACCTCCAGCCGGTCCAGCAAACTCATCCACGGCGGCCTGCGCTACCTCGAGATGCTCGACTTCGCGCTGGTCCGCGAGGCGCTGCGGGAACGAGGGCTGCTGCTCACCCGGCTCGCTCCGCACCTCGTACGGCCGGTCAGGTTCCTCTATCCGCTGCAACACCACGCCTGGGAGCGGCTGTACGCGGGCACGGGCGTCTCGCTCTACGACACGATGGCGCTCAACGGCGGGCTGCCGCGGCACCGCAACCTGACCCGCCGCGGCGCGCTGCGCGAATGCCCGGCGCTGAAGAAGGAGGCCCTGGTCGGGGCGCTGCAGTACTACGACGCCCAGGTGGACGACGCCCGGCACACGTTCTTCCTGGCCCGCACGGCCGCCGCGTACGGCGCGCACGTGGCGTCGCGTACCCGGGTGGTGGGGTTCCTCCGCGAAGGCGAACGGGTCGCCGGCGTGCGCGTGCAGGACCTGGAGCACGACCGGACCTTCGAGGTGCGCGCCCAGCAGGTCATCAACGCCACCGGCGTGTGGACCGACGACACGCAGGCGCTGGTCGGCGAGCGCGGCCAGTTCCACGTGCGCGCCTCCAAGGGCATCCACCTGGTGGTGCCGCGCGACCGCATCCAGTCCAGCACCGGGCTGATCCTGCGCACGGAGAAGAGCGTCCTGTTCGTGATCCCGTGGGGCCGGCACTGGATCATCGGCACGACCGACACCGACTGGGCGCTCGACAAGGCACACCCGGCCGCGTCCAGCACCGACATCGACTACCTGCTCGAACACGTCAACGAGGTGCTGTCCACCCCGCTGAGCCGCACGGACGTGCAGGGCGTCTACGCCGGCCTGCGCCCGCTGCTGTCCGGCGAGTCGGAGTCGACGTCGCAGCTGTCCCGCGAGCACACGGTCGGCAGCCCGCAGCCCGGCCTGGTGGTGGTCGCCGGCGGCAAGTACACGACGTACCGGGTGATGGCCCGCGACGCCGTCGACGCCTGCGTGCACGGCCTGGGCCGCTCCGTCCCGCCGTCGTGCACCCAGGTGGTCCCGCTGCTCGGCGCGGAGGGCTACCCGGCCCTGTGGAACCGCCGCCGCGTCCTGGCGTCGACCTCGGGCCTGCACGTGGCCCGGGTCGAGCACCTGCTGGGCCGGTACGGGACGCTGGTCACCGAGGTCCTCGCCCTGATCGAGGCCGACCCCACCCTGGCCGCGCCGGTCGAGGGCGCCGAGGACTACCTGCGCGCCGAGCTGGTCTACGCGGCCAGCCACGAGGGCGCCCGTCACCTGGAGGACGTGCTGACGAGGAGGACCCGCATCTCCATCGAGACCTTCGACCGCGGGGTGGCCGCCGCCCCGGTCGCCGCGTCGCTGATGGCCGGCGTGCTGGGCTGGACCGAGGAGCAGACGGCCCGCGAGGTCGAGCACTACCGCCTGCGCGTCGAGGCCGAGCGCCGCTCCCAGGAACAACCCGACGACGAGACAGCCGACGCGGCCCGCCTGGGCGCCCCCGAGGTGGTGCCGCTGAACGCGGCGCGCTCCTGACCGATCAGGCGCCCGCCCGGGTGAGGGTCACGTGGGTGACGCCGCTGGGCGACGACGTCGTCTCGACCCGGTAGTCCCGCTCGAGGCCCTCCAGGCCGTCCCACAGGCGGACGCCGCGGCCGAGCACGATCGGCACCACCGCGAGGTGCAGGTGGTCGACGAGCCGGGCGGCGAGGAAGTCGCGGACGACGGTTGGGCCGCCGCCGATGCGCACATCCCGGCCGCCGGCGGCCTCGCGCGCCGCGGCGAGCGCCTCGGCGGGGGAGGCGTCGAGGAAGTGGAAGGTGGTGCCGCCCGCCATCTCGATCGGCGCTCGCGTGTGGTGCGTGAGGACGAAGACCGGCGTGTGCTCCTTCGTCGGTGGTGACCTCGACGTCGAGCCTCGTCGCGTCCGGGCATGACGTCCAATGCCAAAATCGGCCGCAACCCATAGATAAATCAGGAGGGCTTCCGGCTCACGCACCTGCTGGACGACCCGCTCTATCTCCTCAGCGACCGTCCCGGCCAGCGGGTCGAGGACCATCGCGACTCGGCCTGGCCCTGCTCGCCCACAGCGCGCCGGGCGTGCACGCCACCCCGCTCACCGAGAGCCCCCGGCGGATCTACGCGGCCACCTACGGCGACCCGCCGGACCCGCCGGCCACCGCAGCCCTGCTCGAGATCCTGACGGCACTACCTGCTGGCCGGTAGTGGGCCTGGCGGCTGGCGCCGATGACAGGCGGCCCGGGAGCGACGAGGGTAACGGGCAGGCCCGCGACTCCGCACCCGGAAGTGAGGCGAGAGCGATGCCCGCGACCACCATCGAGAAGAAGCCGCACCTGCACTACACGACCCGCACCACGTTCGACACGGCCCGTGCCGAGGCGCTGTTCGCCTCGGCACTGCAGCCGTCGGATCGCGCGTCCGCCTTCCAGGTGCGCGCGGCGATCACCGGCGCGCTGCACAGCCTGGGCATCCGGGGCTGCGCCGCACATCTGGCCCGTGAGTGCGGCGAGCACCCCGAGGCCGCGGCCGCCCGCATGCGGTGGGCCATCGCCGCGGTGCGGGCTCTCTAGTCCCGTTCGCTGTCGAGGGTGGCCATCTGGGGGGCCGCGTAGCGGTCGCCGGCGGCGGCGTCGCGTGGGACGGCCTCCTCGATCTGGCGCAGGTCGGCCTCGCCCAGGGTGAGGTCCAGGGCGCCGAGCGACTCGGTCAGGCGGTCGCGGCGGCGGGCGCCGACCAGCGGGACGATGTCGGTGCCCTGCGCCAGCACCCAGGCGATCGCGACCTGGCTCGTGCCGGCGCCCAGGCGTTCGGCCACCCGGGCCAGGGCCTCGACCAGGCGCAGGTTGGCCTCGAGGTTGTCGCCCTGGAAGCGCGGGCTGTGCGCGCGGAAGTCGTTGCCGGCGAGCGGGCGCGACGCCGACCAGTGGCCGCTGAGCAGGCCGCGGGAGAGCACGCCGTACGCGGTCAGGCCGATCCCCAGCTCGCGCAGCACCGGGAGGATCTTGCGCTCGGGGCCGCGGGAGAGCAGCGAGTATTCGATCTGGAGGTCGCTGATCGGCGCCACCGCGGCGGCCCGGCGGATCGTGTCGGCGCCGACCTCGGAGAGGCCGATGTGGCGGATGTAGCCGGCCTGGCGCATCTCGTCGAGGGCGCCGACGGTCTCCTCGACCGGGATGTGCGGGTTGAGCCGCGCCGGGCGGTAGATGTCGATGTAGTCGGTGTTGAGGCGCCGCAGCGAGTAGGCGAGGCGGTCCTTCACGGCGGCGGGGGAGACGTCGTACGGCACCGGCTGGAACGCGCCGTCGGGCGTGCGCCGCGAGCCGAACTTGACGCTCAGCTGCACGGAGGAGCGGTCGCGTGCGGCCAGCGCCCGGCCGATCAGCATCTCGTTGTGACCGGAGCCGTAGAAGTCGCCGGTGTCGATGAGGGTCACGCCCGCGTCGAGGGCGGCGTGCAGGGTCGCGATGCTCTCCTTTTCGTCCGCTCCGCCGTACAAGTCGGACATGCCCATGGCGCCGAGGCCGAGGGCGGAGACGGACGGGCCGTAAGAGCCGAGCTTGCGAAGGTCCATGGGGTCATCTCACCGTTCGGTGCCGGAAGTGTCAGTGGGGGATTGCCCCACTCTTCGCACGCGGACACGCAGATGTTTCATCAAGGGCTGGCCGCTCTGCGGGCTGTAGTCGCCGGCCGCGCAGAGCACGTTCATCTCCGGCATGTAGCCGGCGGCGTTGCCCGGCGGGATGTCGTACGCGACCGCGCGGTAGCCGTACACGCCGCGGGTGCTGCCGTCCTTCGCGTACGAGGTCACGTCGACCCGGTCGAACTCGGCGATGCCGAGCCGGCGCATGTCGTCGCGGTTCATGAAGACGACCGTACGGAGGTTGCGCAGTCCCCGGTAACGATCGTTGTCCGAGTACACCGTCGTGTTCCACTGGTCGTGCGAGCGCATCGTGCCGAGCATCAGGCAGCCGTCGCCCGGGTCGAGCGCGGGCAGGCCGCCGTCGGAGAACGCGGCCCGCCCGGTCGGCGTCAGCCACACCCGCTCGCGCGCGGGCTGCCGCAGCCGGAAGCCGTGCGGCTGCCGGGCCCGGTGGTTGACGCCCTCGAAGCCGTCGAGCACCCGGGCCATGGTGTCGCGGATCCGGTCGTAGTCGGCGACGTACTCCTCCCACGGCGTACGCGTGTGCGGCAGCGAGGCCCGCGCGAGGCCCGCGATGATGGCCGGCTCCGAGAGCAGCAGCGGCGAGGCGGGCCGGCGGTGCCCGCGCGAGGCGTGCACCATGCTCATCGAGTCCTCCACGGTGACGACCTGCTCGCCCGAGGCCTGCACGTCCCGTTCGGTGCGGCCGAGACAGGGCAGGATCAGCGCGTCGGTGCCGTGGACCAGATGACTGCGGTTGAGCTTCGTGCTGACGTGCACGGTCAGCGCGCAGGAGCGCAGGGCGTCAAAGGTGTACGCCGTGTCCGGCGCGGCGAGCGCGAAGTTGCCGCCCATGCCGACGAACACCCTGACCCGGCCCTCGTGCATGGCCCGCAGCGTGGCGACGGTGTCGAGACCGTGCTCGCGGGGCGGCTCGATGGCGCAGGCCTCGGCGAGCCGGTCGAGGAACGCGGCGGACGGCCGGTGGTCGATGCCGCACGTCCGGTTGCCCTGCACGTTGCTGTGACCGCGGATCGGGCACGGCCCCGCACCCTCGCGGCCGATGTTGCCCCGCAGCAGCAACAGGTTGACGATCTCGCGGACCGTGTCGACGCCGTGCTCCTGCTGGGTGACCCCGAGGCACCACGAGATGATGGTGCGATGCGCCGCGATGTAGCCGTCGGCGAGCGAGCGGATCGTCGCCTCGTCGACGCCCGACGCGGAGACGATCTCGGCCCAGCTGGTGCCGGCGCAGCGGGCCCGGTAGGTGGCGAGCCCGGTGGTGTGGCGGGCGAGGAACTCGTGGTCGATCGCGTCGCGCTCGAACACCACCTTGGCGACGCCGCGCACCAGGGCCAGGTCGCCGCCGATGCGCGGCTGCACGTTCATGGTGCCGGTCGGGGTGGTGTGGAAGGTGCCCATCGCGAGGAACTCGTGCGGCACGATGGTGCGCCGCGACGCCGCCTCGATCAGCGGGTTGATGTGGACGATCGCGGCGCCGCGCTTGGCCGCGCCGGAGAGGGCCGTCAGCATGCGCGGGGCGTTCGACGCCGCGTTGACGCCCATGACCCAGATGAGGTCGGCCTTCTCCCAGTCGGTGATGTCGACGGTGCCCTTGCCCGTGCCGATCGACGCGGTGAGCGCCCGCCCGCTCGCCTCGTGGCACATGTTGGAGCAGTCGGGCAGGTTGTTGGTGCCGAACTCGCGGACCCAGAGCTGGTAGAGGAACGTGGCCTCGTTGGCGAGCCGCCCCGAAGTGTAGAACGCGGCCTCGTGCGGGCTGCCGAGCGCCCGGAGATGGCTTCCCACCAGGGCGAACGCGTCGTCCCAGCCGATCGGGACGTAGCGGTCGGTGGCCGCGTCGTACCGCATCGGCTCGGTGAGCCGGCCCCGGGCCTCCAGCGCATGGTCGCTCCACCCGGACAGCTCGGTCACGGCGTGGGCGGCGAAGAAGTCGCGGTCCGTACGCTTGTGCGTCATCTCCCAGGTGACGTGCTTGACGCCGTTCTCGCACAGGTCGAGGTGCAGGCCCTCGGGGTCGTCGGGCCAGGCGCAGCCGGGGCAGTCGAAGCCGCCGCCCTCCTGGTTCATCTTGAGCATCGCGCGGACGCCGGCGACCGGCTCGCGGCTGCGGACCAGCACCTCACCCACGCTGCGCGCGGCGCCCCACCCGGCGGAAGGATGCGTGTAGTCGCGCTGGGCCACCGCCCCGGAGCCACCCGGGCCGCAGCCGGGAGCGTCCGTGCCGGGCCCGCCCCGGCCCCTGATCTCGTCCATGCCGGACAGCCAACGGCCCGCGGCGAAACGCCGCATAGGGCCGCCGTCACACCGGCGCCGGCCCTGTTGATCAAGTCGCTGGTGGCGAGCCGTGCCGATTCTCAAACCGGTGAAGCGTCACACCGCCGCCCGCCCCGTCGTGGCGGTTTCCGACCTCAACGACCGCCCGGATCCGGCCTTGACTGGCCTCATGACCAAGAACATTTTCGTCAGCGGGGCCTCCAGCGGCTTCGGCCTGATGATCTCGCGAGCCCTCGCGGACGCCGGTCACACGGTGTTCGCCGGCATCCGGGACATCGGCGGGCACAACACCCGGGCGGCGGCCGAGGCCGCCGAGTACGCCGCGGCGCGCGGCGTGGACCTGCGCGTCGTCGAGCTGGACGTCACCTCCGAGGAGTCGGTCCGGCAGGCCGCGAGCGAGGCCGGCACCCCGGACGTCCTCGTGCACAACGTGGGCCACATGGTGGTCGGGCCGGCCGAGGCGTTCACGGCCGAGCAGCTGGCCGACCTGTACGACACCAACGTGCTCGGCGCGCACCGGCTCAACCGGGCGCTGCTGCCCGGCATGCGTGACCGGCGGGACGGGCTGCTGGTCTGGATCGGCAGCACCAGCACGCGCGGCGGCACCCCGCCCTATCTCGGCCCGTACTTCGCGGCGAAGGCCGGGCTGGACGCCCTCGCGGCCACCATGGCTCTCGAGGTGGCACGGTTCGGCATCGAGACGACCATCGTCGTGCCCGGTTCTTTCACCAAGGGCACAAACCACTACGCCCACGCGGGTCATCCGGCGGACCGGGCGGTGGCAGCCTCGTACGAGGAGCGGTATCCGCACCTGATGGACCAGATCGGGCAGCGGATGGCCGCGCTCGAGCCCGCCGACGCCGACCCGGCACAGATCGCGCGGATCGTCGCCGACGTCGTCGCGACGGAGAAGGGCAAGCGCCCGTTCCGCGTCCACTACGACCCGAACGACGACGGGGCGGTCGTGGTCAACGCCGTCGCCGATCGCGTCCGCACCGAGTTCCTCGACCGACTGGGGCTCGCCGAGCTCCTCCACCCCACGAAGGAGAACTGACATGACCGGAAAGCTCAACGGCAAGGTCGCCATCGTCGCCGGCGGCAGCGCCAACATCGGCCGGCTCTTCGCCGAGGCCCTGGCCGACGACGGCGCCGACGTGATGGTCCACTACAACAGCCCCGGCCGCGCGGGGGAGGCCGAGACCGTCGTCAAGGACCTCGAGTCCCGGGGCGTCCGCGCCGCCGCGCACCAGGCCGACCTGACCGGCACGGCGGCGATCACGGCGCTGGTCGACGACACCATCGCGCAGTTCGGCAAGTGGGACATCCTGGTCAACACGGCCGGCCTGATCATCCGCAAGCCGCTCGCCGAGACCAGCGAGGACGAGTACGACCGCTCCTTCGCCATCAACGCGAAGATCCCGTACTTCTTCATGAAGGAGGCGTACGGGAAGATGGCCGACAACGGCCGCATCGTCAACATCGTGACCACCCAGGTGGCCGTCACGGCGGCGACCTACTCGGCGTACGCGGGCAGCAAGGCCCCGGTCGAGCACTTCACCAAGGCGTTCGCCAAGGAGATCGGCCCCCGCGGCGTGACCGTCAACTGCATCGCGCCCGGCCCGCAGAAGACCAGCTTCTTCTACAACGCCGAGACCCCCGAGACGATCGCCTGGCTCAGCGGCATGACCATCAGCGGCGACCTCGGCGACCCGGCCGACGTCGTGCCGGTGATGCGCTTCCTGGTCGCCCCGGAGACCCGCTGGGTCACCGCGCAGACCGTCTACGTCAACGGCGGCATGATCTCCCCGATCAACTGACCCGGGGCCACAGGGCGGCGCGGGCCGGCGTCGCCCTGTGGCGCTAGGGTGCCGGCCATGGGACTCCACTGTGGTTACATCGCCGCGACGGCCGAACCGGCGCAACTGCTGGCACAGCTGTCGCGGCACGCGGGCGCCCTCGTGCCCGGCGCCCAGGTGGAGAGCGCCGACGACGCGGTCCTCGGCCGCTTCGACCTGCTGCTCGGCGGCGGCGACGGCCGGGCCTTCGCGGTCGACACGTCGATGCTGCTGTCCGACAGCCCCGACATGATCGTCGCCCTGTCCGCCGAGCTCGGCACGGTGGTCGCCTTCGATGCCACCCGCTTCCCGGCGAGCGGCGCGATCGGCGCCATCCGCCGCGAACACTACGAAAAGCACAAACGCCCCGACGACGCCTGGCTCAGCGAGATGACCGCCGCCGAGGCCCGGCCTTCCCGCCGGCCGTGACCTTCGGAGGATGCTTCGATGGATTCGGTGTTGCTGCGCTATCGGTATCACGACGGCGCCCCGCAGGCCGCATTCCCCATGCGGGTCGTCGAGGACGACGGGGAGCGGGTGGTGGCCTGGCTCGCGCCGGAGACCGAGATCATGTACTGGGCTTTGCCCGACGGTGGCGATCCGCGGAGCCTTCCGCTCGAGGCGAGGTTCTCGGCTCCGCTGACCACCGCGCGGCGCAGGTGGCAAGGCGGCGGGGTGTTGCGCGTCGTTCCGCTCGGCGCGCCGTTCCAGGTGGTGCATTTCTGGGAGGCGAACGGTGACTTCGCGGGCTGGTACGTCAACCTGGAAGCCCCGAAGCGCCGCGCCGGCGACCGAATCGATTCCGTCGACTGGCACCTGGACCTGTGGATCAGTCCCGACCGCGAGCCCACGTGGAAGGACATCGACGAGGCGGAGGCCGCCCTCGCCGCGGGCCACCTGACCCCCGGCGAGTTGGCCCTGGCCTGGCGGCAAGGCAACGACATCATCGACGGCCTTGCCGGCTGGCCCGCCCTCGTCGGCGACTGGCGCTCCTTCGCCCCGCCGGTGGAGTGGGGGCCCTTGGCCTTGCCTCCGGACTGGGCGTCGTAGCGTGCGCCGCCGGTCGTGCGGGATCTCGCCGGGAGGGGTCAGTCCAGGTCGACGATCTCGCGGCCGAGCGGCCAGAACGCGGCCGGGACCAGTTTGAAGTTGGCGATGCCGAACGGGATGCCGATGATGGTGACGCACTGGGCGATGCCGGCGGCGATGTGGCTCAGGGCCAGCCACCAGCCGGCGACGACCACCCAGAGCACGTTCGCGATGCCCGAGGCCACCCCGGCGTCCGGGCGGCTGACGATCGTGCGCCCGAACGGCCAGAGCGAGTAGACGGCGAGCCGCAGTGCGGCCACCCCGAACGGGATCGTGATGATCAGGGCGAAGCAGATCAGCGCCGCGATCCCGTACGCGATGGCCAGCACGAAGCCGCTGCCGAAGACGAACCAGAGGATGTTGAGGATCAGTCGCACCCCCCGATCATGACCGGGGGGTGCCAGCCCCGCCTCACGCGCGGATGGTGAACCTGCTGACGAGTTCCTGAAGCTCGGCCGACATCCGGGTGAGGCGGCCGGCCGCCTGGTGGGCCTCGTCGACGCCGGCCGTGGTGGCGCGCACCGAGGTGGCGACGTCGCCGATCGTGCCGGCCACCTCGCCGCCGGCGCTGGCGGCCTCGGCGACGCTGCGGCTCATCTCGTTCGTCGTGACCGTCTGCTCCTCGACGGCCGAGGCGATCGTCGTCTGGAAGTCGTTGATCTGGGCGATCGTCTCGCTGATCTGCTCGATCGCGGTGATCGCGCCGGTGGTGTCGGCCTGGATGGCGGCCACGCGGCGGCTGATGTCCTCGGTCGCCTTCGCGGTCTCCTGCGCCAGGTCCTTCACCTCGGCGGCGACCACGGCGAAGCCCTTGCCGCTCTCGCCGGCCCGGGCCGCCTCGATGGTTGCGTTGAGCGCCAGCAGGTTGGTCTGCTCGGCGATCGCCGTGATGGCCTTGACCACGGTGCCGATCTCGGCCGAGGAGTCGCCGAGCCGGGCCATCGCCGCGCTGGTGGCGGCCGTGATGTCGACCGCCTGGGTGGCGACCTGCGCGGCCTGGGTGGCGCTCTGGCTGATCTCGCGGATCGACGCGCCCATCTCCTCGGCGCCCGCGGCGACGGTCTGGATGTTCGACGACATGACCTCGGCCGACGCGGCCACGGCGGCCGCCTGCCGGGCGCCCTCCTGCGAGCTCGCCGAGCTTTCGCTGCTCGTCACGGCGAGCGACGCGGCCGCCTCGTCGAGGGCCTTGGCCTGCGCCGACAGGTCACCCATGGCGGTGCGCACGGAGGTCGTCGCCCGGCGCAGGCTCTCGGCCATGTGGCCCACCTCGTCGCGCTGGTCGACGTCGGCGTCCCGGGTGAGGTCGCCCTCGGCCATCGCGTCGAGCACGCCCGAGACCTTCCGCAGCGGCCGCACGATCATCTGGGCCGCGATCAGGGCGAGGGCCGCCGCGAGCACGACCGAGGCGGCGAAGGCGATCAGCACCTCGGTGCGGGTGCGGTCGACGGTGGCGTCGAAGCTCTCGCCGGCCACGAGCGCGTCGTTGGCCCGGGTGATCTCTGCCGAGAGCAGCGTCTCGTACGTCTTGCGCAGCTCACGGTTGGCGTTGAGCGCGACGCTGACCGCGGCCTGCCGGTCGGTCTCGTACGTGGTGAACTCGGTCTCGAGCGCCGCGAACCACGTGTCCGTCGCCGCCTTGATCGCGTCGACGGTGGCCTGCTCGGAGGCGCCGCCCAGGGCGCGCGCGGCCGCGAGGTCGTCGTCGACCTGCTCCTTGCTGTCGAGCGCCGAGTCCCGGTAGTCGGTGTCCCCGGCGATCAGGTAGCCGCGCTCGTCGTTCGCCGCGGCCTTCGCGGTCAGCGCGGCGTCGTTCAGATTGGTGATGTACGGGACCGCGCGCTCCAACTCGGCCGCGCGCTCGTTGCGCAGGTCCTCGATGCCCACGAGGCTGAGCGCCCCGGTGACGACCGTGCCGGCGACGGCCACGCCCGCCACCGAGAGAATCTTCGTGGCGACCTTGCGATCGCGTACCCAGCGTGCTGCCTTCACCGCGTCCTGCCCCTTGCTCGTCCTGGCTGTGCGGCCTTCCTATCGACGGCGGGGGCGGAAACTTCAGACTTCAAGCTTCAACGAATCTGCGGAGCTTCGCCAGGGCCCGGGTGCGCAGCCGTGAGACGTGCATCTGGGAGATGCCCTCCAGCTCGGCGATCTGGCGCTGGGTGAGGTTGCCGTAGAAGTCGCGGGCCAGGATGCGCTGCTCGCGCTCGTCGAGGGTGGCCAGCGCGGGGCCGAGCATCAGGCGCAGCTCGACCAGGGCATATCCGTGCTCCTCGACGCCGAGGGTGGAGGAGAGGTCGAGCTCGCCGTCCGGGCCGGTGGGCGTGGAGAGGCTCGCCGCGGTGTAGGCGCTCGCGCCCTCCATCCCCTCGATCACCTCCTCCTCGCCGATCTGGAGGTCGGCGGCCAGGTCGGCCACGGTCGGGCGGCGGCCCAGCCGGTGGGTCAGGTCGTTGTCGGCCTCGGCGATGGCCGAGCGCAGCTCCTGGAGCCGGCGCGGCACCCGTACGGACCAGGTCCGGTCCCGGAAGTGCCGCTTGAGCTCGCCGACGATGGTGGGCACGGCGAAGGTGGTGAACTCGACGCCGCGCTCCCCGTCGTAGCGGTCCACGGCCTTGACCAGGCCGAGCGCGGCCACCTGGAGCAGGTCCTCGGCCGGCTCGCCGCGCCCGATGTAGCGGTAGGCGAGGTGCCGGGCGAGCGACAGCCACGCCTCGATGGCCCGCTGCCGCAGCGCCGGATAGGCCGGATGGCGCGTGGACAGGCGCGCCACCGCGGCGACGAGGGCGCGGGCATCGGGGTCGAAGGCCGGCGGGGCGGTGACGGCGGTCATCGAGCCGCCACGACGGTGTGCCGGCGGGCCGCGGCCCGCGGATGCCGGTCGAGCTCCCGGTCGAGCGTCACCGCCGCGTCGATCAGGGCCAGGTGGGTGAAGGCCTGCGGGAAGTTGCCCAGCTGCTCGCCGGTGAGCCCGATCTCCTCGGAGAACAGGCCGAGGTGGTTGGCGTAGGTGAGCATCTTCTCGAAGGTGAGCCGGGCCCGGTCCAGCTCGCCGGCGGCGGCCAGCGCCGAGACGTAGGCGAACGTGCACAGCGAGAACGTGCCCTCCGAGCCGCGCAGCCCGTCCGGGGACGCCGCCGGGTCGTACCGGTAGACCAGGCTGTCGGTGACCAGCTCCTTCTCCATGGCGCGCAGGGTGGAGGCCCACATCGGGTCGGCCGGGGTGATGAAGCCGACCGTGGGCATGCGCAGCAGCGACGAGTCGAGCACCTCGGTGTCGTAGTGCTGCCGGAACGCCTGCCGCGCGGTGCTCCAGCCGCGGGTCATGATCTCGGTGTAGAGGGCGTCGCGTTCCCGGCGCCAGGTCTCCAGCGGGGCGGGCCGGCCGTGCTCGGCGGCCATCCGCAGGGCGCGGTCGAGGGCCACCCAGCACATCAGCCTGCCGTACGTGAAGTTCTGGCGCCCGCCGCGCGTCTCCCAGATGCCCTCCTCGGGCTGCGACCAGTTCGCCGCGACCCAGTCGGCCAGGTCGCGGATCGCCAGCCAGCCCTGGTGCCCGGGGGCGAGGCCGTGCCGCCCGGCCACGTACAGGCTGTCCATCGCCTCGCCGTAGATGTCGAGCTGGAGCTGACCGGCCGCGCCGTTGCCGATGCGCACCGGCGCCGAGCCCCGGTAGCCGCTCCAGTGCGGCAGGATCTCCTCGGTGAGGTCGCTGGACCCGTCGACCCGGTACATGATCTGCAGCGGGCCGCCGCCGTCCTTGCCGTCCTGCTCGTCGACCCGGTCGCGCAGCCAGCGGCCGAGCGCCAGCGCCTCGTCGGTGAAGCCGAGCGAGAGCAGCGAGTAGACCGAGAACGAGGCGTCGCGGACCCACGTGTAGCGGTAGTCCCAGTTGCGCTCGCCGCCGATCTGCTCGGGCAGCGCCGCGGTGGGCGCGGCGATCAGGGCGCCCGTGGGGGCGTACGTCATGAGCTTGAGCGTGATCGCCGAGCGGTTGACCATCTCGCGCCAGCGGCCCGCGTAGGTGCAGCGGCCCAGCCACGACTCCCAGAAGTCGACCGTCTCGTCGAACAGCCGCAGCGCCTCGGCCACCGGGACCGCGCTCACCGGCCCGGCCGCGCCGGTCTCCAGCAGCAGGCCGCGGGCCTCGCCGGCGCGCAGCCGCAGCTCGGCGTGGACGTCGCCCTCGCCGTCGACGCCGGTGGCGGCGCGTGCGTCGCCGGGCTCGCGGATCAGCCGGACGGTCAGCACGCTGCGGGCGCCCTGGAAGACCACGCCGTCCTCGGCGAGGTGGGTCTCGAACGGCTCGCGGGCGTAGTCGAAGCGCGGGGCCACCCGTACCGAGAAGGTCATCTCGCCCCGGACGCAGCGGACCAGCCGCACCAGGCGGTGCCGGTCGTGGTGGCCGTCGATCGGCATGAAGTCGACGACCTCGCCGACGCCGGCCTCGGTCATGAACCGGGTGATCAGCACGGCGGTGTCGGGCAGGTAGAGCTGTTTGGCGGTGTAGCCGGCGGTCGCCGGGTGCGTGGCGAGCCGGCCGCCGCGTACGGGATCGAGCAGCGCGCCGAAGACGCTGGGTGAGTCGAAGCGCGGTGCGCAGAACCAGTCGAGGGTCCCGTCGGTGGCGATGAGAGCCGCCGTCCGGAGGTCGCCGATCAGGCCGTGGTCGGCGATGAGCGGGTGGTCTTGCATAACGGCAGCATGCGGCGTTTTCGGCCGGGTTTCCTCATGCGCCAGGGGTGAAGCGCGGCCGGCACATTGACGGACTCCTTTGATCCCCCTAAGTTTCGAGGGAACTCCGGAAGTTACGGGCGCGCGTGATCGCCACCGATCGCGCCCGGGCCGCCGGCACATACAAAGGAGTCGCTGTGAGAAAGGCACTGATCGTCCTCGTCGCGCTTCCCCTGCTTGCCCTCGGTGCACAACCGGCCGTGGCGCACGGTCACGGCGACGGGAAGACCCTGCGGCAGGCCGCGCCCCGAGACTTGCGGATCGGTTCCGCGGTCGCGGGCGGCGGGCACCACGTCGACCAGCCCTATCCCGATCCGTTCACCTACGACCGGCCGTACCGGAAGGTCCTGGCCCGGGAGTTCAATTCGGTCTCGCCCGAGAACCAGATGAAATGGGAGTTCATCCACCCGGAGCGCAACCGGTACAACTTCGGCCCGGCCGACGCGATCGTGCGCTTCGCCCGCGAGAACGGCCAGGTCGTGCGCGGGCACACCCTGCTGTGGCACAGCCAGAACCCGGCGTGGCTCAACGAGGGCACGTTCACCAAGGCCGAACTGCGCTCGATCCTCAAGAGCCACATCTTCACCGTCGTCGGCCACTACCGCGGCAAGATCCAGCAGTGGGACGTCGCCAACGAGATCTTCAACGAGAACGGCGAGTACCGCCAGGAGAACATCTTCATCCGTGAGCTCGGGCCGGGGATCGTCGCCGACGCGTTCCGCTGGGCGCACCAGGCCGACCCCAGGGCGCAGCTCTTCCTCAACGACTACGGCGTCGAGTGGCCGGGCGTGAAGGTCGACGCCTACGAGGCGCTGGCCAAGCAGCTGCTCGCCGACCGCGTGCCGCTGCACGGCTTCGCCTCCCAGGCGCACCTGAGCATGCGGTACGGCGCGCCCGACCAGCTGGCGAGCGTGCTCCAGCGCTTCGACGACCTCGGCCTGCACACCGCGATCACCGAGCTCGACGTGCGCATGGACCTGCCCGAGGGCGGCGTGCCGACCGCCGAGCAGCTGGCCACCCAGGCCACCTACTACAAGACGGTGCTCGACGCGTGCCTCGCCGTGGACGGCTGCAACTCGTTCACGATCTGGGGCTTCACCGACAAGTACTCGTGGGTGCCCGTCTTCTTCCCGTCCGAGGGCGCCGCGACGGTGATGTGGGACGACTTCGCCAAGAAGCCGGCCTACTACGCGCTGCGCGACACGCTGAAGGCCGCGCGCCGCTGAGAGCGGACCGCCGCCCGGGTCCGCCATCCCGGGCGGCGGTTCTCCCGCACCGCTCAGGGCGTCACGATCGGGAACGCCGGATCCGGCTCGTCGAGCAGCTCCACGAGCAGCTGGAGCACCTTGGGGTCGCCCTCGGTCTCCACGCCCTCGAGGCCGCGGCCGGCCAGGATGCCGAGCAGCTGCGGCTTCGTCAGGGCGAGCCGCAGATCGGCGCCGGCGGACGGTTCCGCCGGCCAGTGGATCAGCGCGCCGTTCGACAGCGTCATCCGGTACGCCGTACCGAGATCGGTGAAGCGCCAGTCGATGGTCAGCGACGCCGACCACGCGCGGGGCCCGTTCACCCGCACCGCGATCGAGTCGAAGAGCTGCTCGATCGTGAGCGCGTGCGCCATGCCGGAGGCGCTCACCCAGTCGTCGCCCATCGAGACCCCGTCGCGCAGCTCCTGCGCCCCGGTCAGGTAGAAGTTGCGCCACGTGCCGCTCTCCGCGCCGAAGCCGAGCCGCTCGTACACCTCGGCGAGCAGCGCCTTGGCCGCCGCGTGCGAGGGCTCGGCGAACACCGCGTGGTTGAGCAGCTGGGCCGCGAAGCGCAGGTCGCCCGCGTCCACGTACCCCCGGGCCTTGGCCACCACCTCGCCGGCGCCGCCCATGCAGTCCACGTAGCGCCGGGCCGACTCCACCGGCGGATGCTCCCACAGGTGCGCCGGGTTGCCGTCGAACCAGCCCAGATAGCGCTGACAGATCGCCTTGACGTTGTGGCTGACCGAGCCGTAGTAGCCGCGCGCGTGCCACGCCCCCGCCAGCTCCGGCGGCAGCTCGATCGTCTCGGCGATCTCGGCGCCGGTCAGCCCCTGGTTGAGCATGCGCAGGGTCTGGTCGTGGAGGTACGCGTACAGATCGCGCTGTTGCGCCAGGAACGTGCCGATCCGCTCGCGTCCCCACGTCGGCCAGTGATGCGAGGCGAACAGGACGTCCGCCCGGTCCGCGAACAGCGTCCGGGCCTCGTTGAGGTAGCGGGACCACATCCGCGCGTCCCGGACCACCGCGCCGCGCAGCGTCAGCACATTGTGCAGGTTGTGGGTCGCGTTCTCGGCCATGCACAGCGCCGCCCGGTCCGGGAAGAAGAAGTTCATCTCGGCGGGCGCCTCGGTGTTCGGCGTGACCTGGAAGACGATGCGGACGCCGTCGACCACCTCCTCCTGGCCGGTGTGCGTGATGTCCACGGTCGGCGCCAGCAGGGTGACCTCGCCGGTGGACGCGGTCTGGCCGAGCCCGGTGCCGATCAGGCCGCGCGCGTCGCGGGGGAGCGGGCTGCCGGTGTGGAACATGCCGCGGCGCAGCATCGCCGTGCCGGCGTACACGTTCTCGGCCACCGCGTGCTCGAGGAAGCCCTCCGGCGCCAGGATCGGCACGTCACCCTCGACGACGCCGGCCACCCCGCCGAAGTGGTCGATGTGCGAGTGCGTGTAGATGACGCCGGTGACCGGCCGGTCGCCGCGGTGGTCGCGGTAGAGCCGCAGCGCCGCGGCCGCGACCTCCTTCGACACCAGCGGGTCGATGACGATGACCCCGGTGTCGCCCTCGACCAGCGTCATGTTCGACAGGTCGAGGCCGCGCACCTGGTAGATGCCGGCGGTGACCTCGTACAGCCCGTGCTTGGCGCAGAGCTGCGACTGTCTCCACAGGCTGGGGTTCGCCGTGTCCGGGCACGGCCCGTCGAGGAAGCCGAAGGAGTCGTTGTCCCAGACCGTCCGGCCCTCGGCGTTCGTCACCACGCAGGGGTCCAGCCCGCCGATCCGGCCGCGGTCGGCGTCGTCGAAGTCCGTCCGGTCGTCGTATCGCAGATCGCTCATGCCGCCAGCGTCGCCGCGACGGCGCGGACGGGCTTCACCCAGCGGGGGTGAGACGCCCGCCGGCCTCCGTGTAGGTCTCACCGGTCTCGGGGCAGACCCACGTGCCGTCGCCCTTGCTCTCCAGCGGCCGCCCGGCCCGGCCGACCCAGCCGACGCGGCGGGCGGGCACCCCGACCACGAGCGCGAAGTCGGGCACGTCCTTGGTGACGACCGCCCCGGCGGCCACGAGCGCCCAGCGACCCACGGTCACCGGCGCCACGCACACCGCGCGAGCGCCGATGGCGGCGCCCTCACCGATCGTCACGCCGACCGCGTGCCAGTCGTCACCGGTCTTCAGCCGGCCGTCGGGCGTGACGGCGCGCGGATACTCGTCGTTCGTCAGCACGGCGGCCGGGCCGATGAAGACGCCGTCGGCGAGGCGGGCCGGCTCGTAGACCAGCGCGTGGTTCTGCAGCTTGACGTTGTCGCCGATCACGACGCCGGGACCCACGTACGCCCCGCGGCCGACGTTGCAATTGCTGCCGAGCACGGCATCTTCCCGGATCTGCGCGAGATGCCAGATTCGGGTGCCTTCGCCGATCTTGGCACGGTCATCGACATCCGCCGTGGGCGCAACCTGACTCATAGCGGGCCAGACTAGCGGCCGGGAAACAAGAAAAGGTGTCGCGAAATCGACCCGGCGGCCCATTGTGCCCGATGGTCGTCGTCCACTTTGACCGAGAGTCGGGGAGGCTCGACCGAACGTACCGGCGGCCCCTCCCGGCCTCGGCCGGAATTCCGCCCACCCCCTTCCGGCGGGTGCGCCGGGATCGATAGCTTCCGGCACGGCACTACTTTCCGCCGTCCACCGTGCAACCGGAACGGATGTCCGTGACTACTCCTATCGGTATCGCCGTCGTCGGGGCCGGGTACTGGGGCCCCAACCTCGTCCGCAACTTCCAGGCCGTGCCCGCCTTCCGGCTGCGCTGGCTCTGCGACCTCGACGTCGACCGGGCCCGCCGGGTCCTCGGCGACTACTCGACCGTCCAGGTCACCGCCGACCTCGACGAGGTGCTCGCCGACCCCGAGGTTCAGGCCGTCGCCATCGCCACGCCGGCCGGCACTCACCTGCCGGTCGCCATGGCGGCACTGCGAGCCGGTAAGCACGTCCTCGTGGAGAAGCCACTGGCCGCGACGTACGAAGAGGGCCGCACCCTGGTCGAGGAGGCGGACCGCCGCGGCCTGACCCTGATGTGCGACCACACCTACTGCTACACGCCGGCCGTGCTGCGCATCCGCGAGCTGCTGCACTCGGGCGAGCTGGGCGAGCTGCACTTCCTCGACTCGGTGCGCATCAACCTGGGCCTGGTCCAGCGCGACATCGACGTGGTGTGGGACCTGGCGCCCCACGATCTGTCCATTCTCGACTTCGTGCTGCCCGGCAACGTTCGCCCGGTCGCCGTCGCGGCGCACGGAGCGGACGGTATCGGTGCGGGCCGGGCATGCGTGGCATACCTGACGCTGGAGCTCAGCAACGGCGCGATCGCCCACATCCACGTCAACTGGCTGTCGCCGGTCAAAATCCGTACCGCCATCTTCGGCGGGTCCAAGCGGACGCTCGTGTGGGACGACCTCAACCCCAGCCAGCGGGTCGCCATCTACGACCGCGGCGTCGACGTGGCCTCGCCCGAGGAGCTCGGCGACGAGCAGCGCCGCGACATCCTCGTCTCCTACCGCTCCGGCGACATGGTCGCGCCGGCGCTGACCGAGCGCGAGGCGCTGCGCACGATGGTCGAGGAGTACGGGCGGGCCATCACCACCGGCGAGCCGGCGCTGACCGACGGCCGTTCCGGACTGCGGGTCCTCGAAATCCTCCAGGCCGCGTCTCGTAGCCTGGCCGAGGGCGGAACGATGATCAAACTCGATGAAGGGCACATGGCGTGACGGGCGTACAGATCGAGGGCGCGCGCGCCCTCGTCACGGGCGGGGCGGGCACCATCGGCTCGCACGTCGTCGACGAGCTGGTCCGCGGCGGCGCCGCGGAGATCGTGGTGCTGGACAACTTCGTGCGCGGCCGGCGGGAGAACCTGGCCTGGGCGCTCGAGAACGGGCCGGTCGAGCTGGTCGAGGGCGACATCCGCGACGTCGCCCTGGTCAAGCGGGTGACCGCCGGCAAGGACCTGGTGTTCCACCTCGCCGCCATCCGCATCACGCAGTGCGCCGAGGAGCCGCGGCTCGCCAACGAGGTGCTCGTCGACGGCACCTTCAACGTCGTCGAGGCCGCGGCCGAGGCGGACGTCAAGAAGCTCATCGCCTCCTCGTCGGCCTCCGTCTACGGCCTGGCCGAGGAATTCCCGACCACCGAGCGCCACCACCCGTACAACAACGACACGTTCTACGGCGCGGCCAAGGCGTTCAACGAGGCGACCCTGCGCAGCTTCCACGCGATGAAGGGCCTCGACTACGTCGCGCTGCGCTACTTCAACGTGTACGGCCCGCGGATGGACATCTACGGCCTCTACACCGAGGTGCTCATCCGCTGGATGGAGCGCATCGAGTCGGGCACGCCGCCGCTGATCCTCGGCGACGGCCTCGCGACGATGGACTTCGTCCACGTGGCCGACATCGCCCGCGCCAACATCCTGGCCGCCCGCGCCGACGTGACCGACGAGGTCTTCAACATCGCCAGCGGCACCGAGACCAGCCTGCGCGACCTCGCCGCCGCGCTGAGCGAGGTCATGAAGAGCGACCTGGAGCCCGAGTTCGGCCCGGCCCGCGCGGTCAACGGCGTCACCCGGCGCCTCGCCGACACCAGCGCCGCCGCCGACAAGCTCGGCTTCCGCGCGGAGCTGTCGCTGCACGAGGGCCTGCAGGGGCTCGTGGACTGGTGGCGGTCGTCAAAGTGATCCCCGTGATGATTCCCCAGCTGGGAGAGGAAGAAGCTCAGGCCGCGGCCGAGGCGGTCCGCTCCGGCTGGGTCGCCCAGGGGCCGCGCGTCGCCCGCTTCGAGCAGGAGTTCGCGACCACCGTCGGCGCCTCGCACGGCGTCGCGGTCAGCTCCTGCACGACCGCCCTGCACCTCGCCCTCGTGGTGCTCGACATCAAGCCCGGTGACGAGGTCGTCGTCCCGTCGCTGTCGTTCATCGCCACGGCCAACGCGGTCCGCTACGTGGGCGCGACGCCCGTCTTCGCCGACGTCGACCTGGCCACGGGCAACCTCACGGTCGAGACGGTCGACGCCGTGCGCACCGCACGCACCCGCGCGGTTATCGCGGTGCACCAGGGCGGCGTCCCGTTCGACACGGCTGCCCTGCGCAAGGCCGCCGACGGCTGGGGTGTCGCGCTTGTCGAGGACGCCGCCTGCGCGGCCGGCGCCACCGCGTACGGCCAGCCCGCCGGCACCGGCGCGGCCCTCGCCGCCTGGTCGTTCCACCCCCGCAAGCTCATCACCACCGGCGAGGGCGGCATGGTGACGCTCGACGACGCCGACCGGGCCGTGCGCCTGCGCCGGCTGCGCGAGCACGGCATGAACGTCTCCGCCGCCGACCGGCACGCGAGCGCCCAGCCGGTGCTCGAGGCCTACCTGGAGACCGCCTACAACTACCGGATGACCGACATCCAGGCGGCGGTCGGGCTCGTGCAGCTCGGCCGGCTGCCCGGCCTGGTCGCCGACCGGCGGGCCAAGGCGGCGCGCTACCAGGAGCTGCTCGCGGACATCGACGGTCTGGTGCCTGTGCGTGACCCCGCCTACGGCCAGACCAACTACCAGTCGTTCTGGGTGCTCATCAACCCGTCGTACGGCACGAGCCGCGACGACGTGCTGGCCGAGCTGGCCCGCCGCGGCGTGTCGGCCCGGCGCGGCATCATGGCCGCCCACCTCGAGCCCGCCTACGAGGGTGTCGAGCACGCGCCGCTGCCGGTGACCGAGCGCATCACCCGCGACTCGCTCATCCTGCCCCTGCACCACGCGCTGACCACCGACGACCAGGACCATATCGTCGGCGTGCTGCGCGACCTGGCCAGGCCGTGACGGACCTCGTCATCGTCGGCGCGGGCGGCTTCGCGCGGGAGACCGCGTCGGCCGCCCGCGACACCTGGAACGTCCTCGGCTTCCTCGACGACGATCCGGCCCTGCACGGCACCGTCCGATCCGGCCTGCCGATCCTGGGCGGCACCGAGCGGGTCCACGAGACGGACGCGGCGGTCGTGGTCTGCGTGGGCAATCCGCGCAACTTCACCGCCCGCAAGCAGATCGTCGAGCGTCTCGGCCTGCCCGCGGAGCGGTACGCGACGGTCGTGCACCCGCTCGCGTCGGTCGGCGCGGGCAGCGTCCTCGGCCCCGGCACCGTGCTGCTCGCCGGCACGGTGCTCACCGCCGACGTCGCCGTCGGGTCGCACGTCGCGGTCATGCCGCAGGCCGTGCTCACCCACGACGACCGGGTCGGCGACTACTGCACCATCGCCTCCGGCGTGCGCCTCGGCGGCGGCGCGGTGCTCGACGAGGGCGCGTACGCCGGCTCGGGCGCCCTCATCCGCGAGGGCGTCAAGGTCGGCGCCTGGTCTCTCGTCGGCATGGGGTCGGTCGTGCTGCACGACGTGCCCGCCGGTGAGGTCTGGGCCGGCAACCCGGCCCGCCTGATCCGTCCCCTTTCCTAGGAGTTGAAAAGCATGTCCCGGATCCCGCTCGTCGACCTCGCCGCCGCCCACGCCGAGGTGGCCGAGGAGGTCGAGGCCGGCTTCAAGCGCGTCATCGCCGAGACCGCGTTCGTCGGCGGCGCCGAGGTGGCCGCGTTCGAGCAGGAGTACGCCGCCTTCTCCGGCCTGGCGCACTGCGTCGGCGTGGCCAACGGCACCGACGCGCTCGAGCTCGCCCTGCGCGCCGTCGGCGTCGGCCCCGGCACCGAGGTCATCCTGCCGGCGAACACCTTCATCGCCACGGCCGAGGCGGTCGCCCGCTGCGGCGCGAAGGTCGTGCTCGTCGACTGCGACCCCCGCACCTACCTGATCGACACCGAGGCCGCCCTCGCGGCCGTCACCCCGGCCACCAAGGCCATCGCGCCCGTGCACCTCTACGGCCAGATGGCCGAGGTCGAGCGCCTCGCCGAGGCCGGCGTCGCCATCGTCGAGGACGCCGCCCAGTGCCAGGGCGCGACCCGCCACGGCCGCGCCGCGGGCGCCGGCGGCATCGCCGCGACCAGCTTCTACCCCGGCAAGAACCTCGGCGCGTACGGCGACGCGGGCGCCGTGGTGACCGACACCGAGGAGCTCGCCACCACCGTCCGCACCCTCGGCAGCCACGGCGGCCTGCGCAAGTACCACCACGACCTGATCGGCGTGAACAGCCGCCTCGACGGCCTCCAGGCGGTCGTGCTCCGCGCCAAGCTGGCCCGCCTCGCCGACTGGAACGACCGCCGGCGCGCCGCCGCGGCCCGCTACCACGAGCTGCTCGCCGACCTCGACGTCGTGCTCCCCGAGACCCTCGACGGCAACGAGCACGTCTGGCACATCTACTGCGTGCGGGTGCCGGGCGGCCGCCGCGACGCGGTGCTCGAGCGCCTCAACGCGGCCGGCGTCGGCGCGGGCATCCACTACCCGATCCCGGTGCACAAGACCGGCGCCTTCGCCCACCTGGGCGGATCGTTCCCGAACGCCGAGACGGTGGCTCCCGAGATCCTGTCCCTGCCGATCTATCCGCAGATCACGCCCGCCCAGCAGGCCCGGGTGGCCGAGGCCCTCGCCGCGGCGCTGGCCGCCTGACATGTACGTCTCCCTGCGCGACCGGCCCGGCGCCGACAAGGCACCGGGCCCCGGCAGCACCGTCGTCAAACGCGTCTCGACGACAGTGCTGCTGCTCGGCACCGTCAGCCTGCTGACCGACGTCTCCTCCGAGATGGTGGCGTCGGTCCTGCCGCTGTACCTCACCGCGGCGGTCGGTCTGAGCCCGGTCGCGTACGGCTTCCTGGACGGCATGTACCAGGGCGTCAGCGCCGTCGTCCGCATCGCCGGCGGCTACGCGGGCGACCGCGGCGGCCAGCCCAAGTGGGTCGCGGTGCTCGGCTACGGCGCGTCCGCGGTCAGCCGCATCCTGATGCTGCCGGCCGCCGGCTTCGCCGCCATCACGGCGGTCGTGACCGGCGACCGGCTCGGCAAGGGCCTGCGCACGGCGCCACGCGACGCGCTCATCGCCGAGGCGTCCGATCCGAGCATGCTGGGCCGGTCGTTCGGGGTGCACCGCGCGCTCGACACGGTCGGCGCCGCGCTCGGCCCCGTGGTGGCGTTCGCGCTCCTCGCCTCGGTGCCCGGCAGCTACGACTCCATCTTCGTGGTGTCCTTCGCGGTGGCCCTGGTCGGCCTGGCCGTGCTGGTCCTCTTCGTGCCGAATCTGCGCACGTCGACCGGGGCGGTCCGGGTCGGACTGCGCCGCGTCCTCCGCGAGATCGGCGGCCGCCGGCTGCGGCGGCCGCTCATCGCCGCTGCGGTGCTCGGCCTGCTCACCGTCGGCGACGGGTTCCTCTACCTGTCGCTGCAGGACCGTGACGACATCGCGGCGCAATACTTCCCCCTGCTGTACGTGGGCACGAACATCGCCTACCTCGCGCTCGCCGTGCCGCTGGGCCGGCTGTCGGACCGGGTGGGGCGGGGCCGCGTGCTCGTGGCCGGCCACGGCGCGCTGCTGGCGTGCTACCTGCTGGCAGCGCTCCCGGCCGGCGGGATCGGGCTCACCGTGAGCGTCCTGCTGCTGCTCGGCGTGTTCTACGCCGCCACCGACGGTGTCCTTCCGGCCCTGATCAGCCGCCTGGTGTCCGCCGAGACACGGGGCAGCGGCATCGCGGCGGCCCAGACCGTCGTGGCGCTCGCCCGGTTTGCCTCGTCCGTGCTGTTCGGTCTCCTGTGGGCCGTGCAGGGTCCCGGCCGCTCCCTGGTGCTCTTCGCGGTTCTGCTGGCCGCGGCGGTGCCGGTCGCGGCTTGGCTGTTGCGCGGCATCGACCGGGCCGAGGCCGCCGCGTGACCACCACGCTGCGGCTGCGCCTCGGGCTCCTGGCACTGGTTGTCGTCGGGGGCCTGCTCGGTGCCGGGGGATACGTGCTGCACGTGCGCCAGAGCCAGGCCAGGGCGAGCGCCGAGGCCGCGCCCGTGGCCCAGGCCGGCGACCTCGGCGCGCTGCGGACGCGGCCGCACCTGGTCTTCCGGAGCACGGCGCTCGGCGACACGTACGGAAAGGTCGCCGTGGTGCCGTTGTCCGCGCCCGGCGGGCCCCGGGCGGTCACGTCCGCCTCGTGCGAACGTGTCTACGCCACGGCCGTGGACGCGATCTGCCTGTCCGCCAAGCGCGGCATCGTCACCACGTATCAGGCTCGCCTGCTCGACAGCGAGTGGCAGCCGACCCGGCAGCTGCCGTTGACCGGGCTGCCCAGCCGCGCTCGGCTGTCCCGGGACGGCTCGCTCGTCGCCACGACGACGTTCGTCTTCGGCGACTCCTACGCGAACCCGGGCCAGTTCTCCACCCGGACCGTCGTGACCCGCACCGACGGCGAGGTCGTCGGCGACATCGAGAAGTTCACGCTGACCGTCGACGGCAAGGTGGTCGGCGCGGCGGACAAGAACCTGTGGGGTGTCACCTTCGCGGACGACGACCGCTTCTACGCGACCGCATCGTCCGGTGGCAAGACCTGGCTCGTCGAGGGCAGCCTCGCCAAGCGCACCGTGAAGGCCCTGCGCGGCGACGTGGAGTGCCCGTCGCTCTCGCCGGACGGCACCAGGATCGGCTTCAAGAAGCACGGGGACCTGTCCGCCGGGCGCTGGCGGCTCGCCGTCTACGACCTGCGCACCGGCAAGGAGACGCTGCTGTCGGAGACCCGCAGCGTCGACGACCAGGTCGAGTGGCTCGACAACGACACCGTCGTCTACGGGGTGCCGCGCACGGCCGCCGACGGGACCGCCACCAGCGACGTCTGGCGCGTCCCGGCCGACGGCGGCGGCAGCCCCCAGGTGCTCGTCCAGGACGCGTGGTCACCGGCCGTCGTCCGGTGACCGTCAAGGAGTGAAACGTGCAGGATCGACCTGAGGTGATGTTCCGGCTCAGCGGCCGGGTCGACGTCGACGACTGGCGCCGTCGCCACGAGCGCGGGGAGGTCCCCGACGCGTGGCCGTACGGCCTGGACCGCATGGCGGCGCACGGGGTCCGGGTGACGCCGGCGCCCGCGTACACCGGCGACCCGCGCGTCGCCCGTCTCGCGCGGGGCCTGGGCGGCCGGTACGAATGGCTCGAGTCCCGCACCTCGGCCGGTGCCCCGGACGCAGTGCTCTGCTGGGACGAGCGCGTGGGTGTGCCCTCGGCGAGGAACGCGCGCGGCCCGAAAGTCCTCACCGGCGTGATCTGGCTGACCGACGAGCAGCGCACCAGCCGCACCCACCGCCTCCTGGCCGGCTCCGCCCTGCGGCGTGCGCACCGGGTGTGGGCGCTCTCCTCGGCGCAGTTGCCGGTGCTGCGCGACGACTTCGGCGTGCCCGAGAAGCACCTGGTGCACCTGCCGTTCGGCATCGACACCGACTTCTTCCGCCCCGCGGCCACCGACCCGGAGCCCGGCCTGGTGATCGGGGCCGGCAACGACCGGCACCGCGACCACCCTGCCCTCGTCGCGGCCGTCGGCACCCTGCGCCGCACCGACCCGGCCGTCCGCCTCGAACTGGCGACGAGACAGGCGATCGAGGTCCCGGCCGAGCTCGGCGCCCGGCACACCGCCCTGACCCACCCGCAGATGCGCGCTCTCTACGGTCGCGGTGCGGTGGTCGCGGTGGCCCTGCGCCCCAACCTCCACGTCAGCGGCATCTCGGTGATCCTGGAGGCGATGGCCTGCGGCCGCCCGGTGGTCGTCAGCGACACCCCGGGCATGCGCGACTACGTCACCCACGGCAGCACGGGTCTGCTGGTCCCGCCCGGCGAGGTGAGCGCGTTCGCCGCCGCGATCCGCGACCTGCTGACCGACCCACAGCGGGCGGCCGAGATGGGCGCCGCCGCCCGCCGCGACGTGGAGCGCCGATTCAGCACCCAGGTCCAGGCGGGCCATCTCGCGGCGCTCTTGTGAGCTCCTGACACCGCAACGGCACCTGCCGCACCGACCGGCCGCCGGCCAGGCGCAGATCTTGCTCATCGACTGACGGAGCCCGGCCGCCTTGGGCTCCGTGATCGGAGTGGAAGATCGC
This sequence comes from Paractinoplanes deccanensis, assembly GCF_016862115.1. Taxonomy (GTDB): domain Bacteria; phylum Actinomycetota; class Actinomycetes; order Mycobacteriales; family Micromonosporaceae; genus Actinoplanes; species Actinoplanes deccanensis. The sequence goes on from NZ_BOMI01000117.1 coordinate 38,800, forward strand.
TCCGACCAGGCTGACCCGTGTGCGGACGGCGGGGTGCAGGGCGTCAACGACGGGTTCGGTGCGCAGGTGATCGGCGATGGTGGTCACCGTCCGCCGGCGCAGCCGCAACCCGCGCAGGTGGTGCCGGCGCGTCACCCGGGCGACCTTCTTGTGCTTCACCGCCGGCCGGCCCTCGACGTCGGCCCTCTACGTCGGCAGAGACCATGCCCGGCTGACGCTCGACGGGGCCGGCCGGGCACGGGCCACCAGCCACCGGTGCCGGTGCGGTGCTAACGCGGGCCGTACACCTCGTCCTCGATGGCGCGCACGGTGGCGCGCTGGGCGTTGTCCCAGGCCACCGGCCGCACGCTGGCGCTGATCTCGGCCGGTGCGGCGGCCTTGCCGGTGACCACGTCGCTGAGGGCGTCGGCCAGGCCCAGCGGAGTGGGCGGGGCCCAGCGCACGTGCGGGTTGTCGAGGCTCGCCCGGGCGTAGCGGGACTCGCCGGTCACCGGGACCACGCCGCACGCCAGCATCTCGTCCGGCACCAACGAGACATTGGTGAACGACAGGGCCAGCCCGGCCGCGCACCGGTTGTAGAGCTCGCTGAGCTGCGCCGGCGTGAGGTGGCCGTGGTTGGTCACCGGGAACGGCATCTGCACCGTCGGGTCGCCGAAGAGGTGGATCTCCTGGTCGGGGTGGCGCCGGTGGAACTCGCGAAGCGCCAGCAGGCCCAGCGCGAAACCGCGCCGGGCCGTGTCGCGCTTGGCGTAGAAGACCACGCCCTCGCGCGGCGAAGGCTCGGTGCAGCGGTACACCGCGTCGTCCCAGCCGAACTCGGCGACGTCGGCGGTGGCGCCGAACTGGTCGTGCAGCAGGTCGGCGAGCATCCGGCCCACCGTGATGGGCCGGAACCCGAACCGGTACGTGTCCTCGGCCAGCGCGTATTCGGCGCCCTGAGGGTAGAACCAGGGCTCGAAGTCCTGAATGAAATAGAGCCGCCGGGTGGCCACCTCGGACCGTGACGCGAGCACGTGCGCGGTCGGCCAGCCCGTGGCCACGTAGGCGTCGAGCGGAGCCAGGCCCGCGGCCACCGACCTGATCTCGGCCCGCACTCCCGGCCAGGCGCCCCGGATCACGTCGGTGTGCCGTTCGAGCTCGCCGTCGAAGACGTCGTACAGGTAGATCACGCAGGTGTGCCCGGCCGCCTCGAGCGCCTCCACCATGCGGAACATGGTGGTGTGGCCGCCGGAGCCCGCGCCGGGCGGCGTGCAGATCCGCCCGACTCCCAGCGGGGTGCCGGGCGCCGGGCGGGTCGCCGGCACCGCGAGCTCGAGACCCCGGGAGTCCGCCACGTCGTCGTACCGCAGCGGGAAGTCCAGCGCCGAGGCGCCGAGCTTGTGGTAAGCCACTCGGGCGACCCGCTGGGCGAAGCCGCGCGCGCCGTGCTTGCGCAGCAGCCGCACCGTCTCCCTCGAACGGGCCGCCGCGGAACCGGCGCTGATCAATCCCACTCCGCTCACCGGAGCCGTCCCTTCCGCCCGTGCGGGTCAGATGCTGAGGATGCCGAGTTTGCGCGCCAGGCGCAGCGCCCGGTCGAACAGCCAGATGCCGGAGGTGAACGCCACGACGCAGAACCCGGCCAGGATGGCGAGCAGCACCGGTGCCGACAGCTCGCCCGGAATCGGCTCGCCCATGAGGAGCTGCCGCTCGGCGCTGATCACGTAGAAGTGAGGCACCAGGTAGCTGACCCACCGGATCCAGTCGGGCAGCACGCTGATCGGGAACAGCGCGCCACCGACCACGGAGGCCGCGAGACCGTAGAGCATCACGACCGGCTCGCCCCGCTTGAACAGCACCAGGAACGCCGCGGCGTAGGTGCCCAGCGCGTTGCACGCCACGATGCCGAGGAAGAGCCCGACCAGCCCGAGCGGGATGCCGGAGGCGACGATCGGCGCGCCGAGCAGCCAGCCGATCGCGATCATCACGCAGGCGAGCAGCGCGCCGGTCACGCTGCGCCAGATGTTCATCGCGACCGGGATGAGCGCCCAGGGGACCGGCTCGATGAGGTAGGTCTCGAGGGTGCCACGCTCCTGCGCGAACTGGAGCCGGCTGGTGAGGCCGGTCAGCGCGTCCTGGAGGCCGGCGATGACCGCCGTGCCGATCAGCATGAACACGAAGATGTCGCCGCCGGCGCCGAGGAACGTGGCCTGGAAGTAGTAGAGGAGCACAGGGAACACCACGGCGAGATAGCGCATCACGGTGGAGAGCGGGAACATCCGCTCCTCCACCAGGTCGATGCGGATGTAGCCGGCCAGGGTGTCCAGCACCTTGCGGCCGAACGACCGCTCCGGGATGAGCGAAACGGCCGTCACTTGCTGCCTCCGGTGGTGTAGACGCGGGCGATCAGATCGCGCAGCGGCATCGGGATCTCGCGTACGTGCTCGATGGAGTCGGCGAGCGGGCCCAGCCCCGCGAGGACCGCGCCGACCCGGTGTTTGCCGCCGAGCCGGCAGCGCACGCTGAGGTCGTCGACGGCCACGTCGAGCCCGCGGGCGCGCAGGTCGTCGGCGATCGTGGCGGCCGCGCCGTGGTCGGCGGTGACCAGCTCCAGCTCGGGGTGGTCCCACTCGCGGCGCAGGTCCTCCAGGTCGCCGTCGTACTTCACCCGGCCGCGGTCCATCAGCAGGGCGTGTGACTGGAGGGCCTCGATCTCCTCGAGCCGGTGCGAGGAGATGAGCACGGCGAGCCGCTCGCGCTCGACGAGCTCCGTGATGAGCTCGAGCAGGCCGTGCGCCGCGATCGGGTCGACAGCGCCGGTCGGCTCGTCGAGGATCAGCGCGCGTGGGCCCGGCAGCAGCGCCCGGGCGAGCCGCAGCCGTGCCTTCATGCCGGCGGACAGGCCCGCCACGACGGAGTCGGCCTGCGCCACCAGGTTCACCTGCTCCAGCGCGTACGGGATGCGCTCGGCCAGCAGCTTGGCCGGCATGCCCTGCAGGCGGCCGTGCATGTGCAGGTTCTCCCGGCAGGTGGCCCGCATGAGCAGGCTCCGGTCCTCGGCCGGCATCCAGCCGACGATCTGCCGGATCCTCTCGGAGTCGCGCTCCGCATCGAGGCCCATGACCGTTGCCGAGCCGCCGGTGGCGGTGGTCAGGCCGACCAGGATGCGGAACATGGTCGTCTTGCCGGCGCCGTTGGGGCCGACGATCGCGCAGATCTCACCCGCGTGCACCGCGAGGTTCACGCTGTCCAGCGCGCGCACGCTCTCGGTGAGGTGGGAGCGTGCGAAGACCCGCATCCAGCGGGGTGTCGGCTCGTAGACCTTGGACAACTGCGACAGTTCGATGACCGCGCTCACAGGGACCTCACTGCTCCGAGCACTCCCGTGTGCCGCCAGCGGCGCCAGCGGGCGTGGAAGATGGCTTTGTCGACGGCGGCCGTCACGGGCGCCGGGATCAGGGGCCCGCGGCTGCGGCCGGGTAGCCGCGAGCAGTGGGCGAACAGCCGGGTCTCGCGCACCGTCGGATCGACCCGCTCGGCGAGCGCGACGAGCTCGGCAGCGTTCTCGGCGGGGGAGCCGTTCTCGTATGCCTGCCGCACCGTGACGAGGGCCTCCCGGGCCACTGCCCGGGCGGCGGCGGCCCGCAACGCGGGCGAGCCGGGAACCAGGGCGCCGTCGCCGGCGAAGAAGGCCTCGAAGGCCTTCCATCGCTCGGACAGATCGGTGAGCACACCGGCGAACTGCGAGGAGTGCATGTTGCCGCCGTGCACCCGGTAGAACGCGAGGTCGGCACCGTTGACCCGGCCGACCTGCGCGCGGGCGGCGGCGCGCAGCCACAGCAGGAAGTCGGCCGAGTGGGGCAGTTGCGGGTCGTAGCCCCCGAGCTCACGCATGAGCGACGTGCGCAGCATGACCTCCGGGGTGGCGATCGGGTTGCCGCCGCGGCGGCTCACTTTCGCCAGCCAGTCGGCGCCCTCCCACACCGTCCAGGACCGAGCCTGGGTGCGCGCCGGCCGCGGGACGTCGACGAAGGTCGGCGCGAAGCCGTAGACCATGCCGACGCCCGGGTTGTGCTCCATCAGCGCTGCCGACTGGGCCAGGGCGCCGGGCACCACGACGTCGTCGGCCGACAGGAGCACCACGTAGTCGCCCTCGGCCGCGGCGAGGCCCTCGTTGTAGGTGGCGATGTGGCCCTTGTTGGTCTCGTGGGCGAGCAGCCGCACGCGAGGGTCGGCCTCGGCCAGCTGCCGTGCGACGGCCGCGCTGCCGTCCGGTGAGGCGTCATCGACGATGAGCACGTCCATCTCGACGCCGGGCTGGTCCAGCACGGTCCGCAGGCAGTCGGCGAGGAAGTGACCGTAGTTGTAACACGGGATGACGACCGAGACTCGTGGACGCGACCGCAGGGGCCGGGGAGGTGTTTTGACCGTCATGGCGATGCCCAGACACCTTTCTTCGTATCGCTGACCAGGCTTCCGTACGCGCTGTGCCCGTCACAACCGCCGCCCGTGTCGGGAAATCGATACGGGCGGCGGTCCAGATCGGACGGCCGGGCTATTCGGCGCTGAACAAGACGTCGACCCAGTAGTTGTGGTTCGAGCCCGCGGTCGGTGCCTCGCCGCCCGCGCCGTACCGGTAGACCGCGCCTCCCGCCGGAACATGCAGGGGCGAATTGTCCAGTCCCGCGGCGAGACCGTTCCCGTCGACGGCGTAGTAGCCGACCGTGGTGTGGTACGACGCGGTGTACGTCGTGTTCGCCTCGATCGTCACCGGCTGGTCGAACAGCACGGTCTGCCAGCCGGAGGCCGATTCGTTGCCGAAGGTGGCGGTCGCCCGCGGGGCGCCGGTCGGCGACCACAGCGTCGCCGTGTGCGGCCCGGTGTTCTGCGCGCCCTTGTAGAAGCGGATGCCGGTGACCGTCCCGGCCACGTCCGAGCGGAACTTGACACCGACCTCGAGGGCGCCGGCGTCGTTCCAGCTCGGGTTGGCCGGCACGGCGTTGGCCGCGAACAGCGACGTGGCCGTCCCGGCGGTGACCGACGGGGTGGGCGTCGGCGAGGTGGTCGGCGGCGTGGTCGTGGGCGGGGTGGTCGTCGGCGTGGTCGTCGTCGGCGTCGGCGAGGTGACCGTCGGCGTCGGTGTCGGCGTCCGGGTCGGGATCGGCGTGCCCTCGGCCACGAACAGCGGATCCACCCAGTAGTTGGTGTGGCCGTACGTGTTCTCCGGGAACGTGCTCGACGAGTTGTACCCGTAGACGCCGTTGTCACCCGCGGGCGCGGTCAGCGGCCCGCTGGTCAGGTCGGTCTCGAAGTAGCCGGAGTCGCCGGAGTAGTGCCCGTTCGGCGCGAAATAGGAGGCCACGTACGTGGAGCCGGCGGTCACCGTCACCGGCGAGGCGAAGTACGCGGTCTGCCAGCCGGTGGCCGACTCGTCGGCGAACGTGGCGCTCGCCATCGGGCTGCCGTCGGCCTTCCAGAGGTTGCCGACGTGCGTGCCGGTGTTGCCGGCACCCTTGTAGAACCGCACGCCGATCACCGAGCCGCTGACCGAGGGGCGGAACTTGACGCCGAGCTCGACCGCCGACGAGTCGTCGATCGACGGGGTCCCCGGCGTGGCGTTGCCGGCGAAGAGCTTGGCGATGGCCGCGTCCGGGTCGGTGGTGAACGACCACGTGTACGGCACGGCCAGCGGGTTGCCGTCGACGTCCGACGCGTTCACCGTCGCCGTGTACGTGCCCGGGGTGGGCAGCGGCGCGGCCGGGGTGAACGTCGCCGTGCGGGTGGCGGCGTTGTAGGCCACCGACCCCGGGATCGTCGCCCCGTCGGCGTCCTTGAGGGCGAACTGCAGGGAGGACGTCACGACGGTCTCGCTGAACGACACCGTGGGCTTGACCGTGTCGGGCGCGTCGATGCTCGCGTTCAAGGGGCTGACCGCCACCACCGACGGCGGCGTGGCCGACGACGGCACGAACGTCACGTCGACGTAGTAGTTCGAATCGCGGTAGCTGTTGGCCGGCATGCCCGTGCCGTAGGTGAACAGGCCGTTGCGGTGGCCGGGTCTGGAGGGATCCGCGGCCAGGGCGACGTTCTTCGTGCCGTAGCTCTGCTTCCAGACGTCGGCCGAGTAGTGCCCGTTCGGGGCTCGGTACGACGCGACGTAGCTGGTGCCCGCCTGCACCGCGACGGGCTCGGCGAACTGCACCTGCTGCCAGCCGGTGGCGCTCTCGTTCTCGAAGGTGGCGTGGGCTCGGCGGATGCCGTCCGCGGTCCACAGGCTTCCGGTGTGGGTGCCCGTGTTGCCGGCGCCCTTGTAGAACCGAACGCCGGTGATCATGCCGTCGGTCTGCGGGGTGAACCGCACGCCGAGCTCGGTCGACTGGGTGTCGTCGATCGCGGTCAGCGCCGGCACGGCTCGGCCGTAGATGGTGCTCGGGCCGTTGAGCACGATCCGGCGTGAGGCCGGCTGCCCGATGTTCGCGCTGTCGTCGACGGCCCGCGCGACCACGGTCTGGCTGCCGATGCCGCTGGAGTAGAAGGTGTAGCTCCACGAGGTGGTGCCGGTGGCCGGGTGCCAGGTGGCACCGCCGTCGGTCGAGACCTCGACGCCGGCGACCTGCCCACCGCCGGTGTCGGCGGCCGTGCCGGTCAGGGTGACCTGCGCCCCGTTGACGACCGTGCTGCCACCGGCCGGCGCCGTGATGACCGTCGTCGGAGCGGTCGTGTCGGTCGAGGGCGACGCCGGAGTCAGCCCGGACATCAGCGTCGCGGGCAGCACGCTCATGTCGGCGAAGAGGTTGACCGTGGCCTGCTGCATGCGCTTGTCGGGACCGTCGTCACCGTGCGGGTCGTGATAGTCGTCGAGGCCCCACGCGTACTGGATGCTGCCGGCCGAGAAGACCAGGGCGCCGCTGGGGGCGCGGTAGAGCGTGAGGTGGTGAGTGGTCGTGCCCTCCGTGACCTCGTTGCCCCAGTCGCGCAGGTATTCCGGCGTCGGTCCGGTGGTCTCGGAGAGCCGGATCAGGCCCGCCGGACGGAAGCCGTTGTCCAGGTCCTCGTCCGACTCGTAGCCGACCGTGTCCTCGGTGAAGGACGTCGAGGTGCTCGTGGACAGGCCGGCGCCACGCCACAGGCGGTATCCGGCCATCTTCGCGGGCACGGTGAGCGCCAGCTGGTTGTGGTTCGACACGTATGCCGTGCCGGTGAGCGCGTTCTCCGGTTGCGCCGCACCGACCGCCTCGGGCCCTTCGAAGCGTGGATCGCGCCAGGTGCCGGTCCACTCGTTGCTCGGGTCGATGTCGTCGTTGGACCACGTCTCCTTGTACGAGACCAGGGTCCGGTACGGGGTGTTGCTGCCGTCCTGACTGTTTTCCCAGCGCGTGCGCCAGTAGACCTCGTTGCCGCTGAAGAAGGCCAGGTTCACGCCCGCGTCGCGGGCCGCCTCGACGTTCGCCCGTTCCTTGCCCGACCAGTACTCGTCGTGGCCGACGGAGAGGAAGACGCGGTGGTTCCTGAGCAGCTCACCGCGCCGGTCGGTGTCGACGTCGGTGGTGTAGCTCAGGTCGTAGCCGTTGCGCTCCAGGAAGCGGAGCATCGGGTACTCGTTCGCGAAGAGGAAGTCGCGGGCGGTCACCCCCGCGCGGGTCGCGTAGGGCCGGTTGTAGCTGAGCTTGTACGCGCGGCCGTTGGCCTGGCCGGCGTAGAAGTCGGAACCGCCGTAGAGGTTGTACGCCTGCCAGGTCGCGTCCGAGGTCTTGAAGACCATCGCCGAGTGGCTTCCGTCGTCGCGGACGACGAACGGGATGTGGCTGTCGCCCTTGGTGTCCTCGCGCACCAGCCGCGCGATGTAGACCCCGGACACCGCGGTGGCGGGCACCGCCCACGAGGCGGACACCGCCCAGGTCCCGCAGTCGAAGATCTCGGTTGAGGAGTCGGTCCGGCAGTCCTCGTCGTCCTGGCGCTGCGGCAGCGGTACGGAGGGGTCGACGGTGTCGATCAGCCGGGCGCCGTCACCGCCGTACCAGCCGAGGCGATAGATCTGAACCTCGTAGTCCGTGGCGTCGGTGCTCACCTTGAAGTGCACCGTTTCCCCGACGTTCACGCTCGCCTCGGTGGCGAAACCCTGGATGGTCTCGTCGCCCGCGCCGCTGATGTCCCACTCGGAGGCCGGGGTGCCCTCCTTCGAGTTCTCACAGGCGATCGGGTTGGCTGCCGGGGCGCACGGATCGGCGGCGGCCCGGGCGAGTGACGGCACGAACAGGCCGACAGCGGTCAGGACGCCGACAACGAGCGAGGCACCGAGAGTCCGGAACCGCCTGTCGAGATGCCCATGCGTGGACAACACCGGGCCATTCACCACCTTTTCTGCATGGCACCGTCGCCGCGCGGCGGCATTCGGCTGGATCGTATCGAGGGGTCCACGCTGGAGGGACCGTCCCGGTGTATGCGCCGAGGCGCCGACCGGACAGACCCGTCAGCTCTTCGGCTATTTCTTGACGGTGGAACCGCCGACCAGTGCGGCCTCGTCGACGAGGCCGCTCGCCACGGCCGTTCGCACGGCTCGGGCGGGATGCGTGAATCGCCAGACCGTCCCGCACAAACCGACCATGACCGCAAGAAGGCAGGTGTATGTCGTGAAGGCGAACGAGTCGAACGTCGCCGAGCCCAGGACCGCCACCAGCTGGGTCGCGACGAGCGCGGCGCAGATGTCCTTGTCGGCCGGCCGGGTCGCCCGGCGCAACGCCAGCACGGCCAGGGTGATGGCGGTGATGTGCAGCGCGGCGAGCGCGGCCACGCCGACCAGGCCGTTGCTGACGGCGTGCGACAACCACTGGTTGTCCAGGTACTGGTACATCGGATAGATCCAGGTGCCGGTGCCGCGGCCGAACCACGGTCGCTGGTTGAAGTAGTGGGCCACCATCTCGTACCGCTCGGTCCGCGCCGTGATGCTCGAGTCCTCCTCGGCCGAGGCGAACATGTCGAACACGGTGCTGGTCAGCGACGGTTTCGCCGCCACCGCCGCGGCCACCAGCAGCCCCGCGGTCACGATCATGTTGTATCGGTACCGCCAGGTCCACATCGGCGTGAGGCAGAGCAGCACGATGGCCAGCGCCAGGAACCCGGTGCGCGAGACCGTGGCCGGGATGGCTCCGGCGATCAGCAGCGCGGCGAACGCGTAGACCTGGCGCATCCGCGAGGTCTGCGCGTACCGCGCGAGGTGGATCGCGAACGGCAGCACGGTGACCATCACCATGCTGAGCTCGATGTAGTGGGTCGTGGTGCTGGCCACCCGGATCGCGGCGCCGCGGTATTGGAAGTCGGGGACGACGCCCTTGACCTCGAGGCCGGGAAACGAGAGGTAGCGGGTGATGTCGTCGCGGGTGACGAACTGGATGATCGCCACCAGCCCGACGAACGCGGCACAGGTCACCAGCACCGCCAGCAGCCGCCGCAGCCGGGCCCAGTTGCGCACGCCGTCGGCGGTCATCAGGATGACGCCGGTGAAGGCTCCGGCGAAGATCATCGCCCGGTCGGCGCCGTTCGCCTCCATCGCCGTCAGCCCGCGCAGGTAGCCCACGGCGTACGAGACGATGAGGGACAGCCCGTACGCCAGCACGGCCCAGCGGATCGGCTGCGGGCCCACGAGGACCAGGCGCGGGTTGAGCCGCGCCAGCATCCACCAGAACCACAGCACGAGGCCCACGACGAGACCTGGCCGGCCGATGTCCGTCATGCCCGGAACGATCAACCAGGCCGGGATGACCAGCAACAGCGCGACCATCACGCAGAGCACGGTCGCGGCGTCCACCCGGACGAAGCGGCGGGTCGCGTAGGTCTGGGGGTGCAGCAGCGACGGCTCCAGATCCAGTGGATGGAGCGTCTGGGTGCTCATCGTGGCTTGGCCCGGCCGTTCTGCTTGACCCAGGACGAGGGCAGCACGATCGTCGACTCTCCGACGGAGTCACCGCCGGCCTCGCCCGGCCGCTGCAACCGAGCCGTCTCCTCGAGGTTCGGGGCGATGCGGACGGCGGCCGGGGTGACGTCGCCGGAACGGCGCTCGCCCGTGGCCGCCCGCGCCGGGATCCGGAACGACGCCGGAACTCCCGGCCGCTCCTGCGGCTCCTCCGCGGGCGTCTCGTCGCCGGTCGTCTGCTTGCGGCGGCGGCGGCGCAGGATCGCGTCGACGGCCACGGTCGAGGCGACCGCGATCAGCAGTCCGGAGCCGAAGATGGCGACCAGCGCGCGCTTCGTCTTGGACGTGGAGAGCGTGATGTTGTCGCCCATGTCGAGCCGGCGGGTGGAGACCATCTGCTCGCTGGGAGCGTTGAACTCCTTCTGGAGGGCGAGGTTGGAGGCCTCGAACCGCTTGACCAGCTCGTCGGTCGTCTTGCTGGCCTGGTCGCGGCTGACGCCGACCACCTCGAAGGTGAGGATGGGCAGCTGGTTGTCGAGCGTGATGGTGTAGTTCTGGCTGAAGCCGACCGCGTCGAGCTGCTCGGCGACCTTCGCATCCTGAACAGTCAGCAGCGACGCCTTCGCCAGCGAGTTGAGGCCGGTGTCGAGCCACGGGTTGCGGACGATCTTGACCTTGCCCTTGCTCTCCGGTTCCCGGATCGAGGTCGACGGCGGGATGAGCTGGACGTAGCTGGTGGCAACGTAGTCGGGCTCGATGAGCATGGCCGCGGCGACGGTGCCGGCCAGGGTGACCGACAGCAGTGGAACCGACACCCACCAGCGCCGGAACAACAGCTTCGTCAGATCCCAGAAGTCCACTGGTGCCCTCTCCATGAGGCCGCGGTCGGCCGGTCGGTCTCAGTCTCCACAGCGGCGATGCCGGCTGGCAAGCAGGGTGGCCGAACGTACGAGCCGACTCCGTCCAGCCCGGTCGAGGTCAGCCCGGTCATGGCGCGAAGCACGGTCGGCGATGCGACAGTCACTTGGCGATCCGATAGACGTGGTAGGAGTACTCCTCGGCGAACCGGTCGGTGATGACGCCGTTGATGATGGGCACCGAGCGGTTCTCGAAGAGCACCTCGGCGGTGGTCGCCGAGGTGGCGGGCAGCGTCAGTCCCTGAGCCCCGGTGCCGCCGGTGCGGCCGGGCATGGCGAAGACGTACATCTGGTTGTCGTGCTCCTTGAGCATGGTGTCGAGGTCGGGGTTGAAGACCCACTGGTACGACTGAGTGTTGAGCACGGGAGCGAGTTCCCTGATGCGCGTGTTCGTCTCGGTCACCTTCGGCCGCGTCGTGTCCTTGCCGCAGTCGCGCAGCACGTGTTGCGACTCGCAGGAGCCACCGAAGCTGTGGTTGAAGTAGATGACGCCGCGCGCCTCGTGGATCAGCGAGTTCATCACGGCGCCGGCGACCTGGTCGCCGGTGATGGTGGGTGCCGCGTCCTCCTTGGCCGGGTGTCCCACCTCGACGAAGGCGTAGATGGGCTGGCGCCGGCCGTCGGCGGCGTCCAGCTCACGCATCCGGTCCATCGTGAGGCCGTAGTTGGCGGCGCGGCGGCACTGGTCCGGCTTGACGCCGAGCCGCGGTCCCTCCGACGCCGAGCCGCAGATGTTCGGGTCCGTGTACCAGTAGAGGTCCGCCGACGTCACGTCGGTGTACTCGTTGACGAAGGCGGCCGCGTCCGTGTCGGACTGCCAGAAGACGACGCCCTTGCCGAAGTTCGCGTGCCGCATGCGGCCATCGCCCGAGGGAAGCTTCGCGTCCATGGTGCGCAGGATGTCGTGGCCGCAGCCGTCGCTCTTGGGAGCGCAGATCTCGCCCTGGCCGGGGTATTTGCCGGTCCACGTCCCCTTGCCGGTGCCGCCCCACATGTCCACCTCGTCCGGCAGGAGCCACCCGGCGGACTCCGCTCCGTAACCGGGCAGCTCTCCGCTGATCATGGCGTGCATGCCGTTCTCGCGGATGAGCGGCAGGTTCGAGCCCTCGGTCAGCTCCATGTACGTGTTGAGGCCGGCAGCCTTGTCCAGGTCGATCTCGGGCTGCGCGTAGGTCCCCTCGTACCAGACGGCGATCGGGAAGAAGGACGGATCGGACCAGCCGCCCGAAGCGGCCGCGGTGAACCGCTTGTAGTAGCCCGGCCCGCCCTCCCACGGCACCCGAGCCTGCGCGGGGCCGGCCGTCATGCCGTCGGCGAGCACCGGCGCCGAGGGTGAGCTGAACACGACGTCGACCCAATAGTTGCCCGACTTGCTGGGTTTGTTGGGGAAGGAACCGCCGCCGTAGGCGTACACCCCGGAGCCCACCGTGCTGAGCGGGCCGGCGTACGCCGGCTCCTCGAAGAAGTCCGTGCTGGCCTTGTAGCGCTTGGTCTGGTAGGAGACCACGTACTCCTGGCCCGCCTCGACCGGCACCGGCGCCGGCAGCGGCACCGACTGCCAGCCGGGGGAGGCGTTCTCGGGAGAGACCGCGCCGGCGAGCTTCTTGCCGGCCCCCGTCCACAGGGTGACCGGATGGGCGAGGGTGTCGCCGTCGGCGCGCAGGAAGCGGATCGCGTCGACACTGCCGTCCACCCGCGAGGTGAAGCGCAGCCCCACCTCGACCGGCCGGTCGTCGGGATCGGTGCCCACCTGCGACACGTCCCGTGTGCCGAAGAAGGAGAACGAGAACCGCTGCCCCGGGACGCCACCGGCCGTGTTGCGCGCCGCCGGGTCACGCTCGGCCAGTTGCAGGGCGACGAGCGTCGTGGCCGCGGCGGGAACGACGACGGCTGCGACGACGGCGCCGATCAGGCGCCACCGCTTCGTCTTGCGGGTTGACACGGGCGTTGAACCTCTCGGACGGAGCGCTACCGCGCGCGCTCACCGGACTGGAGCAGGTCGTCGTGTGCCGGGTTCTCCGGCGACCGGCGCGGCGACGGGACGCGCCCCCAGCCCGAGCGGACGTCCCACGAGGCCGACCGGCGCTTGCGCTCGGCCAGCAGCACCACCGCGACGTAGACGGCGGCCGACGGCGCCAGCCACGGGCGGCGGAGAACCACGTCGCGCAGCCAGGATGTCGAGTCGGTCTCGGCGGGGGCGGCGATGCCGTCCGGGTTGGCCGCGATGTAGCGCTCGAACTCGGCGTTGCCGTCACGGGCCCGGGCGACGCGGCGTACCAGGTCCCGTCCGGTACGCGGGGCGACCACCCGGACCCGGACGTCGATCTCGGCCTTCTCGGAGGCCGAGACGATCGCGTCGAGGAACATGTCGTCGGCGGTGATGTCGGGGAAGCGGGCGAACCGCGAGCGGGCCGAGGCGGAAACGGCGATGATGCCCCGCCCGAACAGGCGGCCGCGGAAGACGGGGAGGCGGCGGTTGACCGCGTAGAAGGCGCGCACCGGCCAGCTGCTCGCCGAGGTGTCGACGGCCGGCCGCGGCACGGCCGCCTCGGTGCCGGGCTGCGCCACGGCGTCGGCCAGGCGCTGCAGCAGCGCTGCGTCGGCCGGCACGTCGGCGTCCAGGTAGACGCGGACGTCGCCGGTGGCGACCTCGTCGGCGGCGTTGAGGGCCGCGGTCTTGGACGGGGTGGCGATCTCGACGACGCGAACCCCGAACGACCGGGCGACCTCGGCCGTCCGGTCGGTGCACCCGTTGGCCGCGACGATGATTTCGACGTCCTCCGGGGTGTTCTCGGTCAATGCCCGCAAGGTGGTGCCTATACCGGCTTCCTCGTTGAAAGCGGGCATGATGACGCTAATTCGCACACCGTGATGCTTCCGGCCGGCGATGCTCGCAGCAACCGGACGAATGGACGACTTGCTATCGCGTACTCGACAATCGTTGGGGCCGTTCGTCCCTCTGTCCACAGAGTCTTCGCTCGGTAGCTTCCTCACCATGCAGGTGTCTCGCAGTACGCCCGAAGCCGTTGTCCTGCAACAGAAGCCCGTTACGCTCGCGGGTGTCCAGTTTGATCCGTTGAGTGAACAAGAGGTGGTAGGACGCGTTGTGGCGGAGTTGTCCGCCGGGCGAGGCGGACAAATCATCACCCCCAATGTGGACATTTTGCATCGAGTGCGGCGAGATCCCGATCTGAGGGGACATCTGGCGGCATCCGAGATTGTCGTCGCCGATGGCAAACCTCTCATCTGGGCGTCGCGTATAGCCGGAAATGCCCTGCCCGCCCGGGTGCCCGGGTCGGATCTGATCTGGAGCCTGTCCGCGGCGATGGGTGCGGCGGGCCGATCGGTGTATCTGCTCGGCGGCGAGCCCGGCACGGCGGAGCGCGCCGACGCGGTGCTCCGCGAGCGCTTCCCCGATCTCAAGCTCGCCGGCCACCTCAGCCCGTCGTTCGGCTTCGACACCCGTCCCGAGGAGTACGCCGAGGTGTGCGACGAGGTCGTCGGCGCCGCGCCGGACCTCGTCTTCGTGGGCTTCGGCTTCCCCAAGCAGGAGCGGGTCATCGAGAAGCTGCGCCCGCGGCTGCCGCGGACCTGGTTCATGGGCTGCGGCGCGGCCATCGGCTTCGTCGCCGGCGTGCATTCCCGGGCGCCCGTCTGGATGCAGCGCGGCGGGCTGGAGTGGGTGCACCGGCTGTACCTCGAACCGCGGCGGCTGATGCGCCGTTATCTCGTCGACGACGCCCCGTTCGCCGTCCGTCTGCTCGCCGGCAGCGCCCGCGACCGTCTCCGCAAGGGAACCGCTCGATGACCCGTCCCGACGTCTCCGTCGTCGTCGTCTCGTACAACACGAGCGAGCTCACCCGGCGCTGCCTGCGCGGGCTCCTCGACAGCCGCACCGAGGACGTGAGCTTTGACGTCACGGTCGTGGACAACGCCTCCAGCGACGGGTCGGCCGACGCGATCGCCGCGGAGTTCCCCGAGGTCCGGCTCGTGCGCGTGCCGGTCAACGTGGGCTGGGGCCGGGGCGTCAACCGGGGCGTGGTGGCCAGTTCGGGCCGCTACGTGCTGCTGCTCAATCCCGACACGGCCCCGGTGGGGCACCCGGTCGCCGAGCTGTTCCGTTTCGCGCGGGCCCATCCGCGGCACGGCATCTACACCGGCCGCACCCTGCACGCGGACGGCACCGACGACATGTACTGCTGCTGGGGCCTGCCCAGCCTGCGCGGGTACGTCGGCTTCGCCACCGGGCTGGGCTCGAAGATCGGCTGGTTCGCGCCCGAGGATCTCCCGGGGTACGACCGCAGGACCGTCCGCGAGGTCCCGGCCGTCTCGGGCTGCTGCATGCTCGTCGAGCGCGAACTCTTCGACCGTCTCGGCGGCTTCGACCCGATCTACTTCCTCTACAGCGACGACATCGACCTGTGCACTCGCGCCGCGGCGCTGGGCGCCAGCCCGGTCGTGGTGCCCGGTGCCGCCGTCATCCACGTCGGCGGCGCGTCGTCCAGCTCCGAGGGCCAGCGCATCAAGATTCTGCGGGGCAAGGCCACGTACGTTCGCCGGCACTGGTCCCCGGGCCGCGCGCGGCTGGCGCTGACCCTGATGGCCGCCGGCGTGGGCCTGCGCGCCGTCGGTGGCGCCGTGCTCGGGCGCGACCGCTCGCGCGGCGTCGACTGGACGGCCGTGTGGCGCGAGCGTCACACCTGGCGAGCGGGCTGGCCCGAGGTGGACGAACCCCGTCCGCCGCGCAGCGCTCTGCTCGAGGAGACGCCCACGCCGATGTGAGGCGGGCACACACGACTTCAGGCTCGGCCGGGACATCCCGGCCGAGCCTGAGGTTTCCCGGTGTCAGTAGGCGCCGGAGCTGCGCACCACGGCGCTGACCGTGCGGGCCAGGATCGTCAGGTCCATGGCGAGCGACCAGTTCTCGACGTACGTCAGGTCGAGGCGGATCGACTCCTCCCACGACAGGTCCGACCGGCCGGAGACCTGCCACAGGCCGGTCAGGCCCGGCTTGACGACGAGGCGGCGGAGCATGTCGGACGGATATCCGGCGACCTCCTTGGCGAGCGGCGGGCGCGGGCCGACCAGGGACATGTCGCCCTTCAGCACGTTCACCAGCTGGGGCAGCTCGTCGAGGGAGAAGCGGCGCAGCCAGCGGCCGACGGGCGTGACGCGCGGATCCTTGCGCATCTTGAAGAGCTCGCCGTCGGTGTCGTTGAGATTGCGAAGCTCGATGAGGCGTGCTTCGGCGTTCACCACCATGGTGCGGAACTTGTAGAGAGTGAACAGCCGGCCGTCCTTGCCGACGCGCTCCTGCCGGAAGATGGCGGGCCCGCGGCCACCCGGGCCGAAGGCGACCATCGCCGCCACGACCGCGAGCACGGGCGAGGCGAGGAGCAGCAGAACGAAGGCGCCGACGCGGTCGAAAGCGGCCTTCACGAGGCGCGCGCTGCCCTTGAGGCGCGGATGCTCGACGTGGAGCATCGGCAGGCCGTCGACCGGGCGGATGGTCGTGCGGTCGCCGGCGACGTCGACGAGGGTGCTCGCCACGATGAGGTCGACCTCGTCGCGTTCCAGCTGCCAGGCGAGGCGCCGCAGGGCGGGCCCGTCGATCTCGGGGCAGGAGAGCACCACCACGGTGTCCGCGTCGGACCGGGCGACCGCCGCCGCCACTCCGTCGAACGTGCCGTAGACGGGCGGGAGTCCGAGCACGAAGCCACCCCGGCTGGGGCCCGGCGGCAGGCAGGCGCCGATGACGTCGAGGCCGTGATAGCGCTCGCGCCCGAGCCGCCGCGTCATGTCGGCGACCGCCCGTTCATGGCCGACCAGGATGACCCGGTGCAGGCGCTGGCCGCGGGCCCACGAGCGGTGCAAATGCTGCCGGACGGCGTATCGCCCGATCAACGTCACGGCGATCGCCAGCGGGGTCGCGATAATGATGTAACCGCGGGCCAAACGCAGGTCGAAGCTGAACGAAACAATGGCGAGACCAGCGGTGAGAGCCAATCCGGCGCGGAATACCCGAGCGTACTCGTCCGTTCCGACGAACAAGTGACGTGGCTCATACGCGCGGTTGAGTGCGAGGCAGGCCAGCCACGCAATAGGAATGAGACAAGTCAGCAACAAATAATCGCGCACGAACGGCTCGCGGTTGGGCGCGCCGAAGCGCAGGAGCAGGGCGGACGACGAGGCGGCGAGCGCCACGACGAAGTCGACCGCGTAGAGTGAGAGGACGTACCGGCTCTGCCATCCGGCCCGTGCGCTTGGGGCCCGCAGACCTGCCTTGAGCTGGACAGTTCTCTCGCTGAGGTCAACGGTCGACACTGAATCGACTGTCTGCACTCGAAGCCTCCGTCATCGACTTTCGTCTCTAGGATCCCGGCGAGTCGGCGGAACCGGACATGCCGGATTCGTGCCACCCCGAGTAACTCGCCGAACACGCACTGAAAAGACTGCTGAACGGTTGGCCGTTCGCGCTACGCCTTTCCGTATGAGTCCGTCGGCGATTCGGATGATGGCGAGGAAGAAAACGTGTCCAAAGTGGTCACACCGGACTTTCCTCGGTTCTCCGCTTTCATCCGCGCAGACCGTCGGCGAATTGCTTGCCCCATACCAACTGAAGAACCCGCCGTCAATCGTCCGATGCGGATGGCTAAATGTCTTGAACCCGACGCAGCCCCTCGGTGTATTCGCGGCACTCGTCGTATCGCGGCAGGAGCCCCGAGGCGCGCGCCTCGGCCAGCGTCGGCGCCGCCTCGTCCTTGGGGGAGAGCAGCACCGCCCCGGCCGGCCAGTCGATGGCGAGCTCGGGGTCGAGCGGCGTCACGCCGTGCTCGTGGCCCGGCCGGTAGGTCTCCGAGCAGAGGTACGCGACAGTGGCGCCCTCGCTCAGCGCGCAGAAGGCGTGCCCCAGCCCCTCGGCGAGATAGACGGCCCGGCGGTCCGCGTCGTCGAGCGGCACGGCCTCCCAGGCGCCGAACGTGGGCGAGCCGACCCGGATGTCGACGACCACGTCGAGAACCGAGCCCGACACGCACGTCACGTACTTCGCCTGCCCCGGCGGGACGTCGGCGAAGTGGATGCCGCGCACGACGTCGCGGGCGGACGTGGACAGGTTGGCCTGGCGCAGATCGAGCGGATGGCCGACCGCCTCGGCGAGCCGGTCGAAGCGGTACCACTCCAGGAAGGTGCCGCGCTCGTCGCCGTGCTGCACGGGGGTGATCTCCCACGCGCCCTCGATGCTCAGCGGGCGGATCTTCACCGGGGACCTCCCATGTCCAGCAGGCGTTCAAGGTACTGGCCGTAGCCGCTCTTGAGAAGGGGCTGGGCGAGCGCACGGAGCTGCCCGTCGGAGATGAAGCCGAGGCGCCACGCGGCCTCCTCGACGCAGCCGATTTTGAGGCCCTGCCGCTCCTCGATGACGCGGACGTACTCCGAGGCCTGCACCATCGACTGGAACGTGCCCGTGTCGAGCCACACCGTGCCCCGATCGAGCACCGTCACCTCCAGGCGGCCCTGGCGCAGATACTCCTCGTTCACGGCGGTGATCTCCAGCTCGCCGCGCGCGCTCGGCACGAGTTTCTCGGCGACCCGCACCACATCGGCGTCGTAGAAGTACAAACCCGGCACCACGTACGTGGACTTGGGCTTGGCGGGCTTCTCCTCGATGGAGAGGACCGTGCCGGAGTCGTCGAACTCGACCACGCCGTAGCGCTCGGGGTCGGCCACCGGGTAGGCGAAGACGCGGCCGCCCTGCGGGTCGGCGAACCGGGCCAGCTGCCGGCCCAGTCCCACCCCGTGGAAGATGTTGTCGCCCAGGATCAGGGCCACCGGGTCGTCGCCGATGAAATCGGCCCCGATCCGGAACGCCTGGGCGATGCCCTCCGGGCGCGGCTGCACCGCGTACGACAACTCCAGGCCGAACTGCGAGCCGTCGCCGAGCAGGCGCTCGAAGTGCGGCTGATCCTCCGGGGTCGTGATGACCAGGATCTCGCGGATGCCCGCCGACACCAGGGTGGTCAGCGGGTAGTAGACCATCGGCTTGTCGAAGATGGGCATGAGTTGCTTGGACATGGCCATGGTGATGGGCCAGAGACGTGAGCCGGTTCCCCCGGCGAGCAGAATTCCTCGCACTCGCGCAGGTTACGCAGAGTGCGGTGCACGTCTACACTCGCCAGCCGTGCAGATTTTCGTGACCGGGGGTGCCGGTTTCATCGGATCGGAGTACGTCCGCGCCATCCTTCAGGATGAATACGCCGACGTCACCGTGCTGGACCTGCTGTCCTATTCGGGCAATCGGGCCAATCTGCCGGTGTCACATGAGCGACTCCGCTTCGTTCAGGGCGATATCGGCGACGCTGACTTGCTTCGTCAGCTTCTTCCCGGACACGACGCGATCGTCCATTTCGCGGCCGAGTCCCATGTGGACAGGTCGATCCAGAGCGCCACGCCGTTCGTCACCACGAACGTGCTGGGCACCCAGGTGCTGCTCGACGAGGCCCGGCGCGCCGGGATCGGGCGGTTCCTGCACGTTTCGACCGACGAGGTGTACGGGTCGATCGACGAGGGCTCGTGGACCGAGACGTGGCCGCTCGCGCCGAACTCCCCGTACGCCGCCTCGAAGGCCGGCTCGGACCTGATGGCGCTGGCCGCGCATCGCACACACGGGCTGGACGTGGTGGTGACGCGCTGCTCCAACAACTACGGGCCCTACCAGTTCCCGGAAAAGGTCATCCCGCTGTTCGTCACGAATTTGCTCGACGGCAAGCCGGTGCCCCTTTACGGCGACGGCGGCAACGTCCGAGACTGGCTGCACGTCTCCGACCACGTGCGCGGCATCCGGCTCGTGCTCGAGAAGGGGCGTGCCGGCGAGGTCTACAACATCGGCGGCGGCACGGAGCTCACCAACCGTTCGCTGACCGAGCGGCTGCTGGAGGCGTGCGGCGCCGGATGGGACATGGTGCGCCCGGTCGAGGACCGCAAGGGGCACGACCGGCGCTATTCGCTCGACATCACCAAAATCTCCCAGGAGCTGGGGTACGCGCCGGAGGTGACGCTCGAGGCCGGGCTCGCCTCGACGGTCGAGTGGTACCGGTCGAACCGCCAGTGGTGGGAGCCGCTCAAGTCGCGGGCCGGCCTCTGATGCGCTGGCTCATCACGGGCGCGGGCGGCATGCTCGGCCGCGACCTGGTCACGGTGTTGTCCGGCGCCGACGTCGTGGCGCTCACGCGGGCTGAGCTTGACATCACCGACCGGGCGGCGGTCGAGGCGGCGGTCGAGGGCGTCGACGTGGTCGTGAACGCCGCCGCCTGGACCGACGTCGACGGCGCCGAGACGGCCGAGGAGGCGGCGACCGCCATCAACGGCCACGGGGTGGCGAACCTCGCGGCGGCCGCCGGCAAGCGCCTCATCCACATCTCCACCGACTACGTCTTCGAGGGCACGGCCACCACCCCGTACCCCGAGGACGCCCCAACAGCGCCCGTCAACGCCTACGGCCGCAGCAAAGCGGTGGGCGAGCGCGCGGTCCTGGCCGCCGGCGGCTACGTGGTCCGCACGGCTTGGCTCTACGGGCAACACGGCACCAACTTCGTCCGCACGATGCTGCGCCTGGCCGCCACCCGCGACACCGTCGACGTGGTCGACGACCAGACCGGCCCACCCACATGGTCGTACGCGCTGGCGCGCCAACTGGCTGCCCTGGCCCGATCATCGGCCGCACCCGGCATCTACCACGGCACGGCGGCCGGCTCCACCACCTGGTTCGGTCTCGCCCGGGCGGTCTTCGCGGAGGCCGGCCTCGACCCGTCCCGCGTGCGCCCCACCACCAGCGACCGCTTCGTCCGCCCGGCCCGCCGCCCCGCATACAGCGTCCTCGGCCACAACCGCTGGTCGGAAACCGGGATCGCCCCTTTGCCGGATTGGCGCCCGATGCTGAAGGAGGCCATGCCGTCCCTGCTCCGCTGAACCGCCCCGCTTCGGCGGCTCGCCGTGCTTCGCCGGGCTCTTCCGCTTCGCCGGGCTCTTCCGCTTCGCCGGGCTCTTCCGCTTCGCCGGGCTTTCCGCCTCGGCAGCAAGCCCCGCTTCGCCGAGCGGCCCCGCGGTGAGCCTTCGCCCACTGGTCCCCGAGGATGCGAAGACCATCGCCGCGTGGTCGCTCGACCCGCGCTTCGTCGCCGGAGCCGACTGGACACCCGGCTTGTCGCCGGCCCAGCACGTCGCCTTCCAACTCCGCCTGATCACCGACCCGCCGGCGGACTTGATCCGCTTGAGCCATCCACGAGGACACCCTGATCGGCTACGTGGACCTGCAGGGCACGGAACCCCGCCGCCGCGAACTGGGCTACGTCATAGGCGACTCCACCCGCTGGCGCCAAGGTTTCGGCACCCAGGCGGCTCGGGCCGGCCTCACCCACGCCTTCGCCCAGGCCGGCCTGACGTCGATCTGGGCCGAGGCGCTGACCACCAACACCGCCTCGGTCCGAATACTGCAAACCCTAGGCATGACAGAGATCGCCCCCGGCCCGGACACGAGCCACCGCCGCTTCGAAATCCACCGGTCCGCGCGCAATTCATTGCCCTGAAAGGCGCCCGGCCGCCCGGCGCGATATGCGCACCGCCGAGATCGGGCTGCGGCATGCAATTTCTCGTCCGCATTCCGGGTCGCTGGCGGGCGTCCATAGCGGCAGTGCCGACTGCGGCTTGGGCTATTTGGTAGCGCCCGATTCCTCCTTTTTGACGCAGGTGGAAAATGAATTGGGGTGGCCCGGTGGCCCGGTGGCCCGGTGGCCCGGTGGCCCGGTGGCCCGGTGGCCCGGTGGCCCGGCGGTGGCTTGTTGACGAGAGCCGCGGACGTCACTTGCGCGCGGCGTCCTGAGCGACGCGCAAGCCGAGATGGCGCCGCCGTTGCTCTTGATCGAACGCGCTGCCGCGGAGACCGACTCGACTGGCGGTCTCGGCGAGCCTCGCACTCGAGTTGCACCACCGGTCCAGCAGAGACTGCGGGATATGCGTGCGCTACAAGGGCTCCTTGGACTGCCGACTCCGTCTCGGCTGGTTGCTCGGGCTGAGCTACCGAGTCGCTTCGGATTGTTGGATCCGTCCGGGCCTTTGGTGCTGGTGGGGCTTGGGCTGGTGGTTTCGTTTCGGCTGGTTGTTTGGCCTGGGCTGCCGGGTGGGCTTGGGCTGCTGGTTTCGTTTCGGCTGGTTGTTTGGCCTGGGCTGCCGGGTGGGCTTGGGCTGCTGGTTCCGCTGCGGCCGGTTCTTTCGCCTGGGCTGCCGGGTCGGCTTGGGCCGTTGGCTTCGGTTCGGGGCGTGTCCTGGCTGGGGCTGCCGGGGCCGCCTGAATGGACGGCGTCTCACCGATCCGATCGAGAGCGGTCGGGCGTTCGGCGCATGTGACCTCGTCGTCCCAGATCAGCGGGGGCAACCGCTCGGCCGGATCGTGCAGGCCCACCGCCCCGCACTCCTGGGAGCAGCCGCGCAACCGGCACAGCTTTTCAGCGTGACGCTGCCGGAGACCCCATCGCCGCCGGCGCGCATGATCTAGCCGAAAGGCCTCTCGGCCCGGCGAATAGCGGCGTGACTTGGTCCGGTCACGCATCGCGGCCAGTTGCGACCTGGAGAATAGACTCGGCTGTGCCATAAGCCATTATCCCGCACCGCGGAGATCGTCTGCTAAGTATCGATCATGCCATTCTTCGGCACGTGTGCGCGGCGATTCGAGGATGCGACAAAGGTGTTTTCCCGGCACTGTGTGTGGGCGTGTCGATGAGCAAGCAGGACGCGATTTCGGGAAACGCCGCCGGCATGCGGCCGGGGCGGTCGCGGGGGAAGCCAGGGGAGGGCGAGGAAGGGCTGTAGACCGGCGACGGCGAGGAAGGCGACGGCGAGGAAGGCGACGGCGAGGAAGGCGACGGCGAGGAAGGCGGCGGCGAGGAAGGCGGCGGCGAGGAAGGCGGCGGCGAGGAAGGCGGCGGCGAGGAAGGCGGCGGTGACGAAGGCGGCGGTGACGAAGCGGTGGGACAGGCGGCGCTGACGAAGCGGTGGGAGTGGCGGCGCTGAGGAAGCGGTGGGAGTGGCGGCGCTGAGGGAGCAGTGGGAGCGGCGGCGGTGAGAGGAAGCGGCAGGAACCCAGTGCTACAGCGTAGGCGTCTGCTCCCGGGGCATGGCGATGTCGTCGACCTTCACGTGGACGGCTGTCACGGTCAGGCCGAAGCCCGAGACGGCCGAGGCCACCTTCGCCTGCACCGCCTTGATGACGTCGGCTACCGTCGCCCCGGCGGCTATGACCACGACGACCGTGATGTCTACTGTGGCGCCCTTCACCGCGGCGTGTATGCCTCGGGTGGCGTCTCCTACCTCGTCGAGGCCGATGCGGTCCAGGACTCTGTCGAAGAAGCGGGCCACGTCGCCGCCGAGGTCTGCCACGCCGGGGACCTCTCGGGCCGCCGCGGCTGCGATCTTCTCTACCACCTCGCGGGAGACCTTGTTGACTCCCGTTACGCCGTCGCTCATGCCGTTCCCCTCGGTCGAAGATCGCGGGCAGCGTATCAACGAGCGTCGTGCCAGGCGATGGTGCGTATGCCATTCGCCTCCGACTTCTGCGCGGAGGTCAACTGGTCGCGGTGAGGCTTCGCGCCCGCCGGCCACGTGCCCTTGAGTGACGTCGCCTCGAGGTCGGCTTCGGCGAGGTTCGCACCTTTCAGGATTGCCTCGTCCGGAACCGTTTCGCCGCGCAGCCCGCCATAATGTGGTCGCGCCCGGCCCGCGCCGCGCAGCCGGGTGCCTTCCAGGTCTGCCGAGTCGAGGTCGGCGCCGTCGAGGTGTGCGGCCGGGCGCCGCGCAGGTCCGTTCCCCGGAGGTGAGCCCCGGTCAGCCGGGATTCTCGCAGCGACGTCCCGGAGAACGGGCCGTTCGAGAAGTCCGTTCCGCGGAGGTCGGTGCGGCGCAAGCCGACGGGGCACAGCGTGCCGGCTGAGGGGCGCGCGGCCGAGAACGTTGATCGCCGTTTTGGCCGTCCGCGGCGAGGGGGAGTGTCGGCAGCATCGGGCCGACACGCCGTCGGGGCCTGGCTCGCCTCCGCGACGGCCTCGTCACGAGGTACGGCGAGCCGGGATGACGTGAAGCGGCGCCGCGATGAGCGGTCAGGGGATGTCGTTGCTCTGCACGGCAACGGTCGGGTTCAGGGCTCGCCAGCCGTCGCCGTTGATGGGGCGGGCTCGGGCGGCGAGGCGGGTCAGGGCCGATGAGGTGGCGTCGTTCTGCTGGGCGCCGCTGTAGCCGATGAAGGCGATCAGGCCGGGTTTCGGCTCCCAGGCCAGCGCGCCGTTGCCGCCGAGGGCCGCGGTGAGGTTGCCGTACGCGTACAGGTGGTCCTCGTAGCCGCCGGCCGCCGCCACGCCGGTGTAGGTGAGGCCGCCGCCGAGGGTGTCCTGCTCGCCGAGGGTGGCCGTGCCGTACCGGATCTCGTGGATGGATGCCGGGCGGTAGGTGCCGGTGGCGACGACCGACATGCCCTCGGGTGGGCGCACGACGGGGCGGCCGCCGGCGATGGTGAGCCGGTCGGCGATGGCGCGCAGGTCGGGCGCGGGAAGGTCACCCCGGATGCGTGCGTACGACCGGCCGAAGGCTTTCACGACTTTGCCGGGTGCCGCTGTCTCCCGCGGGACGGGGTAGGTCACCACCGCGCCGTCGTGGCCGAACGAGCCGCCGTCGCGCCGCACGACCACGGTCCAGGGGCCGGACGCCGCCGTCGTGTCGCGCCGCTCCAGGCCGGAGCCGATGGAGCAGGCGCCGTCGATGACCACAGCGACCGGAGCCGAGCCGGTCACCGCCGCCGGAGCAGAGCCGGCGCCCGGAGCAGAGCCGGCGTCCGGAGCCGAGCCGGTGCCCGGAGCAGAGCCGGCGCCCGGAGCCGAGCCCGCGACCCGAGCAGAGCCCGCGACCGGAGCCGAGCCGGCGCCCGGAGCCGAGCCGGCGCCCGGAGCCGAGCCGGCGCCCGGAGCAGAGCCGGCGCCCGGAGCCGAGCCTGCGACCCGAGCAGAGCCCGCGACCCGAGCAGAGCCCGCGACCGGAGCCGAGCCGATCACCCGAGCGGGTGTGCCCGTGCGGAGGGGCGGCGCGGTGCCCATACACGATGAGGGCGTGGGAGTGACCGGCGCGGCAGCCTGGTCCTCGCCGCGGGTGGCGACGAACAGCGCGAGCGCGGCGGCGACGACGACCCCGGACGCGATCAGGCGGCGGGAGGGGCGCCAGGGCGGTTTGTCCGGTCCGAAGGAGACAACGTCGGTCACGCGCTAATTATGGGTGTTCAGCTTGGAATGGTGGCGTCCGTAGAAGAAGTACACGACCGCGCCGAGCAGGAACCAGACCGCGAAGCGCAGCCAGGTGACCGGATCGAGGAACGTGATCAGCCAGATCGAGAAGATGACGCCGACGGCGGGGACGATCGGCATGCCGGGCAGGCGGAACGAGCGGGGCAGGTCCGGGCGCCGGTAGCGCAGCACGATGACCGCCACGCAGACCACGACGAAGGCGAGCAGGATGCCGATGTTGGTGAGCTCGGCGGCCTCCCGGATCGGCAGGAAGCCCGCGATGATCGCCGAGGCGACGCCGGCGATCCAGGTGACCCGGGTGGGCACGCGCCGGCGCGGGTGCAGGCCGGCGAACCAGGCGGGCAGCAGGCCGTCGCGGCTCATCGAGTACCAGACCCGGGTCACGCCGAGCATGAACGTGAACATGACCGTGAGGATGCCGATGATCGCGCCGACCGCGATGACGTCGGCGAGGCCGCTGAGGCCGACCGCGGCGAACGCCGACGAGAAGCCGCTCTCCGGGTCGATGTCCTGGTAGTTCTGCATGCCGGTGAGCACCAGGGTGGCCAGCACGTAGAGCACCATCGAGATGGCCAGCGAATAGATGATCGCGCGGGGGAGGTGCCGCCGGGCGTCGCGCGACTCCTCGGCGGCGGTGCTCATCGCGTCGTAGCCGAAGACGGCGAAGAAGACCGTGGCCGCGCCGGTGACCGCGCCGCTCCACCCGAACGGGAAGAACGGCGAGTAGTTGTCGGTGTTGATGTGGAAGAAGCCGACCACGACCACGAGCAGCACCACGAAGACCTTGATGCCGACCACCGCGGTCTCGGCGCGCGCGGCGGCGCGGATGCCTTGGTTCAGCAGGTACGCGATGAGCAGGCACAGGATCACCGCGAACAGGTCGACCACGTGCCCGTCGCCGCTGCCCGGCGCGCCGAGCATCCAGGCGGGCAGGTCGAGGCCGAGCTCGCCGACCAGGAACGAGAAGTAGCCCGAGATGCCGATCGCCACGACCGCGACGATCGCCGTGTACTCCAGCAGCAGGTCCCATCCGATGAACCAGCCGACCACCTCGCCGAGCACCACGTAGCCGTACGTGTAGGCGGACCCGGCCTTGGGGATCAGCCCGGCGAACTCCGCGTACGACAGCGCCGCGGCGGCCGACGCCACGCCCGCGATGAGGAACGACACGAGCACCGCGGGCCCGGCCGTCTCGTGTGCCACGGCCCCGGCGAGCGCGAAGATCCCCGCCCCGATGATGCCGCCGACCCCGATCGCGGTGAGCTGCCACAGCCCGAGCGAGCGCTGCAGGTCGGTGTCGTGCTCGTCCTCGACGTCCTCGACGGGCTTGCGCCGGAAGATTCCCTCCATCGCCTCACCTTGCATCAACGTCGATGAATAAGCCAGTCAGGTTTCCCCCCGGTAGAGCCAGCTGCTGATCGGCACACCCTTGGCGCGGTAGCGGACCGGGCGGAAGGCGTCGCGGGCGGCCGGCTCGCAGAGATGGCGCACCACCGTCTCGTACACGGAGGTCGAGACCATGGCCGCGAGGTCGGGACCGGGAACGGCCAGCGCGCGGCGCAGGGGCCGCGAGTCGAGCATGCGGGTCGTGTGGATGACCGAGGCGCTGGGATATCCGGTGCCGTCGGCCAGCACCGGCCCGACGTGCAGGGCACACCGCAGCCGGATCCGGAGCGGGACGTCGGCGCTGCCGTTGTGCTCGCGCAGGCGCGCCGCGAGCGCGGGCAGGAGCGGATCGACCAGCGGCGTCGTGGAGATCGTCGGGGGGACCACGGTGAGCAGGCCGTCGCCGCGGTCCTGATGCCGGCAGCGCCGCCACGGCAGGCCGGCCTCGCCGAACGACTCGACGAGCACGCGCAGCAGGGCGGTCCGCAGCGCGAGCCGGTCGTGGTCGTCGCGGCGGGGATCGCCGAACCCGGCGATGTCGGTGAGGAAGATCGAACAGTTCAGCGGAGCCGTCATGGAGCGGACAGGCCGGGCCGGGGGCGTCTGTGCGATGGTGGACATGCGGCCAGCCTGCACACCGGGCCCGGGTCCGGCGACTGCCGTCCGGCGCCGGACAGCGCCGGTCCACATCGTTCACCAGGGTCTTCGGCCGGCGTTGTCCGGCCGAAGTCGTCCGGGAGGTGCGGTCGTGCGGCCGAGGACCCGTTTCCGCGAAGGAGTCGCGAAGGCCGTCACCGCGCTCGGCGGCGACCGCACCGCCGAGAGGCGCAGCGGGGTGAGCAAGGCGGTCTGGTACGACGCGAAGACCGGCCGGTCCGTACCGGGCGAACGGGCCAACTGGCCCGCCATGCGCGCGCTCCTGGAGTCCGTTCCGGCCCGGATCACCGGGGTGACCGACTGGGCGGAGCTCTACCGCCAGGCGTGCGCGGAGACCGGCCGGCGGGCAGCCACGCCGGGCCCTCGTCACCTGCCGCCGCGCACCCGGCCGTTCGTCGCCCGCGCCGCCGAGTCGCGGCTCCTCGGCGAGCTGACCGGCAGTGGTGGAACCCCGATCGTGGTCCTGGCCGGGCCGCCCGGCGTGGGCAAGACCGCCTTGGCCGTCGACTGGGCCCACCGGGCGCTCGCCCGGTTCCCCGACGGCGTCCTCCACGCCGATCTGCAAGGCTGGGGGCCGGGCCGCGAGCTGACGGCCGACGAGATCCTGCCGGCGTGGCTGCGGGACCTCGGTCTCGACCCGGCGGCGCTGCCCGCCGACCCGACCAGCCGCTCGGCCGCGTTGCGTGGCGCCCTCGCCGACCGGCGGATGCTCCTGGTGCTCGACAACGTCCGGTCCGAGGAGCAGGCGCGGCCGCTGCTGCCCGGGACGGCCGGCTGCGCCGTCGTCGTGACCAGCCGTCAGGAACTGGAGGGCCTCGCGATCCACCACGGCGCCCAGGTGATCAGGCTGGATCCGCTGGATCCCGCGGAGTCGGCCGGGCTGCTGAGCGAGATCGCCGGCTCGTCGCTCGGCGAGGACGCGGCGACGATCGCCCGGTTGTGCGGCCACCTGCCGCTCGCCCTGCGGGTCGCGGCCCGGTCGATCCGCTCCGCGTCGCCCGCGGAGGTGGCGGCGCTGATCGGCGAGCTCGGCGGCGATGCCCGGCTCGACCGGCTGAGCAGCGACGACCCGCGCACGGACGTGCGTACGGTGATCTCGTGGTCGTACCGGCGGCTCGCCGGCACCGCCCAGGAGGCGTTCCGGCTGCTCGGGCACTTCCCGGGGCGGGCCTTCGACGCCCACGCGACCGCGGCGCTGACCGGTCTGCGGCCGGCGCAGGCATCCGCGCGGCTGCGAACCCTCGCCCGGGCGAGCCTGGTGCACCCGGAGCCCGACGGGCGCTTCGCGATGCACGACCTGATCCGCGACTACGCCGTGGAGCTGGCCGCCCCCGAGGGTGACGCCCTGTTCGACTACTACCTGCACACCGCCCGGGAGGCCGACCGCTGGATCGCGCCGCACCGCCACCAGCTCGATCTTCCGGGTCACACCCCGGTGCCCGCGCCCTTCCGCGACTACGCCGGAGCCCTGCGCTGGCTCGAGGCGGAGAGCCAGACCCTGGTGGCGCTCTGCCTCGCCGAGAAGACCCGCTGGCAGCTCGCGTTCCAGCTGAAGAGCTTCTACTTCCTGACCAAGCGGACGCGGGAGTGGCTGCTGACCCACGAGGCGGCGCTGGAGGCCGCGATCCGGGCCGGCGACCGCCGAGGCGAGGCCATGACCAGGAACAATCTCGGCCTGGCGTGCCACGAGCGGGGCGACGACGACAGCGCCCTGCCCCAGTACGAGGAGGCGGAGCGGCTGTTCGCGGCGGTGGGCGACCCGCACGGGGTCAGCAACGCCCTCGCCAGCCAGGCCGTCGTGCATCGCCGGCGTGGCGACGTGGACCGCGCGCTGGCCCTCAACGAGCGGGCGCTCGCCTTCTACCGGACAGCCGCCGTGGACCATCCCGGCTCCCGTCGCTACATCGCGATCACCCTGCG
The DNA here is from genome assembly GCF_016862115.1 of Paractinoplanes deccanensis. Taxonomy (GTDB): domain Bacteria; phylum Actinomycetota; class Actinomycetes; order Mycobacteriales; family Micromonosporaceae; genus Actinoplanes; species Actinoplanes deccanensis. Next base: position 67,905 of record NZ_BOMI01000117.1, read on the forward strand.
GTCGATCGCCCTGATCGAGACGGAACGGCGTGCGTACGACCGGGCCGAGGACCGGCTCCGCGAGGCGATCGCCCTCTGCGCCGAGCTCGGCATGACGATGGACCTGGCCCGCGGCTGGAACGCGCTCGGCGGCGCGCTGCTGGCGGGTGGCCGGGCCGAGGGGGCGCAGCAGGCCTACGAGGCCGCGGCCACGGCGGCGCGGGCCTGCGGGAGCCGCTTCGAGGAGGCCCTCGCCCGGCGTGGCCTCGGCGCGGTCGCGGCGGCCCGCGGTGACCTCGGCCGGGCCCGGGAATGCTGGACCGGCGCCCACGCGATGCTGACGGCGATCGGCTCGGCCAAGGCGGACGACGTGCGGGCCGACCTCGATCAGGTGTCGTAGTCGCAGTACGGTGGGGCGCACGACTCCCGGAAGGGCAGGTGCGTGACGGATCATCTGGCGGCGCTGGTGTCCTCGGCCGGCACGGGCGCCTACGTTCCGGGCCGGTACGACCTGTGGTTGCGCGGCGGCGACCGGCTGGTCCACCTGCACGAGGCCCATCACGCCATGCTGACCTCGGCCACCGCGTGGGGGGCGGCGCTGCTCGTCGCCTCGCAGATGCCCGGCTGGCAGCCGCTGTTCGGCAGGCTGCTCGACCGGTGCCGGACGACCCACGAGGCGTTCGCGACCTACCTCGGCGGCGGCACCGCCGCGGCGCTCGCCGCCTACCCCGCTTATGCCCGGCTGGCCCAGACGCTCGACCGTCTTCTCCGGCCGGCCGGCGGCGCCCACCGGCGGGCGCTGGCCGTGACCGCGATGGCCCGGGCCGCCATGCAGACACCGGTTCTCGACGTCATGATCGAGGCGTGGCCGTCGCCGATCGGCCTCGGCCGGCTCCGCCGGCTCGATGTGCCGGACGAACGTTTCGCCCTTCTGCTGCGATCGGCCGGCGCCGTGGCGTCCGCCGCCTCGTCCGCCGACGTCGCGCTGCGGGAACGGTTCGGACCGGCCGCGCTGGACGCGGACGAGGCCGGTGACAGCAGCGCGCTGGACGACGCGTACGACGAAGCTTGGGCCGTGTGGGAGGACACCGTCTTCGCCGGGCTCGCCGGTGTGCTTCGCGCGGCAGGCGCCACCGTCCCGCCCGACGGGAACGCCGGTCACCTGCCGCCGGCGGCCTCGCTGGTGGCGCGCGTGGCGGAGGTCGTGCCGGAGACCAGGCTGGCCGTCGCCGCGGCGGAGGAGGGGGACGAGCGCCTGATCGGCATGGTCCTTCAGCAGGCCCGGTTCTGGCTCGGCGCGGCGTCCCGGCCGGCGCGGTTCGTCACGGTGGGCACCGACGTCGGTCTCGACCAGGTGGTGGAGGTGGCCGAAGCGAACTCCCGGCTCGCCGGGCGCGCCAATCTCGTAGTCAGCGCCCGTCTCTCCGGCCGGCTGCCCGGCGCGGGACAGGGCGGGGAAGCGAGCGGCCCGGTCGTCGGGGTGCGCACGGTCGCGGACGACGGGTCCGGCACCGCGGACGCGGTCTGGTTCGCCCGGCTGCCCTCGCCGGCCGACGTCGAGGCGCTGGCGACGGCGTGGGACGGCCGGGGCGACCTCTCCTGCTGCGTCGCCGTCAGCTGTCTCGGGCACCCCGCCTGGCGGACGGCGTGGCTGCCCACGCTGAGCGCGGCCGGCCCGATCGTGTGGCTGATCGACGTCGGCGTCTCCGCCCTGGCCGGCGAGTTCGGTGGCGGCCGCACGGTCCATGGCCTCCACCTCGATCTCTCGGCGGCGCCGGCGGGTATCACGCGGGCCGTGGTCTTCAAGGTGGAGGGCGTCGCCGGTGTCTGGCTGGCCGTCGCCGACGAGCTCGGCGTCGAGCTCATCACCGAGCAGGTGGACGATCTCTCCGGCGTCGATCTGCGCATGGCCGGGGCCGACTGGTCTCCGCTGCTTCCGGTGATCCGCCGGGTCCTGATCGACCTGTTGTCCACCGAGCCGTACCTCGATCTGCGGGGCCGGCTGTGACGGGGGTCTTCCTCAGCTACCGGGGGATGCACCACTCGTACGCCCCGATGTTCGCGGCGTGGGTGCTGCGGCAGCGTTTCGGCGACGGCCTCGTGTTCGAGGCGAGCCACGACAATGAGCCCGGCGTCCAGTTCGCCGATGCGATCGGGCGGGCCCTGGACCGATGCGCGGTTCTCGTCGTCTTCGTCAACCGGCACTGGCGGGAGAACCGCGATCTCCTGGCAGACGAGAACGACTGGGTGCGCCGGGAGATCCTGCATTTCCTCGACGCCCGCAAACCGATCCTCCCCGTGCTGATGGACGGCGAGGAGATGCCGCCGAAACGGAGTCTGCCGGCCGAGCTGGCGGCCTTCACGAGATGGATCGGCCTGCCCCTGGCGAGCGCGAGCGCGGCCGCCGACCTGCGGCGGCTCGTCGGCCGGCTCGAGCAGATCGCGGCCGACCTCGTGCTGGCCGCTGTGCACGAGCCGGTGTACGAGGCCGCGACACCGGCCGCGTGGCTGCGCGCCGAGCACGAGATCCTTCCCTTCCGCGCCCCGGCCGAGCTCGGGGAGATCGAGGCCTGGACCCGGTCGTCCGGCGGCGCCCCGGTCAGGCTGGTCGTCGGCCCGCCCGGCGCGGGCAAGACGCGCCTTGCCCGCCGGCTGCTCGCGACCGCCGACCGGCCCGCCGTCCTCGTCCCCTCCTCGGCCGAGCCGGCCGCTATGTCCCGGCTGTCCGGCGTCACGTCCCCCTTCCTCGTGGTGATCGACGACGCCGAGTCGCGGCCGGCCACGGTCGCCGCCGCCGTCCGCGCGCTCGCCGCCGGGCGCACCCCGGCCCGGCTGCTCCTGACGGCCCGCTCGGGCGGCGATTGGTGGCGCGACCTTCTCGACGACCCGGACGACCGGGTGGCGGCCATGGCGAGCCGGGCGGAGACCACCTCCCTCACCCCACTGGTGCCCCGGCCGGACGACTTCCGCGTCGCCTGGACCGCGCTCGCCGACCGGCTGGGAGCGGGCGGGCACGCCGCACCGCCGGTGCCGCCGCCGGCCGGGGCGCTGCTGGAGGTGCAGGCGGCGGCCCTCGCGACGCTCGACCGGGGCGACGGCGGCGGGGGGACACCGTGGACGCGGATCGCCGCGATCGAGCGGGCCCGCTGGCGCGACACCGCGCGGGCCCGCGATCTCCCGGCGCTGCGGCCGCACCACATCACCGAGATCCTGGCCGCCGTGACAGTGTTCGGCGCGGCCACCGAACCCGAGGCCCGCGCGCTGATCGGCGGGCTGCGGACCTTCGCGGGGGCGCGCCCCGCCGAGATCGACAACGCCCTGGCGCTCGTGCGGGTCCTGCTGCCCGGTCCGCTCGCCGTCAACCCGGTCGAGCCGAAGCCACTCGCCGGCGAGGTCATCGCCCAGCACCTCGCCACCGGCGACCGGCTGGCCGGGGTGCTCGCGGGCATCAGCGAGGGGCAGGCCCGCACCGCCGTCGTCGCCCTCGGCCAGTGCCTGGACCGCCGCTCCGGCCTGACCGAGCCGGTGGGGGAGTTGCTCGCCGCCGGCGGCGGCCGGCTGCTGCGGGCGGCGATGACGGCACCCGAGCCGCGCCTGCTGCTCGGCGCGATGACCGCGGCGCTTCCCCTGATTCGCGCGGAGGAGATCGTCGACGCTCTCCCGCTGCGCAGCACGCCGCTCGCCGAGTTCGCCGTCGAGCTGACCCGGCGTGCCGTGCGGAGCCGCCCGGAGCCACGGCTCCACCGGCTGCTCGCCGTCCGGCTGGTGTCCTGGAGCGGACCGTCGGAGGAGGCCGTGGAGGAGGCCGAGGCCGCGCTCGCCGGGTTTCCCGAGCCCGGCGCCGAGCGTGCCGAGGCGTACGCGACCCTCGCCCTGGCCTGTCGCGGCCCGCGCGCCCTGGACGCCGGGCGGCGGGCGATCGAGATGTTCCGGCAGTGCGCCGACGATGATCGCACCCGGGGCGCGCTGGCGACGGCGCTGGTGAACCAGGCTCACCGCGACCCGGCGGACGCCGCGCCGGCCCAGGAGGCATACGAGATCCTGCGCGATCTGGACGCGCGAAACCCGGCCCGATACCGGTCGCTGCTGGCCGACGCGACCGATCTGATCGCCGTGCGCACCCGCAGCGTGCCGCTCGCCCGCGAGGCGCTGGAGCTGCGCCGGCTCCTCGCCGCGGCCCGGCCGGACACCTATCGCGTGGCGCTGGGCCGCACGCTGCACAATCTCAGCGTGCTGGTGGGCGCGGACCCGGAGGCCGCCGTCCTGCGGCGCGAGGCCGAGCAGATCCTCGCCGCGGCACCGGGGGCGGCCGGATGACCGGCCATCTGGCCCGGCTCTGCCTGCAGGGAGCGGGCAGCACCGGCCACTACACGCCGCACGCCTTCGACCTGCGTCTGCTCGGGGCGCGGCAGGCCACCGACCACATCGTCTATCTGCACGAGGTGCACCACGCCGGGCTGAACGACGTGACCGCGTGGGGCACCGCCCTGCACGTCTTCGCGCGCCTGCCGGCCGCGGCGGCGGTGTTCGGCCGCCTGCTCGACGGCTGCCGTACGGTCCACGAGTCGCTCGCCACCTTCGCCAGCGTGCAGATCGCCACCGCCCGGCACGGCGCCCTCGACGACGTGCTCGCCGCGTACCCACGCTATGTGCCGCTCTACCGGGCCACCGAGGCGCTGACCACCGGGGTCGCCGGCGCCAACCGCCGTCAGCAGATCGTCACCGCGCTGGCCCGGCTGTGCATGCAGACGCCGATCCTCGACACGGTCGCCGAGGCCGGCCTGGGCGAGTTCACCATGGCCTCGGTCCGCTCGCACGACCGGCCCGACGCGCGCTGGAACTGGTTCGTCCGCGGCGGCCCGGGGCCGGTCGCCGCGGCAGCCGCGTCCGCCGACCGCGTCGTGACCGGCGAGTTCGGCCCCGCCGTCCTGACGAGCGACGGTCCCGGCGGCGACCTGTACACCGCGACCGACCGCGACCACGACGCCGCCTGGGACCGCTGGGAACTGGCCGCCTACGACCACCTGCGCGACCGGCTCGCCCGCACCGGGGCCGGCACCCTCGATCTGACCGGCCACCAGCGCGGGACGGCCCGGCTGCTGGAGCTGGCGCAGTCCCGCCACGGCGACCTCGGCCTGCGTGCCGCGATGACGGCGGAGCAACGGCGCACCGACGCCGACATCGCGGCGGCGGTCCTCCAGCAGGTCCGCCACGACTTCACCGGCGGCGAACGGCATCGGGCCGTGCCGCTGGCCGCGAGCGCACCGAGGGCCGGCGAACCGGTGATCGTGCACGCCCGGCCGCCGGGACGGCTGGCCGGGCTCTACCGATGGCCGCCGGGCGTGCAGCCGCCGCCGGTGGCGGTGCGCGTGATCGTCGAGGACGGCGACGGCCCGGCGGTCGGGCACGTGCCGGTCGCCGATCCGGTGGCGCTGGGCTCGGCCCTTCTCTGCGTGGGCGCGAGCTGCCTGGCCGATCCCGGTTTCGCGCAGCGGTGGTTCCCGGCCGCCGCCCGCCCCGCCTTCGTGCTGGTGGACATCGAGCCCGATCGCTTCGTGCCGCGCTGGGCCGCCGAGGACACCACCGTCGTCGCGGTGCCGGTGCGGGTCTCGGACACCGGCGGCGAGCGCACCGCTCTGCTGTTGCGCGCCGACGACACCGGCATCTGGTGGCTGGTCGTGGCCGACGACGTCACCGTGCGCCTGATGATCGAATATCTGCGCGGTCACCTCGGCGACGCGCTGGTCATCGACGGCGGCGCCTTCGCCGCGATCGCGGGGCCCGCGCGCGCCGTCATCACCGACGTGCTGGCGACCGAGTCGTTCACCAGCTTCGACGCCTTGGGGAGCAGCCATGCCCGATGACGATCTGGACGCGGTGTTCGAGGTGGCCGGCGTCGACCCACGGCACCTCGGGCCCGGCGAGCTGGGCCGCCTGACGGGCCGCGACGACACCGCCGAGTTCATGCTGGTCCCGTCGCTGATGCCCGGCCTTGCCGAGGATCAGCAACGGTCACCCGGCTTCCTGGAGATCCACGACCGCGAGTGGTGGATCGACGCGAGCGGCCCGGCCGGGAAGGACTATCTGCGCACCCTGCTGACGGCGGACGCGATCGCCGAGGCCCTCGGGCTCTTTGCGACGCTGTCATGGATCGCCGCGGTGCTCCCGGCCGTCGCGACCGTCGAGGCGATCACGTTCGAGGATCAAAGACTGCATGTCGCCGTACGGCTGAAGCCCTCACCCACGATGCCCGAGCACCTCGCCGAGGACATCAACCCGCAGGACTTCGGCGAGTTCGCCGATGCGCTCGCCGCGGCCGCGGCCGGGAAAGCCGTGACCGCGTCCTCGGGAGTGACGGTGACCTTCAGATCTCCGGCCCGATGATCGACTCCTCCGCCACGATCCGGCGGGCCGTCTCCAGCAGCGCCCCGAGACCGGGCAGCTCCTCCTCCGGCTCCTGCCCACCGGTGCGCGACCGGGTGCGGAGCCGGAGCGCGGACGCTCGGGTCATGGTGCACGGCAGCACCCAGGGCGGAAAACCGTCGACCACACAGACGTACGCCCACAGGCCCGTCCCGTCGAGAAGCGGCTCGACCGCGTACCGGAAACCCGACGCGCCGCGCAGAAGCGCGTCGAGGCTCTCGCCGAACGGGGTGTCGACGAGGACCGACACGTGCTCCGCCCGATCGAGGGCGTCCGCCCAGCCCGCCCGCCACGCCGGGTCACGCGCGCACGTCAGCGCGACGCTGGCCAGCCGGACCCGGGGCACGGCGCCCGGCGACGTCACGGGCTGGAGCCGCACCGCGTCGCCGGCCCGGGCGCGCAGCACACAGACCGGCGCGCTGTCGTCCGGCAGCGGATCCGCCACGAGGTCGTACTGACGCCTGAGCACGCCGGCCCGGCGCACGACCAGCAGGGGATCGGCGCCCGCGGCGAGGTCGCCCACCTCGCCGCGCGGCGGCTGCCGGAGCCGAAGGGTCTCCAGGTCGAAGAGGGTCCCCGGGTCACGGTCGACAGTCACCCGCTCGCCGGTCAGCTGCCCGAGCCGGTCGGCGAGGCCGGGCAGCGCCGCGAGAACTGCCGCAGTGTCCACCGTGGGACAGCCCATCGCGCGGAAGCGGTCCACCACGTACGCGGAGCACAGCGCGTCGAGCCGCCGCTGCTGCTCGGGGTCGAGCGTGGTGCGCAGGCCGGCGGCGCTCACGGCGGCCCAGCCGTCCCGGCCGAAGGCCCGGCGCGCGGCCGGCTCGAAGTCACTCCAGAAGCCTTCGCCGATCGCCTTGAGGCGGCTGTCCGGATAGTCGCGGGCACGGACCCGGTGCAAGGGCTGCAGCACGGCGTCCAGCACGTCGGCCTGCGTGCAGCCGAGCAGCGCGTACTCCGCCGCGACGGCGCGCCACAGCCGGCCGGCTCGCCCGCGCGGCCGCACGCGCAGGGCGGTGGCGGAATGTGCCCGGTATGCCGGGTAACGGGCGAGGATCTCCGCGGCGGTGGGGGCGCCCGAGCGTCCCGCTATGCGCAGGAGCGCGCCGTGCGTCGCGTACGCCTCATGGGTGAGGGCGCAACAACCGACCAGGGCCGACACCGCCCGGTCCCGCCCGCGCACCAGCCACATCGCCTGGAGGAGCCGGCCCCAGGCGGTCGAGAAGTTGAGTCCCGCGTGATGCGCCTTGTGGAAGCTGACGAACGCCGACAGCCAGGTGTCCGGCCCGGCGCCCGAGACGGTCCACCGCCCCGATGCGAAAGCGCCGGTCGGCGTCTCGAAGCGGAGGACGTGCCGCTCTGGCCAACCCTTCACAAGTCGTCCACCCACCCTCCGCGTCCGGTCCCTAGCGTTCCGGCCATGCGCGTCACGATGATTCTGCCAGCTCTGACCGAGGCGACCAGCCCGCTGTTCCGGCCGATCAAGTACTCGCTCTTCCCGCCCCTGGGGCTGGCGACGCTCGCGGCCTATCTCGGGCCGGACGACGACGTGCGGATCCTCGACGAGCACGTGCAGCGCCTCGACGGGATCGTGGACGACGACACGCCCGACCTGGTGGTCATCCAGGTCTACATCACGTCGGCGCGGCGGGCGTACGAGCTGGCCGACGCCTATCGGGCGCGCGGGGTGACCGTGGCGCTGGGCGGGCTGCACGTGACGTCGCTGCCGGAGGAGGCCGCCGCACACGCGGACGTGATCTTCATCGGGCCGGGCGAGGACACCTGGCCCTCGTTCCTGGCGGACTTCCGGCGAGGCTCGTACGCGTCGCGCTACGTCTCGTCGGAGCGGACGCTGGTGGGGCTGCCGCCGATCCGGCGCGACCTCATCCAGCGCGGCCGGTACCTCGTGCCGAACTCGATCGTCGTGACGCGCGGCTGCCCGCACCACTGCGACTTCTGCTACAAGGACGCGTTCTTCACCGGCGGCAAGTCGTTCTACACCCAGCTCGTGGACGACGCGCTCGCCGAGATCGACCGGCTGCCCGGACGGCACCTCTACTTCCTCGACGACCACCTGTTCGGCAACAAGCGGTTCGCGGCGTCGCTGTTCGACGGGATGCGCGGGATGGGCCGGGTCTGGCAGGCGGCGAGCACCGTGGATGCGATCCTGGCGCCCGACCTGCTCGAGAAGGCGGCGGCCGCCGGGCTGCGCAGCATGTTCGTCGGGCTCGAGACGATCAACGCGGGCAACCTGCCGGAGCAGCGCAAGCGGCAGAACGTGGGGCGCGACTACGGGGCGGTGGTGCGCCGCCTGCACGACGCCGGCGTGATGATCAACGCGAGCTTCGTCTTCGGCATGGACGGCGACGGGCCGGACGTCTTCGACCGTACCGTCGCGTGGGGCGTCGAGCACGGCCTGGAGACGGCGACGTTCCACATCATGACGCCGTACCCGGGAACGGCTCTGCACCGGCGCATGGCGAGCCGGATCCTGCACGAGGACTGGGACCTCTACGACACCCGCCACGTCGTGTACGAGCCGCGCGGCATGACGGCCGAGCAGCTCTCCGACGGCTACTGGCGCGCCTACCGCGACTTCTACCGCTGGGGCTCGATCTGGCGCGGCGCCTCCGGCAAGCCGGCCCGCGACCGGCTGCGGCACCTCGCGTACGCGGGTGGCTGGAAGAAGTTCGAGCCGCTCTGGGACGCGCTGATCCGATCCGGTCAGGTGCTGCGAGCCCTGCCACTTCTGGAGCGTGCCTTGTCGCTGCGAAGCCGGCAAGATCTACAGTCGCGGGTGTGACCCGACTGGCCCGCATCATCACCGAGATCTTCGCGCCCGCGGTGCTGGTCACCGTGCTGCTGCTGGTGGTGGGCCGCTGGTGGGGCGTGCCGGCGGCGGTCTTCACGGCCGGCATTCCCATGGCGTACGTCGTGCGGGGTGTCCGCCGCGGTGACTGGGCCGATCACCACATCCCCGAGCGGGCGCACCGGCGGGCCCCGTTGCTCTTCGGCATCGGCTCGGTGGCGGTGGGCCTGACCGCGCTGATCCTGCTCGGGGCGCCGCGCTCGCTGCTCGCCCTGATGATCGCGGGGGTGGCCGGGCTGCTCGTGTTCGGCGCGGTCACCGCCTACTGGAAGATGTCGATCCATGCCGGAGTGGCGGCCGGCACGGTCGCGGTGCTGGTGGCCGTCTACGGCCCGTGGGCACTGGTGAGCGTCCTGCTGCTGCCGCTGATCGGCTGGTCGCGGGTGCGGCTGACCGCGCACACGCCCGCGCAGGTCGTAGCCGGCACCCTGGTCGGCGCGCTCATCGCCGGCACGGTCTTCCCCGCGCTGCGGTGATCCATCAGCGACAATGAAGGTATGACGTATCCTCCGCCGCTGTATCACGGGGACAAGGGCGAGGTCAGCGCGACCTACCGCCCGGAAGGCACCGCCCCGGAGCTCGTCTATCCGAACGGCACCCGCGTGCACTACCTGTCGTCGGGTGCCTCGACCAACGGCCTGTTCGGCCTCTACCGCTGGGAATGCGGTCCCGGCGTCACCGGCCCCGACCCGCATTTCCACCACACGCTCGCCGAGTCGTTCTACATCCTCGACGGCGTCATGAGCATCTACGACGGCGAGCGCTGGATCGAGGCGTCACCCGGCGAGTACGTGCACGTCCCGCCGGGCGGCATCCACGCGTTCAAGAACCGCTCGGGCGCGCCGGTCAAGATGCTGCTGCACTTCGCGCCGGGCGCGCCCCGGGAGGGCTACTTCGAGGGGCTCGCCCACCTCGGCGAGATGACCGAGGAGGAGAAGGCCGCCTTCTACCTGGAGCACGACAACATCTGGCTGTAGCCGGTCAGTCGTCGTCCTCGTTGTCACCGCCGTCGTCATCGTCGTCGTCCCCGTCGCCGCCCGGGCAGCCCGACAGCGTGAGCACGGTGGCCACGCCACCCGCCGCCAGCAGCACCCGGCCGAAGAAGGCTCGCCGGCCGATCCGCTCTTCGTCGTCCATGGCCGCATTGTCGCAACCCGCGGGCCCGCCGTCACGAGGTCATCAGGAATCCGATGGCGGGCATCGCGGCGACTATTGGCCGGCCGATGGGTCGGCGGCCTAGCGTGGAGGCATGTCGAAGATCTTGTTCATCATGACCGGCGCCGACGCGTGGACGCTCAAGGACGGCTCGAAGCACCCGACCGGCTTCTGGGCCGAGGAGGCCGCCGTTCCCTACCAGGAGTTCAAGAAGGCGGGCCACGAGATCGTCGTCGCCACACCGGGCGGCGTGGTGTCGCCCGTCGACGAGGGCAGCCTCGCCGGGGAGAACGCGAAGTTCCGCGCGATCCTCGAGGCCGCGCCCGAGTTCCGCGACCCGATCGCGCTGGCCGACGTCGACCTGGCCGACTACGCCGCGGTCTACGTGCCGGGCGGGCACGGCCCGATGGAGGACCTCGCGGTCGACGCCCGCTCCGGCGAGCTGCTGGCCACGGCGCTGCGCGCCGGCACCCCGCTCGGCGTGGTCTGCCACGGCCCGGCCGCGCTGCTGGCCGCCGTCGACGCGGACGGCCGCAACGCGTTCGCGGGCTACCGGGTGACCGCGTTCACCAACGCCGAGGAGACCCAGGCGGGCAACGCCGACAAGGCGATCTGGCTGCTCGAGGACCGGCTGAACGAGGCCGGCGTCAAGGTGGAGGCCGGCGCGCCGTGGTCCTCCCACGTCGAGGTCGACCGCAACCTGGTCACCGGCCAGAACCCGCAGTCGTCCGAGGCGGTCGCGGAGGCCCTGCTCCGTCAGCTCTGAGCGCGGCGCTCGATCAGCACCGGGCAGTGCGCGTGGTGCAGCAGCTGGAGGCCGGTGGAGCCCATCAGCGCCCCGCCGACGGTGCTGTGCCCGTGGCTGCCGATCACCACGAGCTGTGCCTTGGCGGACGCGGTGACCAGAGCAGCGGCGGCGCTGTCGTGCGACAGCACGGTGTCGGCGTGTACCCGCGGATACCGGTCGAGCCACGGCGCGAGCTGCTCGGCGACCTGCTTGCGCTCGGCGTCGTCGTCCAGCGGCAGCGGGAGGGCCGCGGCCGGCACGCCGAGCCACAGCGGGACGGCCGGCAGGACCGCACGTACCACGGTCAGGCTGGTCTCCCGCGCGGCGGCGGCCTCGAAGGCGGCCTCCAGCATCTCGCCGGAGTCGTCCAGGCCGACCACCACCGGGCCCGCGGGGGCGGCGCGGCCGCGCACCACCACGACGGGGCACGGCGCCTGCAGGGCCATCCTGCGGCCGACCGAGCCGAGCAGCATCCCCGCGAACCCGCCGTGCCCGCGGCTGCCCACGACCAGCAGCGCCGCGCCTTCGGCGGCCTCCAGGAGCGTCGGTACGGCGTACCCGGGAAGCACGTCCGTCTCGATCGTGATGCCCGGCTCGACCTGCCGGGCCCGCTCGTGCGCGGCGGCGACAGTCGTCTCGGCGAGGTTGCGGGCCACGTCGGCGTATTCGCTGCCGAAGCTCGACTCGTGCACGTCCCAGTCGTATGCGAGGACGATCCGCAACGGGGCACCCCGCCGCCGTGCCTCGCCCGCCGCCCACTCGACCGCCGTGGTGCCGCAGGCCGTGCCGTCCGTGCCGACGACAACCGGTGCTTTGCTCATGATCGCAGTCCCTTCCGTCCCCTTGATCGTCGATCGCGGGACGGGAGCGCGGGCAGGGCCGTTGCGCACCTGGCGGCCGGGACTTAGGACCCTGTCGTGGCTCTCGCCCGCCGACGAGGCTCGGGGGTGGAGGTGTCGACGATGGTGGTCGGGGTGCTGGTCGTCCTGGTGGGCTTGATGCTCGGGGTGATGGTCTCGTGGTTCCGCGAGGAGCCCGCGCCGGATCCGGAGCCGCAACCCGTCGCCGAGCCGGAGAGCCTGGAGGGCGCCCTCGCCACTCAGCTGGCGGCGGGGGCGATCACCCGTGCGCAGTACGTGCGGGCCATGGAGTGGCTCGCCCTCCGCGAGGAGGAGCGCCACCCCATGGCGCCGCTAGAGGACGGCCTCGGCTAGCCGCTCGACCTCGTCCTCGTCGGCGGTGGCCGGCTGGAAGACCAGCTCGTCGACGCCGAGATCGGCGAACGCCTTGACCGCGGCGCGCGCGGCCTCGGCGCCGCCGGCGATGCTGCCCACGACGACCTCGCGATACTCCGCGGGCGCGGGGGAGTAGTAGTCCGCCACCCCGGCCCGGCCCCGCTCGATGTCGCCGAAGGCGAAGTAGGCGATCGCCGCCAGCCGCGGCGAGCCGTCACGGCCGGCCTCCGTCCAGGCCTTGCGCGCGTTGTCGAAGTTCTGCGCAAGGTACGCCGGTGCCGTGGCCGGGGCGATGTAGCCGTCACCCCAGGTCGCCATCCGGCGGTACGACGCCGGGCTGGTCCCACCGAAGATCATCGGTACGCGGCGCGCGCCGATCGGCACGGCGCCGTTCTCGCCGCCGCCCACCGGCTCGCCGTCCCAGACCGAGCGGTAGACCTCGAGGTCCGCGTCGATACGCTTGCCGAGCCCGCGCGGGCCGCGGCCCTCGACGACGAAATCGTCCGGCCGCAGGCCGATGCCGACGCCCATGGTGAGCCGCCCGCCGGAGACGCCGTCGATCGACGCGATCTCCTTGGCGAGCAGCACCGGCGGCCACACGGTGCCGAGCAGCACGTTGCTGAGCAGCCCGATCGTGGTGGTGGCGCCCGCGGCGGCGGCGAGCGCCACGGTGTCCATCACGCCGGGGTACGCGATGCGCCCGATCGTGCCGAGCGTCGCGAAGCCCGCCCGCTCGGCCCGGGCCGCGTACGACGGGATGATCGAGGCGTCGACGTCGCGGACGTGGTTCGGCAGTCCAATTCCGATCTTCATATCTGCGATGACGCGTCCCGGGCGCCGGGGTTCAGGCCCGTGATCCGGCCCACGCGGCGCCGCACATTTGCCGAATATTTACCGACACGGCGACTCTTCTGCGGCATCATCGCCGGGTGACGAACGGCGGTGCTCTGCGAGAGCTGGACGAGGTGGACCACGCGCTTCTCGAGGCCGTGCAGCGCGACGGCCGGGCGACCCTGTCCGATCTGGCCGCCACGATCCGGCTCGGCGTCTCCGCGACGCGAGCGCGGCTCCAGACCCTGGAGAGGCAGGGCATCATCACGTCGTACGCGGCACACATCGATCCCGAGCGGGTCGGCTACGCGCTGCGTGCCGTGGTGCGCATGAGGGTCAACGGCCCGCTCCTCGACAGCCAGGTCACGGCGGTGCTCGAGAAGCGGCCACAGATCGTGCGGTGCCTGCGGGTGACCGGCGAGTCCTGCTACATGATGGAGGTCGTCGCCACCGGCATGCGCGACCTCGAGGAGATCACCGACGACCTCGCCCAGATCGGCCCGATCACCACAGACCTGGTGTACGAGGTGGTCGCCGACAAGCCGACGCCGGTGCCCTAGCCCAGCCCTAGCCCTCCAGCCGGCGCGTGAGATCCTCCAGCTCGGCCAGGCGCTTCGCCGGGCTCAGGCGGGCCGCGACCGCGACCAGGATCAGCTCGGTGACGGCCACCTCGTGCGTGATGGGGTCGATCGGGCCGGCGGCCTCGCGCGGCAGCCGGACCAGCACGTCGGCCTCAGCCCGTTGCGTGTCAGTGATCAGGATCAGTCGTGCCCCGCGCTCTCGGGCGGCGGCGACGAAGCGTGCCGTCGCGGGGGAGTAGCGCCGGAAGTCGTACGCGACCACGACGTCACCGGCGCGCAGGTCCAGCAGCACCCGCGCGCGGGCCGGCGCCGCCGCGGGCGCGTGCCGCACGTTCGGTCGCAGGCTCGCCAGCTGCCTGACCAGGTATTCGGCGGCGATCTCGCTGAGCCGGCCACCGAGCGCCCACACGCTCCCGGCCGCCGCCAGCTCCCCGGCGATCTCTTGGAGCAGCTCGTCCGGTACGGCGGCGAGCGTGCCGTCGAGGCCCGCGCGCAGGCTCTCCGCGGCGCCGTCCAAACCGGACGGCTCGCTCACGAAGGCGCGCAGGCGGGAGCGGTCCTGAGCGCGCACGGCCGCCTGGAAGTCGGCGAAGCGCTCGAAGCCGAGCCTTGTCACCAGGCGCGACGCGGTCGGAGGGCTCACGCCCGCGCGATCGGCGAGGGACCGCAGGGAGCCCAGCGCCGCGTACGGGTAATCGTCGAGGATCACCCGCACGATCGCCTGCTCGCCGTGCGGCAGCTCCTGATAGATCTCGGTCAGCTTCTCGATCACAATGACAAACGTTACACGCCTTGCGCCCGACGAAACAAATGTTAGATTGCTGCCCATGACCCCTTGGCGTGGCTTGATCGACAGTCCGTACCGGCAGCACCTCCCCGTTCCCGCCTCGGCGCCGGCCGTCACGCTCCATGAGGGCAACACGCCGCTGCTGCACTCCGCGTATCTGTCCGACGTGACCCGCTGTGACGTGTGGCTGAAGGTCGAGGGCGCCAACCCGACCGGCTCCTTCAAGGACCGGGGCATGACCGTTGCCCTCACCCACGCCGCCGCCGACGGCGCCGAGCTGGTCCTCTGCGCGTCGACGGGCAACACGAGCGCGTCGGCAGCCGCCTACGCCGCCCGCGCGGGCATCGCGGCCGCCGTGCTGATCCCCGAGGCCGGCGTCGCCAAGGGCAAGCTCGGCCAGGCCGTCCGTTACGGCGCGCGCATCGTCGAGATCGCCGGCGGTTTCGACGACTGCCTGCGCATCGCGCGCGACCTCGCCGCGCACCACCCCGTCGCGCTGGTCAACTCGGTCGGCAACGAGCTGCGGCTGGCCGGCCAGCGCACCGTGGCGTACGAGATCGTCGACGTGCTCGGCGCGGCCCCCGACCTCCACTGCCTGCCGGTCGGCAACGGCGGCAACATCACCGCCACCTGGCAGGGCTACCGCGCCTACGCCGGGCCGTCCGGTCTGCCGCGGATCTGGGGCTTCCAGGCGTCGGGGGCCGATCCGTTCGTACGCGGGGAAGCCGTGGCCCGGCCGCGAACCGAGGCCAGTGCCATCCGCGTCGGCAGCCCCGCCACGTGGGAGCCGGCACTCGCCGCGCGCGACGAGTCGGGCGGCCTGATCGGCTCGGTCACCGACGATGAGATCTTCCAGGCGTACGGCCTGATCGCCCGCCACGACGGCGTCTTCGCCGAGCCCGCCTCGGCGGCCGGCGTCGCGGGCCTGCTGAAGCAGCATCGGGCCGGCGCCGTACCGCCGGGCCTGCGCATCGTGATCACGCTGAGCGGCAACGGGCTCAAGGACCCGGACGCCTCGCTGCGCGACGGCCTCGCGTCGGTCCACGCCGGCCCGGAGTCCGGGTCGGTGGCCCGGGAGCTCGGCCTCCGCTGAGTCGTGCCGCCGCCCCTCGCGGTCCCTTTCGCGCCTCCCGCCCTTTCTTGCGCCCGTCCTCCTCCCTCGCGGCCCGCCCCTCTTTCGCACCCTTCCCTGCCGCCCTCCCTTGCGGCTCGCCCCTCTTTCGCACCCTGCCCTGCCGCCCTCCCTTGCGGCTCGCCCCTTGATTTAAGGTCCGATGTGACCTTGGGTGGTCTGTGTGGAACCGATGCTGATCGATCGAAGCGTCCGCCGCGCCCGGGTCTCCGCGTCCCTCGTGTTCCTCGGGTTCGGGGCGGCGCTCGGGGTGTGGACGGCCCGGATCCCCGCGGTGAAGAGCAACCTGGGGCTCAGCGACGGCCGCCTCAGCATCGCGTTGCTGGCCTTCGCGGCCGGGTGCATCGCGGGCATGACCCTGATCGGCCGCCTGACCGACCGTTTCGGCAGCGCCCGCGTCCTCGTGCCGGCGATGCTGCTGGAGGGCGTCCTGCTGGTGCCGCCCGGCTTCGCCCCGGGGCTGGCCGCGCTGTCCGTCACGCTGTTCCTGTTCGGCGCCACGCACGGCACGCTCAACATCGCGATGAACGCGAACGCCCTGGAGGTCCAGCGCGCCGCGGGCCGCCCCATCATGTCGTCGTTCCACGCGGTCTACAGCATCGGCGGCTTCCTCGGCGCGGTGCTGGGCAGCTTCTTCGCCGGGATCGGTGCGGGGGTGGGGGTCAACCTGCTTGCGGTGGGGGCCTTGGTCGTGGGGCTTGCCGTTTGGTCAGCCTTCGGGATTCTCCGCCGGCAGCCCGCCGTTGCGGACTCCTTGACCACTTCTTCGCCGGCCGTCTCTTCGTCCGGTTCCTCGCCGGCCGGTCCATCTCCGGCGGCGTCATCCTCGCCTGCCGGTCTGTCCCCCGCAGCTTCCCTGTCCGCCGGGCGCCGTTCGCTGCTTCTCGTCTTCCTCGGCGTGCTGGTCCTCTGCACCCTCGTGGGCGAGGGCGCCGCCGCCGACTGGAGCGCCGTCTACCTGCGCGACAACCTCGGCACCAGCTCCTCCTTCGCCGCCTACGGCTACGCCGCCTTCGCCCTGATGATGACCGCCGGCCGCCTCGTCGGCGACCGCCTGGTCGCCGCGTGGGGACCCGTCCTGCTGGTACGCCTGAGCGGCCTCCTCGCCGCCACCGGCCTCGGCGCCGCCCTGCTCATCGACACCCCCGCCGCCGGCGTGATCGGTTTCGGCCTGCTCGGCGCCGGCCTCTCCTGCATCGCGCCGCAGGTCTTCACCGCCGCCGGCAACCTCGATCCGTCCCGCGCCGGCCAGGCCCTCTCCACCGTCGTGAGCATCGGCTACCTGGGTTTCCTGCTCGGCCCCATCCTGATCGGCGCGGCCGCCACCGTGGTCACGCTCCCGGTGGCCCTGGCCATCCCGGTGGTCCTGTCCCTCTTCGTGGCCCTGAGCGCCCCCGCCCTGCGCCCGAATTGATCGTGCGGATCGCGTTCCGTCGCGGGCTTGCGTCCGGCGGCGCGGGGCCTCATTGGGTGGCGCGGGGCCTGATTGGGCGGCGCGGGGCCTCATCGGGCGGCGCGGGGCCTCCGGCGGCGCGATGCCTCATCCGACGGCAGCCAAGAAGTCCGAGTAGAACAGGCCCAGGCCGATCGCCACGCAGGCGCCCGCCACGATCCAGAACCGGACCACGATGTTGACCTCGCTCCACCCGGCCAACTCGAAGTGGTGGTGCAACGGCACCATCCGGAAGACCCGTTTACCGGTGGTCCGGAACGAGACGATCTGGATCACCCAGGTCGTCGTGATGAGGACGAAGAGCCCGCCGATGATGATCGAGAGCAGCGTGGTGCGGGTGGCCACCGCGAGCCCGCCGATCAGCCCGCCGAGCCCGAGCGAGCCCACGTCCCCCATGAAGATCCGCGCCGGGGACGTGTTCCACCACAGGAAGCCCAGGCAGGCGGCGGCCGCCGCGGCCGCGATCATGGCGATCTCCAGCGGATCGCGGACCTGGTAGCAGTAGTCGTTCGCCCGCGCGTACGCCTCGTCCGCGCACCAGTGCCGGTACTGCCAGAAGCCGATCAGCGCGTACGCTCCCAGCACCAGGATCGACGCGCCGGTGGCCAGGCCGTCGAGGCCGTCGGTGAGGTTCACACCGTTCGACATCGCCGTGATCACGAAGACGAACACGAGCACCGACCCGACCTTGCCGACGTCCAGCCAGCTGATGTCGCGGATGAACGAGATGTGCTCGCTCGCCACCGTCTCACCGTTGGTGCTGGCCACATAGAGCGCCGCGATGCCGAACCCACTGCCGACGATCGCCTGCCCGAGCAGCTTGCCCTTGGCGGACAGCCCGTCGGAGTTGCGCCGGCGCACCTTGAGCAGATCGTCGAGGAACCCGACCACCCCGCAGAAGACGAACAGCCCGAGCAGCACCAGGGCCGTCATGGTCGGCCCTTCCTGCGCGATCTGCCGGTCGGGCAGCGTCGTCAGGGCGAAATGCCCCGCCACGTACGCGAAGACGGTCGCCACGATGAACGCGACGCCACCCATCGCCGGCGTGCCCTTCTTGGCCAGATGGCTGGCCGGCCCGATCGACCGAATAGGCTGGCCCGCCTTGAGCGCGGTGAACACCCGGATAGCCACCGGCGTCCCGAACAACGAGACAAGAAACGCGACCGCTGCCGCGACGATGACCGCCCTCACGCGCGCACCTCCCCAAGCCCGCAACTTCCCCCAACGCGGCCCCCACTGCGCCAAGGCGCGCCGGACCGGCCGGTGCCCACCGCCGCCATGCGCGCGCCCAGACCACGGACGCGGCTGCCCGTCGCTGCCCGAAGGCGTCGGACCTGGTCTTCGAACGGGCCGTCCTGCCGTCGTGCCGGTGCCTGACGGCCGCGGTTCCCGGACGGGCCGTTCTGCCGTCGTGCCGGTGCCGGTCGGACGTGGTCCTCGGACAGGCCGTCGTGCTTCCGCACCCGCGCGCGGCATGCCGATCCGAGCCGGCCGTGCGGGTCCGCCATCGCGGCTTCATTGATCACGGGACCCGAGCTTGCCACCCGGCAGCAAGAAGCGCCGTCCCGGGCGGGCAGCCATGCTCGCCGTTCGGCGCGTTGACGGAGGAATCCCGCGCGGCGTTCCTCGCACCAGCGCCCTACGGCACCTCTTTCAGCGCTGCGCGGGAAGCGTCCTCGTCGCCGAGCTGGTCGAAGACGTCGCCGGCTATGCGGCTGCCGATCAGGAGGCTGGAGGTGGCGGCGGGGGAGGGGGCGTTGAGGACGTGGACCGCCCGTTCGGTGCGCTGGATGACGAAGTCGTCGACCAGGGCGCCGTCGTGGGTGACGGCCTGGGCCCGGACGCCGCTGCCGTGCTTGCGCATGTCCTTGCCGCGGACGGTGGGGGCCATCTTGCGCACCTCGCGCACGAACAGCGGCCAGACCAGGGAACGGCTGATCTCGCTCACGCCGTACCTCCAGAAGCGTCTTGCCAGGCCGCGCAGGGCGGGGTCGGCCAGCAGCTCGCGCACCATCCTGGCGTCGACGTCGCGCCAGCGGTAGCCGTGCCGGGACAGCGCGGGCACGGCGTTGGGGCCGATGTGCACGGTGCCGTCGAGCATCGGGGTCACGTGCACGCCGAGGAACGGCAGCTCCGGGTCCGGCACCGGGTAGACCGGGTTGGTGACCAGGTTGCGCAGGCCGGGGCGCAGCTCCGCGTACTCGCCGCGGAACGGCATGATCCGCACCGGCGGGCGTTCGCCCAGTGCCTCGGCGATCTTGTCGCTGTGCAGGCCGGCGCAGTTGACGACGATCCGGGCGCTGACCTCGCCGTTGATCACCGTGCGCTCGCCGTGCGTGGTGAAAGTGCTGGCGGGGGTACGGAGGCGCAGGTCCGCGCCGAGCTCGGTCAACTCCGCCGCGAGCGTGCGGCACACCGCGCCGAAGTCGGTCATGGCGGTCTCGGCGACCCAGAGGGCGCCGACGCCGGCGATGTTCGGCTCGCGCTCGTTGATCTCGCGGCGGTCGAGGCGCTCGACGGTCACGCCGTTGGCCCGGCCCCGCTCGGCCAGCGCCTCCAGCCGCGGCAACTGCCGCTCGGCGGTCGCGACGACGAGCTTGCCGGTGCGCTTGACCGGTACGCCGTTCGCCTCGCAGTAGCCGATCATCGCCTCGCCGCCGGCGCGGGCCAGCCGGGCCTTGAGGCCGCCGGGCTTGTAGTAGAGCCCCGAGTGGATCACGTTGCTGTTGTGGCCCGACTGGTGGGCGCCCCAGCGGTCCTCGGCCTCGAGGACCGTGACGCTCAGGCCGGGCCGCTCGCGCAGCAGAGCCCGGGCCGTGGCGAGACCGAGCAGCCCGCCCCCGATGATCGCGACATCGACATTCACGCAGCGAATGTATACAGACGCTGCGGCTGTAGTAAATGTATACAGGCGCTGCGTCTGTACACGATATGATTCCGCGGTGAGTGCCGACCTGATCGCCGACCGCGTGCGCTCCGCCATCCGGCGCGGCGACCTGCTGCCCGGCGCGCGTCTCGTGCAGGAGAAGCTGGCCGCCGACCTCGCCGTGAGCCGCATCCCGCTGCGCGAGGCGCTGCACATGCTCGCCGCCGAGGGCCTGCTGGTGAGCACGCCCAACCGCGGCATGGTGGTCGCCGAGCTCGGCCGTGATCAGCTGGAGGAGCTGTTCGACCTGCGCCTGCAGCTCGAGCCCGGCCTCGCCGAGCAGATCGTGCGCGGCTGCCGCCCCCGCGACGCCGACGCGCTCGCCGACCTGGCCGAGCAGATCCACCTCAAGGGCGCCGACGCGGCGGCCAGAGCGGCGCTCAACTACCAGTTCCACGCACGCGTCTACGAGCTCGCCGACCGGCCGCTGACCACGCGTTTCGTCGACCAGTTGCTGCATCTCGTCGAGCCGTACAGCCGCCAGTGGGTCCGCTCCGGCCGCGACCTCCACCGCATCGACGCCGAGCACCGCCAGATGGTCGACGCCATCCGCGCCGGCAACGCCGACGCCCTCGCCCGCGTGATCGTCGCCCACATCCTGGGAGCCCGCGACCACGTGCTGGCCGCCCGCTGACCCTGCCGGGGTAGCATCGCCGCGTGAACAAGTACTGGCACGTCGTGTCCCCGCCGGTGCGCGCCTGACCGGGCGCACCCGCTGACGACCTGTTCCGCGGCCCCGCCGGTCCGAGCATCGGCCCCGGGTTCTTGTTCCGTGCGCCCGTATCGAATCCAGCCCTCATCCGGAATTCGACACGGAAGTTCACCATCTTGTCTGTCACGACGCGCCGTTCTCCTGACCTGACCCACCACCGCACCAGCCCATTGGCCGGTCCCGTCCCGGTCCTCGCCGCCGCGGTCCTCTGGGGCACCACCGGCACGGCCGGCTCCTTCGCCCCCGCATCCGCTCCCGCCGCGGCCATCGGCGCGGCCGGCCTCCTCCTCGGCGGCCTCCTGCTCTTCCTCACCAACCTCCGCCCGGCGATCCTGTCCCGGCGCTCGCCGATCGGCCGGCTGCTTCCGCGGCGGGAGTGGAGGCTGCTTCTGCTCGGGGCGGTCACCGTGGCGGGCTATCCGCTCAGCTTCTACCCGGCAGTGGCTCGCTCCGGTGTGGCGGTGGCTACCGTCATCACGCTCGGCAGCGCCCCTGTATTCGCCGGTCTGCTCGGCTGGCTGGTGCAGGGCCATCGGCCCACACGGCGGTGGACGATCGGCACCGTTGCCGCTGTCGCCGGGTGTTTCGCTCTCGTGCTGGGGCCCGAACTGGGCGGCGGGGCCGAGCCCGTCGACGTTCTCGGCGTGGGGCTGGCATTGATCGCGGGTCTGTCGTATGCGGCGTACACCATGGTGGGTGGCCATCTCATCGCCCGCGGCCACGCGTCGCGGACGGTGATGGGCTCGATGTTCGGCCTGGCGGCTCTGCTCGTCCTTCCGGCGCTGCTGGCCGGCGGCCCGCAGTGGGTGCTCACCGCGCGCGGTGCGACGGTGGCCGCCTATCTCGCGCTCGTGCCTACCTTCGCCGCATACATCCTGTTCGGCTACGGGCTCCGGCACACGACGGCCCAGACCGCCACGGTGCTGTCGCTGGCCGAGGCCGCGGTCGCGGCGCTGCTCGGGGTCGCCCTGCTGGGCGAGCGCCTGCCGGGCGTCTCGTGGGCGGGTTTGGTGGTTCTGGCCGGCGGCCTCGCCTTCCTCACCGTTCCCGCCCGGCCGCGCCCCGCGGGCTGACGGCTCTGCTCGGCCGACAGCCCCGGGGTGGCGCGTGGGCACAACAGCGCCCGCGGGTACCTACACGGTCCGGGACGGGTTTCTCCAGTCGAGCCAGTCGAAGTGGATGCTCAGGCGTGGTCTCGGCCCGCCGGGCGGGAGAGCTGGCTTCGGAGCGCCTACCGGTCCTGTGATGAGGCCGCGGAGCTCTGCCGCACCCGCAGGTCGGCCGGGAAGACGCAGCGCCAATGCGGTGCCAGCTGGCGCCGGACCATCGCTCGGGTCGCGGCGGCCGCCATGGCCTCGACCGGCTGGTGGACCGAGGACATCGGCGGGGTGGCGCACTCGGCTATGACGCTGTCGTCGAAGCCCACGACCGCGACGTCGGCCGGGATGCGCCTGCCCGCGTCGGCCAGGGCTTGCATGGCGCCGGTGGCCATCAGGTCGCAGCCGACGAAGACGGCGTCGATGTCGGGGTGCGTGGCCAGGAGCTGCTGGGTGAGCCGGTAGCCGTCCTCGCGGCGGAACTTGCCCGTCGCGGAGATGTCGGGCAGGCCGAACTCGCGTATCGCCCGGCTGTAGCCCTCGCGGCGGGCCTCGGCGCACGCGTTGCCGGCCTGGCCGTGCAGGGCGGCGATGGTGCGGCGGCCGGTCTCGTGCAGGTGGGCGACGGCCGCGCGGGCGCCCTCGGCGTTCTCCAAGCCTATGTACGGGACGCCGGGCGCCGACGGGCTCATCGCCACCACCTGGGCGCAGCGGTCGTGGAACTCGCTCGCCAGCGCCGGTGGCACGTTGATGAGCAGCACCCCGAGGGTCACCGCGTCGGCCATGCGGGCCGGCAGCGCTCGTGCGCCCGCCTCGTCGACCACGTGCACCCGCAGCTGGGCGTGGCCGCCGGCCAGCTCTTGCAGGATGCCCGCGGTGACCCGGCCGTAGTAGGGGCTCGTGCCGAAGATGGCCGGGTCGTCCACCACGACCAGCTCGATGACCTCGCCGTGCCCGGAGGCGAGCGCCCGCGCGACCGGGTCGGGCCGGAAGCCCAGGGCCTCGATGACGTGCCGTACGTGCTCGCGGGTCTGCGGCGCGACCCCGGGCGCGTCGTTGATGACCCGGGACACGGCCGCCTTGGACACCCCCGCCCGGCGGGCGACATCGGCCAGCGTCGGCCTGCTCTGCGCCATCAGGCCACTATAAAGCGGGCAGGCCACTATAAAGAGCACGTGCACACCGTCGAGCTCCTCCTCGATCCGGCGCTCGAGTCCGGCGTACGGCTGCTGTGGGATCGTCTGCGCGAAGCGGGCCTGCCCAGCCTGGCCACGCATGGGCACCCCACCAACCGCCCGCATCTCACCGTGGCCACGGCCCCGGCGCTGGACGGCCTTGCCCCGCTGGCGCTGCCGCTGGAGGCGACGCTCGGTCCGGTGCGGTTCCTGGGGCGCGCGGTGGTGCGCGAAGTGATGCCCACGAACGCCTTGCGGGACCTGCACGGCCGGGTCTGGGAGTCGCTGACCGGCGCGTGGCCCCCACCGGACGAGTGGCTCCCGCACGTCAGCCTGGCTTTACGCGTACGCCCGGAGCAGCACGACGCCGTGCGGCAGGCGCTGCGGGAGCCCGCCGAGGAGAGGGGCCACTTCGTCGCCGCGCGCAGCTACGACACGGCGACGCGTACGGTCACTTCGCTGCCGTGAGGCGGTGGCGGTCCGGCAGCATGTCGTCGATCGGCAGCGGCGCCGCCAGTTGAGCCGTCGCGGCGGTCGCGGGCACGCCCGCCCAGCGCCGCAGCATGGCCGTGGCCTCCGCGGCGTCGTCCGGGGCCAGCCGGGCGATGTTGGCGCCGTGGTTGGCGCCCGGTGCCACGTAGAGGGCCGAGTCGCGGCGGCTCGGAGCGAAGCGCTCGGCGCCCCACGGGTCGTTCTCGCCGTAGATGAAAAGCATGCGCTGGGCGGCCGTGCGCACCCACAGGTCGACGTCGATCATCGGCAGCGGGTTGTGCGGTCGGCGCAGCTCCACCGGCAGCGACGAGTTGGCGGTGTAGAGGCCCGGATAGTCGCGCAGGCCGCGCAGGTGCTCGAATCGCAGGCTGGGCCAGCCGAGCTGGGTGGCCGCCTGGTAGTAGTACGGCCAGTAGTACTCCAGCGCCTGGTCGGTGTAGAAGCTCCACCCGGCGACGCTGTCGATCCAGCCGTACAGCTGCTCGTCCGTCGCCGTGGCCGCCGTGGGCACCGTCGCGCAGTCGGCCTCCAGGCTGTACTGCCAGAACGCCCACACCGAGTCGAGGACGGTCATCTCGAACGAGCGGTCGGCCGTGCCGATGGTGCGGGTGAACGTCCAGCCGTTCTCGGCCGCGTCGGCCTCCAGTCGCGCGACGAGCCGGTCGCGGCGGCGCAGGGCCTCGGCCTGCACGTCGTCGAGTGCCGTACGGCAGGACGCCGTCCCCACCTTGTCGAAGAACCGGTCGTACGCCGTGTCGGCCGGGTTGACGGCGTCGTTGGGCGCCACGTACGCGACCACGCCGTCCACGTCGTGCGGGTAGAACCGTCGATGGTAGACGGACGTCATGCCGCCCTTGCTGCCGCCGGTCTGGATCCAGTTGCCGTCGTACACCGTCTTGAACGCCGTCACGATGCGGTGCTCGTCGGTGGCCTCCTGCCAGATGGTCAGGTCGGACCAGTCGGCGGGCGAGGGCCGCGACGGCGTGAAGAAGCGGTGCTCGACCGACACCTGGTTGGCGTTGAGCAGCGCCGCCGGCTCGGTCTGCGACGGCCGCGGGTTCGCCGCCAGGCCGTACCCGTTCGTGAAGAGCACCACGGGGCCGTCGCTCGACCGGTGCAGCAGGGTGAGGCGCTGCTCGAAGCTGCCCTGCCCGGGGTGGCGGTGGTCGGCCGGCTGCCGGTACGTCATCACGAAGAACCGGTAGCCGGTGCCCTGCGTCTGTGAGACGACGGTCAGCCCGGGGATCGCCGTGAGCCGTTCCAGCAGCGGGTCCTCGGCCGCGCGCGCCACGGCGGCGGGGGAGAGGACGATCAGCAGGGACGCGAGGGCAGCCACGATGCGATGTCTCACGCGACCGACCATATCGACGGGCCGCGATATGCAACAGGCCCTGTCCGGTATTGTCCCGTGATCGTGGAGTGGCGCCGGGACTTCCAGCGGCGGTGGGCCGCCTACGCCGCCGGCGAGTTCGGCAGCGCGTTCGGCTACGCGGCCCTGCCGATCGTCGCGGTGCTCGTGCTCGGCGCGTCGGACTTCCAGGTCTCCCTGCTGACGGTGCTCGCCGGTGTGGTCAGTGCCGTGGTGGCGCTCCCGCTCGGGCCCTTCATCGAGCATCGGCGCAAGCTTCCGGTGATGGTGACGGCCGATCTCGTACGGGTGGCAGCGGTCGGATCGGTGCCGGTGGCCGCCCTGTTCGGCGTCCTCACGTACGCGCAGCTCTGCGCCGTCGCGGTGGTGCAGATGGCCGCGAGGCTCGCCTTCGACGCGGCCGGCGTCGCCCAGCTGCGCTCGCTGGTGCCGCAGGCGCACCGCGCCGAGGCGAACGGCCGCTTCGAGACGACACTGTGGACGGCCAACGCCGTCGGGCCGGCCGCGGGCGGCGTGGTGGTCTCGTGGCTGGGCGCGACGGCCACGATGGCGCTCGACGCGCTCAGCTTCCTCGTCTCGGCGCTCACCCTGCGCGGCATGCGGGTGCCGGAGCCCGAGCCGCCGAAGCACGCCGCCGAGCACCGCTGGCTGCGCGACCTCACCGAGGGCTGGCGCCACATCCTCGCCGACCGGGGTCTGGCCGCGCTGTTCGGCAACTCGCTGGTCTTCGGCGGCTGCATCATGGCCGCCTCGCCGCTGCTGACCGTGCTGGTGCTGCGCGACCTCGGCTTCGCGCCCTGGCAGTACGGGCTGGTCATCGGCGTGGCGAGCGTGGCCGGCATCCTCGGCTCGCTGCTGGTGAAGCCGCTCACCCGGCGCCTCGGCCCATCGCGGATGCTGCTGGCCGCCGGCGTCGGCCGCAACCTGTGGCTGGGCCTGCTCCCGCTGGCGACGCCGTCCACGGCCGGGCTGGTGCTGATCCTGGCGTCCGAGATCCTGCTGGTGTTCTTCGCCGGCATGTTCAGCCCGACCTTCGCGACCTACCGGATGAACGCCACCGGCGACGCACACATGTCGCGGGTGGTGATGGCGTGGTCGATCACCAACAGGGTGGTGCAGCCCCTGTTCATCGCGGCCGCGGGCGCCCTGGCCGCCGTCACCTCGGCGCGCACGGCGCTGGCCGTGCTCGCGCTGATCCTGCTCGCCGGCATCGCCCTGCTGCCGTGGGGCAGCCGGCTGCCGAGCCGGGCGCCGGCGCCTCGCTGATCCACTTCCGGTGGACGGCGCTTTCCGTGTTTTCGGATCTTGTGGTCCAGTAGGTGGCGTGCACGCGCTGCGTTGGTTGCTCACGTCGGCCGCCGCCTCCGCGGCGTTCGCGCTGGCGTGGCTGCTCTGCGACGCCAAGGCACAGCTCGACACGCAGTCGGCGGTCGGCGTGGCCACGGTGGCGGCGACCCTGGTGGCCGCCCCGCTGGGCTGGTGGGCGACGCGGGACGCGGCACGGGCCGCCGATCCGGCCACTCCGGTGCCCGTCCCCGGACGGGGCTTGCCGAGCCTGCGCGTGCGGCGTGCCTACCTGCGCTTCGCGGTGGCGCGCAACTACGACGTCGACGTGCGCGGCCTCGGCACGCACGGGCCGTTCTCGCTCGACATCCAGAGCATCTTCGTCGACGTCGGCCTGGTCTTCGTCCCGGCGCACGCGGCGACCGCCGGCCTACTCGGCCCGATCGAGAGCCTGCCGCTGCAGGTGACCAGCCGCGGCCCGGTCTGGGACTACCTGGACCGCTGGCCGCCGCGCACGCTCGTGATCGTCGGGCCGCCCGGCAGCGGCAAGACGACCCTGCTCAAGCACCTCACCCTCAAGCTGGCCTCCCGGCGGGCCCAGGAGGCGGGCCCGGCGCGGCGCAAGATCCCGTTCCTGCTCCTGCTGCGCGACAGCGTGCATCGCATCGTGGGGACCGACGACGCGCCGCTCGCCGAGGTGGTCGCCGAGTCGCTGCCCAAACAGGTGCGCCCGGGCACGGCGTGGATCGAGCGGCAGCTGCGCAAGGGCAACTGCCTGGTGATGCTGGACGGCCTCGACGAGGTCGCCGACCCCGAGCACCGCAAGGTCCTGGTCGAGTGGCTCCAGGCGCAGATCGCGCAGTACGGCGCCAACGGGTTCATCGCCACCTCACGGCCCTCGGGCTACCTCGCGAATCCGCTGCCCTCCGCCGACGTCGTCCAGATCCGGCCGTTCACCGACCGCCAGATCGAGACCTTCCTGCGCCGGTGGTATTTGGCCACCGAGGTCCGGCGCACCGGCCGGCGGGACGAGGTGGTGCTGAGCGACGCCGAGGACCGCGCACAGGACCTGCTGCGGCGGCTGCGCAACGCGCCGCTGCTCTACGACCTCGGCGCCAACCCGCTGCTGCTCACCATGATCGCCCACGTGCACAACTACCGCGGGGTGCTCCCGGGCGGGCGCGCCGAGCTCTACCGCGAGATCTTCCAGGTCTTCCTGGGCCAGCGGCAGGAGGCCAAGGGCCTGCACAACCACCTCACGTACGTGCAGCGTGAGGCCGTGCTGCGCCACCTGGCGCTGGAGATGATGCACCGCCGCCTGCGCGACGTCTCGCTCGCCGAGGCGGCGACGATCATCTCGGAGCAACTGGCCCGGGTGGCGCCCAGCGAGAGCGCGGAGGCCTTCCTCGTCGACACCGAGCAGGGCAGCGGCCTGATCCTCCAGCGCGAGGACGGCACCTTCTCGTTCGCCCACCTGACCTTCCAGGAGTTCCTGGCGGCCGCCCGGATCCGCGAGAAGGGCCTGGTCGACACCCTGCTCGAGAGGGTCTCCGACCCGTGGTGGCGCGAGGTGATCCTGCTCTACTGCGCCCAGGCCGACGCCGGGCCGATCGTGGCGGCCTGCCTGACCCAGTCCACCTCCTCGCGCACGCTGCTGCTGGCGCTCGACAGCGCCGAGATCGCCCGGGAGCTCGACCCGGAGATCCGCGAGCGGCTGACGCGCACCATGTCGGACGAGTCGCGCTCGGACGATCCCGACCGCGCCCAGGTGATCGGCGAGATCCTGCTGGGCCGGCGGGTCCGCCGCGTCCACCCCGGCCCGGACGGCATGGTGGTCACGGAGCCGATCACGAACGCCGAGTATGCGCTGTTCGTGCGCTCGGAAATCGTCTACGGCCGCGACCGGCGCCCCCTGCACTGGGCCGGCCAGCTGCTCGACTCGGCCGCGGCGATGCCGGTCAACGGGGTCACCGACCAGGACGCGCAGGCGTTCGGCGTGTGGCTCAGCTTCAGCGAGGGCTGGACGTACGAGCCGGTGACGCCCTCCGGCGCGGGCGGCGGCGAGCTGGACCGCTCGGACATCGCGGTGCTGAAGCGGTGGGCGAGCCTGGTCGACTGGGCGGCCCTACGGCGCTTCGCACCCTTCGAAGTCGTCCACGCGTCCGCCTTCCTCCACGAGATCGCCCGGTCACCGGAGCTGGCCGGACGCAAGAAGGACGAGGTGGAGTCGGCCTGGCTCGAGCTGCGGTCGGCCTTCGCCACCCACGAGCGCGACGATTCGCGCATCGGTGCGGTCGGCCTCTACGGCAACGCGTGGACGGCCACCCGGTTGCTGCGCGCGCTGACGCTGGCGTACGCGGAAGGGGAGTTCGTCGCCCTCAAGATGTGGCAGCTGGAGGTCGTCGACCGGCTCTTCGCCGACGACGAGGTCGAGGAGACGCCGATCAGCGCCAGCCTGGAGACCGGCGACGGCCAGCTGCTGGTCGGCTCGCCGCCGTCGGACATCGCCCAGCAGATCACCCTGCTGAGCCGCAACGTGCAGGACTACCGGGCGCGGTTCCACGCCGAGGTCTCCGCGCAGATGGAGGGCAAGGTTTGGAGCAACCGGGCCACCACCATGGCCAAGCGGCTCTCTCGCGCCTGGGAGGAGTGGCACCGCCTCGGCCAGCGCGACGTGGAGATCCTGCACGACTGCCGGGCCGCCGCGCTTTCCATCATCTCCTCGGTGCCCCGCAACCGGAACACCGACGAGCCCATCATGCAACAGGCCACGACGTTGCTGGAGGAGTTCATCCTCCTCGAATGGCAGGCACGGGGGCTGCTCCGCGCCGGCCCGGAGCTGTGGCTGCGCAAGTCCTGACTGTCATGGGCCCCAGGTGGGCTCCGCGAGGAAGCGGGCGCCGAGTGACTCCACGAAAATGCTCCTTCAGGAACTCGCGGACACGTGGTTGCCGTCGTCGTCCGTGCGGGCCGTCACGCGGGCGCCGATCGGCTCGCCCTCGGTGAGCAGGTCGAGCAGGTCGTCGCCGTGGGCGAGGAAGCGCCGGCCGTCCGCCGCCAGGCGGCCGATGACGATGCCCTTGCGGTCGCCGCCGCGGCTGTGCTTGACGGTGTAGGTCTCGATGATCGCGGGGCCGTCGGGGGAGGGCGCCACGCCGGGTGCGGGGCGGGCGTCCAGCTCGGCCTGGAGCTTGACGCTGTCGTCGGGGCGCCACGTCACCGGCCTGGTCGTGTAGACGCCGGTGGAGTACTTGCTCATCATGCCGCCGTTGGCGCCGACGAAGCCGTAGCTGCCTGGCTCGGCGCGGACCCGCTCGGCCGTGGTGGCGATCGCGTGCATCGAGTAGTTGTTGCCGGCGCCGCCGAAGAAGGGCAGGCCGCCGGTCACGGTCAGCCCGCGCGGGTCGGCGGGCGACAGGCCGAACGCGTCGGTGACGGCGAAGACCGGGGCCGGGAAGCAGCTGTACAGGTCGAGGGTGGCGAGCCCGGCCATGTCGATGCCGGCCAGGTCGAGGGCGTGCCGGGTGGCGGCCACGGCGGCGGGCGAGGCCGACAGGTCGGCGCGGTCGAGCAGGTCGCGCTCGCGCAGGTCGGCGTGGCCCGCCACAAAGACCCACTTCTGTTTCGGTACGCCGAGACGGCGCGCCGCCGCGAGCGACATCATCAGCAGCGCGGCACCCTGGTTCACCTTGTCGCGGGCCACGAGATACCGGGTGTACGGGTCGGCGATCGGCCGGTTCGCCGCGGTGACGGTGACCAGCTCGGCGGCGCTGCGCTCGACCGGGGCGGCGGCGTGCGGATGGCGGGCCGCCACGCGGGTGAAGGGCGCGAAGAGCTCGCCCATGGCGGCGGCGTACGCCGAGCGGGACAGGCCGAGGCGCGCGCGGCGGGCGTTCTCGAAGAGCGCGTAGTACGCGGGAGTGTCCGTCAGCCCGTACGGGAAATGCTCCGGGGTGATGATGCCGTCGAGGCCGAACCCGCGGTCCTCCAGCGACCCGGGCGCGTGCTCGGTGAAGTCGGGCGGGTTGTCCGAGGCGGCCAGCCGCTCGATGGTGGAGATGGCCTCGGCGCCGGTCAGCAGCACCACGCGCGCGTCGCCGGCGGCGATCGTCGCGGCGAACTCGTTGACCAGGTGCTGCGGGCCCTGGCCGCCGCCGACCTCCAGCACGGCGCGGTACGGGGCGGCGCCGATGCGGCCGGCCACCGAGCGCGGGAAGTTGTCGGAGCGGCCGAGCGGCGCCTGCGAGAACGGCAGCGAGTTCTCGAACTGCCGTACCGCCGCGATGGTGTCGATCTCGGCGGGGGAGACCGCGGCGTCGTCCAGCGCCTCGCGCGCGGCGTCCGCGGCCAGCTCCACCGGTGACCGGCCGCGATAGCCCGGCTCGCCGGGGCGCTCCGAGACCTGGCCCACTCCGACGAGGACGGGCGTGCTGTCAGGAAGCGGCAAGGAGACCTCCCAGCTCGGCGATGCGGCGCTCGCAGTCGGCGGCCATCCGCCGGGTGATCTCCCCGGCCGGGCGGATGTCGCGGAACGAGCCGACGACCTGTCCCACGAAGAACGACTCGAGCTTCAGCGCGCCCTCGTGGCCGGCCTGCGCGGCGGCGTCGATGTGCTGCCACGCCTCCTCGACGAGCATCAGCTGCAGGGGCAGCGGCAACGGCTCGGGGCTGCCGGGCGCGTCCCATTCGTCGTGCCAGGCGGTGCGCAGCTGACGAGCGGGCTTGCCGGTACGGGTGGGTGAGCGCACGGTGTCGCCGCTGGTGGCCGCCAGGAACTTGTCCTTGATGGCCTGCACGGCGACGTCCTCGGCGCTGGACAGCCACACCGAGCCGCACCAGACGCCCGCGGCGCCCAGCGCGAGCGCCGCCGCCATCTGCCGGCCGTCCGCGATGCCGCCCGCGGCGAGCACCGGCCGGTCGCCGGCGATGTCGACGATCTCGGGGGTGAGGACCATGGTGGCGATCGTGCCCGTGTGCCCGCCGGCCTCGGTGCCCTGCGCGACCAGCACGTCCACGCCGGCCTCGATCTGCCGTTCGGCGTGCTGCGCCTTGCCCACCAGCGAGGCCACCACGACGCCCGCCTCCTTGGCCCGGGTGACCAGGTCGGGCGGCGGCGTGCCGAGCGCGTTCGCGATCAGCGCGATCGGGTGCCGGAACGCGACGTCGAGCAGCGCGGGCGCCCCGGCCGGCGTGATCGCCGCGGCCACCTCGCTGTGGTCGACGACCTGGGGTGAAACGGGAATGTCGTATTTGTCGAGCAAGCTGTGGACAAACGCGATGTGGCTCGGCGGGATCTGCGCCCGCAGGCTTTCCACCAGCCGGGAGGGATCACCGGCGACGAACTTCGACGGCACGAGCAGGTCCACACCGTACGGCTTGCCCTCGACCTGCTCCTCGATCCACGTCAGCTGGGCGTCCAGCTCGGCGGGGGAGTAGGCCGAGGCGGCGAGCACCCCGAAACCACCGGCGTTGGTGACCGCCGCGACCACCGCCGGCGACCGGTTGAAGCCGACGATCGGGTGCTCGACGCCGAGCAGGTCCGTCAGGGCCGTACGCATGCGGTCTCCCCTTCAGTCGAACTGTCGCAGGATCTCGGTGAGGGTGTCGCGGCTGTCCCCGATCGTGTCGCTCGACCAGCGCTCCGTCAGCACCAGCGTCGCGTCGCCGTGCAAGGCGAGCTCGGCGTGCAGCGGCCTCGTCGACCACCCGGGCCGGGGCGGAGCACGAGCGCTGCCGGCGCGCCTGCCCGCCGCGCACCGCCGCCAGGGTGATCAGCGCGTCCATGACGCCGGCGAAGTCGGGCCAGGGCAGCACGGTGCGGTTGCCGAAGTCGACGACCTCGCGCTGCAGCGCCAGACCGGCCTGGCCGAGCTGCGGCACGAGGACGCCGGCGGGGCGGTCGTCGGCGGGGTGGTGCACGGGCGGCAGCGCGCGCATCGCGGTGATGCGCTCGCCCGGGGCCGGGTGGGTGTCCCAGCGTGACGTCTCGGTGTCCGGCACCACGCGCACCGAGACCTGGTCGGCCTCGAGCTCCTGCCGCCGGCGACCAGGCCGAGCAGCCGTGCGTCCTCGGTGACCGCCGCGTTGCCCTCGGGGATCGGCCGGATCTCGTCGGGCGCGCGGGTGCCCGCGGCGGTGGCCATGGCGCCCGCCAGCCGCCACAGGTCCGGCGCCTGCTGGGGCGTGACGAGCACGCCCTCCGGGTCGCCGGGCCTGGCGAACAGCGCCTTGCCGATCCCGAGCACCACGGCGCCGACGCCGATGATCACCAGCCGGCTCAGCTTGGCGGCGCCGTAGCCGCGCAGGTGGCCCCAGATCTCGTAGAGCAGAAGGCCGGCCACCGCGAGCTGCACCAGGCCGAGCACAGAGAACCCGGCCGGCATGGCGACCGACACGGCCGCGCGCAGCGCAGTGGACACGATCGATCTTCCTCCCCGGAAAAGTGGAAGGAAGATACACCGCTCAGCGCACCACCGTCACCGGGCATTTGGCGTACGACGCGACGTGCTGGCTGACCGACCCGAGCACCAGGCCGGCGAAGCCGCCGTGGCCGCGGTGGCCGACGACGAGCAGATCGGCGCCGGCCGACTCGTCGATGAGCACCTTCGCGGGGCGGCCCTGCTTCACGTGCGGCCGCACCAGGATCGGCGGCTCGTCGCCGAGCTCTTCCTTGATCACCTGGACGAGGTCGTCGGACGTGCGCTGGGTCGGCTCGGGCACGTACCGCTCCGACACGCTGACGCTGCCGGCGGGCGGCAGCAGGGTGTGCTCCCAGACGTTGACCACCACCAGGTCGGCCCCGTGGTCGGCGGCCTCGGCGGCGGCCCACGCCAGCGCCTTGCGGCTGGCGGGTGATCCGTCGACGCCGACGACGACGGTCTTCCATGCGCTCATCACGGTCACCTCCGAGGTCATTACATGGCCGTACGCGGTGGAGGGTCAACGGCGGCGGTCGGTTCGAACTCCTGCCGAACGCATCGACACTCCGAGTTGCGACCCCTCTACACCCGGTTTAGCTTCGGCGAATAAGTGTGACTTGGATCACGGTCGAAGGGGTGGAGCCCATGACCACCACGACATCGGACACCGTCGCGACGCAACCCCCGTCCTCGGAGCGACGGCCCCTGATGACGGGCACGGCCCTGCTGATGATGAACCTCGGGTTCTTCGGCGTTCAGTTCAGCTTCGGGCTCACCCAGTCGGCGGTGAACCCGCTCTTCCTGCTCATCGGGGCGGACCCCGAGCAGCTGCCCATCCTCAACCTTGCCGGCCCGGTCACCGGCCTGATCATCCAGCCGCTCATCGGCGCGATCAGCGACCGCACGTGGCATCCGCGCTGGGGCCGGCGACGGCCGTTCATCGTGTCCGGCGCGATCCTCTGCGCGATCATCCTGTTCCTCTTCCCGTTCGTGGGCGTGCTGTGGCTCGGCGTGATCTGCTTCTGGCTGCTCGACGCCGGCAACAACACCTCGATGGAGCCGTACCGGGCCTTCATCTCCGACCGGCTGCCGAAATCACAGCTGGCGCGCGGCTTCCTGACCCAGAGCATGTTCACCGGCGCGGGCGCGGTGCTCGCCAACGTGTCGCTGTTCGCGCTGCAGAAGGTCGAGCCGTTGCAGGGTACGGCGGGCAACGGGGTGCCGTACTGGATGTTCGCGTGCTTCATGATCGGCACGTTCTGCATCCTGCTGACCGTGCTGACGGCCATGGCCCGGACGAAGGAGCTCAAGCCCACGGACGAGGAGATCGCCGAGATGCGGGCCGCCCCGAAGGGTGTGGGCCCTGCGGTCCGGGAGATCGCCGACGCCGTACGCGCCATGCCCGTCGCCATGCACAAGATCGGCGTGGTCTTCGCGTTCCAGTGGTACGCCATGTTCATCTACTGGCAGTTCCTCGCCGTCAGCCTGGGCGAGACCGTGTTCGGCTCGAGCCCGGAGACGGGCGGTCAGGCGTGGGACGACGCGATCGCGTGGAGCGGCCTGGCGAACGGCGCCTACAACTTCGTCACCATGATCTCCGCGCTGTTCCTGGTCGGCTTCGCCCAGCGGATCGGCGCGAAGCGGGTGCACGCGATCGCGCTCGGCCTCGCGGCCCTGTCGCTCGTCTGGCTCGCGCGCATCGACAACCAGTGGCTCACGCTCGTCCCGATGATCGGCGTCGGCATCTTCTGGGCCAGCGCGGTCGGCGTGCCCTACCTGATGGTCGCCAGCATGGTCCCGGCCAAGCGCACCGGCGTCTACATGGGCATCCTCAACATGATGATCGTCGTCCCGATGCTGGTGCAGACGGTCACCTTCGGCTGGATCTACGAGCACCTGCTCGACAGCAGCGGCGCCAACGCCATCACCCTCGCCGGCGCCCTGCTCGGCCTGGGCGCGATCGCCATGCTGTGGGTCAACCCGCCGGACGAGCAGGACGAGTCCCCGATCGTGCCGCTGGGCGGCAAGCGCAGCATCACTGTCTATGACCGCGTGGTCGTCGGCTCCGACGGCACACCCACCAGCCTGTACGCGGTGGACCGCGCGGCCGAGGTCGCCCAGGCCGCGCAGGCCCGGCTGATCGTCGTCACCGCGTACCGCACCGGCGCTGCCTCGGCGCAGCCGGCCGAGGGCGTCCACCGAGACCTGTACGGCATGGACACCGCCCGCGAGGCCCTGGACAAATCGGTCACCGGCCTGACCCGCGAACGCGCCCGCTACATCGAACAGCGCCTCGTCGAGGGCGACCCGGCCCAGGCCCTGCTCGACACGGTCGGCAACAACCCCGCCAACCTGATCGTCGTCGGCAACCGCGGCCTCGGCGCCTCCCACGGCGCCCTGCTCGGCTCGGTCCCCGCCGGCGTGGTCCGCAACGCGGTCTGCGACGTCCTGGTGGTGCAGACATCGGCCCTGGACGAGGAGCGGGTGATGGGGGAGGAGACCTTCGAGCCGCGGCCGGCGGACCGCGAGCCCGACGCTCAGTGACTCGCCATCGATCGGGCGTCCTCAGGGACGCCCGATCAA
>NZ_BOMI01000118.1 GCF_016862115.1 Paractinoplanes deccanensis
TCGGGCACGCACCACAAACTACAAGTGCCGTTGCAGTACTAGGCCCCGGCATCGGCGGTGTATCCGACACCGCGGACGGTGCGGATCAGATCGGCGGCGGTGCCCAGCTTGGCGCGCAGCTGCGCGACGTGCACGTCGACCGTGCGGGTGCCGGCGTGCGACGCGTAGCCCCACACGCCGGCGAGCAGCTCCTCGCGCGTGAAGACCCGGCCCGGGCGGCGCAGCAGGTGCCCGAGCAGGTCGAACTCCGTGGCCGTCAGCGTGAGCGGCCGCCCGTCGACGGTCACGACCCGGCGGGCCGGGTCGAGCGACACCGGCCCGAGCGCCCGCACGCGATCGCCCTCGCCCGGGCCGGCCGCGCGCCGCAGCAGCGCCCGCACCCGGGCGACCAGCTCGCGCGGGCTGAACGGCTTGGTCAGGTAGTCGTCGCCGCCCAGCTCGAGCCCGAGGATCCGGTCGACCTCGTCGTCGCGGGCGGTCAGGAACACCACGGGAGTCCAGTCGCCGTCCTCGCGCATCCGCCGGCAGATCTCGGTGCCCTCCAGCCCCGGCAGCGCGATGTCGAGCACGCACGCGACCGGCCGCAGCGCCCGCACCGCGGCCAGCCCACCCGCGCCGTCGTGCTCCACGTGCACGCCGAACCCGTCGCGGGCCAGATAGAGCCGCACGAGATCGGCGATCGGCCGCTCGTCCTCGACGACCAGCACCAGCCCCTTCGCGCTCACCGGCCCATTGTGCCCGCGCCGGGCGGCGCCCGATGTTCGGGCAAGGTAAGAACCGGTCAGCCTCCGGCCAGGACCACGGCCTTGAGCTGGCTGATGGCGAACTCGGCGAGGGTGATCCGGCCGGTCAGGTTGCTCACCGCCGTGTTGAGCTGACCCTGCAGGCCGGCCACCTGGGCCTGGAGGGCGGTGACCTTCTGCTCCAGCGCCCGCAGCTGGGTGCCGAGCTGTGCCGCGCTGCCCGCCTGCTGTTCGAGGGCGCCGAGGCGCTGAAGGACGTCGGTGTTCTGCACGACCAGCGCGCCCGTGACCCGGACGTCGCCCTCGAAGAGCCCCGCGGGGTTGCCCTGGCCGAAGATGCCCGGGCCCTTGTTGGTGAGGTGGAAGCCGGCGACCCCGAACGCGCCGGGGCAGCTGGTGTGCCCCTTGACCCCGGAACCGCCCTCGTGCCCGTCGGCCCAGACGCCGGCCGGCCCGTTCTGGGTGCCGAAGGTCTCGCCGAAGACCCCCACCCAGGTCTTGCTCGTGCCGATCACGCCCGGTCCGCCCGCGTCGCCGGAGCCGAACACGCCGGCCCCGCCGGTCTTGCTCTGCGTGATCCCGGCGACGCCGTGCCAGGTGCTGCTCTCGCCGAGCACGGCGGCGGCCGCGCTCTTCGCGTGCACGCCGGGCCCGGCGTTCGGCGTGGTGTTGGTGTTCTCCGCCCGGACGGCCGCGGCCGTCGAGTCGGTCGAGGAGTCGACGGGATCGTTCTTGAAGGTCGGCATGGCAGATCTCCCTGAGATGTCGGAGGCGCTTGCTCTCAGTCAGGGGTCCCGTCCGGGCCGTGGGATACCTCCCGCCGGCCGCTGTCGTACTGCTCGGCGAACTCCCGCTCGCCCAGGGCGGCCGCCGAGTCGGTGCGGGCCCGGTCGAGCTCGGCGGCGTCGTCAGGGTCCGGCACCTGGCCGCGCGCGGCGAAGGCGGCGTCGGCGGCCGCGATCAGCCGGGCCGCCCGGGCGTGGTCGCCCTCGGCGGAGGCCAGGCAGGCGTCGGCGATGGCGGCGAACGGCAGGAACGACGTCCAGCCGTGCCGCTCGGCCTCGGCGCGGTTGGCGGCGAAGAGCTCGCGGGCGGCGCCGAGCCGTCCCAGGCGCAGCTCGCAGAAGGCCAGGTTGTGGCGCTCGGTCAGGACGGTCTCGGCCCGGCCCAGCTCCTCGTTGAGGCGGATGCTCGCCAGGTAGAGCTCGCGGGCGCCGGCCAGGTCGCCGGAGAGGCGGGCGACAGCGGCGAGCACGTGCCGGGGCCGCTCCTCCAGGGACCGGTCGCCGGCGCGCAGGGCCGCCTGCAACGACTGGGTGGCGAGGTCGGCGGCGGCCGCCAGGTCGCCCGAGCGGATCGCCACCCGCGACAGGCCGTAGAGGGCTTCGACCTCCGTGGCGCGGGCCTCGGCGAGCGCGGTCCGGCAGAGCCGCACCACCTCGGCGCTGTCGCCCCGGCGGAAGGCACCTCGGACCTCGCCGGCGAACGTCGTGTCGCTCATGAGAAGACCGTCCAGTTCTCGGCCGCGTGGAATCCCATCCTCAGGTAGACGGGCAGGCCGTCGGGGGTGGCGCGCAGGAACGCGGTGCGGGCCCCTCGGGCGTACGCGTCACTGAGCACCGCGGCGGTGGCGGCGCGGCCGTGGCCGCGGCGGCGGAACGGCGGCGGCACCGCGATGTTGAAGACGCCGACCAGGTCGCCGTGGAGGACGCCGAACCCGGTGGCCACCGGGACGCCGCCGGCCTCCAGCAGGTAGCCGGTCATCGAGGGCAGGTCGAGCACGGCGGGGGCGGTCAGCAGCGCGAGGGCCTCCTCCGGCGCCTCGAAGCCGGCGGCCATCGTGCGCCGGTAGACCGGGCTGTCGGCGCCGGTGAGCCGGCGGGCGCCGGGCACCGGGTGGGCGTCCGCGGCGGAGAGTTCCTTGAGCAGAAAGGGCACGGCCCGGCGGTGCTTGCGGCCGTGCGCGGCGGCGATGCGCTCGATCCGGTCCCCGGGGTCGTCGCCGCGCACCTGGACGGCCCAGGAGACCGCGCCGAGCCGCGGCGAGGCGGCGAGCTCGGCCAGCTCCCCGGCGTCGGGGTCGCGGGTGATCCCGATGACGCCGTTCAGCTGGGGCGAGGGCGCGCCGGTGACGAGCTCGGCGCTGCCGTGCGCGGTCTCGTGGAAGTAGCCGTCCGGCTGAAGCCCGGCAAGCACGGCCGTGGCCTCGAGCCAGGCACGCGCGGCACGGTCGGCGGTAGTCATCGGTCCTCCCTCCGGGGACCGGCGCGGGGCATGCGCCGGTCGGTCGGGGAACGGTAGCCGGTGAAACGGCGCCCGCGCGGCCACGGTGGGGGAGGGCCACATCGGTGGTCACGCGGTGGTGGGCGGGGTGGACATCAGGAGGCGGGTGATGACGCTCTGTGTCGCGCGGACCTCCGCGTCCGTCACTCCGGCGCTGTCGAGCAGCTCCGCGACGGCCGCGTCGTACGTGAGGGTGGCCTTCGCCAGGATCTCCCGGCCCTCGGTGGTCAGCGTCAGGGAGCTGGCGCGCCGGTCGCCGGGGTCGGTGGTGCGCTCGATGAGGCCGGCGGCGCGGACCCGGTCGGCGAGCTTGCTGGCCCCGCCCATGGTGATGCGCAGCTCGCGGGCCAGGTCGCCGATGCGCGCCGTCTCGCGCTCGCGCAGCACCCACAGCGTCTCGAAGGACGACAGCGGCAGGTCGTGGTCTCGTTTGAGGCGGGCGTCGACGTGGTCCCAGAGAACGATCTCCAGGCGGACGAGGTCGTGCGCCCAGCGCACCTTCTGTGTCACGCCGCACATCGTACCCATTTAGTTTCCATGGAATCTAATTCCGTGGAAACTATGGGGCATGAGAGCGATCGTCCTGACATCCCCCGGCCCCGTCGGCAACCTCGAGATCCGCGACCTGCCGCTGCCCGAACCACGGCCCGGCGAGGTGCGCATCAGGGTCAGAGCCTTCGGCGTCAACCGCTCCGAGCTGCACCTGCGCCTCGGCTACGCCGAGAACGCGCGCTTCCCGATCGTGCCGGGCATCGAGGCCACCGGCGTCGTCGACCTCGCGCCCGGCACCGACCTGCGGCCGGGACAGCAGGTCGCCGCGATGATGGGCGGGATGGGCCGCGCCTTCGACGGTGGCTACGCGGAGTACACGGTGGTGCCACGACGGCAGGTGATCCCGTTCCGCTCGTCGCTGCCCTGGGCGACGCTCGGCGCGGTGCCCGAGACGCTCCAGACGGCGTACGGCTCCCTCACCACCGGCCTCGACCTGCGCGCCGGGCAGACCCTGCTGATCCGGGGAGGCACCTCGGCCCTGGGGTACGCGGCCGCGGCGCTTGCGCGGAGCATGGGCGCGACCGTGCTGGCGACCACCCGGCAGCGGTCCCGCCTCGCCGAGCTGGCGGCCGACCACGCCCTGCTCGACGACGGGCACATCGCCGACCGGGTGCGCGGCCTCTACCCGGACGGGGTCGACGCCGCGCTCGAACTGGTCGGCACGCCCACGCTGCCGGACACGCTCGCCGCCACGCGGGTGCACGGCACGGTCTGCTTCGCCGGCATGCTCTCCAACCAGTGGACCGTCCCGGACTTCTACCCGATCGGCTACCTGCCGGACGGCGTGCGGCTCACCGGCTACGGCGGCGACGCGACCTCGCTGCCGCCCGCCGTGCTGCAGGACAGCCTCGACCGGATCGCGTCCGGCGAGCTGAGCCTCGGGCCGGTGACCGTCTATCCGTTCGACCGGATCCGGGACGCCCACCGCGACGTGGAGGAGAACAGGGTGAGCGGCAAGGTGGTGGTGCTGGCGCCCTGACACCTCGTTCGCACCCGGAACGGCCCGGAGGCTGCACCCCGGCGACACCATCCTCGCCGGGTGACGAAACGACAGGAAACCCGGCCCGAACGTCAGATCCGCACCCGAGCCCGACGGTCCGTCACCACCGCGATCGTCGCTGCCGCCCTCGCCACCACCGGCCTGCAGGCCCCCGCCGAGGCGGCGGTACCAGCCGCCGCGCAGAGCTGGTCCAGCCTCATGTACCGCAGCCTCACCGTGACCGCGACCGGCGCGCAGCTGCGCCAGACGCTCGCCACCCAGCGCACCACCGTGACGACCCGCACCGCCGAGGTCACCAAGGCCACGGCGGCGCTGGCCGCGGCCGAGAAGCAGGTCACCGCCGCGACCGGCGCCGACAAGGCCGCCAAGGAGCGCGTCGTGGCCGCCCGCACGGCGGTGACGACGGCGAAGAAGAACCTGACGAAGGTCAAGCCGCGGAACAAGACGGCGGTCACCCGCGCCCGCAACGCGGTCACGGCCGCCCAGAAGACCCTGACCCTGCGTACGACCCAGGCGCGCACCGCGGCGACGGCCCTGACCACCGCCCGGTCCTCCGCGGCGGCGGCCACGACCGCGCTCACCGCGGCGAACAACGGCGTGACGACGGCCTCCGCGGCGGTCGCCGTCACGCAGCAGAAGATCGCGGCGCTCAAGACCCCGGCCGAGCTGGCCCGCCAGGCGGCGGCCGTCAGCAAGAACGTGGTCACGGCCGTCCGGCCCGCCTTCACCACCGCCGACACGACCGTCGTCTACGGCACGACCGTCCACAAGAACGTGGCGTACGCGTACAAGCGCATGGTCGACGACGCGAAGAAGGCCGGCATCGCCCTCTCCGGCGGCGGCTTCCGCACCAAGCAGCGCCAGATCGAGCTGCGCAAGATCAATGGCTGTCCCGACGTCTACACGGCCCCGTCCTCGTCGTGCCGCGTCCCGACCGCCATCCCGGGCCGCTCCCTGCACGAGATCGGCCTCGCCATCGACATCA
This sequence comes from Paractinoplanes deccanensis, assembly GCF_016862115.1. Classification (GTDB taxonomy): domain Bacteria; phylum Actinomycetota; class Actinomycetes; order Mycobacteriales; family Micromonosporaceae; genus Actinoplanes; species Actinoplanes deccanensis. Next base: position 5,564 of record NZ_BOMI01000118.1, read on the forward strand.
CCTCGGGCGGCAGGACGCTCACGTCGAAGAGCCCGGCCTTCAAGTGGCTGCAGATCCACGCCGACGAGTACGGCTTCGTGAACCTTCCGTCGGAGCCCTGGCACTGGAGCATCACGGGCGGCTGACCGCCGGTGTCACTCGATGGTCACTGAACCGCCCCTGAGCGCTCGTAGCTTCGCCCCATGAGCACGATCATCGAACGGGAGCGGGAACGCCGCCGGAAGCGGCGCCGGGTGCTGCGGCGCGGTGGCCTGGTCGAGGAGGCCGGCCGGGCCCTCGAACGCGGATGGCGGGAGCGGGCCGAGTCGCTGCTCGACCACGGCCGCGGGGCCGGCCTACGGGCCCTGCGGGCGCGTTACGCGGCGCGGCCGCACGACGCGCTCGGCGCGGTGACGGGGGCGGCCGGGGAACTGGCCGCCTCCGGTGACGTGGGCGCGGCGCTCGACGCGCTGGCGACGGCGGCCGCGCTGTCCCTGGCGACCGGGGACGGCACGGCCGCCGAGGAGATGCTCGCCGTGCTCGCGGCGCTCGGTGCGGACGACGATCCGCGCGCCACGGCGGTGCGGGCGGTGGCCGGCGCCCCCGCGGAGGGGCGGGAGGGTGAGGGCTGGGCCGGCGCGCTGACCGTGCTGGCCCGGGGTGACGCGGTCCGGGCGAGCGACCTGCTCGCCGCGGAGGCGGCGCGGCTGCGCCGGACCGGGCGCCTCGGGCTGCTCGTGCACGTGTTGGGGCTGCGAGCCGAGGCGGCGCGCCGGGCGGGGGACTGGGCCGCGGTCGCGGAGGCGGCGACCGAGTGCCGGGTGCTGGCCGAGCGCACCGGCCAGCCCGTGTGGCAGGGGTGCGCGACGGCGGCCGTGGCGCTGGTCGAGGCGGTGCGCGGCGACGGCGAGAGCTCCGGACGGCACGCCGCCGAGGCGGAGATCGTGGGCGGGCCGCTGGTGGCGGGCGCGGCGCGGTTCGCGCGGGGCGTCGCGCTGCTGGGTGCCGAGCGCTTCCGCGAGGCGTACACGGTCCTGCTGCCTTTGAGGGAGGGACCCCGGCGAGCGGAGACCGTGGGGCATCTGGCCGAGGCGGCGCTGAGGTGCGGCCTGCGGGACGCGATGCCCGAGACCCGGGACATGTACGCCCGGGCGCTGCTCGACGGGGACGAGGAGCTCTTCGCGCGGGCCCGCCGGGAGGCGAGGTCGCCGTGGGCGGCGGCGCGGATCGACCTGGAGTACGGCAGCTGGCTGCGACGGCAGCGCCGGATCAGCGAGTCGCGGCTGCCGCTGGAGACGGCACGGCACACGTTCGAGGTGCTGGGCGCCGCACCGTGGGCGCGCCGGGCCGGACGCGAGATGCGCGCGTCGAGCGGCGCACCGGCCGAGGGCGTGCTGTCGGCCCAGGAGCTGGAGATCGCCCGGTTCGTGGCCGACGGGTTGTCCAACCGCGAGATCGGCCAGCGGATGTTCCTGTCGCCGCGGACCGTCGGCTCACACCTCTACCGCATCTTTCCCAAGCTGGAGGTGACCTCCCGCGCCCAGCTGGCCGGCCTGATCGGCGAGCACCTGCGCGCCGGCTAGCCTCCCGGAGCGGCGTTGTCGGCCACTTGGCCGTGGCCGTCGTGCTAGGCCGCGTTTTCGGCCACCCGGCCGCGGCCGCCGTGCTTGGCCGCGTACAGGCTGCGGTCCGCGTCGCCGAGCAGGGCCGGCAGCTCGCGGTGGCTGCCGTGGTGCAGGCCGATGCTCACCTCGACGGCGAGGCCGGGCGCGACCTCGTGCCAGGGATGATGCCGTACCGCGTCGAGGACGCCCTCGGCGCGCTCGCGGGCCACCTGCGGGCGCACGCCGGCGAGGATCACCACGAACTCGTCGCCGCCGAGGCGGGCGGCCAGGTCCTGCGGGCGTACGGCGGAACTCAGCACCGCGGCGACCCGGGCCAGCACCTGGTCGCCGACGTCGTGGCCGAAGGTGTCGTTGACCTGCTTGAACCGGTCCACGTCGACCATCATGACCGCGTAGTCGCTGTCCGCACCGCGCTGCTCGGCCAGGTACGACTGGAAGCCGCGGCGGTTCGCCAGCCCGGTCAGGTCGTCGGTGACGATCTCGCGGCGCAGCTGCTCGTGCTCGCGGCGGCGGCGCTCCGCCTTGATGGCCTCGCGCATGTTGGCCATCCGCAGCAGGCGTTCCTTCCAGCGCAGCCACACCAGCTCGTCGGCGAAGCGGGCGGCGGCCTCGGGGCACCGCGGGTCGCGGGCGGCGATCTGCATGGCGAGCAGGCGGGTGTTCAGCGGGGCGGCCACCCCGAAACGCTCAGCCAGCCCACCCGCCGCCACGGCCGCGCGGGCGAAGTCCCGCTCCCGGGTCGCCCGGATCGCCGTGCAGAGCGAGGAGTACGCGTCGCCCCGGTTGGCGCCGGCGAGCCCCTGGAACTCGGCGAGCAGCCGGAGGTAGCCGTCGTACTGCCGCACCCAGCTCGGCGGCCAGCCGTCCGTCGAGGTCGTCCCGGTCACCGCGGAGGCGCGCGCCCCCGCGGACGCCCAGTCGCCGACCATCGCCTCGGCGCTGGCCCAGTCGAGCACCAGCTCGACGCGGTTCAGCTCGAGCACGACGCGCTGCCGCCGGAGCGTGGCGGCCCAGCGCGGATCGTCGCCGGCGCCGGCCACCTCGGCCGTGCGGTCGTACAGCTCCAGCGCCAGCTCCCAGAAGCCCATGGCGTGCGCCACGGTCGCGACCTCGATGAGGGCCGCCACGCGGTGCACCACCGGGCCGTCCGCCTCGTCGAGCAGCCCCACCGCCCGCACCAGGGGACCGCCCGGCGACTCCTCCGGCCCCACCGACTTCTCCGGCCCCACCGACGGCGACGGCTTGGCGTCGGCCCGTCGCGCGGCGGTCACGGCCAGCGCCAGCGCGTGCAGGGCCGGCTCGCCGAGGGCCTGCGCTACGTCGAGCATGGCGCGCACGTGAGGAGCGTCATCACCCCCGATCTCCCGTACGGCGAGTGAGCGAGCGAAGTGCAGTAGCACCTGGACGTCCCACCACTCGGCCCGCCCGATCCGCGCCGCCGCGGCGTCGACCTCGGCGGGGCTCAGCTCGCCCTGCGCCGACTCGACGAGCTCGTAGGCCCGCTCGATCGCGGCGACGTGGGCGGCGTCGATCACAGATGCCAAGACTACCGACGGTTTTCCTCCTTGGGCGCGGGAAGCGGGTTCTCCCCCCGCCTAGGGAGAAGCACCAAGGGCATCTCGGAGGCGCCGGACAGCCGTCAGCGCCGCATCGCCACGGTGAGCAGCACGACGCTGTCCTCCAGGGCCTCGAGGCTGTGCCGCGCATCCGGGATGATGAGCAGGTCGCCGGTGTCCCCGTCGCACGTCTCGTCCGCGGAGGCGAGGCGTACGCGGCCGCTGAGCACCTGCACCGTCGCCTCGCCGGGACTGTTGTGCTCGTGCAGCATCTGCCCCTTGCCGAGGGCGAGGACGGTCTGCCGCAGGCTGGTCGCGTGGTTGCCGAAGACCGTGTGCCCGCCGCGGCCGCTGGACGCGTCCCTGGCGGCGAGCGCCTCGTCGGCGGCCAGCCTCGTCAGCGAGATCTTCTCCATGCGGTCACTGTCCCCGCCGTACGGGGAACAGGCCAGGGGCGAAAGTCCCGTCACACGCCGGCCGGCTCCGGGCGGTGGCCCTTCTTCGCCTGCTGGATGAGCTCGTAGACGTGGCTGCGCAGCTCGGCGAAGCGCGCCGACGAGCGGGTGCCGAGCTGGTCGCGCTCGTCCGGCAGGTCGATCGGCACGTCCTCCAGCACGACCGTGGGGCGGTTGGAGAGCACCAGCACCCGCTGTCCCAAGTAGACGGACTCGTCGATGTCGTGCGTGACGAACAGAACCGTGACGCCGAGCTGGTGCCACAGCCGGCGGACCAGGTCCTCCAGGTCGGCGCGGGTCTGCGCGTCCACGGCGGCGAAGGGCTCGTCCATCAGCAGGACGCTGGGCTCGTACGCGATGGCGCGTGCGATGGCGACGCGCTGCTGCATGCCGCCGGAGAGCTGCCACGGGTGCGCGTCGGCGCTGTCGCGCAGGCCCACCGCGTCCAGGGCGGCGTCGGCCTTCGCGGTGCGCTCGGCGCGGCCGAGGCCCTTCTCGCGCAACGGCAGCTCCACGTTTTTGCGGACCGTGAGCCAGGGGAACAGGCTGCGCCCGTACTCCTGGAAGACGACCGCCATGCCCGGGGGTGGCTGGGTCACCGTGGAGCCGTCGAGGACCACCGTGCCGCCGGACGCGCCGAGCAGGCCGGCGACGCAGCGCAGCAGGGTGGTCTTGCCGGCGCCGGACGGGCCGACGATGCAGACCAGCTCGCCCTTGTGGATCCGGAAGGTGAGGTCGCGGATCGCCTCGACCTCGCGGCCGTGGCCGGTGTACGTCTTGGCCAGGCCGTCGACGTCCAGGATGACGCTCATCGCTCTACGCTCCTCGTTCGGCCTGGCGCAGCCCGCGGTACCACGCCAGGGCTCGGTGCTCGACCAGGCGGAACAGCGCCGACAGGGCGACGCCGATCAGGCCGAGCAGGATGATGCCGGTCCACATCTGCGGGATGGCGAAGCCCCGCTGGAACTGCACGATCGCCGCGCCCAGCCCCCGGTTCGCGCCGAACAGCTCGCTGATCACCATGAGGATCACGCCGATCGACAGCGCCTGCCGCGCGCCGGTGGCGATCCGTGGGCTGGCGCCGCGCAGCACCACGTGCCACAGCGTCGCGACCCGGCCGAGGCCGTACGAGCGGGCGGTGTCGCGCAGCACCTCGTCGAGCGAGCGCACGCCCTCGATGGTGTTGAGCAGGATCGGCCACACGCAGCCCAGCGCGATCGTGATGATCTTCGAGGTCCACCCGGTGTAGCCGGCGAACAGCGCGATGACCGGGATGAGCACCGGCGGCGGCACGGCGCGCAGGAACTCCAGCACCGGCTCGCAGATCTCGCGCAGGGTGCGCGACGACCCGATCGCCACGCCGAGCCCGGCACCGGCCGCCAGCGCGATCAGGTAGCCGATCGCGAGCCGGGCCAGGCTGGGCAGCACGTCGTGCAGCCAGGGATCGGCCGTCCACGTCTCGGGGAACGCCTCGACGATCGTCCGCAATGGAGGCCAGAAGAAGCTGGTGCTGTGCGCCGACGCGAACCACCAGGCGGCGACCAGGACGGCGGGCAGGGCCAGGGTGGTCAGTACGCGTTTCACAAGTCCCCCCGCACCGAGGTGTGCCATCGCAGGGCGCGCCTCTCCACCGCCCGCGCGAGCACGTTGACGAGCACGCCGATGACCCCGACGACGAGCACGAGGGCGTACGTCTCGGCGACCGCCCCGGAGCTCTGCGCCACGCCGATCGAGCGGCCGAGGCCGGGCACGCCGATGATGAGCTCGGCGGTGATCTCCAGGATGAGCGCGACCGACGCCGCGAGCCGGAAACCCGTTACCACGTACGGCATCGCGGTCGGCCAGACGACGGTCCGCACAACGGCGCGGCGCGAGAAGCGGTACGAGCGCGCGGTGTCGCGGACCACCGGGTCGACGTCGGCGACGCCGTACAGCACCTGGACGAGCACCTGCCAGAACGACGCGTACACCACGAGCACGAGCGCCGACGGCATCTCGCTGCCGTAGATGAGCACCACCAAGGGGATCAGCGCGACCGACGGGATGGGCCGCAGGAACTCGATGGTGGAGGCGGTCAGCGCCCGCAGCAGCGGCACGCTGCCGACGACCACGCCGGCGGCGATGCCGGCCGCCATCGCGATCGCGAGGCCGAGCGCCCAGCCGCGCAGGGTCTGGCCGGTGGCGGTCCAGAACTCGGCGGTGGTGAGCTGGCCGGCGAGCGAGCGCGCCATCGTGCTGAACGGCGGCAGGAACCGGCTGTCCACAATGCCCAGCCGCGGCAGCGCCTCGAGCAGGCCGACGGCGAGGGCGACGCCGAGCATCCCGAGCGCCGCGGGCCGGGACTTCGTCAGGGGAGCCGGCCGGGTCGCGACCCGGCCGGCGAGCGCGGAGAGCGTGGTCACGGAAGCAGCGTCCCGAGGTCCGGCTGCTTGGTGATGAGGCCGTCCTTGAGGGCCAGGTCCGACAGCACCTGCACCGAGTCCTTGTCGACGGCGCTGGGCCACTTCGGCAGGACCATGTTCTTCTGCACCTCGGGGTCGATTTTGGTGTAGTCGTTGAGGACCGCGCGGACCTCGTCGCCGTGGCTCGAGGCGTAGTCGAGCGACTTGGCCATGGCCGCCGTGAACTTCTTGGCCACCTCGGGGTTCTTCGCGAGGAACTGCTGCGAGGTGAAGTACATGCCGACCATCAGGTCCGGGTCGGTGCCGGCGTAGTTGGCGACGACCTGCCGGTCGCCCTGGCCGGTGGCGATGGTGAGGAACGGCTCGACCACCTGGCCCGCGTCGACGTCGCCCTTGGCCACGGCCGCCGCGATGTCCGGGAAGCCGAGCTCGACGTACTTGATGGTGGACGGGTCGCCGCCGGCGTCCCGTACGACCTTGTTGATGGTCGTGGTATTGATGTTCTTGAGGGTGTTGACGGCGACGCGCTTGCCGGCCAGGTCGGCGGCCGTCTTGATCGGGCTGTCCTTCTTGACCACGACGGCGCCGAAGTCCTTGCCCTGCTCGCCGGTGGAGGCGACGCCGGCCGAGACCACCTTGAGCGGCAGGCCCTGCGAGGCGGCCAGCAGCAGGGAGGTGGTGTTGCTGAAGCCGAACTGGAACTGGCCGCTGACGACGCCGGGCACGATGGCCGCGCCGCCCTGGGCGGTCTCGAGAGTGACGTCGAGGCCCTCGGACTTGAAGAAGCCCTGTTTGACGCCCAGGTAGATGGGCGCGACGTCGACGATGGGGATGACACCGACCTTGAGCGCGGTGGTGCCGTCGGACGAAGTGGCAGCGTCCCCGCCCTCGCCACCGCACGCGGCGGTGGCGAACAGGGCGGAGGCGAGAGCTAAGGCGAATGAACGGCGGAGCATGGGTCCTCCAAGGAGCCGACGAAGCGGGCCGACGCCGCGGACGTTACCCATATTGTCAACAATTTGGAAGACAATCTTGACTACGTTCTTAACGGGCCGTAGACATGGCCGTAATGAAGGAGGCACGCGTGGCATCGCACTACGTCGTCCGGAACGTCAGCCGGGCCGAACCCGAGACCATCGCCGCCCTGCGTGACGCGGGAGTGGCCGCCGTGCACGAGGCCGCGGGCCGTATCGGCCTGCTCGGCCCGGCGATCCAGGCCCGCCAGGAGGGCGCCGCCATCGGCGGCTCGGCGATCACCGTCTCGTGCCATCCCGGCGACAACCTCATGATCCACGCCGCCGTCGAGATGTGCCGCGCCGGCGACGTCCTGGTGGTCACGACCACCTCGCCGTCGACCGACGGCATGTTCGGTGACCTGCTCGCCACGTCGCTGATGGCGCGCGGCGTCGTGGGCCTGGTGACCGACGCGGGGGTACGGGACATCGCGACGTTGCGGGCGATGGGCTTCCCGGTCTGGTCGCGCGCCGTGCACGCGCAGGGCACCGTGAAGGCCAGCCCCGGATCGGTCAACGTGCCGGTCGTCGCCGCCGGCCAGATCGTCCACCCGGGCGACGTCATCGTGGCCGACGACGACGGGGTGCTCGCCCTGCCGATCGCCCGGGGCCCCGCGGTGGTGGCGGCCGCGCGCCGGCGTCTCGACAGCGAGGCCGCGAAGCGCGAGAAGCTCGCGAGCGGCACGCTCGGCGTCGACCTCTACAAGCTGCGCCCCCTGCTCGCCGAGCTCGGCGTCGAATACGTGGACGACCTGCCATGACGGAGTCCGATGGCATCCCGTGCATGCAGATGCGCGGTGGCAGCTCGAAGGGCGCCTACTTCCTCGCCTCCGACCTGCCCGCGGATCCCGCCGAGCGCGACGACCTGCTGCTGCGCATCATGGGGTCGCCGGACGAGCGGCAGATCGACGGCCTCGGCGGCGGCCATCCGCTGACGAGCAAGGTCGCCGTGGTGAGCCCGTCCCCGTCGCCGGACGCCGACGTCGACTACCTGTTCCTCCAGATCGTGCCGGACCGGCCGATCGTCACCGACGCGCAAACGTGCGGCAACCTCCTGGCCGGTGTCGGCCCGTTCGCGATCGAGCGCGGCCTGGTCGCCCCGGCCGGCGAGACCACCACCGTGCGCATCCGGATCATGAACCCTACCGAGAGCCTCGCCGAGGCCACAGTGCGAACGCCCGCTGACAAAGTGCGCTACGACGGCGACACCGTCATGGCGGGTACCCCTTTTCCCGCTGCTCCGATCGACCTGGCGTTCCCCGGCGGCGACGCGCCACTTTTCCCCACCGGAACACTCGTCAACTTCTTCGCCGGTGTGGAGGCGACCGCCGTCGACGCGGGCATGCCGGTCGTCGTGGTCCGCGCCGCCGATCTCGGGATCGACGGCGACGAGCCGCCCGAGCGGCTCGAAGCCGACGACGCGCTGCGCGCCAAGGTCGAGGCCCTTCGCCTGGCGGCCGGCGAGGCGATGGGCCTCGGCGACGTCCGCGACAAGACCGTCCCCAAGGTCAGCATCGTCTCCGCGCCGCGCCAGGGCGGCACGGTCACCACCCGCACGTTCATCCCGCACCGGGTGCACGCCGCCATCGGCGTCCTGGGCGCGGTGTCGGTCGCCGCGGCCCTGCGCGCGCGGGGCGAGGCCGCCGAGCGCCTGGTGCGCGTCGAGCACCCGAGCGGCTTCTTCGACGCGTACGTCGATCTCGAAGGGACCGGCCCGCAGACCCGGCTGGTGCGCAGCAGCGTGGTCCGCACGGCCCGCAAGTTGTCCGACGGCCTGGTGTGGCCGCGCAGCGGAAAGGCAACCGAATGAGCGTCACGCACGACCCGGACCGGCGCCGGGACATCGCCCACGTGGGGCCGATCGAGCTCCGCACGGCGGTGCTCGAGGAGTCGCGCGACTTCTTCGTCGACCTCATGGGCCTGCGGGAGGTGCACCGCGACGCGTCCTCGGTCTATCTGCACACCTGGGACGACTACCAGTCCTGGACCGTCCGGCTCGTCCGCCACGACCAGGCCGGCATCGGGCGCACCTACCTGCGGGCCGCGAGCCCGCAGGCCCTCGACCGCCTCCGCGAGAGCGTCGGCACGGACCGATCGGTCAAGGATGTCCCCGGCCTGGGCGAGGTCTTCCTCTACACCGACCCCGATGGCCACGAGATGGGCCTGTACTGGGATGCCGAGTGGTATCAGGCCGGCGATCCGGACCGGCCCGCCCTCAAGAACCAGGCCGCGAAGTACCCAGGCCGGGGCGCGAATCTCCGCCGGCTCGACCACGTCAACTACCTCACCGCCGACGTGCCGCAAACGAGCGCTTACCTGCGCGACACGCTCGGCGCCCGCTGCACCGAGCAGATCGTCAAGGACGACGGCTCACCGCAGGCCATCTGGTACTCGCTCGGCAACAAGACCTACGACCTCGTCTACACCGAGGACTGGACCGGCAGCCGCGGGCGCCTGCACCACGTCGCCTTCGCCACCGACACGCGCGAGGAGATCCTGCGCGCGGCCGACGTCTGCCTCGACGCCGGCGTCCACATCGAGACCGGCCCGCACAAACACGCGATCCAGCAGACCTTCTTCCTGTACGTGTGGGAGCCCGGCGGCAATCGCATCGAGATCTGCAACGCCGGCGCGCGGCTGATCCTCGCCCCCGACTGGCGCACCATCAGCTGGACGCGCGAGGAGCGGGCCAAGGGGCAGGCGTGGGGCCTCAAGACCATCGACACCTTCCACACCCACGGCACCCCGGTCGTGCCCGTCGAGGAGGCCGGCGCGTGATCATCGACTGCCACGGCCACTACACCACCGCCCCCGCCGCGCACACCGACTGGCGCGCGCGGCAGCAGGAGGCGTTCACTTCCGGCCGGCAGGCACCCCCGTACCCGAAGATCTCCGACGACGAGATCCGCGAGTCCATCGAGGGAAGTCAGCTGCGCCTCATGCGGGAGCGCGGCGTCGACCTGACCATTTTCTCCCCGCGCGCGTCGGCGATGGGCCACCACTTCGGCGACGAGACGGTCAGCCTGGCCTGGACGACCGCGTGCAACGACCTGATCGCCCGGGTCACCGGCCTCTATCCGGACCACTTCGCCGGCGTCTGCCAGCTCCCGCAGTCGCCCGGCGTGCCGATCGCCCACTCGATCGCCGAATTGCGAAGGTGTGTCAGCGAGCTCGGCTTCGTCGGCTGCAACCTCAACCCCGACCCGAGCGGCGGGCACTGGACGTCCGCCCCGCTCACCGACGAGTCGTGGTACCCCTTCTACGAGGCCATGGTGGAGCTCGACGTCCCCGCCATGGTGCACGTGTCGGCGGTGACGAACACGAGCTTCCACGCCACCGGATCGCACTACCTCAACGCCGACACCACCGCGTTCATGCAGTTCGTGCAGTCGGACCTGTTCCGGCGCTTCCCCGGGCTGCGCTTCATCATCCCGCACGGCGGGGGAGCGGTGCCCTACCACTGGGGACGCTTCCGCGGGCTCGCCGACATGCTCGGCCGGCCACCGCTCGACGAGGCCGTCATGACCAACGTCTTCTTCGACACCTGCGTCTACCACCAGCCCGGCATCGACCTGCTGTTCAAGGTGATCGACGTGGACAACATCCTGTTCGGCTCCGAGATGGTCGGCGCCGTGCGCGGCGTCGACCCCGAGACCGGCCACTACTTCGACGACACCCGCCGCTACGTGGACGCCCTCGGCCTCTCCGACACCGATCGCTACAAGGTCTACGAAGGCAATGCCCACCGCGTGTTCCCCCGTCTCTTCCGTGAGTAGGTGAGCCCATGCGCCGTCCGTCCCCCCTTCTGCTCTCCGCCGTGCTCGTGGCGGCGTCCGCTTTCGCCGCCACCGCCCCGCCCTCCGGAGGGCCGGCCGACCTGCGAGCCCTGACCCCAAGAATCGACTGCGCGGCCGTACGAGGTGTCGACCTGAGCCGTGCCACCGACGCCCCCGTCACCATCGCGTCCGCGACCGTCGTCACCGCCGGCACGCCCGCGCCCTACTGCGAGGTGCGCGGCACGATCGCCCCGGCCGACACGTTCGTCGTCCGCCTGCCCACCGAGGGCTGGACCCAGCGCTACGTGCAGACCGGCTGCGGCGGCCTCTGCGGCAACGCGACCATCAACTACGGCCAGGCCGCCGGCTGCGAGCCGGTCACCGACGGCGCGGTCGCCAGCGCCACCACCGACATGGGCCACCAGGGCCGCAACGACGGCTCGTGGGCGGCGAACAACCCGCAGGCGCAGATCGACTTCGCGTACCGCGGCGTGCATGTCACCGCGCAGACGGCCAAGGCGCTCATCAAAGCCTTCTACGGCAAGGCGCCGCGCTACTCGTACTTCACCGGCTGCTCCGACGGCGGCCGCGAGGCCCTGATGGCGGCCCAGCGCTACCCGGACGACTTCGACGGCATCGCGGCCGGCGCGCCCGCGAGCAACATGGCCGTGCAGAACACCTTCCACCACGCCTGGAACGTGCTCGCCAACAAGGACGCGAACGGCAACTACATCCTGCTGGCCAACAAGTTGCCGCTCGTTCACACCGCCGTCCTGGCCGCCTGCGACACGATCGACGGCTTGCGGGACGGCCTCATCGACGACCCGAGGCTGTGCCGCTTCAACCCGTCGACGCTGACCTGCAAGGCCGGCCAGGACCCGTCCACCTGCCTCTCAGCGGCCGAGGCGGCGGTGGTGCGCAAGCTGCACGACGGTGCTGTCACGTCGTCGGGCGCGCGGCTCGAGCCGTACATCTCGCACGAATGGGGTTCCGAGCTCGAATGGACCCTGTTCATCCCGGCCGCGCAGGGCCAGACGGTGGCAAGCGAGAACTTCGCCCTGTCGTACCTGCGGTACCTGGCGCAGCCGAACAACCCGCGCCCCACGTACCAGCTGAGCGATCTTCGTCTGACGGTCGAGTCGTTCTGGAAGACCGTGATGCCGTCCTCGTCGTACATGGCAGCCCTGGACCCTGACCTGAACGCCTTCAAACGCGGCGGCGGCAAGCTGATCCTCTGGCACGGCTGGAACGACCAGCACATCTCCCCGCAGGGCACGCTCATCTACTACGACGCCCTGCGAAGGTCCGTCGGCAACGCCGACAGCTTCGCCAAGCTCTACCTGTTCCCCGGCATGGCCCACTGCGGCGGCGGCGAGGGCCCGAACAGCTTCGACGTCCTCACCCCCGTCATGTCCTGGGTGGAGACCGGCAAGCAGCCCGGCCGCATCGTGGCCACCAGCGCCGCCCGCACCCGCCCGGTCTTCCCGTACCCGGCCGTGGCCCGCTACGACGGCACCGGCAGCACCGACGACGCCTCGAACTTCGTCGCCTACACCCCGCGCAACCCCGTCCGCACCGACGCCGATTGGGTGGGCAAGGGCCTCTATTCGTCGCAGTACCAGACCTGGCCCCGAGCCGTGAACGGCAAGCTGGTCCTCTGACGTTGCCGCCGGCGGTCGCCCTCGCGGCCGCCGGCGTAGCCGGGGTGGGCCGTTCGTCCGGACCGGCTTGCGGCCTGACCCTCGAGCCGGAAGCCGGTATGGTCGGGGCCATGTCGGGCCCCGGAGACGTGCCACCGGAAATCCTCGACCGGCTGCGGGCGATCTGCGGGCGGCTCCCCGAGGCTTATGAGGAACCGGCCTGGATCGGCGTGCGCTGGCGGATCCGCAAGCGCACGATCGCCCACGTCTACATCCCCGATGCGGACCGCTTCTCCGTCTACGCCCCGTACCTGGTCGACGGCGAGGCGCCGACCGTGATGACCTTCCGCGTGCCCCTCGACGACCTGCTCGGCCTGACCGCCGGCGGCTTCCCGTTCTTCCGCGCGGGGTGGGGCCACAACGTCGCGGCCGTCGTCCTCGGCGACCACACCGACTGGACGGAGATCGCCGAACTGGTCACCGACAGCTACTGCGAGATGGCCCCGAAGTTCCTGGCCGCCCGCGTCACGTAAGGCCTCCGCGGGCACCATACCGATCCGCGCGGCGGCGTACCCTCAGTCTGTGCGGAAGCCGTTCCTCCTCGCGCTGACTCCCGCTGACACGCGCTACGTCGAGGCGGTGCGCGCCGATCGCCCTGTGCCGCTCCGCGAGATCGTCGGGCACGCCGTACCCGGTGACGGGCGTCCCGCCCTGTGCGGCGCCGATGTCACGCGGGCGGCGCCGAGAACCAGCTTCTGGGACGACTTCCTCGACGAGCAGTGGGGACCGATCCGCCTGTGCCTGCCCTGCCGTTCCGCCGCCTCGCCTTGATCGGCCGCGTCGCCGCCTCGCCTTGATCGGCCGCGTCGCCGCCTCGCCTTGCCCTGCCGTTCCACCGCCTCGCCTTGATCGTCCGCGCCGCCGCCTTGCCCTGATCGTCCGGTTCGCCCACCTCGGCGCGAAAATGGCGCGACATCGGTCGATCGGGCCCGGAGACTGTCCGAGTGATCGCCGCCGCTGTCCTCCGCCACATGCGTCCCCCGTCACCCCTGGCCGGACGGCTCTCCGCCCAGTCTTTGCTGTTCGCCCTCGGCGAGGGCGCCTTCATGACGGGCTCGGCGGTCTTCTTCACCCAGATCGTCGGCCTGTCCGCCGCCCAGGTCGGACTGGGCCTGACCTGCGCGGGCATCGCCGCGTTCCTGGCCGCGCTGCCGATGGGCAAGCTGGTCGACCGCTTCGGCCCGAAGAGGATGTGGGCCGTCAGCGCCGCCGGTCAGGCGGCGATGTTCGCGGTCTGGCCCCTCATCACCGACTTCCGCGGCTACGTCGCGATGGCCATCGTCATGGAAGTCCTCGGCGCCCTGGGCGGCGCCGCGCACGGCGCCTACACGATCGACGTCCTGCCGCCCGGCGAGCGCGTGAAGTCGCGGGCCTACATGTACTCCGCGCTCAACCTAGGCTTCACTTTGGGCTCCCTCGTCGGCGGCGTCGCGCTGGCCTTCCACTCCAACGACGTCCTGCACGCGCTGCCCTGGTTCACCGCCGCGGCCTTCCTGGTGAACGCCACCGCCATCAGCCGGTTGCCCCGGGCCAGGCACGACGAGCGCACGCCGTCGGAACGCAAGGTGAAGGTGCCCGGCCCCGGCCCGCTGCGCAACCCCGGCTGGCTTCTCACCACCTTCTTCGAAGGGGTCTTCTGGACCAACCAGGTGCTGCTCAACGTCGTGATCCCGCTGTGGCTCGTCGAGCAGACGGACGCGCCCCGGGTGCTGCTGGCCTTCCTGTTCGGCACCAACACGGTGATGTGCATCTTCCTGCCCATGGTGGCGGCCCGCGGAGTCACCGGCATACCCACAGCGCTGCGCGCGGTCCGGGTGTCATCAACCTTCTTCGTGATCTCCTGCCTGATCACGATGGTCACCCACGACACCGTCGGCTGGGTCACCATCGCCCTGGTCTGGCTGGGCCACGTCACCGTGACCGGGGCGGAGCTCTACCTCTCGGCGGCAGGCTGGACGTTCGAGGCCGAGCTGATGGACCCCCGCCAGCGGGGCGCCTACCAGGGAGCGGCCAACCTGACGGGCACTCTCGGCAAGGTGTGGGCGCCGGCGGTGTTCACCTTCCTCGCGATGAATTGGGGCGCCGCCGGCTGGCTGGTGATCGCGAGCATCATCGTGGTCGCCACCATCGCGATCCACCCGTCAACCCGCATGGCGAGGCGCTTCCTGGAGAAGCATGTCCCGCCGGAAGTATTGAACGACGCCCGCGCCTCCGGCCCAGAAGAGGCCGACCTCGTCGATGTTCCGTCGCTCAGCGCAGTCGACGCTCCGGTGCCGGAACGGACCGTCCGCCCCGATCAGCCGACGTAGCCTGCCGTCCCCGAGTCGACAGAACGTGCCGGGTGTCGCACTGGGCGACCCGGCAATGCGGTGTTCCGTGCGGGGAGAAGCGCAGCCGCGACGGCCCCGAGACTGACCGCCCCGTGCCCTCCGCCGTGACGTGGGGTCAGATGATCACTCCCGGATCAGCGAAGTGGTCCAGGCGGGACTCGAACCCGCGGCTGAGTTCGTCCGGCGGCCGCGGCCGCACGACGTGACTTTACTGGGACCGACCAAGTCATTACCGATACGGCGCTCATCGGATCACCTGCGTGCGCGGGACAAGTCAGTGCCGTGTTGATGGCAGCGCGCCCTGCTGATTCCCTTCGCTTGCGCGACGATCGGAGTCGGCCGCCGGGCTTGCGTCTCCCGCGAGGAACAAATGCATGCGCCCTTGCGAACTATCGGATGGTACGGAACGCCCCCCGCGTGCGCGGGGAGCAGTCGCGCAGGCGTACGGCACGACCAACGCCGAAGGAACACCCCCGGGTGTGCGGGGAGCAGATTTGCCGGAAGACCGGCGACTTGAGTGCGGCCGGAACACCCCCGCGTGCGCGGGGAACAGTCGTACGCCTTGAACATTGCGGCGCGGTTCCGCGGAACATCCCCGCGTGCGAGAGGAAGAGGTCAAGCAGATGGTCCGCGACGTCGAGTGGTTGGGAACACCCTGCGTGCGCGGGGAGGAGTACCTACACCGAAAGCATCAACAGCTGGCGCTCGGACACCCTCGCGTGCGCGGGAAGAGGGCATAATGACCTACGAGACCGACACCAAACGCTGGAACACCCCCGCGTGCGCGCGGAAGAGGTCGCCGGGCGCCGCTACCGGATCGAGTACGTCGGAACACCCCCGCGTGCGTGGGGAAGAGACGACCATCGCTCCCGTGCAGAACCAGGTGTGGGGGAACACCCCCGGGCGCGCGGCCTCTTCCCCGCGCACGCGGGGGTGTTCCGGCTCACGGTTCAAACGCCACGACCGGCGGCGCCTCTTCCCCGAGATCAACTTCGTTGGCGGGGACGAGCGTCGGAACACCCCCGGGAAGAGTTCCACTACCAGGGTTCGAACGCCGGGGACACGGGAACACCCCCGCGTGCGCGGGGAAGAGGGGTGTGACGCCCCGTATCCGATCTTGCAGGACGGAACATCCCGCGTGCGTGGGGAAGAGGTCGGCCGCTACGGCGGCAAGCTCGACGTCAGCGGAACACCCCCGCGTGGGCGGGGAAGAGGCTCGCCGAGTAGGGAGGTGAGGCGGCCGGCCTGGGAACACCCCCGCGTGCGCGGGGAAGAGGGTGGTTACACCTGGGCTACACAGGGCTTCGAGGGAACACCCCCGCGTGCGCGGGGAAGAGGCGATGCCCGACTCGGCCACCTACACCGCGATCGGAACACCCCCGCGTGCGCGGGGAAGAGGGCGGCGGCTCGACCGCGACCGGCTCTGGCCAGGGAACACCCCCGCGTGCGCGGGGAAGAGCCCGCCGAAGCGCGTGTGGTTGGTGGTCACTTCGGAACACCCCCGCGTGCGCGGGGAAGAGACGGCCTCGTTCTGCACGTACCAGGTCGGCTGTGGAACACCCGCGCGCGCGGGGAAGAGCGATCCTCGCCGAGGGCGATGTGGTGGGCATCCGGAACACCCCCGCGTGCGCGGGAAGAGGTCCTGGCAAGACCAAGAGTGCGGGGAGCACAGGGAACACCCCCGCGTGCGCGGGGAAGAGGACCAACGTCGAGGTGACGGTGGACGGCGGCGCGGGAACACCCCCGCGTGCGCGGGGAAGAGGATCTCTGGGTCCGGGTGCGGGACGGCACCGTGGGAACACCCCCGCGTGCGCGGGGAAGAGGTTTCCGGATCATGCCGACCGAGCAGTTCCTCCGGGAACACCCCCGCATGCGCGGGGAAGAGTTTTCCCCACACTCCATCGCGAGGAGAGCACCCGGAACACCCCCGCGTGCGCGGGGAAGAGCTGCCTCGCCACCGGCCGACAGCGGTTGCCCCAGGAACACCCCCGCGTGCGCGGGGAAGAGGGCAACTCGATCTCCGTCCCGAACCTGCCCAAGGGAACACCCCCGCGTGCGCGGGGAAGAGGGCCGACGGGATGCGCCGGCCGGACTCCGGCACGGAACACCCCCGCGTGCGCGGGGAAGAGGGCGCTCCACCCGGCGCCGTCAGACTGCGCGACCGGAACACCCCCGCGTGCGCGGGGAAGAGCAGCGTCGCGACGCGGCGATTCTCTACGTCTTCGGAACACCCCCGCGTGCGCGGGGAAGAGCAGGCCCAGCTGCGCGAGTGCCGCCTGTACCGGGGAACACCCCCGCGTGCGCGGGGAAGAGTGCAGATCCGCCCACGCGTCGGCGGGCGGATCGGGAACACCCCCGCGTGCGCGGGGAAGAGTGCCGCGTTCATCGCCGGCAGCCTCGAAGGAAAGGAACACCCCCGCGTGCGCGGGGAAGAGGCTGATCCGCTGGTTCAGCAGCCGGTACGCCTCGGAACACCCCCGCGTGCGCGGGGAAGAGCGGACCACGCTCGGCGTGCCCTACACGGTCGACGGAACACCCCCGCGTGCGCGGGGAAGAGGGCTGCGGCGGGGCCGAGGGTGGTGGCGGCCCGGGAACACCCCCGCGTGCGCGGGGAAGAGAGGCTCGCACCGGTGGGCGCGCGGCCTGCCCGGGGAACACCCCCGCGTGCGCGGGGAAGAGCCGGATGCGACGGGCCGGGCGAACGGCTCCAACGGAACACCCCCGCGTGCGCGGGGAAGAGGACCGGCACCGGCGCGCTCGGCTGATCGGAGGCGGAACACCCCCGCGTGCGCGGGGAAGAGTGCTGCGCCGTCGTCGTGCGCAACGGCATCGAATTCCGGAACACCCCCGCGTGCGCGGGGAAGAGGGGGTCTTCTGGTCGGTCATGGCGGGGTCTCCGGGAACACCCCCGCGTGCGCGGGGAAGAGAATCATTGCCTCAAGGGCTTTGTGCGCGTAACCGGAACACCCCCGCGTGCGCGGGGAAGAGGTCTTCCCATAGAGCTGGGCGGTGGCGAACCTGGGAACACCCCCGCGTGCGCGGGGAAGAGATCCGCTCGTCGTTCCACGGCCCCAGCTCGACCGGAACACCCCCGCGTGCGCGGGGAAGAGTCAAGTGTTTGCCGTGAGCGACATGCTGGATGCGGAACACCCCCGCGTGCGCGGGGAAGAGTGTCACTCGACTTCACCCAGGCCACCAAACCCCGGAACACCCCCGCGTGCGCGGGGAAGAGTCCATCTCGTACGTCCAGACGCGCTCCTGGACCGGAACACCCCCGCGTGCGCGGGGAAGAGTACCAGCGGTTCATCGACCAGGGCATCGCCTCGGGAACACCCCCGCGTGTGCGGGGAAGAGGAAACGAGCGTCCTCGACAAGATCGCTTACCCGGGAACACCCCCGCGTGCGCGGGGAAGAGGTCGTGCATCGGGCCTTCGAGGTACTTGGCCTGCGGAACACCCCCGCGTGCGCGGGGAAGAGGCCGTCACCACCTGAGACCGGGCCGCCGGGTCAGGAACACCCCCGCGTGCGCGGGGAAGAGCCCTTCGAGCTGTCCGCGGAGCCGGGGATCTCGGGAACACCCCCGCGTGCGCGGGGAAGAGGCAGCGGGTGGAGTCCCACAGGTGCGCGTACGGGGAACACCCCCGCGTGCGCGGGGAAGAGTAGCCGTAGGCCTTGGCGATGCGGTCCTGCCAGGGAACACCCCCGCGTGCGCGGGGAAGAGACTTGTTGACCTGTAGGTTTTAAGATCAAGAGTGCGGATTTTGTTCACTCCTGTTGCCCTGGCATGGCCTATGACGGCCTGCCGCGGCGGCCGAAGCGGCGACGCTCGGCGGCTTTGCTCCAGCCGGCTGGCAAAGCCGGGTTGAACGGTGAGTTTCCCGGACGGCGGATCAGTGTCACGCCGTCCAAATCGACCGGCTCCCAATGATGGTCGTGTACGGCGAAGGAGAGTCGCTGTTCGCCGCGTTTCTGGTACACCAGCAGCGCGCGACCAGGTCCTGCCATCTCGACCACTCGTGCCCAGAGACGGTCCCGGACGCGTGTGCTGATGTGGCCGACGTAGACGCCTGCGGAGATTTCCAGGAGCCACTGGGTCAGGTGCCCACGGAGACCCGGTGGGCAGGCAGTGAGGATGATGACGGTCATCAGAAGTCCACGTCGCCGATGTCGGCATAGTTGCGACCGGCGGCGACTTCGAAGCCTTCATCGTCCCAGAGCCGGACGGCTTCTTCGTCTTCGACCTCGCCAACGCCTTCGGGCCGGAGCAGCAGCATGCGAATATCACGAACGCATCGTTCCAGCAGGGCGCCGTCGTGTACGTGATCGCGCACTCGGCGGCGCACGTCGGCGCTGATGTCGGTGGAGCCTTCCGCGATCAGATCGAAGGCGATCGGGATGGTGATCTCGGCCTTGTAGAGATCGGCGATGTCGTACACGAACGCCCGCTCGTGGCCGGTGTGGACGAATCCAAGGCCGGGAGCCGCGCCCAAGGCCACGATGACAGCGTGCACTATCCCGTACAGGCAGGTGTGCGCGGCCGACAGCGCCTGGTTGATCGGGTCACCGGTGGCGAAGTCCGCCTTGTCGTACTCGCGCTGGCTCCAAGCCACGCTGGTCCGTTTAGCGTTCTCGCGGTAGATCCGGCGTACTCGCGCGCCTTCTTTGCCTCGTAGCTGCTGCATCGAGAGACTGCCGGTGTCTTCGCCCGGAAAGCGCATCGCATACATAGTGCGGGCCACGGCCAGCCGCCTCATCCGGTTGCTGACCGCAGCCGCTTGGGCGTTCAGCAACCGGCTGGAGGAGGCCAGGGAACGGCCGTGGGCGTAGTAGCGGACGCCGCGCTCGCCTACCCAGACTGCGGTGGCGCCGTGGTCGGCGAGCAAGGAGATCGCCTGATGGGTGATGCTGGTGCCGGGTCCGAGCAGCAGCACACCGATAGTGGCGGCGGGGATGTGCACGACGCCGCGGTCGTCGGTCGCTGTGATCGCGTTGCTGTCGCGGTGGATGACGCTGCGCTCGAGATAGAGGAAACTTATGCGGTCCTCGGCACGGCTCAGGTCGGCGAGTTCGGCAGGCGTCGCCCCGGA
This sequence comes from Paractinoplanes deccanensis, assembly GCF_016862115.1. Taxonomy (GTDB): domain Bacteria; phylum Actinomycetota; class Actinomycetes; order Mycobacteriales; family Micromonosporaceae; genus Actinoplanes; species Actinoplanes deccanensis. The sequence continues at coordinate 25,487 of NZ_BOMI01000118.1, forward strand.
GGACTTCATCTTCCGTCGACGGCGGCGAGGGTGAGCAGACCACAGCCGTACGCCTTGGCGTGCCCGATGCCGCTGACCAAGGCTGTACGGAAGTCGTCTCCGTTGGTGACCTCAAGTACTCCGTCGTACGTTGCTGTGGTCAGCGTGACCGAGTGTGTCCCACGTTTGAAACTCAGCGTCTGCCGCCGGTGCAGGCGCAGATTCGGCCGCCCGTCCGACTGCGCTGCCACGGTGAACCCGCATCGAGCAGCACGCTTGAGCAGCCACTCCTGCTGCTCCCCTTCTCGGAGGTAGCCGAAGCGCTGCGTCTCCTTGGCCTCAGGAGTCTGACGTCCGCTGTGGACCGGATTGGCGGTGAGCCGGAACGCCCAGCGCTGACCGGGTCGCAGCGTCGCAAGCAGCGGATCGTACTCACGGGTGTCCCAGGCCGAGGTCGTCGGCCAACCGGCTTGTTCGACCAGGTGGGTGAGATCGGGACGACCGGGGCTGACCACGTACAGATAGACGGTTGCGGTGGTCGGCGTGTCGAGTCGCCACAGGGTGCGGCTGCCCGCGCGCTCGTAATCCTCAGGCTCAGCGAATGCGGCTCGAACCGCGGCGTGCATGGCCTGTGGCGACGAGAGAAGCTTCCGTGCCCCACGACGGGCCGGGTTGATCTGGAATCGGGTGAGGAACATGGTCAGCCTCCCAGCAGGCTCAACGGATCATGGTCGGCTGCGCCGGGTCGTTCCGCGAGGTCGTTGGGGACGTCCACGTGGCGGCGCAGCACCGAGCGCCAAGTGTGCTGCCGGTGCGCGGGATCGAAGGTGACCGGTTCGTCGGGAAGGGTTTCGGTGCTCTGCTCACCCGGGCGGGCATCGCGGACGATCTCCAGCCGGACGCTCGGGCCGGCACGGCGCCGGAGCCGCTCGGCGGCCAGCCAGGGCCACGAGTCTAGGGCGTCGTCGAGGGTGGTGTCGTGCACGCCGAGGCTGACCGGCCCGGCCGGCGGGCACGAACGGCGGCCGAGATAGAGCGGGTATCGGGGGCGACTCAATGCGTGCGCGAGATCTTGGAGCAGCGCCGCGTCGCCGTGGACCGCGGCGAGGAATGTCGCGTCGGACAGGTAGAAGCGGTAGGTCAGCGGGGCACTGTCCCGTCCGTCGAGGGAACGGGCGGTCTGGAAGTCCCGCAGGATCTGACCTGGCTGGTCCAGCCGAACCCCGAACTCCAGCCCGAGCAGCTCGGTGAGCGGCTCGGTACGGCGAATGCCTTTTGCGGCGGCGAGCATGCCGATGACTCCGCTCTTGGTCGGCGCGGTGTCGGTGCCCCGCCTGGCGAAGCGGCTGGAGGAACCCCATGACTGGAGCGGACCCGCGAGTCTGAGCAACAGGACGGTCATGCCGGCTGTCCGAGTGTCAGCTCGACCCGCTCGGCGACCTCGTTCACCAGCTCGTCCAGGGTGGTCGCCTTGCCGAGGTCGGCCAGCACCGAGGTCTGCTCACCGACCTGGGTGACCCAGCTTGCGACCGGCTGCTCGCCGTAGGCGCCCTCGACCGCCGTCGTGTGTGCGGCCAGGGCGGCTGCGGCCAGTTTGATTCGCCCGGCCTCTTGGGTTTCCCGGATGGGGGTCTCGAAGGCGCCGACCAGGTTGATCGGCTGCGTGTCGCGCAGCCGTACGACGATCGCATCGGGCAGCGTGCGGTGGGCGAAGGTGTTCTGCTTGCCGGTGGGCATGCTGCGGGTGAAGGCGATGAGGAAGGCCTTGACCGCGGCCTGGGTGGCCGTCGCCGAGCCGAGCGTCTCGTGCAGGGCATTTACGTCGACGGTCGCGTAGCGGTAGAGGGTGGACGAGTTGAACTCGATGGTGCCGATCATGCCGGCGCCGGTCTCGGCCACGTCTTCCTTCCGGTCGTCGACCGCGGTGAAGTAGTCGAACTCGTTGTCCACCGCGTGCACGCTGATGGCGTGGGCTACCTGGCAGGCAGCGTCGACGTTGATGTCGGTCATGTCGGCGACCATCCGGCCGAACATGGCGATGTCCACGGAGTGGTCGCTCTTCGCCAGGGCCTTGAATCGGTTCTTGTCCAGCGGGATGCCGGTGCGGGCGGCTTCCAGCGCCGCACCGGCGAGGTTGTCCAGCTGCCGGTGGCTGAGAAACAGCAGGTAGCCGGACTCGGCGTTCGCCGCCTCGCTCTTCTTCTTCTCGGCCTTGGCGAGGCCGGCGGCGGCGAACACTTCAGAAGCCATCGCCGACGCTTCCTGGTCGGACAACTCCGGGTCGAGGACCTTGATGCGCTCTGCCAGGGACTCACCGACCCGCTTGGTCCGTTCGCCGAGCTGCGAACGGTCGAGCAGGTCTCTGAAGGCTAGCCGGATCGCACGCTTCCATGCCTGGCTGGAGACCCGAGCCCGGCGCACGCCGCCGTAGACGGCGGTCTTCGGCGAGCCGGTGTCGTCGCGGTTGAGGTTGCTCGGCGGCACGGTGTGCAGGGCGTAGACGTCGATGATGGCGCGATTCATGCTGGGCTCTCCTCGGAATTGTCGGAGTCGGAGTCGGTTTGCGGGCGGCTACGGAAGAACTCGCGTCCCCAGATGGCCTGCACCTGCTGCCGGTCGCTAGGGCGGCGCAGGGTGCACAGGTCCTCGGCGAGCAGGCCGTAGTCGAGCGGGATTTGATGGCCGCGCAACATGGTGATCAGCCCACGGAGGTGATAGATGCTTTCCTGATACGTGCTGGCTGTGCCAAGAGCGGCGAAGCGGCGGCGTACGCCGTCCGGTCCGTCCGAGGCGCGGACAAGCTCGGCCACGGCCCGGCCGAGCCCGTGACCGTCGATGTGCATCTTTTCCCGACGCGATTGCTGGTGCAGCGCATAGAGACTCACCGCGTCGTGCACGGCGTACTCCACGTCGGCGGCTGTCTCGGTCTGCCGCGCGTCGAGGAACTCGTCCGGGACGTACAGATAATCCTCGAGGGTGTAGTCGAAGCCGGGCTCCCGGCCGATGGCGCGCCGCAGCCGAGCCAGGGCGCTGACAGCCTGGGGCTGCGGTGGATCGCACAGCAACCGGGCCTGCAATCGGCCGACGGTACGCGCAACGTGGCCGCCAAGCTCGGTGCGCCGCGTCCTTCCCTTCTGTTTACGCGCCTGTGCAGCCGGCGGGCCGGCTTCCATCGTGGTCACGCTGGTACCTCCTGATCCGTACTGGTCGTCATGGAGAGCGCCTTGGCCAGGTCGCGGCGGAACCACGTCTCGGCCTGGAAGCTGGAGTAGTGGACCTCCCGGCCGTTGCGGTCTTCCTTGGTCCGGCCCACCCAGGCCGCGGGACCAGCTGCTTCGACCATCCGGCGACCGATGCGGGCCACGACCTGCCGCACCTGGTCCTGCCACGCCGCGCGCTCGGCGGCAGGGTCACTCTCCGGACCAAGTCGGGCGAGCCATTCACGGAAGACCTGATCCAGTACGGCGTACGCCCGCTCGGCCGCGCGATCGGCGTCGCCGCCATCGTCGGGACCGCCGGCGGCACGGACCAGGTTCGTGGCGAGACCCCGCAACGCCCGGACTGCCGCCTCGGCGTCGGCGCTGGCGTCGACAGCCGTGGTCCGCAGTGGCGAGTCCTCGACCAGCAGCAGCACGTTCATGGTCAATGTGTCGGAGAAGACCTCGTCGATGACTGCCTGCTGGGTGCCGTAGGTGATGCTGACGGCATGGGGCCGGGCCTGGAAGTCCTGACCGATCACGCCGTCGCGGGTCAGCCGGGCCAGCCATTGCAGCACCGTCGCCGAGAGCCGCTGCGGCGGTTTCCCGGCGGACGGCAGGGGCGGGGGCAGCAGGGTCTGCAGTCCTCGCCACAAGGCCCTGGTGTGGTCGTACGGGCGAGGCAGGTAGATCGGAGTCCGTTTCTGCTCGCGTTCCCGTGGTGCGCTGCGCCCCCACACGCTCATCGGTTCCAGCAGGTGGCGGTCCTGCCAGTCGAGCCGGTCACCGATGGCGATCATCGCTCCCTTGATGCCGCCGGTGTCGCCGAACAGCCTTATGCGGCGTGATTGCCAGGTGTAAAGGCTGAGTAGGCCGTACGGGCCGCGCGTCGCGTCGGCTTCCTCGGCGGCGTTCTGCGGTTCGCGCTCCCACACCGGCAGATCCCGCTCGTCGGATCGTTGCCAGTTCGGGGCGATCGGCACGAGGTTGAGAAGCAGGGTCTCTCGCAGAGTGGTGCCTTCCAGGTAGACGCCGCCGAGGTTGCCGACCGCGCCGACGCCGATCGAGTAACCCTTGCCCTTCTTCACCCGGGGATCACCAACTGCTCCGGTCTTGATGCCGGCCGGGTCGTACGCCTGGCAGTGCACCAGCCATCGGGCTGCCTCGGCGGGGGAGATCGACTCCATGCCGGGGCCGGCCCGGGTGGTCAGGAAGGGCATGCCATTGGGTACGTCGGCGATCAGCCGCTCCAGACCGTAGGTGTTCTCCTTGTCCGCCCGCAGGTCGGCTACCTGGTAGAAGGGATGCCGCGGATGCAGCAAGTCGAACCGGTCACGGAATTCGTCGAGGTAGTCGGTCAGGTCGGTCAGGGGCAGCCGCCGGTCCCGCCACAGGGCTTGCCAGGACGCCTCGCCGTTCGGCCCGCCGGTGATGCGATGTAGGACGGCCAGCGCCAAGCGCAGGATCGCGAACGTTTGAGTAGGTAGTTCACAGGCGATCATGCGGATCTCACCGGCCTGCTCGAACAGCCCGCGCAGCGACACCTCGCGGCGTCGACCCGCGCCATCCAGCACCGGGATCCAAGGCTTATCGATCAACATGAACCCGTCGGAGTTACTCGTTGTCGTCAAAGCGAATCGCCTCTCTTAGTCATTTCGCATGGCCCGGAGACCCTCATGAGAGTCATAGTGGAGATCGAAGAAACCGATCCGCGCGTGACCACCTCCGTCGATGTCCAAGACGAGCTCGCCCGCCAGCCAAGGGCTCTCCTGCCAAGCGCTGACATCAACTCGACGCTCCAGCGCGTCGATGACCTCGTCGATTACGTCGACGTCCGTCATAGATCGGGGGAGGGGCAGGGTGCAGCGGGCGACCTGCCGGGCCAGCCGCCAGTCGGGCTCGCCGGCGGTGGGCACGACTAGGCCACCCCCGTCGATCCATGGCGGGACAACCAGACCGTCCTCGGTCCGGACCAGTAGCAGAACCTCCAGGGTCTCCCCGTCGGTGTCGCGGACGTGCCCGCGCGCTGTCCGGTCGTCCGCGTCACCCACTCCGCCGGACAGCCAGCCGATCAGCGGTGTCCCGCGGGCAGCGACGCCGGCGAGGCGGAAGCCATCAGCCTTCAACTCCTTGGCCGTGAAGACCTCGCGCTGTTTCGCCTCGGCGTCGGCCAGCGCCGGTTGCCACGCCTGCGGACCGACTTCCGTCTCGCCGTAGGCCGCTTGGGTGAGCGTCGCGATGTCGGCCGGCAGCCGCAGCGGTTCGCCGTCCAGATGCGGCAGTAGCACAGCGGCGCTGCGGAGGAGCATGGCGGGCTGGTAGACCAGACGCGAGCCGCGGACCGGTTCGGGTGGCTCGTGAGCCCAGTCAGCCCCGGTGATCCAGCAGGTCGGCGTTGCCAGCGCGGCCGGGCGGTCACCGCGCGGGTGCCTGTGCAGTCGGCCGATGCGTTGCAGTACCAGGTCGACCGGTGCGAGGTCGGTGACGAGAAGGTCGAAGTCGATGTCCAGGGACTGCTCGGCGACCTGGCTGGCGACCACGACGTGCCGATGTGGCCGCTGAGCGCGGTCGGGCGGCCCGAACGTGTCGGTGAGCCAGCGGTCCTTCGCGGCCCGGTCCACCGCCATGAAGCGCGAGTGCGCCACCGCCACCGGCATTTCCGGGCCAAATGCCGCGCGCAAATCCTCGGCGGTCTGCTGGACACGTGCGACGGTGTTGCGGATTACCAGGGCGCAGCCGCCGTCGCGTAGCTGCTCGCGAAGCAGACTGATCAATGCCGCCGGCTCGTCGTCGAGGCGGCGGAGACGTACCTGATTGCCTCTCCCGGAATCGGCGCAACTTGTCATGGTGGCGCCGCGCCCCTCGGCCGAGGTGGTGATCAGGGGATAGCGCATGTCGGCGCGCACATCCGCGTACGGATCGATCCTCGGTTTGCCGCGGTCTCGCCAGGTGAGCGGGGGAGGTGGACCGAGCCGGCCGTTGTCGTACGCCGCCAGCAGTTCCGCACGCCGGTGCGCGGGCAGGGTCGCCGAGAGCACAACGACCGGTACGCCGTACGCGGCGAGCCATTCCAGCGCCCGGTCCAGGAACCGTCCCATGTACACGTCGTAGGCGTGGGCCTCGTCGATGACGACAACCTTCCCCGCCAGTCCGAGGTGGCGCAGCACCAGGTGTTTGCCGCGGAGCGCAGCGAACAGCAGCTGGTCGATCGTGCCGACGACGAAGCTGGAGAGCAGAGCTCGTTTCGACCCGGCCAGCCATATGTGCACGCCGACCTTCACGCCGCCGGAGTCTTCCGCGATGGAGCTCGGCAATGAGGCGGTGCGCAGCCGGTCGTACTCCGTGTTGAGAGCGGCCTTGCCGTGGGCGAGCCGCACGTCGCGATCCCCGCGGCCGACCTGGGCATCGGGTAGCCGGCGCAGCCAGGACAGCATGCGGCCGAACATGGCGTCGCTGGTGGCCCGGGTCGGCAGCGCCAGGTAACAGCCGGAGGCCCCGATGCGCTGGGCGAGGATCTCCACCGCTGCGAGTGCAGCTTCGGTCTTTCCTTCTCCCATGGCCGCCTCGACGATGAGCATGCCGGGGGTCGGCATGCTGGTGGCCAGTTCGGTGACAATCTGTTGCACGGGACGCGGCACCGCACCGGAGGGGAGGGCGAAGCGGGTGGCGAAGAGCTCGGCCACACCGGCCGGCGGGACGGTCGGCTGCCACGGGACGGGCAGGTCGACCTCCTCCCACCCGCCGCGAAGCCGGTCGTGGTCCGAGGTGTCCAACAGGTACGGGAAGAACTTCTCGTTGCTGGCAATCCAATCGGCCATGATGACCAGCCCGGTGAGAGCTGCCTGTGCCGGTTGCGATAGCGGTGCCCCCGCCCAAGCTTCTAACTGATCGCTGGCGCCGGACCGGTCGGTCATCCAGGCGAGCAGTTCGTCCTGAACCTTCTGCCACGCTTCGTCGCCGATCAGGTTGCGACGGATCGCGATGGCTTCCAGCATCTCGTCGGTCGGCGGGAGGCCATGGTGTCCGCCGACGACGACGGCGTACGGGTGCGGATCGATCCAGCCACGCTCGCGTAGCCAGTCGGCAAGCACCATCTGGCCGGCCGCGTCGTGGCGGGCCCACTTCCGGCCGGCGCAGATCCGCTCGTGGTCGAAGTCGAGCCCGCGGTCGCGCATCCGCTCCACCAGGCCGGCGGAGCGGCCGTGAAAGGATGCCTGGACGGCGAAGGCCGGCGTCGCCTTGCCGATGTCGTGCACTCCAGCCAGCCAGATCGCCAAGGTGCGCCCTCCGGCGTCGCCACCGGGCAATTCATCGGCGATACGGCGGCGTACGGCGAGACTCAACCAGTGGTCCCACAAGCGACCAGCTACATCGGCCGAGTCTGCGAGGTGCCGCCACAGCGGCAGCCAGCCGACTACGGACTGGCCCGTACGGTCGGTCTTTCCCCACACCGAGCGGGCTGCATCGCTCAGCCCCGGCCCGCTCTGTCCGACGGTGCTCATGCCAGCGCCGGGAGCAGTTCGCTGGGCTGGCCGCTGTGCGACAGGTAGAGCACGTCCCGCGCCCTCGTGAGCGCTACGAACAACAGACACCGTTCGCGCTGCATGTCCTGCCGGTGGGCGTGCGGGTCCTCGGCCGCCGAGGTCACCGCGTTGACCGACGGCAGCACCCCCAGCTCAAGACCGACCACGGCCAGGCATTGGAACTCCAGCCCTTTCATGCCGTGCATGGTGGCGACCCGTACGCCGTCGATGCCCTGCTTGTCGTCGGCGACCGGGATGTAGGCGCCGGCCAGCGTGGTGGTGATGGACTTGACGAGCCTTCCGCTGCGGGCGGCCACGCCGATGGCGTGCGGTTCGACGCCCTGTTCCAGCCAGGTGCCGACGCGTTCGATCAAGGCCTCGAACTCCTCGTCGCGATTCGGGTGGCTGGTCAACTCCGGCATGCCGCCCCGCGTGATCGATCGGTAGCCGCTCAGGGTGTCCGGGGTGTCGTCCAACCCGACCACGGCGTCGGGGTCGAGAACCTTCACCGACAGGTCCAGGATCTCGTGGGTCGTGCGGTAATTGACGGTCAGTCTGCGGGTCCGGCCACGCACCGGGATTCCGAGCCTTGTCAGCGAGACCTGGCTGTCGTAGATCCGCTGATAGGGGTCGGCGAGCAGGAACATGTCGTTCTCCCCGGCAGGAACGAGCGCGCGAAGCAGACGCCACTGTGCGGGGTGCAGGTCCTGGCCTTCGTCCACGACGACATGCCGGTAGGAGCTCGGCGCACGTCCAGCGATGATCGCCGCCTCGTCGGCGAGCTGTGTGTGGGTCCGCATGCGCAGCTTGGACAGCTTGGCGACCACGCCCATGATCGCGCTCCAGACCTGATCGCGCTGTGCTGCGCGCAACCCGGCACCCCGGCCCTTGCGCTGAGTCTCGCGGTAGGCCTCCGCGCTGGTCAGCTGCTGGGCCAGGATCACTTGTTCCCACTCGCGCTTGAGAAAGGCGCCACTGACCCGGGTGATCGCGCCGGTGCGGGTCACCTGAGTGGGGCCGGCTTCGGCGGCTTCCTCCCACAGCGGGTCTGTGATCGCGTCGGTGGCAACGGTGATCTTCTTGCCGTTCTGGGTGACGATTTGGTGCGCCAGCTTGTCGACGCCGACGACGTCGATCCGGCGTAGTACAACGGGGTCGGTGGTAAGGAGACGTAGCTGCCTACCGAGAGCGTCGGCGAGCGAACGGGTGAAGGTGGTGAGCAGCACCTTCGATCCGTCTTCGGGCAGTCGCCGTGCGAGAAAGACCGCCCGGTGCAGGCCGGTGACGGTTTTGCCGGTGCCGGCGCTACCGGTGATCAGGGCGGGGCCGGTGTAAGCCGGGCGGTAGGCGACGTCGCGTTGGGTGGGGTGCAGGAAGGTGCGCCACACGTCGAACGGGTGAGCGAGGACGGCGGCCAGCTCGACCGGACCCGAGACGAAGGCGATCCGTTCCGGGGTGCGCTGGGCGGCCGTGAGCAGATCGTCGGGATCCGCGTTGCTGACAATTCGTTCGGCCATCTCCGCCCAGACGTCTTGAGCGGACATCCCGCTGGCCAGGCCGCTGAGGACATCGAACTGGGCCTGGGGGAGCAGCGCAGCCAGGCTCTCCAGTTGCTTGTCGGTACTGATCAGCCGCAGCAACGGCATCAGGTCGCCGTCCACGCCCAGCCGTTTGAGGTCCGCCGTCGAAATCTGGTCGAACAGGGTGCCCGTGGCCGGCGGCGGGGTGGCGTGGGTGAACTCCTCGATGCCTGCCTGGTCGCGAACCTCGAGAACACCGATCGCCTGGTTGACGGTGAACCGCCGGCTTGTCGCAAAGGCGTTGGCGTCGTCGTGGGGCAGCACGTTGAGCAGCGCATATCGCTGTCGGCCGAGAGCGAGCACGACACCGCGATAGAACTGGTCGATCCGGATAGTGCGAACGTTGGGATCCCTTGCACCGGCGAGTTTTTCCAGATGCAGGCCGGCGTGGGTGTGCGCGGCGAATTTCTCGATCGCGGCGAGCACCGCATGCTGCACCGGCCGCTGCAGCTTCGCATAGGCGGGCAGGAATCCCCGGTCGATGGCCAACTCGGCCATGAACCCTCCCTTGATCGAGCACTCACCACGGGCCGGTTCACCATCGCACGGGCACCACCTTGAACGCAACGTGTGAACACAGTTTCCAAAGATATGTCCGGTCGGATGGGCGGGAGTCGGAGGAACGTCCGATGGTCCAATGTGAGGGCAAGTCTTCAGCCGCACCGGGCTGTTACGCTCAGCGCGTGGTGGCGGGCGTGCACCTGAACAATCGATACCGGATGAGCCGTCTTCCCTTGGCGCACCAGGGGATGGGCGAGGTCTGGCAGGCGCGGGACACGGTGCTCAACCGTGAAGTGATCGTCAAGTTGATCTCCTCATCCATGATGGACGCGGAGCTGGCGAAGAGATTCCAGCGAGAGGCGCTGTTGACGGCGGGCCTCGTTCATCCTGGCGTACCCGCCGTCTACGACTTCGGTCAGCACGAGGGGCGCTTCTACCTCGTACTGCAGAAGATCGAAGGCGTCGCTCTCTCCGATCTGGTCGAGGAACATCACCCTCTGCCGGTTGCCTGGGTCGCTGCCATCGGCGCCCAGATCAGCAGCGTCCTGATCGCGGCCCGGCGCATCCGCCTGATCCACCGGGACATCAAACCGGGCAACGCCATGCTGGAGCCGAACGGCGCGGTGAAGGTGCTCGACTTCGGCCTCGCCGCCGTACACGGAGACGAACGCTACTCCAGAATCACGCAGAGCGGCGACAGTTTGGGCACCCTCGGCTACATGGCTCCAGAGCAGATCGAAGGAAGCCGCACGGACCACCGCACGGACCTCTACGGGCTCGGCGCCACGCTCTTCCACCTGCTTACCGGCAATCCGCCCTTCGACGGCCCCACCACCACGATCACCGTGCAGCGCCAGATGCAGGACTCCCCGCCCCGCCCGGCCGATCTCCGCCCGGAGATTCCGAACGTCGTTGACGACCTGGTTCACGCGTTGATGGCGCGGCGCCCACAAGACCGTCCGGCCAGCGCGGCCGAGGTGTATGCGATGTTGGCGCCCCTTGCTCGAAACTTGCCGCCGATCCCCGGTGCGGTCAGCAATCAGCCCGATGCGGTACGCGCGTACGCCGCGGTGGTCGGCCAGGTGCCGCTGCGCGAGGAGCACGGGACGTGGGACGGTGCGGACCCGGATGTCGACGCGAGGAATGCCGGAGAGCACGCCGAGAAGTTGGCTGCAGCCGGCAATTTCCGAGCCGCCGCCAAGGAATGGCGGCGGCTCGCGAACGACCGCGCGGTCCAGCACGGCGACGAAGACCTCGTGGTCGTCGACTACCGACTGCGGGCCATCCGTATCCACGCAGAACTCGGCGAACACAGCCGAGCTCTACGCCAGTTGCATGCGCTCTTGCAGAGTGGAAACGGCATCGACGACCCGGAGCACCCTGCCGCATCGGCCATCCGGCGGGAGATTGCTCGACTCAGCGGGGGCGCGAGGGAGTAGCCGGCTGGCCGAGTCAGCCGGACGGCAAGCCCGCAAGCCGCACCGTTCTCGGATCGCTGAAGGCGCGCGGCAACAGGGCCGCCTTCTGCTCGGGGAACCGTTCGTACCGGTGGTGGAAGATCATCGCGCAGTTCTGTCCCCGAGTCTCTGTGGTCAGGGCACGCCGGGCCAGTCGCGAATACATGCCGCTGTGCTTTAGCCAGGCGGCTTCTTCGCCGTGGCGGTCGAAGCCCCGGCCGATGGCCGCGTGGCCGAACGCGTCGTGCACCGCGCGGAACATGTCGTTCTCGGCGTCGCTGAGGTACGGATGAGGATTGTCGGTGGCAGCGGTGGCGAACACCTTGAGCGTACGGTGCGCCAGGTCGTCAATCATGGTGCCGGCCTTGGTGTAGGGGTCGACATCCATGACGCGGACGGTCACCCCGAGTCCCCCGAATTCCGGGCGGCCCACGAGATACTCGTACTGTCGTACCGTTTCACGCCGAAACGCATCGTACGAAGCGACAGCTTGTTGATCCAACGTCGGCGCGGCCACGTAAGCCGCTGCTATGGCCGCTCCGAGTGCCGGATCGAGGCGCACTCGGGCGTAGTCGCCGGGCGGGACCCAGTCACGGCAGCCCCACCGTCGCGCACCGTCGACGAGATGCGGGACTGCCGAGAGCGACGGTCTCGTCCCGGACGTGAACGATTGCGTAGGCGTCGATGCGGACGAAGCCAATCGTGTTCATGATCCTCCTCGAGTTGTCTGTTGCGAAGTGAGCGCGCCAGCTAATTAGCGGGTGTGCGGAGCCGTGGGTGGAGTCATCACCGACCGGCTCTCCGGAGGGTCAGCGGCGCGTTGCTCCCCGCGGAGCATCACGCCCAGCCTGCGAATCTCCGAAACCCTGCGGTCGTGGTGGAGCTTGGCGAACTTGCCGATAGTCGTGCTGTGGCCGCGCCGTCCCATGGGACCTCCCAGCGTCTGTGTGAGCCAATGACAGCATACACATCCCGTGAAGTCGGTTCACAGAAATATGCGGCGTGCTAGCGTTCACCCGTGACACCTTCACGAGGCTCGGCCGGCGGTGGCCCCACCCTGACCGCCAGTGGTATCGCGCGGCTGGCCAACGTCGGCAGACCGGCAGTGAGTAACTGGCGCCGTCGTTACGCCGACTTTCCGCCTCCGGTGGCTGGGACCCCGGGCAGTCCCCAGTTCGATGCGGAAGCAGTCGAACAGTGGTTGCGAAAGCAGGGCAAGCTGCACCAGGCCAGCCCGGAGCAACTCGCCTGGCGATACATCGAGAACTATCAACCAGCAGCCCAGCTCGAAGACGCACTTGTCGCCTGTGGCGCCTATCTGCTGGTCAGCAAGGACCTCCCGGGCGACAAGCAGGACACGCTGCCGACCCCGAAGCAGATCCTGACGGAGCTCCGCGCACTCGATCGCGATCTGGCCGAGCTGATCGGGACGGTGTTGCCGCATCGATGGACGTCACAGCTCGCCACCGTGCTGCGTGCAGCGGGTCAACTTAGCCGGGAACAAGAGCCCGAGGTCGCGTTCGAGTACCTGCACAACCAGTACGCCAATTCGGCTCAGTCGTTGTCCGGTCTGGCCAACACTCCGGACGGCGTCGCCGAGCTGATGCTGGCCCTCGCGGGCCACGGAGCGGTCACCCTCGATTTCACGAGCGGCACCGGCTCGATTCTCCGCCTGGCTGCCGATCGTGCCTTGCGAGAGCGCGTCCCGATCCGCTGCTACGGCCAGGAGATCAAGCAGCAATATGCGCTGATCGCCTTGTTGCGCTTGGCATTCGTGTATCAGCGTGCCCGAAGCTCGGATCTGCCGATGGCTCCGCCGGTCATGCGCGTCGGCGACAGCCTGCTCGCCGACGCCTTCCCGGAGCTGAAGGCCGACGTTGTCGTCGCGAACTTTCCATTCGGCATCCACGACTGGGGTCATGACCAGCTCACCTATGACCCCCGATGGGTGTACGGCCTACCCCCGCGAACCGAGCCGGAACTTGCCTGGGTGCAACATGCGCTGGCGCACCTGCGCGTCGGTGGCACCGCAGCCGTGCTCATGCCTCCTGCCGCCGCGCTCAGGCCGGCCGGTCGGCGTATCCGCGCTGAGCTCGTTCGCACCGGCACGCTGCGTGCGGTTGTCGCCCTGCCCCCGGGTCTGATGCCCCCCGCCGGCATCAGTCTCCACATTTGGGTGTTCACCCAGCCGGATCCGGAGAAGGAGGCCGACGACCGCCTTCTGTTCATCGACAGCACCGCAGCATCGCCGGGCAGCTCTCTGATACAGCCCATTGTCAAGGCGTGGCGCGACTATCTGTCAGGTCGCGACGCCAGTGAATCCAACGTCCACCGTGTCGTCTCCGCCCTCCAGGTGCTCGACGGGCAGGTCGACCTGACGCCGTGGCGATACCTGCCGCAGGCGGGCCCGCTGGCGGTCGACCCCGTTCGAACTCTCGAGAAAGCCAGGGAGTTCGAGATGCTCATCGAGCAGACGCGAGAGAGCCTGCCCGCCATCCAGGAAGCGCAGACAACCGCCTTCGCGCGAGCGCCCCAGGCCAGCCTCGCCGACCTGATCCGGTCCGGCAGCGTCATCGTGCATCAGCGCGCCGGTTCACGACCGCGATCAGACCCAGCATCGCGGGGGAGCACCATCGACGTCCCAGCCAGTGGCCTTGCCCGAACCTCGGCGAACGGCGACGTCGTCCCCGTGGTCCGTCATGACGACATCCTCGTCCCGGTCACGGGTCACGAGATCGTCGCCCGGGTGGCCACCACCGAGCAGGTCGGCGAGGAACTCGGGCCCGGCCTGCAACTCGTGCGCGTCGACGGCACGCAGTTCGACCCCTGGTTCGTGGCCGGCGTCCTGTCTCGCACCGAGAACGTGCGCGTCGCCGGCCGCGCGTCCAGCGCCGGCAGCGGCATGCGCCGCATCGACGTGAGACGCCTCGCCATTCCCGTGCTTTCGCTCGCTCAACAACGCGTGTACGGGCAGGCGTTCCGCCGCCTCGCCGTGTTTGAGGCGAAGCTCCGCGAGGTGACCGCAACAGGCGAAACTCTCGCCCGCGAGATCAACGATGGCCTCGCCTGGGGATCCCTGACCACCCGAGACGAGCGATGAGACCGTGGACGGGGCCTCTTCGTCATCTCGCGCCAGTGCGGTGGGAGATCGCCGCGATGGTCAAGAACACCGCGCGCTGGCCCCCGATTGAACCGGGTCCCAGCGTCGCTACGTCTACGGTCCGAGGCATCGAGACGATGTGCCGGACCAGGCTGTGCGTGTGCCGCCACTTCGGCGTAGAAGAAGACAAGCGTAGACTGATCGCAGCCAACGGAAGTGAACAAAACGCGGACTATTGATCTTCATTCCTGCAGGTCAATTAGCCCGCTCCCCGCGCACGCGGGGATGATCCGGCGGCGAACACCATGGCCGTCCGGCCCGCTGCCCGCTCCCCGCGCACGCGGGGATGATCCCCGACCACCGCGCTTTCGCCGCTTCCTCGCCGCCCGCTCCCCGCGCACGCGGGGATGATCCTGCCGTACTGGTAGGTGCCACCCCACACGTGGACCGCTCCCCGCGCACGCGGGGATGATCCCGGGAAGCCGCGACGCTCGGCGACCCGGACGGACCGCTCCCCGCGCACGCGGGGATGATCCCCCGAAGTACACCGGCGGCGTGCTGATCAAGGACCGCTCCCCGCGCACGCGGGGATGATCCGCGCTGGCCGTCGCCCGGCCGCCACCCCCAAGGCCCGCTCGCCGCGCACGCGGGGATGATCCGGAGTCCGGCGATCACCGCTTCCGGCGGATGTCGACCGCTCCCCGCGGACGCAGGGATGATCCGAAGCACGAGAAGCGCACGGCCGCCGTGAAGAACCGCTCAGCGCGCACGCGGGGATGATCCCTCCCTCACGAACACCCAGCGCATGGAGCTGCCCCCCCGCTCCCCGCGTGCGCGGGGATGATCCCTACGCCAACGCGGCACGGTTCAACCTCGCGGATCGCTCCCCGCACGCGGGGATGATCCGGTAGAGACGTTGGCGGCCTGCACGGGCTCCGTCCGCTCCCCGGGCACGCGGGGATGATCCGAAGAACAAGGACTCGCTCGACGTCCACACCGCCCACTCCCCACGCACGCGGGGATGATCGGGAACGTCAACGGTGACGATGCCGTCACGGGAACACCCCGCGTGCGTGCGCGGGGAGCAGATCCCCGGGGGTGCGCGCGGAACGATCAGCCCTTGGAACACCCCCACGTGCGCGGGGAGCAGACGATCTTCTTGGCCTCGCGCTTCGGGATCGGCGGAACACCCCTGCGTGCGCGGGGAGCAGCGACCTTCGTTCCGCCATCATGCTGCTTGTCGTCGGAAAACCCCCGCGTGCGCGGGGAGCAGTGCCGGGGCTGAGATCGAATCGGAGTCGATCCCCGGAATACCCCCGCGTGCGCGGGGAGCAGGTCATCCCCGATCGGGACGACCGCGGCAAGCCGGGAACACCCCCGCGTGCGCGGGGAGCAGGACGCCCCGTTTCTCCCGGATCAGTTCGATCCAGGGAACACCCCGCGTGCGCGGGGATGATCCCAGGGGATTAGTCACGGCTCAGGGCCGCCAGTGCCGCTTCCCGCGCACGCGGCGATGATCCCATGATCTAAGGCCCGACGGCCCGCTTCCCGCGCACGCGGGGATGATCCCATGCCCGACTGGTGGGCCCGAGCCGAGCGGGCCCGCTCCCCGCGCACGCCGGGATGATCCGCTCTGTGGTCGGAGGCCCACGATACGTGATCGCCGCTCCCCGCGCACGCGGGGGTGATCCCGCGATCCGCAAGCACGAAACGTTCATCACTGACTGCTCCCCGCGCACGCGGGGATGATCCCAGCTACATCGACGAGCTCCCGTCGGCCTGCCTCTGCTACCCGTGCACGCTGGATGATCCATACCGGCCTCCCAGTCGCGGACGCACTGGCGCACCTGCTCCCGGCGCACCGGGGTATACCCGTTCGCCATGAACGGCGGCACCGTTACCGTTAGCCGCTCCCCGCGCATGCGGGGATGATCCCAGCTACGACGTTCTGCAGCTGGTCGTCAGCCGCTGCTCCCCGTGTACGCGGGGATGACGTTGGGAGACGGCACCAGTGCCAGGCGCGAGGGCAGACCGGTTTCCACACGGTCGGCCTACGCATCTATGGCCTAGCCGAACGTCACGGCGGCGCCTCCGCTCGCCCACTTGGCGGGGCCACAATCCCGTAATCATGGATCTTGCGATAGATGGTGGCCCGCGACATCCCCAGTGCCGCCGCAGCCTTCACCTTGTTCCCGTTCCAGTCCAGCAGGCTCCGGACGATCGCGTCGCGTTCCATGGCCTCCAACGGGCTCAGCAAGCGCCGGCTCACCGTGCGGCACTCCGGCGGCAGGTCCGCCGGCAGGATGATCCCGCTGCGGCGATGCTGGACGATGTTGCGCAGGACTTGCCAGAGCTGTCCGACGTTGCCCGGCCAGCTGGAGCGGCTCAACATCTGCAGAGCCTCGGGTGAGCAGACCAGCCGGCCGTCGGGCGCCAGCTTGGCCAGGAAGAAGTGGACCAGCGCCGGCACGTCCTCCAGGTGATAGCGCAGCGGCGGCAGCTCCACCGTGGTCGGGAAGAAGCGCAGCAGGTCGGCCTGCTCGGGCTGTGCCCGGTGGAAGGTCACGGCGATCCACAGCGACGCCGGGGCCTGCGCGGCCAGGTGGCACAGCGCGCGCAGGCCGGTGCGGCCGGCTCGGTCGGCGTGCTGGATGACCAGGGTGCCCTCGCCGGCCTCCAGTTCGCGGCGGAGGTCTGTCAGCCAGGTGCGGCCGCCGGTGGCGGCGTCGATGACGGCGAAGTGGGTGCCGGCGCTGTCGTGCTGGTGGATGGCTCGCACGAGGGCGAGTTTTCCCACGCCGGGCTCGCCCTCCAGGGCCAGCCATTCGCCGGCCGTGTAGGCGGCTCGCACCTGGTGGCAGCTGCGTAGCCAGAGGCCGCCGGAACCGACCAGGTTGGGCAGGAAGCGGATCGGGGCCGGCGCCGCCGTCGCGGGGTGGTGCTCGGCCAGTTTGACGTGGACCACACCGCCGCCGTGCACGGGGCGGCAGAACAGGCGGGCCCGCACGCCGCTGGGGAGCTCGACCATCGGGGACGTGGACGGGTTGCGGCCGGCCAGGGCCTCGGCCGCCTCGGCGAGCAGCACCGCCTGTTCGGCGGGGTCGAGGGCGTGCCGGGCGGCGTCGTTCATCATCACCACGTCGTTGTTGAGGGCGAAGACGATTCCCGCGGTACGGCGGCACGTCCGCAGGTATTCCTGGAGCAGCGCGATCTCGCGGACGCCGCTGTCGGCCAGCATCGCCTGCTGGATCTGGCCGGCGGTCGACTTGGCGAGGGCCAGCAGCAGCGGGTCGGCGTCGCGGCGCCAGCACGTGAGGTCGACCGCGCCGACTGTCTTGCCGGTGATCGGGTGGTGGATCGGCACGCCGGCGCAGGCCAGGTCCTCCAGGTGCTCGGCGTAGTGCTCGTGGCCGAACACGTGCATCGGGCGGCCGCCCTCCAGCGCGGTGCCGATGCCGTTCGTGCCCACGTACTCCTCGGCGTAGCTGAAACCGGGCGCCAGGTTGACCGTGTCGAGGTGGGCGTCGAGGTCGCGCCCGGCGTCGAGCCGGGTCAGCACGAGCCCGGCCGGGTCTGTCAGGATGATGCTCACCGGCTGGCCGTCGAGGTGTTCGCGCAGGTGCCGCAGCACCGGCAGGGCACTGCGGGTCAGCGGGGTGTCCAGGTCGGGGTCGCGCTGGTAGGGCAGGGCTATCCGGTCGGCGGCCACGTTGAACCGCCGGGACCGCCACCACGAGGCGAGGATCGCATCGCGTACGTGGTGAGTGTCGATCTCGTCGGCGGAGAGGAACCGTTCGCGGGTCTTGGCCAGCTGGCTGGGGTCGGGATTCTGCGTCATGGGTCCCCCAAGGGGAGACACGTGAGTTACGAGCTGGTTACACGTTACGCGAGCGGTCCGCCCCACCTGTCTCATGTTGAGACCCCGATTCCCCGATCGCGCGATGGACTCGGGTGATGGAGGAGACGTTCAACCCGTGGACTGTCGTGAACGTCGTTTTTCACCACCTGGCGGAGAGCGGGCTTCACCCGACGCTCGGCGGCGCCGATCCGGGCGCGCCCGCCGCCGCGTTGCTGCGCGCGCTGGGCATCGAGCCCGCGGCGGAGGGAGATCGTCAGGTCGGTGAGCGGTCCAGAGCCCACCTGGCCGAGCTGCGCGCCGCGGTGCTCGGGGACCCGCCTGACTCAATGTGAGACCGCCGCGGGCGCGGAGCTGTGACAAAACCCTGAAGAGGACGAAGCCACAGGTGAGGAGTTGACTCATGAGTCGGCAGAGCGTGGCGAGGGCTCATCAGAAGATCCAGGAGCTGTCCTGGGAACCGATGTACCACACGCCGGTCTCGCACTACGGAACGGACTACACGTTCCGCAAGGCACAGAAGAAGGACCCGCTCAAGCAGGTGCTGCGGTCGTACTTCCCGATGCAGGAGGAGAAGGACCACCGGGTCTACGGCGCCTCCGACGGCGCGATCCGCGGCAACATGTTCCGCCAGGTGCAGGAGCGCTGGCTGGAGTGGCAGAAGCTGTTCCTCTCGATCATCCCGCTGCCGGAGATCTCGGCGGCCCGGGCCATGCCGCTGCTGTTCCGCAACGTGCCCAACCCCGAGCTGCACAACGGCCAGGCCATCCAGATGATCGACGAGGTACGGCACTCGACGATCCAGCAGAACCTCAAGCGCCTGTACATGAACAACTACATCGACCCGGCCGGCTTCAACTCGAGCCTGCGCAACTTCCAGAACGACTACTGCGGCACGATCGGCCGCCAGTTCGCCGAGGGCTTCATCACCGGCGACGCGATCACCGCGGCCAGTATCTACCTGACCATCGTGGCCGAGACGGCGTTCACCAACACGCTGTTCGTCGCGATGCCGGCCGAGGCCGCCGCGAACGGCGACTACCTGTTGCCGACCGTCTTCCACTCGGTGCAGTCGGACGAGTCGCGGCACATCAGCAACGGGTACGCGACCCTGCTCATGGCGCTCGCCGACGAGGGCAACCACCAGCTTCTCGAACGGGATCTCCGGTACGCGTGGTGGAACAACCACCGGGTCGTCGACGCCGCGATCGGCACCTTCATCGAGTACGGCACCAAGGACCGCCGCAAGGACCGCGAGTCGTACGCCGAGATGTGGCGCCGCTGGATCTACGACGACTACTACCGCAGCTACCTCGTGCCGCTGGAGAAGTACGGCCTGGTCATCCCGCACGATCTGATCGAGGAGGCGTGGAACCAGATCTGGAACAAGGGCTACGTGCACGAGGTGGCCCAGTTCTTCGCGACCGGCTGGCTGGCCAACTACTGGCGGATCGACCCGATGACCGACAAGGACTTCGAGTGGTTCGAGCACAAGTACCCGGGCTGGTACGACCGCTACGGCAAGTGGTGGGAGAACTACAACCGCCTGAGCACGCCGAACGGCCACCACCCGATCGTCGCCGAGGACGTCGACTACCAGTACCCGCACCGCTGCTGGACCTGCATGGTGCCGTGCCTGGTCCGTGAGGACATGGTGATGGCCGAGGTCGACGGCCAGTGGCGCACCTACTGCCACGAGACCTGCCGCTGGACCGACGCCGAGGCGTTCCGCCCGGTCTACCAGGGGCGCAACACCCCGAACATGGGCCGGCTGATCGGCGCCCGCGAGTGGGAGACGCTCTACCACGGCTGGAACTGGGCGGACGTCGTGCAGGACATGGGGTTCGTCCGCGACGACGGCACGACCATGGTCGCGCAGCCGCACCTGCACCTCGACGACCCGAAGAAGATGTGGACGCTCGAGCACCTGCGCAGGATGCCTCACCTGCAGAGCCCGAACGTGCTGCTCAACGAGATGACGGACGAGGAGCGCGCCGCGTTCCACGCCTCCTATGTGCGGGGCGGGCCCGCCGGACGTTTCGCGCGCCCGGAATAGCAGATGGGCGACAAGCACCGGGTGAGGTTCGAGCCGGTCGGCATCGAGATCGAGGTCGACGAGGAGCGCACCGTGCTGCGCCAGGCGTCCGAGCAGGGGCTGATGCTCATGCACGGGTGCAAGGAGGGCCAGTGCGCCGCCTGCAAGTCGTTCGTGCTCGACGGCGACGACATCGAGCTCGACCGGTACTCCACGTTCGCGCTGCCCGACTACGAGAGGGAGGAGGGCTTCACGCTGCTGTGCCGGGCGCACGTGTACGAGGACGTGACGATCGAGCTGCTCAACTTCGACGAGGAGATGATCCGCTCGGGGCTGCCCATCGTGAACGCGGTGGCCGAGGTCGTGTCGATCACGCACGTGACGCACGACCTCCGGCACCTCGTGCTCAAGCTGATCGAGCCGGCCGAGATGACGTTCTTCCCCGGGCAGTACGTCGACATCAAGGTTCCGGGAACCGGCATCACCCGGTCGTTCTCGATGGCCGCCACGTCCGGCAAGGAGCTCGAGTTCGTCATCAAGGTCTATCCGGACGGGGTCTTCTCGTCGTTCCTCGACCAGAAGCTGCGAGTGGCGGACCGGCTCGAGCTGACCGGCCCGTTCGGCGTCTTCACGCTGCGCGACGCCCCGGACCGTGATCTGGTCTTCGTCGGCGGCGGGGCCGGGCTCGCCCCGATCCTCGCGCTGCTGCGGTCGATGGCTGAGCGCGGCGTCCAGCGCAGAGCCGTTTTCTACTACGGCGCCCGTACGGCGAAGGATCTGTGCTTTGTCGCCGAGATCGAGGCGCTGCGCGACAAGCTGACGGACTTCCGCTTCGTGCCCGCGCTCTCCGAGCCCGCCGACGGCGAGGACTGGGACGGCGAGGTCGGGTTCATCACCGACGTGCTCGCGCGGCACGAGGCCGATTTGAGCGGCGCGCACGCGTACCTCTGCGGCCCGCCCCCGATGGTCGAGGCGGCCATGCCGCTGCTCGCCTCGCTGGGAACGCCCGAGAAGCACATCTACTACGACAAGTTCACGACCACAGGTGGGGAGGACTGATGACGACCGCGCCGGAACGTAGTGTTCCCAAGCCCGTCTTCACCGACGCCGAGGCCGGTGCCAAACAGTTCCCGGACTCGACCGCGCGAAAGTTCAATTACTTCGTCCCGCAGAAGCGCAAGCAGACCCACTACGAGGACGTCACGGTCGAGGTGCAGCCGGACCCACGGCACTACCTCGCCCAGGGCTGGCTGTACGGGTTCGCCGACGGCCAAGGCGGCTACCCGCTGGACTGGACCGTCCTCAAGGCCTGGGGCAGCGACCGCCCCGAGCCGCAGCGGGGCCCCGGCTCGGGCGGGCGGGGCTACGAGTGGCCGGCGCACGGCTGGCACGAGTTCCGCGACCCCAACGAGGAATGGGAGCTGTCGCTCTACCGCTACAACGCCAACGTCGTACGCCAGGTGAACGCGAACGTGGAGGCGGCCAAGCGGGCCAAGGCGTTCGACCAGTGGAACCCCAACTGGATCCGGTTCGTGGCGCAGCACGTGGGCGCGTGGATGCACGTCGACCACGGTCTCGGCCTCTACCTGTTCGCGAACGCCAACCGCCGCGGCCCGACCAACATGCACAACACCGCGATCGCCGTGAACAGCATGCACCTGATCCGGGCCGCCCAGGACCTGGCGCTCTATCAGCTCACCCTCGACGAGGAGATCGAGAGCTTCTTCGGCGCGGCCCACCTCGAGACGTGGAACTCCGACCCCACCTGGCAGGGCGTGCGTGACCTGGCCGAGCGCCTGACCGCGATCGACGACTGGGCCGAGGCGGTCTTCGCCGCCAACGTCGTCTTCCAGCCGCTGGTCGGCGAGCTGTTCCGCAGCCAGCTGGTGATGCAGGCGGCGCCGCGCAACGGCGACTTCGTCACCCCGACCATCGTGGGCGCCGAGGAGTTCGACTTCTCCGAGCGCGACCTGCGCTACACCCTGGCGCTGTTCGACCTGCTCACCAACGACCGCGAGTTCGCCGAGCACAACCTGCGGATCATGAACGGGTGGCTGGCCGAGTGGGTCGGCCGGACGATCCCCGCGGCCCGGGCCCTCCAGCCGCTGTGGTCGCAGCCGGACGCGAAGCCGATCCGCTTCGAGGACGCGCTGGACCGGGTCAAGAGCCGCTTCGCCGGCATCGTCGAGGACCTCAGCCTGGACCTCCCGAAGGAGCTGGAGCGATGACGCAGTTCAAGGTCGCGCAGAGCCCGTTCAAGCCGGACAGCAGCCCCTCCAACATGTGCGGCTTCACGCTGATGAACAACCAGATCGGCGTGGTGGTCGCCGAGGTCATGAAGACCAAGCCGGGGGTGCGGGTGACGCCGCTGCCGTCGATGATCCGCGTGGACGCCACCAACCGGATGGACGTGGTCTACGACGAGGTCTCCGAGGCGCTCGGCGAGGAGCCCGGCTTCTTCGACATGGCCCAGTTCGAGGAGAGCATGTCCACCCACTACGGCCGCATGATCCACGAGGACGACCGCACCATCATGTTCGCCAACCCCGAGGACGCCGCCGAGTACCTCGGCTTCGACCTCCGGCCGGGGAGGTAATCGTGTACGAGAAGGACGGGGAGAAGTACTTCGTCGTCGACAGCCACATGCACTACTGGAGCGCCGGGCCGGACAACTGGGTGCCCGGGGCCGAGAAGTACGCCAAGGGCTGGATCGAGTGCTTCCACGCGTACCAGAGCCTGGCGCCGGAATCGACGCACTGGCCCATCGAGAAGTTCATGAGCTACACCGAGGACGACCTGATGAGGGACGTCTTCACCGACGGGTACGTCGACGTGGCGATCTTCCAGCCCACGTACCTGACCGAGTGGTACCGGGAGGGCTTCAACACCACCGAGCGCAACGCCGCCCTCGGCGCCAGGCACCCCGGCAAGTTCATCGCGAACACCCGCTGGGACCCGCGCGACGGCGACGACGGCCTCAAGCGGCTCGCCGAGAACGTCGAGCGCTTCGGCAGCATAGGGGTGAAGCTCTACACCGCCGAGTGGAACAACGGCTCGCGCGGCTGGACGCTGAAGGACCCCGGCGCGTACCGCTATCTGGAGAAGTGCCAGGAGCTGGGCATCAAGAACATCCACGTGCACAAGGGCCCGACGATCTGGCCGCTGGACAAGGACGCCTTCGACGTGTCGGACGTCGACCGCGCGGCCACCGACTTCCCGGACCTCAACTTCATCGTGGAGCACGTCGGCCTGCCGCGCATCGAGGACTTCTGCTTCATGGCGACCCAGGAGCCCAACGTGTACGCCGGCCTGAGCGTCGTGATCGGCGGGCTCATGCACGCGCGCCCGCGGTTCTTCGCCAAGGTGATGGGCGAGCTGCTGTTCTGGGTCGGCGAGGACAAGATGACCTTCGGCAGCGACTACGCCATCTGGGAGCCGAAGTGGCAGATCGAGGGCTTCGTCGACTGGGACTACCCGAGTGACGAGTTCTCCGACTACCCGCGGGTGACCACGGCGACCAAGAAGAAGATCCTCGGGCTCAACGCCGCCCGGCTGTACGGGATCGAGGTGCCGCCGGAGCTCCAGCTCCACGACGAGGCACCGGCCGCCCGGGACGCCTCGGTCGGGGTGAGCTCCGCGTCGCCGGCAGCCTCGCCGGCGTCCTCGCTCGGCGGATGACGGCGGATGACCGCCGCTGTCACGGAGTCGCGCATCCTCGCCGCGCTGGCGGAGGTGCGCGATCCCGAGCTGGACGAGCCGATCACCGAGCTGGGCTTCGTGGCGTCCGCCGCCGTCGACGAGCACGGCGCCGCCGAGGTGCACCTGCGACTGCCCACGTACTTCTGCGCGCCGAACTTCGCGTATCTCATGGTGGCGGACGCGTACGACCAGGTCTCGGCCCTGAACGAGGTCTACCTTGTGACGATCGTCCTGGACGATCACTTCGCGTCCGAGGCGATCAACGAGGGGGTCGCGGCCCGCGCCGGATTCGTCGGCTCCTTCGGCGACGAGGCGGTGGACGAGCTCGACCGGCTGCGCGCCGACTTCCTGCGCAAGAGCGTGCTGGCCGGCACCGACGTGGTGTGCCGGCCGCTGGTCGCCGCGGGCGCGACCCCCGTGGACCTGGCCGGCGCGGTGCTCGGCGGCCTGCCGCCGTCGCCGGCGCTGGCGCGGTTGCGGCGACGGCGACGCGAGCTGGGGCTGCCCGCGGGCGACGGCGCGCCGCTGCTCATCGACCCGCGGACCGGCGAAGCGGTCGGCGCCGACGGCGTACCGCTGCATCTGCGCAAGGCCCGGCTGACCCGCACCAGCCTCGACGCGAACACCAGTATCTGCCGCGGCATGCTGCGGCACCGCTACCCCACGGACAGCTTGTAAGGAGGCCCTCATGGCCAAGGAACTCCGATTCGGCGCGGACGCGCGGACCCTGCTGCTCACCGGCGTCGACAAGCTGGCCGAGGCGGTCAAGTCGACGCTGGGCCCCAAGGGCCGCAACGTCATCCTCGAGAAGATCACCGGCTCGCCCGTGGTCACCAACGACGGCGTGACCATCGCGCGCGAGATCCATCTGAAGAACCAGTTCGAGAACATGGGCGCCCAGCTGGTCAAGGAGGCGGCCATCAAGACCAACGACGTGGTCGGCGACGGGACCACGACGGCCACGGTGCTGGCTCAGGCGATCGTCCGCGAGGGCATGTCGGCGATCGGGGCGGGTGCCAACCCCGTACTCGTCAAGCGGGGTGTTGATCTTGCTGTGGACCGGCTCGTGGAGCGGCTGCGGACGGTGGCGCGCGAGGTGACCACGGAGCAGGAGCTGGCGCGGGTGGCGGCGATCTCGGCCAACGACGACGACGCGGTCGGCGCGGTGATCGCGAAGGCGCTGCACACGGTCGGCGACGAGGGCATCGTCACGGTCGAGGAGTCGGCGCTGAACGGGATGAGCGTCGACTTCGTCGAGGGCTTCGAGTTCGGCAACGGCTACCTGTCGCCCTACATGGTGACCGATCCGGCGCGGCTCACCGCGGTCGTGGACGACCCGTACATCCTGCTGAGCAGCGAGAAGATCACCAAGGTGCAGCAGCTCATGCCGCTGCTCGACAAGATCATGCGAGCGCCGCGACCGCTGATCATCATCGCCGAGAACGTCGAGGGCACCGCGCTGTCGATGCTCACCCACAACCACGTCAACGGCGTGTTCCAGTGTGTGGCCGTGCGCGCGCCCGGCTTCGGCGACCGCCGGTTGCACAAGCTCGAGGACATCGCCGCCATCACCGGCGGCGCCGTGCACAGCCGGCACTCCGGCTTCACGCTCGAGACGATGACGCTCGACCAGCTCGGCCGCGCCTCGCAGGTGCGCGTCGACGCCGAGCACACGGCCGTCATCGGCGGCGGCGGATCACCCGAGGCGATCGCGTTCCGGCTCACCCAGATGCGGGCCGAGCTCGAACGGGCCACCTTCGGCGCGGACGAGGACGTGCTCACCGAACGCATCGGCGCGCTCTCCGGCAAGGTCGCGGTCATCCGGGTCGGCGCGCCGACCAGCAGCGAGCTCAAGGAGCTCCAGCACCGGGTCGAGGACGCCCTGTCGGCCACCCGCGCCGCCATGGCCGAGGGCGTCGTGGCCGGCGGGGGCGCGGCCCTGCTGCACGCCCAGGACGCCCTGGACGGCATGGACCTCAAGGACGACTACGGCATCGGCGTCGAGATCGTCCGGCGGGCGCTGCCCGAACCGGCGTTCCTGATCGCGACGAACGCCGGTTACTCCGGCCCCGAGACCGTCGCCCGGATGGCGGAGCTCGGGCGCGACGACGGCTTCGAGGCGCTCCAGGGCCGCTACGGCAACATGATCGAGATGGGCGTGGTGGACCCGCTGCGCGTCGTGCGCTCGGCGCTGGAGAACGGCGCCTCGGTGGCCGGCCTGCTGCTCACCACCAACACCCTGGTCGCCGAGGAGCAGACCCCGTGGGGCGGCAGCCGCGCGCTGATGACCGAGATCGGCGAGCTCGACGAGGGCCTGCGGCAGCCGTCACCCGACTCGAGCACCCCGCAGTCGCTCGGCCTCGGCCCCTCGGTCGGATAGATGGGCCCGGTGAAGGGCGACGGCCTGGCCGTCGCCCCCTCCGACCTGCGCGGGTTGCTCTCCCGCGGCCGGGTGCGCGGGACGGTCGCGCTGCTCGGGCCCGCGTTCGTCGCCGCGGTGGCCTACGTGGACCCGGGCAACTTCGCCACCAACTTCACCGCGGGCGCCCAGTACGGCTACACGCTCGTCTGGGTCATCGTCGTCGCGAACCTCACGGCGATGCTGGTGCAGTACCTGTCCGCGAAGGCGGGCGTGGCCACCGGCCGGGACCTGCCCGAACTGTGCCGCGCGCACTTCCCGAAGCCGGTCTCGCGGAGCCTCTGGGTGCAGGCCGAGATCGTCGCGATGGCCACCGACCTGGCCGAGTTCGTGGGCGCGGCGATCGGCCTCTACCTGCTCTTCGGCGTGCCGCTGTTCGCCGCCGGCCTGATCACGGCGGTGGTGGCGTTCGGCATCCTCGCCCTGGAGCAGCGCGGCTACCGCCGCTTCGAGCTGGCCATCGCGGGCCTGCTCGGCATCGTCCTGCTGGGTTTCCTGTACGACCTGCTCGTCGTCGGCGCGGACCCGGCGGCCGTGGCCGCGGGCCTGGTGCCCCGGCTCGCCGGCGGCGACAGCGTGCTCCTGGTCTGCGGCATCATCGGCGCGACGGTGATGCCCCACGTCGTCTACCTGCACTCGGCGCTGACCAAGTCGCGGGTCGCCTGCAAGGACGACGCGGAACGAGCCGAACTGCTGCGCTTCCAGCGCCTCGACGTGATGATCGGCCTCGGCGCGGCCGGCCTGATCAACCTCTCGATGCTGGTGGTCGCGGCGTCGCTCTTCCACGAAGGCGGACTGACCTTCCACGAGGGCGACGCGATCCAGGAGGCCCACCGAGGGCTCGCCACCATGGTGGGCGGCGCGGCGGCGCTCGCCTTCGCGGTGGCGCTGCTGGCCTCCGGGCTCTCGTCGTCGAGCGTCGGCACGTACGCCGGCCAGGTCGTCATGCAGGGCTTCATCCGCCGCCGGATCCCGCTCTTCGCCCGCCGCGCGGTGACGATGGCGCCGGCCCTGCTGGTGCTCGGGCTGGGCCTGCCGCCCACGGACAGCCTGGTGATCTCGCAGGTGGTGCTGTCGTTCGGCATCCCGTTCGCGCTGATCCCGCTCCTGCTGCTGACCCGCCGCCGCGACATCATGGGCGTCTTCGTCAACCACCCGGCAACCACCGCGAGCGCCGCCACGGTGGCGGTTCTGATCATCGGCCTGAACGCGTTCCTGCTGCTGGAGACGTTCGTCCTCTAGGGCTGTTCACCGGGCGCCCGGGGACGCCACGATCACCCGATCTCCAGGCCGGCGTAGGCGGGCTCGCCCTCCGGCGGGAACTGGTAGGTCACCTTGCCGCCGAGCAGATCACGGTAGAACCCCAGCGACCGCCCCAGGTCCGGAGTGGTCAGGATCGGAAACACTTCGTCGAACACGCTCAGCTCCTCGTCGCCCGGGTGCGTTCGTTCACCAAAGCACATTCGGCGGACTCCTTCCGCCCCGCGCGGCGTGATCACATGCGCGCTGGGGCGGCTGCGCTGAGGACGTCGCGGGCGACCATCTATCGCAAGACCTTCTCCATTCGCCCCGACTGCGTGCCCAGACCCCGGCACGGCACAATCTTGGGCGTGAAGACGCGGTTCCTGGTCGTGCACGACTACGGCATGGGCGGCTTGTGGTGGTGGATCCACGCCGATTCTCCGGCCCGGATCGTGGAGACGTTCGCCGAGGTGGAGGTCGTCGAGGACCCGAACGTCGTGGCGCAGTTCGCGGACGACGGCCTGGACGAGGTGGACATCGACGCCCTCGTCATGCCGCCGGGCCTGGACGGCCTGCGCGACCAGCGCGACGCGCAACGCGGCCTGCCCGGTTTCGGCGCCTTGGCCGGACGAGACGTCGTGCACCTGCGGCGCCCCTGGGACGAGGTCGACGGAACCCCGCCGAACATCTACTTCGAGGAGCTCGGATCCGACGGCCGCCGGCTGCGCCAGGTCGAGGTGTACCGCGACGGCACCGCGATCAGGACCGGCGCCGGCGATTGGCCGATCAACCCGCCGACCGACCTCCACGATCCGGGCCTGCCGCAGTGGGAGATCAGCGCCGACGAGTTCGAGCAGGCATGGCGGCAAGCCCGGCGCGAGGACTGACGCCGCCGGCGTGGCCTGATCACATGCGTGCTTGGGCGCCCAGGGTCACCTCCTTGACCAGCGTCCTCAGGCGGCCCGTGCTCGCCACGAGCTCGGTCTCGAAGTCGACGGCCGCCGGGTCGGCGGCGAGCACTCGGTCCCGCACCACGTGCACGCTCGCCGGCGTGAAAGGCAGGATGTTCCAGCTGTCCATCAGGCGGGCGTGCCGGATCCAGAAGTGTGACCGGAGAACGCCCTCCGCGCCGAGCCCGAATATGTTGAAGTAGACGATCGCTTGCCGCGCGGTGGAGGTGGCGGTCAGGGAGTTGCTGATGAAGGCCACGAATTCCTGGAGGTCGACTTCCAGGGCGCTCGTCAGGAAGGCCGTGGCGCCTCGCCGCTGCAGGTCGTCGATCGTGGAGCCGAAGTCGGCCATCGCTTCCTTGAACGCGGTCAGGGCCTCCGCGTCGTGACTCTTGGCGTCGCGGTGCACCCGGTACTGGTCGAAGGCGCCCGTGAGCTTCGTCAGCGCGACAGCGATCGGGACGTACACGCTCTCGGTGTATTTGCGCGCGTTCTCCAGGTAGCTCTCGCGCAGCTTCTGCCGATACGCGACCTCGATCTCGCGCACTTTCCTGTTCGCGGCGATGACGGAGGCCGTGGCTGTCACCGCGGCCCCGAGAACCGCCGCCGCACCGGCGATGACCGCCGTGAGCCAGGAGGGCACCTGATCGGCCGGGGCCGCGACCACGTCGAACGTCATGGGCCAATGCTCGGCGAGGACCGAGGGAGAATCATTGCCTCGGTCGGTGGATTCCGCCTACATGATCGGCGGACAGCGCACCCTCGATGCGGTATCGGCGGCGTGCGATCCTGCTCCGGTGGATTTCTTCTTCTACTGCCGGGACCGGGACGGCGCCGGGGAGCTGCGGGAGCGGCTCGTCAAGGAGCATTGGGCGTTCATGGACCGGTACGCCGACGGGATGATCGCCCGGGGGCCCACGCTCACCGGCGACCTCGAAGGGGCCACCGGCAGCGTCCACATCGTCGAGCTGGCGGGCGCCGAGGCCGCGCGCGTTTTCGCGTACGAGGAACCGAATTATCTTGCGGGGGTCTATCGGTCCGTCATGGTGCGGCGGTACGTCGACCTGCTGGGGCGCACGATGTGGGACTTCCCGGGTCGCGGGGAGCCGCGTGAACGTCATCTGATCCTCGCCCACGCCAAGCCGCTCGCGGACTGGCCGGGCACCGAGCCCGCCCTCGACCGGGACCGGCTGATCGCCTACGGGCGGTTGCTGTCGGAGAACACGGAGGACTGGGAGGGGGCGGCCGTGATCGGCCAGTTCGACGATCCGTACGCGATCCGCGACGTCTTCGCCGCGACCGGGGCGTACGACCGGGTCGAGGTGCACCCGTGGACCTTCGGCGGGCGCCGCTGACCCTCGGCTACCCGATCTCGGCGAGGAATCGCTCCATCGCCGTGCCGACGACCCCGAGCGCGTCCGTGTAGGCCCGCAACGGTCCCGGCGGCCGCAGCCCGTGATCGCCGCCCTCGATCGTGACGATCGTCTTGCCCGACGCCGCGGCGATCTCGGGCAGCCAGCTCGGATCGCGCGTTCCGCCGACGAGCAGCGCCGGCGCCGGGTTGCGGGCGGCGCCGCGGTCGGCCAGCGCCTCGGTGGCGAGGCTCAGCAGGGGCGCCTGCGTGCCGTAGAGCCGGCCCGGCACGACCACGCCATGCATCATGCGACCGACTGTATCGTTCTCGCATTCTTTTGGGAATTCTGTTCGCTTTTGGTGCTAGCTCTTACTATGTCGTGCGTGATTCTGGCGGACGAGCCGAATATCGCCGACTGGATAAGCTCGGTGGGGCAGGCCCTCGGAGCTTTGTTCACCGCGGCCGCGGTCATTGTCGCGCTGTGGATTTCCCATCGGGACGGCAAGCAGCGCAGGGCCGACGATCTTTCTCGCCTCACCGCGCACGCGAGGCTCGTCAGGGTGAAGTCGGTGAAGCTTTTCGACGCGACCCCCACGGTGAAAGGGGACGCTCAGAACGAGCTTCACGTCCTTGTCTGCAATTATGGCGACCGCCCGATTCTGGGTGTGGAACTGCTCGCCTGGACGTCCTTCGGTGACACGAAAGCGCAGGTGATTCCCGAGCCGCAATGGCGCAGCGTGACGGAGGAGGTCTTCCCGGGCCGGACGCGTGTCGCCATCCAGCCGCGCGGCCCGCTGGACGACACGGCGGTGCACCCCCGCGGTGAGCCCCGGGCCGGCAGTCCTGACGCCGGCCGCACTTGATCATGTCCGGTAGGGTGCGGATCCATGCGTTCCGGGCGATACCTTCCGATCGTGGCGCCGTTCCTTCTGGCAGCGTGCGCCGCTCCGGGCACGGCGCCCGGTGGTCCGAAGCCCGAGCCCACCGCGGCCGTGGCTGTCTCGCTGCCGCCGGCGGTCGACGTTCTGCCGTGCACCAAGGCCGAGATCGGTGCGGGCCGCAGCGCGAAGGCCGCCGAGGTGGCCACGCCGGCCAGTGACGGGCCGCTGGTCCGGCCCTCGAACGAATACCTCGACGACGACTACCGCGCCGAGATGCTGCGCCGCCAGATGGACGCGAACGACGCCTACCTGGACCGGCGGCAGCTGCCCGCATCGGCGGTGCCGGGCGCGATCCGGTGCGCGCTGAGCGCCGAGGACGCGCTCGAGACCCTGCACCGGACCAAGGTGTACGACGTGACGGCCGTCCAGGAAGCCCTGGCGGCCAAGGGGTTGCCCGACTCGACCGTCCGCAAGCCCGGCAGCCGCGATCGCGCTCCCGGCGACGGCGTGGTCTTCGCCGCGTGGACCGGTCAGGCCTGCGTCGTCGGGCACCTGAGCCCCACGTACGGATACCGCGTCGAATACGGCAGCACGACCGCCGACGGCGGCTGCCTGCCCGCCGCGGACTGACCCCGGCCGGCGTCCATAGTGGAGTGCTCCGCTCGCGGGCGGTAGCATGCGGGCTCATCGGTCGGCGTTGGCGGTGGGGGCCCTTCATGAGCGACGAGTTCGACACCGGTGTCCCGCATTCGGCGCGGGTCTGGAACTACTGGCTGGGCGGCAAGGACAACTTCGCGGCCGACCGGGCGGTGGGCGACCAGTTCGCGGGGCTCTACCCGGACATCACCGTGGTGGCGCGGTCGTCGCGGGCGTTCCTCAAGCGCGCCGTCACGTTCCTGACCGGAGAGGTGGGCATCCGGCAGTTCCTCGACGTGGGCACCGGCATCCCGAGCGCCGAGCACACGCACCAGGTGGCGCCGGGCGCGCGGGTCGTCTATGTGGACAACGATCCGCTGGTGCTGGCGCACGCCCGGGCCGTCCTGCCCGGCATGCCGGAGGGCGGCGCCGACTACCTCGACGCGGACCTGCGGGATCCGGCGGCGCTCCTCGCGGCGGCGGGCGGCAAGCTCGACCTGTCGCGGCCCACCGGGCTGATCCTGATGAACATCCTCGGGCACGTGCCGGACCTCGACGAGGCGGCGGGCATCGTGCGCCGGCTCCTCGAGGCGCTGCCGCCGGGCAGCTACCTGGTGACCGCCGACGGCACCAATGTGCTCGACGGCCCGGCCTTCGAGGAGGCGATCGGGGTGTGGAACGCGAACGCGCCGCTCTCGTACCATCTGCGCCGCCCCGAGGAGCTGTCCCGCTTCCTCGACGGGCTGGACGTCGTCGAACCGGGTCTGGTGCCGTGTGCGCGGTGGCGTCCGGCGCCGGACGCCACCGCCGAGGACCTTCGTGAGGTGGACGAGTTCGGGGCCGTGGCACGCAAGCCCTAGAAGGCGAAGGTGCCCTTGCGCCATCGCCAGTGGCGGCCGGCCTTCAGGTGGTCGACGACCGCGCGCCGCAGGCGGGTGTCGCGCGGCAGCTGGTCGAGGGGCGTGGTGAGGCTGCGGAACACGAAGCGCAGCACCTCGACGTCGGCGTCCAGACCCTCCGGTTCCTGGTACGGCTCCAGCTCGAACCTGCGCTGGAACCGGGCGATGTTGGAGTCCTGGGGCAGATACTCCAGCAGTTGCGGGTCGAGCAGCCACGAGCCGCAGGAGAAGGCCGTGTAGCGCTCGTCCGGGAAGTGGCGTGGGAAGAAGGCGCGGGCCTCGTCGAGCGACGCGTCCACCGCCGCCGGGGTCATCGGGCCCGACTCGGGGATGTGCAGGCTGACGGCGCCGTCGCCGCGCTGGTGTTGCAGGCGGCCCAGCTCGTAGATGCCGCCGCGGGCGTGCAGCGTCAGCCAGCTCTGCATGACCGGCCAGCCCTCGCGGTTCATCCGCCGGTCGACCGCGAGGTTGCGGCCCAGGTCGGCGAGGGTCGTCCACGACACGTCGTCCGGGATGCCGTGGTCGCGGTGGTAGCCCCGGACGACATCGATCAGGGCGAGGTACGCGTACGCGTACAGATGGCACCAGGCGGGACCGCGATCGCGGGGCAGCTCCGGGCCGGGCACCAGCCAGCCGTGCCCGCCGAGATCGGCGCGGACCAGGGCGGTCGAGCGGTCGAGCAGCCAGCGCAGCTCGGGTGTCCACAGCGGGGAGCCGGGATCGGGCCAGCCCGCGAGGATCTCGGCGGCGTCGTCCGCCCGCACCGCCAGACGGTCCAGGAGCGCGGGCGCGTCGGCCTTGGCGGGCAGGGGAGCCGACGGGAGGCCGCCGGCGAGCCGGTGCACGCGCTCCACGTCCTCGCGCGGCACCCCGAGCCGGGACGCGATGTCAGACAGATCCACGCGGGCGACCTTACCGCCGCGCGGCGTTTCCGGCGGCCCTGCGGCCGGCGCTCTCAGGCGGCCAGCAGCCCGGCCACGCCGGCCACGGTCAGCACCACGCTGACCACGAACAGGGCCGGGTTGTGAGCGCCCCACCAGCGGATCCGGGAGCGGGCACAGCAGGGGACCTCGTCGATGCGCACGAGCCGGAGGGCGACGGCGTTCAGGACGGCGACCAGGATACCGAGCGCGCCGATCCGCAGCACCAGCGCGGCCACCTCGCCGAACGTCGTCGCCTCCATACGGCCATCTCACCCGCGGCGATCGCGGCACGGTGTCTCAGTCTGAGACACCTTCGCGGTCAGCGGGCGACGCTCGCCGGCCAGGCCGTCGGGCCGGCGGCTTGACAGCAGCGATACTGTGGCGTTGGCCGTACGCGGCGGCCTTACCGTCGGAAACTCCCGGCTGAGTTTCTCCGAGGACGGTTGAAGGGGTTCGCAACTCCCGCACGGTCTACGGCATTCACCCTTTCGGCATGTGGCTATCTCGATTGCGCTGACCGGGCAGCGGAACGGGAGAAGACCGTGCCATTTGTTGATCTTGGCTCTGTGTCCGGCGCCCTGACGCGTCCCCTCGTGGTCGCCGTCGCTCACCTGCCCATTCTCATCATCTCCTTCTGCGCGACGCCGCTGTGGCTGATGAGCTTTCTCAAGCCGGCCACCCATGGGGAAGTCGCTTTTCGCTTGGTGGGCGAGCTTCGGTCCTGGAGCCGCGACGTGGTCGACTCGGCCGGCGGCAGGCCGGTTCGGTGAGCCGCTCGAATCGCAAGGAAGGCGTCCGTCGGAGAAGTCGTTTCACGGGGGAGTCACACCAGCTCGCCTACGGCGAGACCAGGGGAAGGGCACGGGGTGAGCCGCTGATCGCGGACGCGTCGGCGCGGGAGCAACGGTGGATCGAATCGGCGTTGATGCACCGCCTGATCCTGCGGGCGCACGTGTTCGACGGGCACTCCGCCGGTCCCCGGTTCCCGCTGGCTGTGGAGGCGGTCCGCCCGTCGGCCGAGGGCCTTCGGCTGACGGTCTCGCCGGCCGACGTGCCTTACTTCGGCGCTGCTCTCACCGTGCGAGGCGCAGTGGACGAAGTCGTGATCCGGGGTGCGGCGGGCCGTGTCACGATCGAACCCGGGTGGGCGGAGAACGCCGAAGCGGCGGTGGCTGTGCGGTGCTCCTGGAAAGCCATGAGGTCGTCGATCGAAGCCGCGCCGCTCGTGTCGTACGTGTCGGGCTCGGCGCTGCGTGCCGGTGCCGATCGTGCCCCGAACCTGTCCGGAGCCGGCCGCGCGATTCTCAGCGCCTTACTGCGCAGGATCGCGCTCTTCGCTGAGCCGAGTGCGCTCGACTGGCTGTTCTCGTGCCACGCCTGGCTGACGAGTGACCGGCTGAGAACAGCGCCCGCGCCGCCGTCGCCTCTGCGGTCGGATCTGCTGGACGAAGCCTATGGCTTGCCGCCCGAACAGGTGCGGATGCTGGATCTGGGCCGTTCACCCGGCTCGGCCCGGCCCGTGGCGCCTCGCCTCGGTCCTGCGGTGCGCCCGTCGCAGGCGCACGAGATCCTGGGAGGCCGTCTGCGTTCCCTGCGTGCGTCGAACGACATGACGACGGAGTCGGCCGGGGCGAAGATATCCTCGTCCGCGGCGCGTGTGGCGCGGATGGAGCACGGCCGCGTGCGGATCAGCGAATCCGACCTCGAAAAGCTCATGACACTTTATGGCGTCACGGATTCCGCGGAGAGGGAATCGGTCCTGCGTCTCAACAGGCTGCTGAACGAGAGGGCCTGGTGGCAGCCGTACGGGTACGTCCTCGGCGAGGTGCTCGCCTCCAGTCTCGTCCTCGAATCCGCCGCGGAAATGGTCTGGTCATACGATGTTCGCGCGGTGCCGGCCCTCTTTCAGACGCGGGCCTACGCCGAAGCGGCCATGCGCTTTCAGCACGTCGACGGAGACATCGCCGAGTTGCTGGAGGTCCGCGCGCGTCAACAGCGGGAGATATTGCGTCCCGGTGGCGCGCACAGATGGGTAATCATCGATCTGTCGGCCCTCCATGACGGTCCCGGAGACGCTGATGTCATGCGCGGGCAGGTCGAATTCCTCCTGGAGGTCTCCCGGCTGCCGCATGTGACGGTTCAGATCCTCACGCCCGAGGCCAGTGCCTACGCGATGATGGGAAGCTCCTTCTCGTACATCCGGATGCCGGGTGTCGTCCTGCCGGATGTGGTTCATCTCCGGCCCTCCGGGACAGCCATGTTGTTGAGTGATCCCGAAGAGTCGGAGATGTATCACGTCGCCATGAACAGGATCAGTGTCTTGGCGCAGGTCCCGGCACACACCGAAGGGATTCTGCGAGCGGCGCTGCTCCGTGCCGAGGGGCCGAGCGGATGACGCGGTGGCTCGGCGACCGCCGGCGAGGCGTGTTGTGGCGGGTCAGGCGGTCACCAGCGGCCTGAGCGCCTCGCCGACCATGGTGACGACGCCGGGGCGGTGGCCGTTGCGCATGAGGTTGATGCAGATGCCGTCGACGCCGGCGCCGAGGATCTTCTCCTGGATCTGCTCCGCCACCCGGTCGGGGGTGCCGACGAAGGCGCGGGCGCGGCGGCCGTCGTCGAGGGTGGCGTCGAGCTCCTTGGCCTCCTGCTCCGTCTCGCCGACCATGCCGGTGGCCAGGAAGCTCGTGGCGAGCGTGGCCGGGTCGCGGCCGATCTCCTCGCAGCGCTGCCGCAGCACGGCGACCTTGCGGGGGAGGTCGTCGAGGTCGCAGATGATGTTCATGTGGTCGGCGAAGCGCGCGGCCAGCCGGAACGTCTTCTGCTCACCGGCGCCGCCCAGCATGATCGGGACGGTGCGCAGGCGCGGGTGGTTCATGGCGCCCCGGGCGGTGTACCACTTGCCGTCGAACGTGGCCTCCTCGCCGCGCAGCATCGGCGCGATGATCGTGAGGGCCTCCTCGAGGCGTTCGAAGCGCTCGCCGAAGGTGCCGAAAGTGAAGCCGTAGTCGTGGTGCTCGCGCTCGAACCAGCCCGCGCCGATGCCCAGGATCGCCCGGCCCTTCGAGATCACGTCCAGCGTGGTCACGGTCTTCGCGGTCAGTGCGGGGTTCCGGTACGTGTTGCCGGTGACCAGCGTCGACAGCTGCACGGCCGACGTCGAGGCCGCGAGCGCGGCGAGCGTCGTGTACGACTCGAGCATCGGGTTGTCGGGCGTGTTGATGCCGGGCAGTTGGTAGAAGTGGTCCATCACGAGCACGGTGTCGAAGCCGGCCGCCTCGGCCTCGCGGGCCTGGGCGGCGACCGTGTCGAACAGGTTCTCCACAGGCACGCCGGGATAGGTGAAGTTCGGGATCTGGTATCCGAGCCGGATGGTCACGGGTGCCTCCACGCCGTCGAAATGTAAGAGGGCTCTTACTTGCTAATGTAAGAGACCTCTCACATGGAGGCAACCGTGACGCGCTACCACCATGGCGATCTCCGCGCCGCGCTGGTCGAGGCGAGCTTCGGGCTGATCGCCGAGTGCGGGCTCCAGCGGTTCTCGGTCGCCGAGGTCGCTCGCCGCGCGGGCGTGAGCTCCGCCGCGCCGTACCGGCACTTCCCGGACCGTGCCCACCTGCTCGGCGCCGTCTCCGCGGTTGCGGCGCGTGACCTGCGCACCGAGATCGAGGGCGCCGCCGACGACGCGGGCGGCGACCCAAAGGCGCGCCTGGCGGCGGCGGCCGGCGCCTACGTGCAATGCGTGGGCGTGACCGGCGCCGGGATGAGCGTCATCTTCGCCGCGGAGCTGTACGAGATCGCCGACGACAAGCGCCGCGACGAGACGCGCGCCCTGATGACGACCCTGCTCGACCTCGCGTGGGCCGCGACCGACGCTGGGACGCATGCGGACGCCGTCCGGCTCATGGAGGCGACCCTCGCGATTGCCCATGGGTACGCGACGCTCTACCGGGAGGGGTTCTTCGCGGCCCGCGACCGCGCCCTCGACGAGATCGCCGATCGAGCCGTGGAGGCGGCCGCCGCGCTGCTCGACTGAGACGGCGCGCGGGTGGCCCGGCCGGGCGGATGACTGGTGGTGATCCACAGTTGCCGATGGCCGCTACGCTGCGCCGATGACCACCCGATGGCACGAGGTCTATCTGGGCGGTTCGCCGGAGGCGGAACGGCGGCTCTTCGAGCGGATGGCGCGGCGGATCCTCGAGACGCAACTGAAGAATCGCCGGGGCGGCGGGCCGATCGTGGCCGGGTTCCAGGCGAAGGGCACGTTCGCGACCGCGGCGGCGACGCTGCGATTCCTGGACGTGCCGCCGGAGCTGCGGACCGGCTATGCCGTGCCCGGCGCGCAATACCCGGCGGCGGTGCGGTTCAGCAACGCCGAGGGCCGCATCCTCGACGACCACGAGCCCGACCTGCGCGGTGCCGCCGTGCGGGTCACCGTGTCGGCCGACGAGCAGCACGACCTGTTGATGACGAACGCGCCGGTGTCGCACGCGCGCGACGCCCGGCAGTTCACCGAGTTCGCCGTCGCCACCGCGGGCGGTGGGGCCGGGCGCTATCTGGGGCTGGTGCGGCTCGCCTTCGTCCTCGGCCCGTTCGAGACCGTGCGGATGGTCCGCAACGTGCTCTCGGGGCGGCGGCGCATCACCAGCGTCGCGACCGAGACCTACTGGAGCCGGATCCCGATCGCCTGGGGCGACGAGGCCGTGCACTACCTCCTGCGGCCCGCGCCGGGCACGCTGCTCGCGGCGCCGCGCGACGGCTTCGACTTCCTGCGCGCGGAGATGACGTCACGGCTGCGGACGGCTGACGTACGGTTCGAGCTCTGCGTCAAGCGATACCGGGACGACCGGTCCACGCCCATCGAGGACGCGGCCGTCCCGTGGCGCACGCCCGAGGAGCCCGTCGCGGTGCTCACCATCCACAGTGGTGCCACCGACGACGAGGCCGTGCACGCGTTGCGGTTCAACCCGTGGAACACGACCGAGGAGTTCCGGCCGCTCGGCAACCTCAACAGGGTGCGCAAATCCGCGTACGACGTCAGCGCCGCACACCGCGACCACAGGCGCTGGGTCACCGAGGTGCCGTTGCGCAACCGCGTCGCGGGCGCGGCCATGCGGTCGATTTTCGGGGCGGTGAACCGGTTCCGGCCGTGGCACCGGCTCCCGTCGGCCCTGTCGCTGCTCAACCTGGCGGCGCTGCGGGACGTGCTGCGCCGGGAGAACCTGATCGACACGGAGCCGCGTGAGGCGCCGCCCACGGTCCGGCGGGTGCCCGATCCGGTGCCCGGGGACGTGCGTGAATTCCGTACCCATGAAGGCCTGTGGAACGACCTGTCCGAGCCGGCAATGGGCGCCGTGGGCGCCGCCTTCGGGCGCAACGTGCCGGCCAGGCCCGCACCCGAGCTCGCCGGCGAGCCGAACCCCGTGGTGGTGAGCCGGGAACTGTTGCACCGCGCCGAGTTCCGGCCGGCGACCTCGCTCAACATCCTCGCGGCGGCGTGGATCCAGTTCCAGGTGCACGACTGGGTGGTGCACGCGCGTCACCCGCTCGGCGTCGACGACGTCCGGGTGCCGCTGCCGCCGGGCATGCCGGGCTGGCAGAACACGCCGGGCGGCCCGATGGAGCAGGAGATGCGCATCGGCGGCAACATCACCCGCGACGGCGGCGTGCTCTTCGGCAACGTCGCGTCGCACTGGTGGGACGGCTCCGAGGTCTACGGCACCACGACGGCGAAGGCCCTCGAACTGCGCGACGGCGCCAAGCTCAGGATGACGCCGGACGGCTACCTGCCGGTGGACGTGGCAGGGTCGGAGATCACCGGCTTCAGCGAGGCCTGGTGGCTGGGACTCGGCGGGATGCACACGCTCTTCGCCCGCGAGCACAACGTCCTCTGCGACGAGCTTCGCGACCGCAATCCCCAGTGGAACGACGAGCGCGTCTATCAGACCGCGCGGCTCATCGTGGCGGCGCTGATCGCGAAGATTCACACGCTCGAGTGGACGCCCGCGATCCTCGCCACCGAGGTGCTGGAACGGGCGATGAACGTGAACTGGAGCGGCGTACCGCCGAAGGACTGGCTGAGCCGCGTGGGGCTGTGGCTCACCGACGTCAACGCGCTGCACGGCATTCCCGCCACGACGCCGGACCACCACGGGACGCCGTAC
The DNA here is from genome assembly GCF_016862115.1 of Paractinoplanes deccanensis. GTDB lineage: Bacteria > Actinomycetota > Actinomycetes > Mycobacteriales > Micromonosporaceae > Actinoplanes > Actinoplanes deccanensis. The sequence continues at coordinate 64,879 of NZ_BOMI01000118.1, forward strand.
TCGCTCACCGAGGATTTCGTCACGGTCTATCGGATGCACCCGCTGATCCCCGACGACTACACGTTCGCCGACGCGTCGAGCGGATCGGAGCTGTCGCGGCTCACCTTCCCGGAGATCTCCGGTGACCGTGCGGACGACGTACTGCGCAAGCTGGGGTTGACCAATGTCCTGTACTCGTTCGGCGTCGCGCATCCGGGGGCGATCGCGTTGCACAACTACCCACGGGCGCTTCTCAATATGGAACGCGAGGGCGAGCTCATCGACCTGTCCGTGGTCGACCTCGTGCGCACCCGGCGCCGCGATGTGCCGCGGTACAACGACTTCCGGGCCGCGCTGCACCTGCCGCGCATCACACGCTGGGAGGACCTGACGGCGGATCCCGCCTCGGTGCGGAAGCTGCGCGACGTCTACCGGTCGATCGACGAGGTGGACACGATGGTGGGCCTGTTCGCGGAGACCCCGCCCGACGGGTTCGGCTTCTCCGACACGGCGTTCCGCGTCTTCATCCTGATGGCGTCGCGGCGCCTGCAGAGCGACCGCTTCCTCACCGTCGACTACCGGCCGGAGATCTACACCCAGTTCGGCCTCGACTGGATCGCCGACACCAGCATGACCGCGCTGATCCGCCGGCACTGCCCGTCGCTGGGCGCGGTGATGCCGGCGAACGCCTTCGCGCCCTGGCCGTCGGCGTCCCCGCCGGGTGGCGGGTAACTTCCGCCACCCGGCGCTGGCTGAGAAGGGCGGGGGGGGCACAGGATGGTCGAAACATCTCCGTAACACAAAGGGGAATCCCGTGACGACCGTTCCGCCGCCGCCCTTCGACCCCGAGCTGGCCGCCGCCCTGGAGCTGATCCAGCAGGAGCTGCCCTCGCCACTGACCGCCGAGATGATCCAGCCGATGCGCGAGGGCAGCCGGATGGCCGACCTCAGCGACGAGCAGCTGGCCCGTGACGGCGCGTTCACCGTCGACCGGCGCATGGTGCCCGGCCCGGCCGGAGATCCGGAGATCGAGCTGCTCGTCCTGACCCCGGTGGGTGCGGGCACCGGCCTGCCCGGCATCTACCACACGCACGGCGGCGGCATGGTCGTCGGCACCAACCGTTCCGGCGTCGAAGGGTTCCAGGACTGGGCCGCCGAGGTGCCCGCGGTGATCGTCTCGGTGGAGTACCGGCTCGCGCCCGAACATCCGCACCCCGCGCCGGTCGAGGACTGCTACGCGGGTCTGGTGTGGACCGCCGAGCACGCCGAGGAGCTGGGCATCGACCCGTCGCGGATCGTGATCGCCGGAGGCAGCGCGGGCGGCGGCCTCGCGGCGGCGGTGGCCCTGATGGCCCGCGACCGGGGTGGGCCGGCGCTCGCGGGTCAGATGCTGCTCTGCCCGATGATCGACGACCGGAACGACACCCCGTCCGCGCTCCAGATGGCCGGCCTCGGGGTCTGGGACCGTACGGCGAACGACACCGGCTGGACCGCCCTGCTCGGCGCGGCGCGCGGCGGGCCGGACGTCTCGCCGTACGCGGCGCCCGCTCGTGCCACGGACCTCTCGGGCCTGCCGCCGGCCTTCATCGACGTCGGCTCGGCCGAGACGTTCCGCGACGAGGACGTGGCGTACGCGAGCCGCATCTGGCAGGCGGGCGGCCGGGCCGAGCTGCACGTGTGGCCGGGCGGCTTCCACGGCTTCGACGGGCTGGCGCCGCAGGCTGCCATCTCCCAGGAGGCGCGGGCGGCACGGTTGCGCTGGTTCAAGAGGCTGCTCGGGGCCTAGCGAAGGCGACCGGCGCGGGGGAGGATCACGAAGGTGAAGGACCTCGCCGTCCGGCTCGCCGCGCTCGACCCCGACGCCGGCGCGGCGCTGCGCGTGATCGCCTACTTCGACCGGCTGGTGGCGGACCGGGCGGGCCTGCGGTCCATCGTCCGCGGCGCGGCGGTGCTGGCCGGCTGCCCGGCGCGGCTGCACGACGACGAGCGCCGCGTCCACGTGCGCGTCGAGCCGGACGGCTCGTCCGCGCCACCCGGCGCCGCGGACCCGGCCTGGATGTCGGCGGCCGTCGACGAGGGCGCCACACTGACCCTCGAACGGCTCGGCGACCCCGGCCCGATCGAGGCGATGGTGCTGGAACGGGCGGCGGCGGCCGCGCGGACGGTCCTGGACCGCACCCGGGGCCACGCTTCCCGCGCCGATCCGGCCTCGGTGGAGCTCGTGGTCGACGCGTCGGCGCCGGAGCCCCTGCGGGTGCGGGCGGCGGCTCGGCTCGGCTTTCAGCCCACCGATGTGGTACGCGCTGTCGCGCTCGACGGCGCGCCACGGCTGGTCGCCGCGACGGCCGGTTTGGACTCCGCCGCCGCGCTCGCGGACGTGCCGCCCGGCCGGGTT
>NZ_BOMI01000119.1 GCF_016862115.1 Paractinoplanes deccanensis
CGTGCCGCCCGGCCGGGGCCGTGTTGGCCGGGCCGATGTGGCGAGGGTCGGCCGGGTTGGTGTCGGGCCTGCCGTCGCGGTCAAGGACCTGCCGGAGTCGTGGGCTGCGGCCCGGGTGGCGCTGCGCTTCGCGGCGGAGGGCACCGAACACGATCCCGGCCGCCGCGTCGTCCACGCGGACGAGCTGGGCGGTCTGGTGCTGCTGGCCGAGGCGATCCGGCCGGGCGCGGAGCCACACCCGGACCTGTGCGCTCTGGAGCGAGCCGCGGCCGGCGCGCCCTGGATGCTGAGCACCCTGGACGCCGTCGCCGAGGCGGCCAGCCTGCGGGCGGCCGCCGCGGCGCTGCGCGTGCATCACTCGACGTTGCAGGACCGGCTCGCCCATGCGCAGCCGCTGCTGGGCTGGGACCCGCGCGAGCCGCGGGGCCGCCTGCGCCTCCAGTTGGCCCTGGCGATGCGCCGCCTGCACCGGAACCCGCCCACGTGACGCCGTCCGGTTGGCCCGTTTCGCTGATCCTGCCGCATTCGCCGTGATCATGAGGTGCGGTCCGATCGGCCCGGCTGCGCTGGTGGTGCCGGAATTGCCCGAGGCGAGCGGTGGCGTCCGGCCGGCCCGGTTGATCGATGCGGTCAGTGCAGGCCGGCGTCCTCGGCGGCGGTCATCAGGGCGCCGGCGGTGTCGATCAGCTCGGCGAGGCTGGACACGGCCGACGGCAGCGTGACATAGACGTGGTCCACGCCCGCCTTGGCCAGCGCCTCGATCTCCTCGACGATCTTCGGCACGGACGGCGCGGTGGCGACGCCCACCTGGAAGACGCAGGCGATCGCGTCGGGGTCGCGGCCGGCCTCGGCGGCCAGGGTGCGCAGGTGCCTCAGGGTCTCGCCGACCTGCTGGGGCGGAACCGCGGTGGGCAGCCAGCCGTCGGCGCGGCGGGCGATGCGCCGCAGGGCCGCCTCGCCGCGGCCGCCGCCGAGGAAGACGGGGATCCGGCGGGCCGGCTTGGGGTTGATCCGGGCGGATGTGACGCGGTATCGGCCGTTGTCGAACGAGACGGGGTCCGGTCCCCAGACCGCCGCGGCAATGTCGAGGAACTCGTCGAGCGCCGCGCCACGCTCCCGCAGCGGGCGCGGGGCGGTGGCCTCGAACTCGTCGACCGACCAGCCCGCGCCGAGCCCCGCGATGAGCCGGCCGCCGCTCGCCGCGTCGAGGGCGGAGAGCATCTTGGCGAGCCGTACCGGCAGGTGCAGCGGCGCCACGATCACGCCGGTGCCCAGCTCGGCCCGTTCGGTGACGGCGGCGGCCATCGACAGCGTGACCAGTGGGTCGGTGGTGTAGCCGTAGCGCTCCGGCCACGGGACATCGGGCATTCCGTACAAACCGTGGGGTCCGCTCTGGTCGTCCGGTGTCAGGACCCGGTCGTACGCCCAGAGGCTGTCGAAGCCGATCCGCTCCGCCTCCCGGGCGAACGCTGTCACGTCGTGCGCGAGGTCGAAGGTGGTGGTCTGCGGCAGGTTCACACCGAGTTTCACCGGGCCAACCCTACCGTCCACTTCAGACGCAACCCCGACGCGCGCCGATGCGCCGGCACTCACTGACAGTTCTCGTCCACGGAACAGAACATTCCGTTCCGAGTGAGAGACTGACAAGTCCCGTCTATGGAACAGAACATTCCGTTCCGGCTGCGAGGCTGGCTGGCGTGGCTGTGGAACAGGTCATTCCGTTCCGGTTAGGAGGCCCGGCTGTCTTTGCTGCGGAACAGGACGTTCTCTTCCGTGTGCGAAGCCGACCGTC
>NZ_BOMI01000120.1 GCF_016862115.1 Paractinoplanes deccanensis
CTGGCTGTCTTGGCTGTGGAGCAGAACATTCCGTTCGGACCGCAAGCCTGATCGCCTCAGCCGGAACAGAGCATTCCGTTCCGACCGTGAGGGTGACCGCCTCAGCTGGAACAGAACATTCCGTTCCGGGAGCGATCTGCGGACGACCAGCCCGTTCGCGCTCTCGTTCGGCGGCGGTGGGTGCTCGATCGCCATCACCAGCGAGTGAAAGCGGAACGGGGGATAAATCCGACATGGACAGACGGCGGTGCAGGGCCGGGCGAATGGAGGCGAGCGCTGTCCGCCGACGGCTCCCGCATCCTGGCGCCGTCCGGCGACCCCCCGGTGGTGTGGAAAGGGTTGGCGAATCCGAAGGGGAAGGGCGTTCCGAGAACTGGCGAGCGGGCACGGGGGAAGGCGCGTGTGGGGTGCGGAGGCGGATTCCGGGAACGGGGGCGGGGTATAGAACGACGGTGGGTGATCTCGTGGATGGGCCGCTTCTCGCCGCGATCGTGGCGGGGTATGGGACCAGTACCCGGGTGCCGGGGCTTGCCGCGGATCTGCTGGTGACCGATCTCGACGGGTGGATCTCCGCGGAGTGGCTGCTGGGGGACGGTCTCGACCTGCTGCTCGCGGCCGGGCGGCAGCGGTGGCGGGCGGCGCAGCCGCATGTGTCGGCGGCGCTGATCTGGAAGGCGTACTCGTTCTGGCTCGGGGTTCCTGCCGTCTTCGGGTGGGTGGCCGCGCGGCGGGTGCCGCATCTGACGGCGGCTCAGGTGCTGGTGCGGTTCGATGATCGGTATGCGCCCGCGCGGCTGGGCATGCGGGCCGGCGTGCCGGTGTCCGTCCTGCCGGGTGATCCGCTGGCGGGGGCCGGCGAGCCGCGGGTGTCCGTGGTGAGCGACGAGGGTGCCCTGCTGGCCACGCTGCGCCGGACGCTGCTCGATGAGCATGTCACCCCGCTGCTCGACGCCGTGCGCGGTTCCGAGCGGATCAGCCGGCGGCTGCTGCTCGGCTCCCTGTCGGCGGGCATCGCGCACGCCGCGCAGCGGGCCGCCCTCGTGGCCGGGGCCCCGCCGGGGGAGGTGACCGGGCAGCTGCTGCGCACGTTCGGGCTGGCCGACCTGGTGGAGTGGAACGCCGAACGGGTGCGCCGCCGGACCTGCTGCCTCGCGTTCACGATCCCGCACCAGCGCTTCTGTGCGGACTGCTCGTACTGGAAACGTTGAACGTGCCAGCGTCGGCGTGGACTGAGAGTGCTGGCAGCGTTGCACGCGCCGACGTTCAGCGCCCACTGGTCATGCGGCGAATGTTGAACGCACCGAC